>JAYQWG010000009.1:0-1968 GCA_038150225.1 Chloroflexota bacterium
AGGGGTTGTGACGGTGATGGTCATGAGGATGAGTTGCGGTGATGGTTGGTTTGGTGCGAATCCTAGCGCAGTCGTACGGATGATGTTCGACCAGATCCCTCCGCTCCGGTCGGGATGACAGGTTGTGGGTATACTCGCCGAAGTTTGAATTGAAGTTGTGAAAGAGGAACGAGCATTGAGCGAGCGGCCGAATATTTTGTACATCATGTCGGATGATCACGCGGCGCACGCGATTTCGGCCTATGGCAGCGTTGTGAATCAGACTCCGAACATTGATCGGCTGGCTGCCGAAGGTGTGAGGCTTGAAAACACTTTTTGCACGAACGCTCTTTGCACACCAAGTCGGGCGACCATCCTGACGGGTCAGTACTCACACGTGAACGAGGTCAAAACCCTCGACGACAAGATCGATGCTTCACGTCCGGTCCAATCGCAAAAACTTCTAAAAGCCGCGGGCTACGACACTGCGATTGTCGGCAAGTGGCACCTCGGTAACGATGACGCCAGTCATCCTCAGGGATTCGACTACTGGAACGTTCTGCCTGAGCAGGGCGACTACTGGGATCCAAAATTTTTCGAGAACGGCAATGAAGTACAGTACGAGGGTTACTGCACCGACATCATTACTGAGAAAGCCGTCGACTGGCTCGATTCTCGAGACTCGGAAAATCCATTCTTCCTGATGGTTCACCACAAGGCTCCGCACTCTCCGTGGCTGGCAGCTGAACGTCACCAGGACCTTGGTGTGGAAGGTGAGTTCCCGGAACCGGAAACCCTTATGGACAAGTACGAAACGCGGTCGACCGCCGTGAAGATTTCGTCGATCCAAATCGAGGACACGCGCAAGGCTAATTTGAAATTCGATCCACCAGAGTGGGTGACGAACCGCGAGGAAAAACGGAAGTGGGCGTACCAGCGGTACATCACCGACTACACCCGGACCGTTCAGGCGGTTGATGACAGTGTCGGGACGCTACTCGATTACCTCGACGAGCATGGTTTAGCTGAAAACACGCTGGTCGTTTACACGTCAGACCAGGGCATGTTCCTTGGCGACCATGGCTGGCACGACAAGCGGTTCATGTACGAGGAGTCGCTGCGAATGCCGTTCATTGCGCGGTACCCGGGTCAGATCGAAGCTGGTTCAGTGAACAGCGACATGCTGTTGAACATCGACTTCGCGCCAACGTTCATGGACTATGCCGGCGTAGATGTGCCTGACGAAGTTCAGGGCGAATCGGGTCGTGGAGTGCTTGAAGGATCGACCCCGAGCGAGTGGCGCACAAGCTTGTACTACCGCTACTGGATGCACACGATCGGGCACCGGATCATTCCGCATTACGGTGTGAGGAACGAGAGGTACAAGTTGATTTACTACTACGGTGTGACGCCTGAGGACACGGGGAATCCTGACCTCGTGCTGGATGCCGAGTGGGAGCTTTACGATCTGGAAGCTGATCCGCAGGAGTTGAACAACGTTTACGGGAACCCTGAGTTTGATGATGTTCAGGCAGAGATGCTCGCGGAACTAGATCGGTTACAGGCTGCGTATGGGGATGAGGCGCGGCACTAGGGTGGCGTGCTTGACCTGGCCTACGTCCTTGGGTCATGCGTCGCAATCTCCTATCCCCTGACCCTTTCCAATCGGGAAAGAGAATAGCAATTCCGGACCATGGATTGTCATCCTGAGCCTGTCGAAGGATCTCGCTGCCCTACCACACCCCACCGAAGGTCCCTCCACTTCGGTCGGGACGCGTTGCTAACTAGGTCGGCGGTTTGTGGGTTGCTTAATGTGTGCCCGTATCCCCTTGCCCGCAAGCGGTTCATCGACGTGGCGCGGAATCACATGAAGGTGGACGTGCGGGATGATTTGTCCACCTACTCCACCTACATTCCATCCGACGCTGTAGCCATCTGGTGAAACTTCAGCGTCGATCAGTTCTTTGGCTCTAGCCAGGAGCTCCTGGG
>JAYQWG010000009.1:2068-57967 GCA_038150225.1 Chloroflexota bacterium
CGAGATCTGTGAAGAGTTTCAGTTTGTCGGGCTGGTATCCATCCGCATCGATTCGCTCGAAAATTTCTACGGCATTTTCGATGGAGTGTTTTGTCTGATCTAAGACATCCGATTCGTAGAGCGTTTTTCCGAGGTAGCGCACTCCGGCGACTCTGTCGATGAGGGTGTTATCGAGGTCGAAGAGGATGTATCTGAAGGGTGGAGGCATGGAAGGGGAGTTTAGCGGGTGAGTGATTGCTATGCTCGAGGGATGAGTGAATATGTTGGTGTGGATGGTTGTAAGTCTGGTTGGTTCGCTGTTGGGATTGATCGATCAGGGCGGTACGAGCATGGACTGTTTCGCACTGCCAAGCATTTGTATCGTCATTTCGATGACGCTGAGCGATTCTTGATTGACATTCAAATAGGTCTGTCGGATCGAGGACCTGATGGCCGACGATGCGAGAAAGACGCTCGATCGCGGCTGGGTCCGCGAAATTCTTCGGTTTTTGTTTCACCTGCTCGCGGGACTTTGGACGTCGACAACTACCCGGATGCAAGTGCCAAGAACTTCGAGTTGACCGGTAAAAAGCTTTCAAAGCAAACCTGGTTCATCATGGACAAGATTCGCGAGGTTGATCAGCTAGTAGCTAGTGACTGTGACGCACGTAAAAAGTTCAACGAGGTGAATACCGAGTTGGTGTTCTGGGCGTTGAACGGACGAAAACCGATGAACCACTACAAGAAGACGACCGAAGGTTTTGACGAGCGAATGGATTTGCTGGAATCACTGTATCCAGATTCGAGACGGTTGTACGACGAGTGTCTTAATCAGTACCTTCGGAAGGATGTAGCACGAGACGACATCGTCGATGCGATTGCACCGGCGGTTGGATTGTTCGTTGCCAACGGCGAAGTTGCCACTTTGCCTGAGCAACCGGAGATTGATTCGACAGGTCTTGAGATCAAGATGACGTATCCGGTGGTTGGGTAGGGGGCGTTTTTGACCCTTCGACAGGCTCAGGATGACGAACAACAAACACTCTTCATCCTGAGCTCGTCGAAGGATCTCGCTGCCCCTATAACACCCCGCCGAAGGTCCCTCCAGCAAGGTCGGGACGTTTTGGATCTAGGCTGTTAGACCGTTGTCTTCTGGGAGTCCGAGCATGAGGTTCATGTTTTGGACGGCTGCACCTGAGGCACCTTTACCGAGGTTGTCGAGCTGCATGATGAGCATGACGTGACCGAGTGGATTCGGCATTACTGAAATGTCGATGCGGTTGGTTTCGTTGGCAACTCTTGGATCGAAAGCTGGGTCAGCGTAGGCAAGTGTGTCTTCTATTGAATTGACCTTCACGAACTGCTCGTCGGCGTACCGAGCATCGAGGACTTCCCAAATATCGTTGGCAGATGTGCCGTTTTGCAGTACCGCTTTGTGCAGCGGGATTTCAAGGCGCATGCCGGTTGGGAACGGTCCAACTGAAGGCATGAACTGGGGTTCGTAAGTAAGACCCGTGTACTTGTGCATTTCCGGCACATGCTTGTGCTTCGTGTGCAGGGCGTAGGGCGATTCGAACGGAAGGTCGAACAGGTCGGGGCGTTCTTCTTCCCACTTCGCAATGAGTGTTTTGCCACCGCCTGTATATCCCGAAATAGCGTGAATGCTTACCGGAGCATCTTTTCCGAGGAGTCCATTTTCAACTAACGGACGGATGCCAAGGATCATCCCAGTTGGGTAACAGCCAGGATTTGAAACGGTTGATGAGTTTGCGATTTTCTTGCGTTGGCCCGGAGCCATTTCGGGAAGCCCGAATGCCCAGTCGTCGTCTACGCGATGAGCGGTAGAAGCATCAACGACTTTGGTACCTTTTTCGATGCACCAGCCAGCAGATTCAACCGCTGCGTCATCGGGTAGGCAAAGAATTGCAAGATCAGCGTCGGCAATGGCGGCTCGACGTTCGACAGGGTCTCGGCGCGCACCCTCAGGGAGGATGGAAAGCTCGATCAGGTCGTTCTCAGCAAGGCGGTCCTGGATGCGGAGACCCGTGGTGCCTGCGGAACCGTCGATATAGACCTTTGGTTTTGCCATGATTCGTTGCGCCGATAAGTGATTCGGTAAAAGAACAGGCAAATAATTATGGCACTTGGATGGTGGGGTTGGGGGTGTTAACTCCGGGCGGACATTCGTCATTGGTCGAACAGTCTAGTCGCATTGATCCCCCTCTCTAGCTCTCCCCGTTACGCGAGGAGAGAACTGACCCTCCCAGTCCGGGAGGGAGGAGTATTTGCACCGCACACCTGAATCAAACCTTTATGCGACGGTTTACATACATGGCGGTTTAGTGCCATTACGTCGTGCGGTTGAACTGCAAACGTAATAGGTTGTACGTACCGTTAGAGAAGGGTTGCCGAGGAGTCACCTTAATTAGTGGTTCGATAACAGGTAATTTTCTTTGCGGGTAGATAAGGCAGTTCATATAATTGAATATCCGGCTTTAGTAGAAGTCGGTTGATTATTTGAACGAGGAATTCGTATTGGCGACAGCAGACACCCCAGATAGCCAGGCAGAAGTTCTGAAAGACGAACAGCCTGAGACGCAGAATAACGACACGACCGAGGCAGAAGCAGCACCAGCTGCAGAAGCTGAGGCGACAGAAGCCCCGGCAGCAGAGGCAGAAGCTTCAACTGAAGAAGCAGATGCAGCTGTAGCGGTTGCAGAAAAGCCCGAGAGCGAGCTCACCATGGCAGACCTCTTGGACGAGTACCTTCCTTCGAAGATTCTCCGACGCGGAGAGATCATCGACGGTAAGGTCATGAGCCGCAAGCCTGAAGGAATGCTTGTAGACATTGGCTACAAGTCCGAGGGTTTCGTACCGACCAAAGAGATGAGGTCACTCGCTCCTGAGGCTCTTGATGAGTTGACGGTTGGCGACGAGATCATCGCTTACGTAGTGAACCCTGAGGGTTCGGAAGGTTCGTCGATTCTGTCGATCGACCGTGCTCGTGGTGAGCAAGGTTGGCGGGTGCTTGAGAAAGCAATGGATGGCGACGAGACCTGCAAGGGTGTCATCACCGGTTCAAACCGTGGTGGTGCCGTTGTCGAGTCCGAGGGCGTCCAGGGATTCGTCCCACTTTCACAGCTTGTTGGTCCAGCTCGAGAACTTTACGTTCCTGGTGGAGAGCCTCCTAAGGAAGGCTTCATCGGAATGGAGATCGAGTTCAAGATCATCGAGCTTAATCGCCGACGAAACCGGGCCATATTCTCCGAGCGGGCAGCTCTTCAGCAGTGGAAGCAAGTTCAGAAGCTTCGACTGGTGCAGGAACTTACCGAAGGTCAGATCCGAAAGGGTCGCGTAGCGGGAGTCTCAAACTTCGGTGCGTTCGTAGACCTTGGTGGAGCAGACGGACTTATCCACATTTCCGAGCTTTCCTGGGAGCCAATCAAGAGCCCAGAGGAAGTCGTTACCGTTGGCGAAGAGATCGATGTTTATGTTCTTCGTGTCGACAGGGAAAACCTGAAGATTGCGCTGAGCTTGCGTCGCCTACAGCCAGAGCCGTGGGACGAGATCGAGACCAAGTTCTCGGTTGGTCAGACGGTCGATGGCACGGTAACTAAGCTTGCGAACTTCGGTGCATTCGCTCGAATCGATCGAGGCATTGAAGGACTCATACATATCAGTGAGCTTGCACACCAGGTGATCAAGCATCCTAGGGATGTGGTCAACGAAGGCGATGAGCTGCAGTTGAAGATCATCAGGATTGAGCCAGAACGTCGAAGGCTGGGTCTGAGTCTTAAGCAGACGCTGGACCCTAACGACGCTCCGGCTGACGATTCATCGGGCGAGAGCCTTGATGGGTCAGACTTTGGAGACATCTTCGAAGACAGCGAATAAAACTCACGGACTGCGGCAAGCAGTTCCTGAGGGGGGAAACTAAATGCCGAGCAGGTTTGAAAAGTTCTCGGAGAGGGCCCGTAGGGTCCTGTCCCTGGCCCAGGAAGAAGCACAACGCTTCAACCACAACTACATCGGGACTGAGCACATTTTGCTCGGACTCGTACGGGAGACCGAAGGTGTAGCAGCGCGAGTCCTTTCAAACCTGAATGTCGAGCTAGTTAAAGTCCGATCCGCGGTCGAATTCATAATCGGCCGCGGTGAACGCCCCACCCCCGGTGAGATTGGTCTCACCCCACGGGCGAAGAAAGTCATCGAGCTTGCGGTTGACGAAGCTCGCCGACTGAACCACCACTACATTGGCACCGAGCACTTGCTCATCGGATTGATGCGCGAGGGCGAAGGTGTCGCTGCTGGTGTTCTCGAAAGTCTCGGCGTAAGCCTTGAGAAGGTTCGAGAAGAGACCAACCGCATCATCCAGAACCAGAGCTCTGGTAAGCAGGGTGGTGACCAGTCGACTTCACGCTCGACCCGCACTCCTACCCTTGATGAGCTTGGCGTAGATCTGACGCAGCGGGCTGCAGACGGTGACCTCGACCCTGTAGTGGGGCGTGACACTGAACTTCAGCGAGTTATTCAGATCCTGAGCCGCCGTACGAAGAACAACCCTGTTCTCATTGGCGAGCCTGGAGTTGGTAAGACTGCGATAGTTGAAAAGCTCGCAAACCTTGTTGTTGACGGTGATGTTCCGGAAACACTCCAGGGCAAGCGAGTGGTAACCCTCGACATGGGTGCGCTGGTCGCAGGTACCAAATACCGCGGTGAATTTGAAGAGCGCCTGAAGAAGGTTATCGCCGAACTTAAGCAGGCCGGCAACTGCGTGTTGTTCATCGATGAAATGCACACCATGGTTGGTGCAGGTGCCGCGGAAGGTGCCGTTGATGCAGCGAACATTCTGAAGCCATCGCTTGCTCGCGGTGAGTTGCAGGTTGTTGGTGCAACAACTCAGGACGACTACCGCAAATATGTTGAACGTGACCCTGCACTTGAGCGCAGGTTCCTACCCGTAACTGTTGACGCTCCTGACTCGATTCAGACCGTCGATATTCTTCGCGGTGTGAAGGGCATGTACGAGGCTCACCACGATCTTGAGATCACGGAGGAAGCACTCGAAACTGCCGCCACGCTCGCTGATCGTTACATCGCCGACAGGCAGTTGCCTGACAAGGCGATTGACCTGATCGACGAAGCTGCTTCACGTGTTCGTATCAAGCACTCGACTGTTCCCAAGGAACTGCGAGAGGCTCAGAAGGAGCTTGAGGCTGTACGGAGCGAGAAGAACGAAGTTATTTCAGCGCAAAAGTATGAAACTGCGGCAGAACTTCGGGACCGTGAACTGAAGCTGGTCACGAAGATCGAGCAGTTAGAGGCTGCATGGAAGAAGGACAATCCAGGTGTTGGCGAGGCGAAGGTCACAGCTGATGACATTGCTGAAGTCGTTGCCATGTGGACCCGCATTCCAGTCACTCGACTTGATGTTGAAGAGAAAGAGCGTCTTATCAAGATGGAAGATGCTCTTCGTATGCACGTGGTTGGGCAGGACGAAGCTCTCAACGTTATTTCGAAGGCTGTCCGCAGGTCACGTGCCGGTTTGAAGGATCCGAAGCGCCCGATTGGTGCATTCCTGTTCCTCGGACCTACTGGTGTTGGTAAGACTTACAGCGTGAAGAAACTTGCCGAGTACCTGTTCGGTGAAGAGGACGCCATGATCCGACTCGACATGTCGGAATTCATGGAGAAGCACTCGGTTGCACGATTGGTTGGAGCACCTCCCGGATACGTCGGATTTGACGAAGGTGGACAGCTCACTGAAGCAGTCCGACGTCGTTCGTACTCTGTGATTCTGCTCGATGAAATCGAGAAGGCGCACCCGGATGTGTTCAATATCCTGTTGCAGGTGTTTGAAGACGGTCACCTTACCGACTCTAAGGGTCGCAAAGTTGACTTCAAGAACACTGTGATCGTCATGACTTCGAACCTCGGATCGAACTTGATTCAAACCAGCGGTGGTCTTGGCTTCGCCCGAGGCAACGAAGGTGCTGAACAGCTCGATTACGAGCGTGTGAAGGGCCGAGTTCTTGAAGCGGTAAAGGATCCTCGAAACGGCTTCAAGCCAGAGTTCCTGAACCGTATCGACGCAACTGTTGTGTTCCACCCGCTGGAGCAGGCTCACATTCTCGAAATCGTGGACATCATGATGAAGGAAGTGCAAAGTCGAGTCCTCGACCACGGTCTGGTAATGCAGGTCACTGATGCTACTCGGGATTACCTCGCTGAGAATGGATTCGACCCGAAGATGGGTGCACGTCCGCTTCGCAGGTTGATCCAGGATGAGGTCGAGGACCAGCTATCGGAGAGACTGCTTCGTGGAGAGTTCAACGCCGGTGATTTTGTTGAACTGGATATGAAGGACGGCTCGATTGTTGTCCAGACTCCTAAGAAGCGTTCCCGCAAGAAGTCGTCGGGAGCTGATGATAAAGAGCCGGTAGGTTCTGCCTAAGATGTTCGTTGTTTAGCGATTGCAACGGAGTCACTCAGCTTGTAATCGCAATCTCACCCTCCAACTCCCCCGATCCGGGGGAGGGAAGCGGAGCGCAGCAGGTTCTCCCCTTTTTTGTTTTCAACCCTAAACAGATCGATTAGGTCGGGCAGAAAAAGTAGGGAATTAGCCCAAAACCGCAAGGAATAGTTCAAGAGTTCGTTCGGCGAATGTTTGCATGTTCGCTTCACGGTCGGCGATGCCGGTTTCGAGGGATTCTGCGCGATCAATGTCAGGACCTGAAACTGCAACACATGTGTGACCAGCGTCATCGCCGTAACGGTTGCCGGTTGGTCCGGCTGCCCCGGTTTCGCTGATGCCCCAGGTTGTCTCGAGTTTCGCTTTGCCCGTTTGTGCGAGGAGCAAAGCGTACGGCTCGCTGGCTGATCTCATTCCAGGGTGATCGTCGAGGTTGATACCCAAATAGAGGTCACGCGCTGGACCGGTGTAAACGACACACCCACCCATGAAATAAGCGGATGCGCCGGGGACTGCGAGCAGTGCAGCCGATACCAATCCACCGCTGGATGACTCGGCTACTGCGACTGTTTCACCGCGTTCTTTTAGTTTTGCGCCAACTTCGTTTGCGAGGTCCTGGAGTTTGATCATTTGTATGCGGCCTTTAGTGTCGACAGATAGTTGAGGGTATTGAACTCTCAAATATTGCAGTGATAGATTCGAGTTACATAGTAAATCCATGAGGGACGAGCATTAGAATCAAAAACTTGGCTTGGTTGGAATATCTTTGAAGCGAGTCGCCTGGGTCGACTCGATATAGCTCGAGCCCTAATAGAAGAACATGGCGAGGATCCGAATATAGTCGATGACAATGGTCATCGACCTCTCGATTATGCCATTGCCAGTTCATCCACTGAAGTTAGAGCATATCTGGAATCACAAGGTGCTCAACCTTACCTGGCAGTTTCTGAAGTTCCACACGTTCCATCAAACCCGGTTAGGCCGCCCGACGTATCAACGTCTTCTGCGTACAGCGTAGAGTCGTTCAAACGTAGATTCCTGACATTTGACGGGCGGATAGGTCGGCAAGATTTCATTCTCAACGCAATAGGCGGCTGGGTAATGGCCGCAGCAATCATGTTCTGCGGAGGCTTCGCGGTCGGTATTTATGAGTCGATCACCGGCGAATTTGTGTCGGGTTCAAGTTTTTGGTGGTTTCTGACTTTCTTCGCCGGATTCCTGGCTGGTTTTTGGATTCAATTTGCATCGGGTGCGCGTCGATTACACGATATTCGAGAAAGCGGGTGGATGCAGGCGATACCGATAGTCAACATTTGGGCTTTAGTTTTGATGATATTCAAAGCATCTAGGTACGACGCTGATGATTCTGTCTACGCGGGTGCGGACGACGATGAGAAACCGACAACGATTGTGAGGCGAAATTCGTCTGATACAGAACGTAATATCGCTGGAATCTTGATCGTTGCTTTATCGTTGATCTACGCTACATCCGCTTTCTACCAAGATTCAGGCGGAACCTACTACTAAACATAGATTGACATCAACCATTGATGCTGCCGGAGTGAAACTGCATACTGCTGGTGTTATGGCAAAAACTGGTTCAGGCAAAACAGTGTTCGAGTGTTCTTCTTGTGGTCGTACTACCGCGAAGTGGGTCGGAAAGTGCAGCCAGTGCGGCGAGTGGAACACGGTGGAAGAGCACGTTGATGGTGTAGCAGCTTCGGGTAATAAAGGGTTGTTGGATGGTCTGATGGGTAAGTCTCGTCATGTGCCGGGTGGACCTTCTTCATTGGGCGACGCGTCGCAATCTCCCCGCTTAACTCCCCCAGTCCGGGGGAGGAGCGGGCGAAGGTTCCTCCAGCAAGGTCTGGATGGATCGGGTGAAAATGCCGACGGGTTTGGAACATCCGCGCGATCAGCACCGGATTACACGTCCGTTGATGCACCGGACGGACTTTCGTCCTTGGGTGCCGCGTCGCAGTCTCTCACTCCTAATCTCCCTCAGTCCGGAGGAGGATCGATTCTCGAGTTGAGCCAAATGCAGACTGGTGGGACTACTTATTTGCCGACCGGGATTGAAGAGTTCGACCGTGTGCTAGGTGGTGGTTTCGTCCCGGGGTCGGCTGTGCTTGTTGCCGGTGATCCGGGGATTGGGAAGTCGACGCTTTTGCTTCAGGCGTCCGACGCCGTTGCTCGTTCTGGCAGGAAAGTCCTTTACGCATCTGGTGAGGAGTCGCTGGAGCAAATCAAACTTCGGGCAGCAAGACTCGGTATTTCGGGCGATGGCGTTTACATGCTCGAGTCGGGTGACGTTGCAGAAATCGTCCAACAAGTTGTTGCCGTCGAACCTGCAGTGATCGTTGTAGATTCAATTCAAACGGCGACGCACCCAGAAGTCGATTCCCACGCAGGCACGGTTTCTCAAATCAGGGAATCTGCTGCGCTTATGGCCGAGGTTGCAAAGCGTACCGGTGCAGCATTGATCCTTAGTGGTCACGTGACAAAGGACGGTTCTATCGCTGGACCCAGAGTGCTGGAGCACCAAGTTGATGCGGTTCTGCAAATGGGTGGCGATTCCGGTGCGGCACTTCGACTGTTGCATGGAGTAAAAAATCGGTTCGGTGCGACGGACGAGGTCGGTGTATTTGAAATGTACGGTGAGGGTTTGCGTGGTGTTGCCGATCCCTCGAACTTATTTGTTGAACAGCGCGCCAAGTCAGTTCCTGGTTCAGTCATTGCCATGGTGGTAGAGGGAACTCGGTCGCTGGCTGTCGAAATTCAGGCACTGGCAACGCCTTCAACCCTCGCTTCACCACGAAGAGTAGCAAATGGTGTCGATGTTTCGCGTTTGCACATGATCACGGCTGTGATTGCCAAGCACTTGCGGTTGCCAGTAACGAATCATGATCTGGTCATAAGCGTGACTGGTGGACTGGACGTTAAAGAGCCGGCTGCTGACATCGCAATTGCTCTTGCAATCGTGTCTTCGTTGTTGGACCGTCCGGTAAACGACGGGGTTGCCGTTGCAGGAGAAATAGGACTTGCCGGTGAGTTGAGATCGGTTTCTCGGTCGGACCGGCGTGTTGCTGAGGCTTCGAGGTTGGGATTCGAAAAATGCCTGCTCCCTGACTCGACGAGAGACAAGATAAAGCCCTCGGCAATAGATGTGGTCCAGCCTTCAAACATTGCTGAGGCTGTAAGATTTGGTTTGCAATCTGAACAACAGGCTAGGATTGCACAGGAAAACCACAAAGTCTCAGAGACCACCTAAATTTGGTTTCAACCGAAGCTCAATCCGAAAACAACACCGAAGACGTTCAGGCAAAACTTGAATCGTTAAAGCAGGCGATTTCGGGTTATGGCTCGTTGATCGTCGCGTACTCGGGTGGTGTTGATTCGACTTTTCTGGCAGCGATTGCAATCGAAGTTCTTGGTGAAAATTCTCTGGCCGTGACTTCACGATCCCCGAGTGTTGCCCCTGAAGATCTGGAATCGGCTGCCGAAATCGCGCGAGAGCGGGGATGGCGTCATGAGATCCTCGACACGGATGAGATGAATGATCCTCGCTACGTTGCGAATGATGGACGACGCTGCTTTTTCTGCAAGACCGAGTTATACAGACACCTCGATGATATTGCCGCACGTGAATCGATTTCGTACGTAGCCAACGGTGCCAATGTTGATGACCTTGGTGACTACCGTCCGGGAATGGAAGCTGCAAATAATTTCGAAGTAGTTTCTCCATTGGTTGAAGCCGGTATGACGAAACAGGATATTCGCAAGCTGTCGAAGGCAATTGGACTGCCAACCTGGGACAAGCCTGCACAGCCGTGTTTGTCGTCGAGGATTCCTTACGGAACTTCGGTTTCCGTAGATGCTCTGAGGATGATTGGAACCGCCGAGCGAGGATTGCGTGAACTCGGATTCAAGATCGTTCGTGTCCGTCATTATGGTTCGACGGCGCGGGTTGAAATACCGAGCGAGGATTTTGGGCGATTTGAGTCGGTTCGTGGTGAAGCTGAGTCGGTTGTACTTGGTGCAGGGTACGAGGGCATGGAGCTCGATCCGAAGGGTTTCAGGTCGGGTTCATTGAACGAGGCTCTTGGGACGCTGGGTCCACGGACTAAGTAGTTAGATTGCCCTGAGGTATCAGTTCTGACAAACAAGATTGCATATATCGACATGATTGGCGGAATGAGTGGCGACATGCTGCTTGGCGCGATGGTCGACGCAGGTCTGGATCTTGCCGCCTTGTCGGACGAGCTTGGCAAGCTAGAAGTTGGTGGTTGGACGCTTGAGAAATCGAAAGTTTCGCGAGGTGGTCTGGACGCTACTCTGGTTGACGTTCGGCTTGATGAAAAAGGCGAGCGCACGCGTACTTGGAGTGAGTTTTACGAGGTAATCGAGTCATCGTCACTCGACGAAGTTGATAAGCGCAATATTCGAGGAATATTCGATGTGCTGGCACAGGCTGAAGCCTATGCTCATGGCGAACCTGCTGGCGAAACTCATCTCCATGAACTCGGTACGGTGGACACGCTAGTTGACGTAACTGGAGCTGTGTTGGGTCTACGATTGTTGGGAATCGAATCTGTATTTGCATCTGCGTTCCCGGTTGGGTCTGGCGTTTCCAGTAGTAGTCATGGTGTGATGGGGGCGACATCAAAGGCGACTGCCGCTATTTACAAGAACTTCGATGCACCGGTTCGAACAGGTGGAAAGCAACCAGTTGGCGAGGCTGTAACCCCGACTGGGGCAGCAATAGTTGCGTCGCTGGCGAAATTCCACCCCGCTGAAATGCAGGCCGATGAGATTGGGTACGGGGCAGGGCAAAGGAACCCGGCAGATTTCGCCAATGTTGTTGGGTTGTGGATAGGCGAAGAGCGTAAGCGTTGGGGTCGGATGCGAGGCATGCGTCCGGAGCTGATGCTGCTCGAAACGAATATTGATGACTCGCCGGGCGAAGTGCTTGGGTATGTTCACGAGCAGCTTATGGACATGGGCTGTTTGGATGTTTGGTTCACGCCAATTCAAATGAAGAAGAACCGCCCGGCAACGATGCTGACGGCGTTGGTGCATCGAGACAAAGTTGACGATGCTGCAGAACTGATATTGCGAGAGACTACAACGCTTGGGGTGCGTCGACGGCCGGTGCAACGATACGAGGCCGAGCGGCAGGTCGTGAACGTAGATACATCACTTGGCAAAGTGCCTGTGAAGCTCAAGCGAATCGGCGACACAATTGCGCAGGCTCAACCCGAGTACGAGGCGTGCAAAAAAATCGCTGTTGAAAGCGGGATGCCGCTCGCCGAGGTAATGAGAATCGTTTCAAATGAGGCGATTCTGCGAGGCTCACCCTGGGGTGAGTAGGGGTGAGTATTCATCATCCGTAGCCTGTCGAAGAATAATTCACCCCGCCAGTAATCCGCCGAAGGTCCCTCCAGAAAGGTCGGGACTTTGACGCTGCAATTATTTGGTATTACTGCTGGAATCAATCCAGTCCGGAAAGGGGACAGATATCTGTTCGAAGATTTGTTGACCTTCTTTATTTGTGCTGGATACTGTTAATTACGAATGGTTCATTAGTGGACCAATCATCGGAGCCCCAGTGGCGCAGTGGCTAGCGCAACTGATTTGTAATCAGTAGGTCGCGGGTTCGAATCCCTCCTGGGGCTCCATTTTTTTGGCTCGTGCCATTCGCCGATTCAAAACCGTTACGAATATCGTCGCAACGGATAGTGAAATTCGCTTTCCCTGTGATAATATTTCCGTTTGGGCAGGGGTTGGGGAGTGGCTAAACCCAGCAGACTGTAAATCTGCCGCTTGACGGCTTCGCAGGTTCGAATCCTGCCCCCTGCACCAGAATTACGGTATGGGTTAGTGAAAAAACAGGTGTGTCCCAAATTTGGGGATTCTGTCGGGCCCACATAGCTCAGTGGTAGAGCGCATTCTTGGTAAGAATGAGGTCCCGAGTTCAATCCTCGGTGTGGGCTCCAGGCTAAGCACCATAAATACGGAAGCGCAAGATATTTACAGCGCAGGAGACTCCGGTAGACGGAGACGTTAGACAAACATGGCGAAGCAAGTATTTGACCGAAGTAAGCCGCACGTAAACGTGGGCACAATCGGGCACGTTGACCACGGCAAGACTACGCTCACGGCCGCCATCACCAATGTGCTCGCAGAGACGCAGGCAAACGTTACTGCCAAAGCGTTCGACGAGATCGACAACGCTCCAGAAGAGCGAGAGCGTGGTGTGACCATTGCGACCACCCACACTGAGTACGAGACGGACACCCGTCACTACGCTCACGTGGACTGCCCGGGTCACGCTGACTACATCAAGAACATGATTACTGGTGCTGCCCAGATGGACGGTGCCATTCTCGTGGTATCGGCCGCTGACGGTCCTATGCCACAGACTTACGAACACATTCTCCTGGCTCGCCAGGTGAACGTGCCAAAGCTGGTTGTTGCTCTTAACAAGTCGGACGTTGTTGACGACGAAGAGCTGCTTGAGCTTGTTGAGCTCGAAGTTCGAGAACTTCTCAGCAAGAACGGCTTCCCTGGTGACGACCTTCCGGTCGTACAGGTAAGCGCACTCGAGGCTCTCGAGAACGCTGGCGATTCAGACAACAAGTGGGTTCAGTCAATCCACGAGTTGATGCAGGCAGTTGACGACTACATCGATATCCCAGAGCGACCTGTTAACCAGCCATTCCTCATGCCTGTTGAAGACGTGTTCGGAATTAAGGGTCGAGGTACTGTTGTTACTGGCCGAGTTGAGCGAGGAATCGTAAAGACTGGTGACCAGATCGAGATCGTTGGATTTGGTAAGACCATCGAGACTACTGTTACCGGTGTTGAGATGTTCCACAAGACTCTCGAAGAGGGTCAGCCTGGTGACGCAGTTGGTTGTCTGATCCGAGGTATTGAGCGAGAAGATGTTGCCCGAGGTGCAGTGCTTGCAGCTCCTGGTTCCATCCAGCCCAAGACCAAGGCCAAGGCACAGGTCTACGTTTTGACCGCTGACGAAGGTGGACGACACACTCCATTCTTCCCAGGCTACAAGCCGCAGTTCTACATCCGAACGACTGACGTTACTGGTTCCATCAACCTCGAAGCAGGTACCGAGATGGTTATGCCTGGTGACAACACAGTTATGGAAATCGAACTGATGTACCCGGTTGCTCTTGAAGAGAACCTCCGATTCGCTATCCGTGAGGGTGGTCGAACCGTTGGATCGGGTGTCATCATCGAAGTTCTCGACTAAGTAAAGAACTTAATTCCAACGCTCGTATTCTTGTGCCGGGCGGGCATAAAGTCCCCTGGTATCGAGGAACGAGCGTTGGCGCGACTCTCTGAGGTCGTAAAACTTCAGTGGAACAGGGAACTGATTCCTTAGCGAAAAACTAGGATGAGGTTCCCTTAACCGGTTCTAAAGGCGCTGAGAAAAGTGCTGGTCGAACCGAGAGAATTAGCGAAACGTAACTATGGCTAAAAAAAGTGCTGTTCGCACACTGGTAGACATGAATTGCACGGAGTGCAAGGCGTACACCTACCACACAGAAAAGAATAGGCGAAATACTCCTGATCGCATCGAACTCAAGAAGTTCTGCCCGGTTTGCCGTAAGGCCCAGGTTTTCCGCGAGAAAAGGTAAGGGATCGATTTGGCACGTAACGCACGCAGCTCATCAGGTCCTGGTGTAACAGGATCAGGCGGTTTCTCACTGTTCGGCTTCTTCGGTGAAGTGTTCGGTGAACTCCGAAAGGTTTCCTGGCCAACCCGGGAAGAGGCAACGCGTCTCACCGTGATGGTAATTGTGCTTTCGGCTGCTATTGGTCTATTCCTTGGTTTGATCGACATGCTATTTGCTCGAATTATGTCGGTCGTTTCAGGTACATAGTTATGACTACCCAGAGCGGCATTTCAGGCGACGCAACTCCACGCTGGTACATCGTTCACACGTACTCAGGTCAGGAAGACCGGGTGCAGAAGAACCTTGAGCAGCGGATCGCGACCATGGATGTTAAGGACAAGATCTTGAACGTTGTGGTTCCCACCGAAGAAGAGGTGGAGATCAAGGAAGGCGAGCGCAAGACCGTTCAAAAGAAGATGTATGCCGGGTACTTGATTGTCCAGATGGTTATGGACGAAGAGTCCTGGTATGTGGTTCGAAACACCCCTGGTGTGACGGGCTTTATTTCTGCAGAAGATGAGCGAGAGAAGCGACCAAAGCCAGTCCCGCTCGAAGATGCCGAAGTAGATCGAATCATGAGTCGAATGTCGTCCGATGCACCTCGAGTGCGGGTTGGGTACGAGCCTGGTGAGGCCGTGCGAATCAAGGACGGACCGTTCGCCGACTTCATGGGCACCGTTGATGAAGTGCTCGAAGAACGTGGCAAGGTACGAGTACATGTTTCGTTCTTCGGCCGAGAAACTCCGGTTGAACTGGACTTCTTACAGATCGAGAAGTCTTAATTTAGGAATCAAGCTTGCCGTTAGTGGTGAGCAAAGTTAGTAACGAAGGAACGCTCCATTGGCTAAGAAAGTCATGGCCATGATCAAATTGCAGTTGCCAGCAGGTGGTGCCACTCCGGCTCCTCCGGTAGGTCCTGCACTGGGTCAGCATGGTGTGAACATCATGCAGTTCGTAAAGGAATACAACGAGCGTTCTGCACACCTCTCCGGAAACATTGTTCCGGTTGAGTTGACTGTTTACGCCGACCGATCATTCACGCTGGAACTGAAGACCCCTCCAGCTTCCGACATGATCAAGAAGGCAGCTGGTATTGCCAGCGGTGCTGGAATGGTTGGTAGCGAGACTGCTGGAAAGCTTTCGAAGGACAAGCTTCGAGAAATCGCAGAAGTGAAGCTGCCTGACCTGAATACCAGCGATGTTGAAATGGCGATGAACATCATCGCCGGTAGCGCCCGAAGCATGGGCGTTGAGATTGTCGACTAAATAAGTCGATTAGCGATCGGCCCTTGCACTTGAACCCCGCCGTTGAATCAGGGGGAGCCGGGATAACCGATAGGAGAAATAGAAAATGCCAAGACACGGCAAGCGTTACAACGCCGCATCTGCAGCGGTAGGGTTGGAACTTCATTCACCCGAGAAAGCAGTTGCATTGGCCAAGGAACACTCCACAGCCAAGTTCGATGAAGCTGTTGAGCTTCACGTAGCTACAAGCGCAGACCCTCGACACGCCGACCAGCAGATCCGAGAGATCGCTGAACTTCCTCACGGAACCGGCAAGAGTGTTCGAGTATTTGTATTTGCCGAGGGTGGCGCAGCTCAGGAAGCACAGGCTGCTGGAGCTGACTACGTTTCCGACGAAGATCTGATCAAGCGCATCGAAGGCGGATGGTCAGACTTTGATGTAGCAATTGCTACTCCTGACCAGATGGGCAAGATCGGACGGCTGGGTCGATACCTCGGTCGAAAAGGTCTTATGCCTAACCCTCGAACGGGCACTGTTGTTCAGCCTGACAACATCAAGACTGCTATTGAGAGCGCAAAGAAGGGTCGAGCTGAAATTCGACTCGACCGTGGCGCCAACATTCACATCCGAATCGGTACGACCGGTTTCGATGAGAACCAGATCCTTGAGAACCTTTCGAGTGTCTACTCGACGATCCTTCGAGCCAAGCCTGAAGGCGTGAAAGGTGCTCTCGTAAAGAGCGCAACGCTGTGCACGACGATGGGTCCTGGTATCAAGCTTGATCAAGGCGATCTGGAGAAGCTGACCCAGAGCTAGGTCACTAGGTGACGACTAGATTAGAAAGCCCTGAGCAGCGTTCAGGGCTTTTTTGTTCTCCTGCAAAAAAGATTGGAAATTTAGTATCGGTTCTAGATAAACTAGAAAGGTACATTTGAATACTGCGACCGCAGACAGTTGGTCCCGAACGGGATAATGCTCAAGGCGCCATCCGAGGTTAGCGACACGAACAAGATTTTCTCTTGCGTGCTTTGCCCCGGATTGGTCCGGGGTTTTTTATTGCCCCAAGCGATTTCGTTCCTTTCTTCTGTCGACCGGGTGCAGACAGGAGGTTGAATGCCAACTGATAAAGGAAGAGAAGCTGTAGCCGAAATGAAGGACGTTTTTGAGGCGTCCCCGTTGGTTATTACAGCAGAGTACCGAGGAACTGACGTAACCGGCATGACCGGTCTTCGCCAGGAGCTTCGTTCAAATGGTGCCCGGTTCAAGGTGGTCAAGAACACCTTTGCTCGGATTGCCGCCGACGAGGCAGGTCGCCCAGAACTCAAAGACATCATGGGTGGTCCAATCGGCTTCATCGTTTCTGACGGTGACCCTGCTGCGGCTGCGAAGGCGCTCGTAAATTACTCCGACGACAATGACCTTCCGGTCAAGATCATCGGTGGTGTGCTCGACGCGGAAGTTCTTTCTGCCGATCGAGTAGAAGCACTCGCGAAGCTACCGTCGAAGGACGAGTTGATCGCAAAGATGCTCGGTTCCATGAACAGCCCGATTACGGGTCTTGTCATGGTCATGTCTGGTCCAGTTCGGGCTCTGGCTACCGTGCTTCAGCGACACGTCGAAAACCAGGGTGAAGCTGCGTAGATAGATCTCGTTATAGCGCGCTCGTGACGTAGTCACTCAGCTTGAATCTCCCCCTCTAACTCCCCCGATCCGGGGGAGAAAAAACTAAACGGTGGGGGTTGGCTTGAAAATTATTTGCAAACGAATAGTTCCGGTGATGATCGGAACAGGAGAATGAAATGGCTCTTAGCAAAGAAGAACTGATCGAAGAGATCAAAGGTATGTCAGTCCTCGACCTCGCAGAGGTTGTAAAGGCACTCGAAGAAGAGTTCGGTGTTAGCGCTGCTGCTCCAGTTGCAGTTGCTGCTGCTCCTGGTGCTGCTGGTGGCGACGCCGGTGCTGCTGCTGAAGAGAAGGACGCATTCGACGTTGTTCTCAAGGACATCGGTGCTAACAAGATCGCTGTCATTAAGGCAGTTCGAGAGGTAACTCCTCTTGGTCTTAAGGAAGCAAAGGAACTCGTTGAGGCTGCTCCAAAGCCAGTTCTCGAAGGCGCTTCCAAGGAAGACGCTGACGCTGCAAAGGCAAAGCTCGAAGAAGCTGGTGCTGCAGTAGAACTCGCGTAAGTGAGTTAGAGATAACTAAACGGGGCACTCAACCGAGTGCCCCGTTTTTGTTTAAGGCGTTATTTCGCGATCGCGACCCGTTAGTGACCGGGCGGACATGCGTCCTCGGTCGCAGGAAGCGCATTTCTCCTATCCCTGATCCTGTCAAATCCGGAAAGGGAACCATTTCTAGAACAGGTTGTGCGACTGGCCGCCGTCTACGTTCAGGCATGCGCCTGTGATTAGGTCAGCCTGTTGCGATGCCAGGAACGCTACTGAAGCACCAATTGGCTCTGGCCAGCCGAACTTGCCCATTGGCAGGTTACGGTCGATGAATTCAGCGACCTGTTCTGGAGTGTTGCTCTGCTGGAACCGGTCCCAGCTTCCACCGTCGAACAGGATTGAGCCAGGAGCGATTGAGTTCACGGTCACACCATCTTTGGCGACAGTCATCGCCGTGTGTTTGGAAGCAGCAATCATTGCAGCCTTGGCTGTCATGTACGGAGCAGTTCCGCCGTACTCACGTCCGTAGATCGAAGAAATGTTGATTACACGCCCCCAACCCCGCTCCTGCATTCCGGGTACAACGTGCTTCATTAGCGCTACTGCCGACCACAAGTTGGCATCCATCACCATGTGAAAGTCATCGAGAGAAGAAGCGACAAGATCGGATGTTCCGAGCGAACCGCCTACATTATTAACAAGGATGTCGATCGATCCCAGTTCAGCTTCGACTTTTCCCGCAAGGTCAATTGCACCTTGTTCGGTGCTGAGGTCTGCAACGAATGCAGCCACTTTGACGCCTGTTGCCCGCAGTTCATCGGCAGTTTGGTTGAGAGTATCTTCACCTCGAGCGCAAATTGCGACGTTCACGCCCTCATTGGCTAGCGCAAGTGCCGACTGCCTGCCCAAACCCCTGCTTCCACCGGTAATTAGTGCGACTTTGCCTTTTATTCCTAAATCCATGGCCGAGAGTAACTTTCTGTGATTACTTCAGTTGGAACTGAGACACCAACTGGTCGTGAAATGATCGAAACGGCGCAATTGTATCCGCGCTCGTGTAGAAATTGGTCACGGAACAGTTCAGACGACAATCCAACCAGTTCTCTTACATTCGACGAGAGCACTGTCAACGATTTCACCGGCACAATCAACAAGCCTGACGGCGTTGACACTGATTCAGTAAAGACGATCACACCAAAGAACGGTGGAACACTTTCGGTCAACACATCCTCTGGAACTAAGATTGATTTATCAGTTCCAGGTGGTGCTGTTGGATCAGGTGAAGGTGCTCAGGTTTCTATCAAGTCTGTTGACCCTAACAATCTGCCGAAGCCACCGGCGAAGGCAACCCAGGGTTCGTCTTCTGGCACGTTCAAGTTCGGTAGCTCGGTGGTTCAGATCACCTGGTACGACCAGAACGGTAATGCGGCAGACACGAAGACTCTAAACCGGTCTGCAAAGGTTTGTATGACGGCAACTCAGGCTGACGTCGAAAATGCTTATGGCGGTGTGAACGGTCTCGGAATCTGGCGACACAACGGCACTGAGTGGGTCAAGTTGAACTCAACGGTGACCTTCGACAACGATGCTGGTACATGGAAAGTCTGTGCAAACAGCTCGCAGTTCTCACCATTCGCTCTTGGTCTCGAAGTTGAGCCGCCTGCTGAAGAAGGCGCTGACGCTGGTGCAGGTTTGCCCGCAACCGGTGACTACTAACCAAACGGTCTAATCTTGCTTCTCGCAGCATTCGCTGGTGTAGCAATGGTTGGTGTTGGAGCAGTAGCAGCTCGCCGAACTCGACGTTCTGAGAGCTAGCAGCTAGCTTCTAACGAAGTAACTTCAAAAGGGGGGGGCCGAAACGGGCTCCCCTTTTT
This sequence comes from Chloroflexota bacterium, assembly GCA_038150225.1. Taxonomy (GTDB): domain Bacteria; phylum Chloroflexota; class Dehalococcoidia; order Lucifugimonadales; family Lucifugimonadaceae; genus Lucifugimonas. The sequence continues at coordinate 21,508 of JAYQWG010000009.1, forward strand.
TGTTGATGTATTTGAGTGACTTGGCCCTTCGACCCATTCGACAAACTCAGGGCAGGCATGCTCAGGGTGTGAAGTTGCTCGATAGATATTCCCCGCACGTCCCGGCCGTGGAGGAGGGATCTAGTCGCAAAAATCGTCGAGCCACAACTCCCACGGATACCTTTTGTCATTCCGACCAACTCGGAGGAATCAATGTTGAATGTTTGCAACGTGATCCCTCGACATTTCGATCAACTCAGCACATGCTTACGCTCGGGATAACAACAGACGTTCGGAACGCGTAAATCCGCCACCCTGATGTTCTCAATTGTCATCCTGAACTTGCCTGCCCTGAGTTAGTCGAATGGGATTTAGGATCACGCTGACCCCACATCACCACGCCTAAGGTCCCTCCAGTAAGGTCGGGAACTGTGGGGCTTAGCTGTGGATGAGTGTGTGTGATCTTGCAGCCAGATCCCTCCGCTCCGGTCGGGATGACGGTATTCTGGTGCGGTCAGTCGATCGGTTTATCGTCACTTGAAGCCGAGTGGTTATTAGTTCGCCTCTCGAACCAACAGTTTACGAATACGTGATGCCAAATTAACGAATGAACTTCCGTGAACTCCATACCCATCAACGTGCCACTGCTGTGTGCTGGGGTTGGCTGCGTTTTTGCTTTACGCGCTGACGATGTCTCGTGGGATTACATGGTTGAACCATGGGATGGACGGTGGTGACTTTATTTCTGCTGCACGCTTGTGGGGAGTTCCGCACCCGACCGGGTATCCGACTTACACGATTGCTTTACGGATATTTGGTGACGTGGTCGCGGTTGGTGATCACGCTTTCAGGACGAATCTGTTCTCGGCAGTTGCAGGTGCGTTGACCGTACCGTTTGTTTTCCTGTCTGCTCGGCGAGTGCTGGGACTGTTACCGGATAGCGAGGTGGGGTCACTCCAACTTCGATATTAGACGGCTGTGCTTGCTGCGAGTGCCGTGGATGGTTATTGGATTATCGGTGTTACTGATCCCGGCGTGGTCGCTCGGGTTCGGATGGTCGGAAACAAATCTTGCAAATGATCCCGAGCCGACGGAGTTTGTCGAGTCGACGATTGAGCTGGCGAGTGGTGGCCTAGTGCTGGCCGAAGAGCCTAAGTTATTTCCGCTGGTGTATGAATCTATCGTAGGATCGCCGGACGATGACGTGATGGTTGTGGGACCGGTGATGTTGGAGTTCGACTGGTACTGGGATCAGCTCGCTGCGGCGTACCCGGACCGGGTGCCTGGGCAGCGGCCCGATGGGTATTCGACACGGCTTCAGGCGATAGTGGGTCACAATCTGGGATTGGTGCCAATTTTCTCGACGGACAACGACCGTTCTCATTACGACTCGTTCGGTTTGGTAGAGGACGGTGAGCTTTTTAGAGTGGAATAACGGGGTTTGACAGTTCGCGGTAAAATTAACGTTTGCGGGTGCTTGAAGTCGACACACAAAGTAAAGCACCTGAGAACTGCCCAGGGAGATTGCTTCTTATATGAGTCCAGCCGCCAAGAAGAAGGCCACCACCACTGAAGAGACCACCGCCAAGAAGGACGATGGTTGCAAGCACCACTGGGTGATCGAGCCACCGAACGGCGCCGTGAGCATGGGCAAGTGCAAGTCGTGCGGTGAGGAGCAGGAGTTCCGTAACTCCTTCGAGTACTCATCGTGGTACGGCAACAAGACCCCTGAGGACAAGAAGAAAGCCGCAGCTGCTAAGAAGAAGTAATTGGGTTAGTTAGCTCCGGGCGGGCATTCGTTATTACGCGATCGTGACATAGTCACTCAGCTTTGATTCTCCTATCCCTAACCCTTTCCAGTCCGGAAAGGGGAGACTGCGACGCGTGACCCAAGGACGCATGTCCGCCCGGTCACAAACACACGATTGACACGTTGGTGTCTTGCCGACTAATCTTTTTGTCCCAATCGAATATGCGTGGTTCCTCGGTTTGTCCTGATTGTTCGGGACGCCAATAGGGAAAGCGGTGAGAATCCGCTGCGGTAGCGCCACTGTAACCGGGAAGATAACCCCACACATGCCACTGTCTTAGACGGGAAGGCGTGGAGTTGTTGCCAGCGTGAGAACGTTGATATTCCGGAAGCCAGGAGACCTGCCGGGGAACGTCTTGAGTGACTACTCCCCGCCTAGGGTGTGTCTCAAAAGTGGTTCCCTAACACTGAGCCATTCATGAAACCCCAGAAGAAGTAGTCGGGGTTTTATTTTTTGCACGGGCAAATCACAACTGAAGCGATTGCTGAGGAGGTTTTCGAGCGACCGAATGTTGGGCGTTCGATTATTTCCAGGCTTGCGATAGGGACTGCTTTATTGCTGGTCCTGACGCTGCTTACGGCAATCGTCTCAGCTTCGGTGGGTCCGTTCAGTATTCCATTCCCGCACACTGTTTCCACGCTATTCGATCTGGTCGGTATTGGCAGCACAGTTGCCGAACCCACCGAACAGGCAATCATCGAGAACATCCGGCTTCCGCGCATCTTCCTGGCATTCACTGTTGGGGCGGCGCTTGGGGTTGCAGGTGGAATCATGCAGGGCCTGTTCAGGAACTCCATGGCAGACCCTGGAATCATCGGGGTATCGAGTGGAGGAGCGACCGGTGCAGTCATTGCGATCGCATCAGGCCTGGCAGCTACTTCAACCTTGTTCATCCCGTTATTCGCCTTTCTCGGCGCAATGGGAGCAATGCTCGTTGTGTTTGCTATAGCAACTGTCGGTGGACGGTTCTCCATGGCGACATTATTGCTCGGCGGAATCGCCGTTAGCTCGTTCCTCGGGGCAGTAACTTCGGCGACGATCATCCTGACTGATGACCTTACGGTTCAACGCCAGATCATTTTCTGGATTGCCGGCGGGGTTGATGCGGCACGATGGGAGTCGGTCCGAAATGCCGCACCAATAGTCATTGCAGGCAGTGTCATAGCGATGTTCATCGCTCGCGACCTGAACCTGCTTCTCGTCAGCGAAGACGAAGCCCGATCACTTGGTGTTCGGGTCACGTTGGTGCGAAACCTGCTGCTCGTTTGTGCCTCGATGATTACCGGAGCTGCCGTTGCGTTCTCGGGAATCATCGCCTTCGTGGGACTTGTAGTTCCGCATGTCATGCGCCTGGTTGTTGGAGCTGACCACCGTGTCCTGCTCCCGCTTAGCGCGCTGGCAGGTGGATTGTTCTTGCTTGTTGCTGATACCGCTGCACGAATCATCCTGTCGCCGGCTGAACTCCGGGTCGGGATCATCACCGCCATGTTTGGCGCACCGTTTTTTGTGTACCTGCTCGTGAAAAACAGATCGCGAGCATCACTGTTATGAGGTCTGTGCAATTTTTCGGAGACCAAGAAGGAATGGGATTGAAAATTTTTAGCTATAACCACAAATTGATTTTGTTAGTCGTGATGGGATTATTTGCCCTCGGACTATTTGCCGGTTGTACGACGAGTGAATCTGAAAACGGGAACGAGTCGGCTCCGACTGTTGTTCCAACGAAGTCCGGTCCTCCGACCGTGATTCCAGAAACACCATCTCCCGCAGCAACTGCTGTGCCACCAACCGTCGCACCTACATCGGCACCCGCTCCGACAGCGACCGCCGTTACTCCAATGGCGACCGCGGAACCGGCAGGTCCGGTTTTCGATACCAGTCGATTTGAAGGTATCGAGGGGATTGTTGACCCGACAAACTTCGACTGGCCTCGAAGTATAGAAACTTCTGAAGGGATCGTGACACTCGACGCGCCGCCTCAGCGCATTCACTCGCTTTCACTGGGACACACGGAAATCCTGGCGGCAATTATGGACTTTGTCCGTCTTACCGCCGTGTACAGCTTCTTTAGCGATCCTGAGCAATCGAATATTTCCGATCTTGCGGCTGCACACAACCAGATCGGATTTGATCCGGAAGAGGTTGTCGCACTGGACCCGGAAATCGCAATTGCTTCAAGGTTTACTAACGCAGCTACGGTGGAATTGCTAAAAGACTCTGGAATTCCCGTTGCTCGTGCTTCTCTTGAAAACTCGGTGCTTGGAAATGTTCCGAACATTCTGTTGATCGGCTACATGATAGGTGCGGAAAAGGAAGCGATTGCCCTTGCCGACATGATGGAAGCAAGAATGAGCTTTATCGAGGATTTGCTCGTTGATAAAGATAGTCCGCGGGTCCTGTCGATTTCGAAGTACACCTCGATATTCGCAGCGGGATCCGGTTCTACGGAAGGTGGAATCATTGAGCAAGCTGGTGCAGTAAACGCAGCAGCAGACTCAGGGATTGAAGGTCACGCGCAGGTCACGATCGAAGGAATTGCTGCAATCAATCCGGACGTTATCGTTGTGCCTCAACCGCTTGCTGGAGCCGAAGTGTTTATCGATGAGTTGATGAGCAGCCCGGTGCTAGCTGAAGTTCCGGCTGTGAAGAATGGACAGGTTCACTACGTTGTCCCTCGTTACCACACCACGTTGTCGCACTGGAATGTGCGAGGTGTCGAGCGGATTGCTGAACTGCTGTTCCCATCGGCATTCTCAGGCGTAGAACTCGAGAATTTCTCGCACTATCCCAAGTAGGAAGCACATTCCATTGGTTGGCATCGATACACACAAAGACAACCCGACTTCCGAACTGGAAGGACCGGTAGCTCGAGTCGAAAATCTTTCGACCTCGTTCGGTTCGACGAGATTTGTGAACGACGTGACGCTCGAAGTAATGCCGGGCGAAGTTGTCGGTGTGATCGGTGCCAATGGCAGTGGAAAAACAACGCTGCTCAGAACAATAGCAGGGCTGGTTCCGTCCGAATCGGGCTCTGTTGAAGTCGTCGGTGAATCAGCTTGGACTCTGAACAGCAGGGACCGAGCGAAGTTGATGGCATACATGCCGCAGCACGCTGATCGTCACCCGTTCACTGCTTACGAGTCTGTTCTGATGGGCAGGTACCCGCATTTGGGTCGCTTCGATTTGGAGCGTCCGTCAGATCGAGAACAAGCGTGGGATGCAATGCGAAGGACCGGTACGGTCGAGTTCGCCAATCGCAAGCTGGAAACATTGTCAGGAGGCGAGCGGCAAAGAGTGGTCCTGGCAAGAGTGTTGGTTCAGCAAGCACCTTTGTTGCTGATGGATGAGCCAACTTCTTCGCTCGATTTGCACCACCAGATTTTGACCATGAACCTGGTGCGAGACGATGTAACTTCGCGCCAGTCTTCAGCAATCGTGATTTTGCACAACCTTTCACTTGCTGCACGTTTCTGTGACCGATTGGTTTTACTGAAAGATGGAGCTGTAATCGCTGAGGGAACTCCATGGGAGGTGCTTACTCCCGCCCACTTGCGGACCGGGTTCGCGGTCGAAGGACTGGTCGAACCCGATCCTGTGACGGGCAAACCGCACGTGTTGTTGCTAGGCAGCGAAGATGCTGGCGACGAGAACCGTGTCGGTGAAGGTCGAACTGTCCACCTCGTATGTGGTGCAGGTAGTGGTCGAGAGCTGATGCACCAGTTGAGGGTGGCTGGTTATCGAGTCACCGCTGGTGTCCTGGGACAAGGCGACTCGGACGCTGAGGCAGCTGAGCGATTGGGCATTGAGTACATCAAGTCGCCACCGTTTTCGGCAATCACGGACGAACAACATGCAACTCATGTTGAGCTCGCGGGAGCAGCCGATGTTGTCGTTCTTCTGCCCATGGCGATTGGACAGAACAATCTTCGAAATATCGAAGCGTTGACGGATGCGAATGATGTGATTGTTGTTGAATCACCAAACGATGACGAAATTGGTGACTACACAGACGGACTAGCTTCAAATCTTAGAAGCGAGTTGATCGAAAGAAGTGGAACGCTTCCAGAAACAGCAGTGCTATTTGAGCTGGCGCGCCGATTCTCTGCCGACGATTAGCCGTCGACAAAACTCTTCAGCAAGTCCATGTCGATGGACTGCCGGACGTGATCTGCCAGACGGTCGTACTCAGCTTCCATTGAGAAATCCGGAATTACCGGTTCCGGCAGATTATTAGCTTTCGCTACGTTTGTGAGGAGCCGACCGAGGATTTCGGGCGAGTCGAAGAAGCCATGGACGTACGTTCCAAGAACGTTGCCTTTTGAGGCAATCAGACCGTCACTCCATGTTTCATTATCGCCACTGAGACGTGCGAGTTCGACGGCAGGTTCATCGGTGATTTCCGCTTCACCCATGTGGATTTCATACCCAACACCGCCAGCTTTTGCTCCCGCGAGAATTCCGGAATCGTGAGCAGGTAGCTCGATCTCTACGCGCCCAGTCGTTTTGGCCTGCTGGAAAGTTGTCCGCAGAGGCAGCAGCCCAAGTCCTTCTTCGAAATCGGTTGCTCGTGACTCGGTCCGTTGAGGGTCGGAAATACTCTCACCAAGCATCTGATATCCACCGCATATGCCAATGACAGTAGTGCCGTTCTGGGCGGCAGACTTGATGGCGGTGTCGAGACCTCGAGACTTCATCCACAGCAGATCAGAAATGGTGCTTTTAGAACCAGGGATGATGATGACATGTGTGGTAGTTAGTTGCGATGGAGAATCAACAACTCGAACTCGGCAACCAGCGCGCCGAAACGGGTCGAGATCGTCGTGGTTGGAGACTCGCGGAAGGCTGATGACGGCGATAGTTAGGGTAGTTGGATTTGAGGGGGGGGCGTAATCACCAAACGTAACTCCGTCTTCATCTTTAACTTGCAAGTCGTAGAGGAACGGTACAACTCCCATGACAGGCACATTCGTGCGTTCGGCGATCATCTGAGGAAGTGGGTCGAGTAGCGCCATATCGCCACGGAATCGGTTGATGAGAGTTGCTCTGACCAAGTCACGCTCGTCTGGCTCTAGCAACTCGATTGTGCCGAGCAACGACGCAAACACTCCACCTCTATCAATATCACCAACCAGAATCACCGAGGCATCGGCATGCTTCGCCATTCGCATATTTACGATGTCACGATCTCGCAGGTTGACCTCGGCGGGGCTTCCAGCACCTTCGAGGACAATCACATCGTGTTTGGCAGCAAGTCGATCGTAGGCGGCGGTCACTTCTCGCCAGACATCTGACTGGTCGCCCCAGTATTTGCGGGCGGCGAACGAACCAACCGCTTTGCCGTTGATAACTACTTGAGAGCGACTGTCGGCTTCTGGCTTCAGCAGCACAGGGTTCATATCGGTAGTCGGTTCGATACCGGCGGCTTGAGCCTGTACGACCTGCGCTCGACCCATCTCTCCGCCGTCGGCCGTGACGTAGGAGTTATTCGACATGTTCTGCGCCTTGAACGGCACAACGTCGATACCGTCCTGGGCGAGTATGCGGCAAAGAGCAGCAGCAATGACACTTTTACCAACAGAAGATCCGGTCCCCTGGACCATGATCGCCTTCGCCCTTCCTCCACCCATGTACTTGCTAGGCCTTTAAGTGGTTTGTTTGGTTCAAAAGAGCGAGCGTGTTTGGTTCTTCACCTGTCGGATGAATCCCGATCACCGAGACCGAGCAGTTGTCGATCACGAAATTGAACATTGAAGAATCTGGGAGGTCGAGCACTGCTGCGAGCAAACCCTTCATCGAACCACCGTGTCCAACGAGGACGACATCTCCTGTGTCGGCGCGGAGATTCGCCTCTTCCAGCCAAAGATTGCCACGAACCGGGAGATTCGAGCGTTGTTCTCCTCCTGGAGGGTCGACATAGTCGGCACCTTTTTGTGCTACTTCCGGGCTCGTTTTTTCGATGTCTTCGGCAAGCATTCCTTCCCAGTCACCGTAGTCGATCTCGAGAAGGTGATCGGACGTATGGACTGGCATACCGAACTCAAGCGCGGTTTTGTAGCAGCGCTGGAGTGGTGAAGCCCAAACCTTGGTGACGTCGTAGTTCTCTTTGACGTGCCGCGCAGCGAGAGATGCTTGGCGTGCGCCTTCTTCGTTCAGTGGTTGGTCGTTTCGACCTTGCTTGCGGCGTTCGACGTTCCAATTGGTTTGTCCGTGGCGAATCAGAATGAGGCGAGTCAACGTATGTCCTTGGGCTCGGTATTTGCGATGCCCTAGTTGAGAAAAGGGCACCTAAGTGATGATTACGAATTGTGATGGAATCTTTACCCAAGTGGAATACCGGAAATGATAGTTTGGACTGTGATGCGATTCGATATGTCAGACTTGAACTATCTAAGGAGATTCGGTAGTGTCGGTTGATTCGATTATTTCGGCTGCGAATGTCAACAAGACGTACAGGTCGAGAGATGTTGTTGTTGAGGCGTTGAACAACGTTTCTATCGAGGTTCAGGCAGGCGAAATGGTAGCCGTCATGGGACCCAGTGGATCGGGCAAAACGACGCTTCTGAACTGTATGTCTGGTCTGGATTCAATCGATTCTGGTGATGTCCACATTTCAGGACAGTTGCTCCGAACAATGTCAGACGATGCTTTAAGCGACTACCGTGCCCGCTCAATGGGTTTCGTGTTCCAGGCATACAACCTGTTGCCAGTATTGTCGGCGCACGAGAATGTTGAATTACCGTTGATTCTCGCTGGTGTTGGGCAAAAAAACGCCCGAGAACGAGCAGCCGAAAAACTCGAACTCGTGGGCCTTGGTGATCGACTAGATCACCTGCCAGCTGAACTTTCGGGTGGACAGCAGCAACGAGTTGCGATTGCCAGGGCACTGGCAAACGACCCTGCGATCGTTTGGGCGGATGAACCAACCGGAAACCTCGACTCCACGAATGCCGCAGAAATCATGGATTTACTTGTTCGCCTGAACAAGGAGCAGCAGCAAACGTTCGTCCTGGTTACTCACTCAGAGGAAGTTGGCGGTCTCGCCAATCGAATTATTCGAATGAGTGACGGCTACGTGGTAGATGACGGGAACGGCAATTCTCAGGCAGCCGGTCAGCCGGCTAATGCTGAATAACGGAGGGCTCTAATGGAAACGCTCTTCGGAATTGAAATGAACCAGCTTGCTGGATCACTTGTTGTCCTTACCGTCATTGCACTCGGGATTATCGCGTTTATGGCGTCACGAAACCGCGTGCTACTAAAACTCGCTGTTCGAAATATTCCTCGCCGTAAAGCACAGAGTTCGCTAATTATTGGCGGACTAATGCTCAGCACGACGATCATCATGGCGGCTCTGGCAATAGGTGATTCGGTATCGAGTACGATCCGTGGTGCCGTGTTCGATGCACTGGAAGACACGGATATTCGTGTCGAATCGCCGGTTCTTTCGTTATTCGGTGACAACTATCTCGACCAGACGGCTGTCGACCGTGTGAAAACAACGGTTGCTGGCGACGATCGGGTCGATGGTGTGTTGCCGGTAATTCGGGAACCCCTTCCCGTGCTCAACGAATCTGGTGGAAAGACCGTGGCTGGCACTTCGGTCGTCGGTGTTCATCTGGAGTCGTTGAGCGGTTTTGAGAGCCTGAAAGACGCCGATGGTGACAGGGCGAACCTGCTTGGTATTGGCGCCGACGAAGTCCTGGTTAACAAGGCGCTTGCTGAAGACCTCGAGGTCGGGATCGGCGATGAAGTGATGATCGTCACTCCAGAGGGTCGAACCAACTTTGCGGTGGCTGGAATTGTTGAAAACAAGGGACTTGCAGGTGGTTCCGAAACCACCAGGGCTGGGGTTGTCATGTCATCCGTGCCATTGCAAGAGATTCTCGGTCGTTCGGGTCAGTTCAACGAAATCGACATTTCAGTTGTTGGGGGGCGGGATGTCGACTCGGAAATTTCTGCCGAACTCGCCGAGGACCTGAAACTGGCGTTTATTAATGGGCCAGCAGCCGACCAATTATTCACGGCATTGAAGCAACCGAACGTCAAAGCTGCGCTGGAAACAAAAGTTGAGGAATCGGCAGGTCCGAATCAGTTTGCACCCGACACACTAGCCGAGCTAGTCGAAGAGCTTGAAAACGAATCGATTACGGACGAGTTCAAGATTGCTGCAACGAACCCGGTAACGCTTGCGCTCGTTGGTGGTGTAATCGAAGAGCTTGGAGATTTGCAACTTACTCAGTCTCTGTTGCTTCCAATGTCTCAGCTCGTGGAGCTAGAGGTTGTCGCCCTCAAGAACGATGGACTTGAAATCGCGGAGCTCGTCGGAAGTTTGTTCGTGACAATCTTCGGAGTGTTTGGCTCCTTCTCGATCATCGTGGGATTGCTGCTGATCTTCCTTGTATTCGTCATGCTTGCTGCTGAACGAACAGGCGAAATGGGAATCATTCGTGCTGTTGGAACCAAACGCCGCCACCTCGTTCAAATGTTTACCTACGAGGGGATTCTTTACTCGATTGGTGCAGCCGGTGCCGGGGTGATACTCGGTTTACTCGCCAGCGTGGCACTTGTGCGGATCATGACTGAACTGTTCAGCGCAGACGATCTGATCACATTTAGCTACGGCGTCACTGCTCAATCGATTATTGTGGCGTTCTGTGCAGGTTTGTTCCTGACCGCGGTGACAGTAGTTATCTCTGCTTACCGTGTTAGCAAGCTCAACATCGTTGTCGCAATTAGGGGACTCGGACAAGAATTCGTGAAAGACGATGTTCCCGGAGCAGGCCGACGATTCAAGAATGCTGTGCGCTGGTTGGGTGGCCCGCTGACTTACGGTCTGGACACAATTCGAGCACGTCGCACAGGCGAAGGAATCGGTCTGCGAATTGTCCTGTTTATCGTATGGGTGCTGTTGATCGCAAACAGCTTCATCGCTCTTGCTGTTGCCCCAGATGACGTAATAGTCGAACAGGTCATTAGCCAGGCTGTAGTCGTTTGGCTGTTCATGTTCTTTTTCAAGATGTTCAAGTTCGTTCAACCCTGGCTGGCTTCCGGAGTCCCACTGATCCCTGTCGGCCTACTAATGGCACTTGCTGGTTTTACTGAAGAGAAGGGCATTGAAGGTCTTTCAAGCGACAGTGCTTTCTTCTTCATGATGGGAGCGAACATATTTGTCTTTGGTGTGGGTCTATTCATTCGTCGACTCATGGATCGACGCGGATACCGTGAAGAAGTCCAAAAGCGAGTATCGATGACATTTATTGGTGTCGTTTTGCTCGTGTGGTGGGGCTTGCCGTTTGATGCCCTTGATTGGCTCACAGGCACGCCAAGCGGCGGCTTCGACATGTTCGTACTATCAGGCGTTTCGATGGTCGCTTCCGCTGTTTGGGTTGTGATGCACAACGCAGACCTGATCGTGAAGTTCATCAACCTGTTCATTGGTCGTTCTGGCAGGCTTCGCCCAGTTGTCCGTATGGCAATTGCCTACCCAATGGCAGCTCGTTTCCGAACGGGTCTTACTCTTGCAATGTTTTCGCTCGTGATCTTCACGTTGATGATCTTCGCGATCCTGAGCAACATTGGCAGTGTGATCGAGGATGAGCCAGAACTTGTGTCTGGTGGGTTTGATATCCGTACCGAGATTTCACGAGACCTTCCGATCGACGATCCACTCACTCTGATCGACGCTAGCGCAGATCTGGACCGCTCCGATTTCGAATTGATCGCTTCTCAGTCACGACTTCAGGTCGAGGCGCGCCAGGAGGGCGTTGAAGACCTTTCGTTCAAAGGCGCACGTATTCGCGGGATGGACGAAGTATGGCTTTCCAACAACACATTTGAACTGACGCACTGGGACCCTGCTTACGGAGCAACAGAACGTGAGATTTGGACGGCTATTGAGAACGATCCTTCGCTCACAGTTGTCCTTGGCTCGATGATTGAGACCGGTGACTTTGGCGGTGGTCCGATCGGATTTGGTTCGATATTGAGTATCGAAGGAATCAAGTCGAGCGAACCGGGTGAAATCGAGGCAGTAGACCTCACGGTGCGTCCGCCACTTGCGCAAGGTGTTGGCAAGAGTGTTGATGTGAAAGTCATCGGTGTGCTGGATCAATTTGCCGACGCATTCGAGCTCGGCGTGGCTGACCTTTACATGAACCCTGATGTGATGACTGAACTATCTGAAGTCCCGGTAACTGCTGTCGACTACAAGTTCAAACTCGCTGATCCGGACCGGGCAGACGAAATTACCCGACTGCTTGAAACCACATTCCTTGAGCACGGTATGACGGCAAAAGCGACCATGACAGACATCGAGGACAACCAACGGCAGAACAACGCATTCAACTTGCTGTTCCAGGGCTTCATGGGTCTTGGGTTGCTCGTCGGTGTCGCTGCACTTGGTGTGGTCGCTTTCCGAGCGGTGGTTGAGCGCAGACAGTCGATTGGCATGATGCGTGCACTTGGTTACACAGGTCGAATGGTTCAACTGCAGTTCTTGATGGAATCGGGAGTAGTTGCAATTCTTGGGTCAGCACTTGGAATTAGTCTTGGTACGTTGATTGGTTGGAACATTTTCGATTCGATCAGCCAGGAGACGGACGGAGTAACTTTCGTCATTCCGTGGTTGAACGTGACGATCATCGTTTTGATCGCAGTGGCGTTCTCATTGTTGAACACATTGCTGCCAGCCAGGCAGGCGGCGAGCATTACGCCGTCGGAGGCACTCCGGTATTAGGAAAATTGTCATCCCGTGCGTAAGCCGAGGGATCAGTAGTTTTAGCAATTAACGTTGATTCCTCCGCTGCGGTCGGAATGACAAATACGCCCATCATCCTGAACTTGCTTCAAGATCTCGCGAACCCCACGTCACCCCACCGAAGGTCCCTCCAGCAAGGTCGGGAACTGGTTTGACTTTCGTTATGACGCGATCGTGACGTAGTCACTCAGCTTCGACCCCGCAGTCTCCTATCCCTAACCCTTTCCAGTCCGGAAAGGGGATTTGGGTTAGCCCAGGGAGTGGTGGCGGGGAGTGAACTTTCGCGCCTCGGAGATTTTCCGGGCGAGGTTCAAATTCTCAGGTGTGTCGATGTCTACCAGACTGATTCGGCGCGGGTCGGTTTGCTCAATATCGTCTTCAGTGAATGGAACTACGGGTGGGTAGTCATTCTCAAATGCCTTTTCGATGAGCCAACGAGGGGATCGTTCACCCTCGGTCAGGGCTCGACCGAAGTAGGGAAGCCAAGCGTCGCGTGTATAGATCGAATGCAGCGGATGAAACACACCGTCGGTTCGTGGCACAACTGCGGTTGCTGAATCAATTCCGTAGGCAATTGAAATTCCTGCCATTGCTTGCACCAGGCTACGTGACACGAACGGGTGATCTCCTGCGACTACAAAATTCAACTGAGTTGCCGATGCTTCCAGACCAGCATGAAGACCAGCAAGTGGCCCTTTGTATGGCTGTGTGTCGGTAACGACGTGCATGTTCAATGCAATACCGAGATCAGGCACATCGTCGTCTTGGTCGGGGCGGACTACTAAAATCAATTCTGAACAGACTTGCCTCAGTGAGTCGGCGACTCGTGCCAGGACCAATTTGCCGCCAATGTGAATCAACAACTTGGACATGTTCATGCCGAGTCGTCGGGATGAGCCACCGGCGAGAACGATTCCAGTTAGTTGTGACTTTGGAACAGCCATTTGAAGATCAGTCTTCGGAATTAGATTCGGACGTTTCGCCGATCGCTCCTACCAATGTGGCATTCGGGTAGAAACGACTCCATGCGAACCAAAACGATGTCATTGCAGGCAGTAGGGTGAGTCGTTTGCCCTTGTACTCACCTTCGATACATTCACCAGAAACTGCACGCCAAATAGATCCAGTTTCTTCGTCCACAATCAACCACGGCTCGTATTCGTTTCGTTCTCCTTCTCCCGACGTTGTTGATTCAAGGCTCCGTCGTTGAGGGTTCTTGTTCTGGCCTTTGAACGTCAGGAATTTGCCGTCTATTTCGCGGTCGAATGCAACAGCTGTTGCAGATGCACGTTCCTGGAGGACCATGATTTCTCGTCCGGCGAAATTCTCCTGGATTAGCGGAGTATCGATCAAGCCAGGGTATGAATAAGCCCTTGCTTGTCCGCCTAGTTCGAGACCCAGGACCACCTCCTTGCCGTGCAGGCTTTTGTCGGTCGGATTCAAGCTGTGTAGCCCATTTTTATCGTTGGCGTAGTAGCGCTCAAACGGATCTACTTCGGGACCGCCCTCGGTCGACATGACTTCGGTGTCTGGGTAGGCAGCTTTCCACGCCGCCCAAGTCGAAGTTATTACCGGTACAGATGCAAGGCGTTGACCGACGAGGGATCCTGCGACGAATTGACCCGTGAACTGGATCGCAATGTTTCCTTCAGAATCGGGCATGGCCGGGGAGTTGAAGACCGTGTGAGTGTGACGCCCCGGGGTGAAGGTCGATCCGCCAACTTTCGCAATATAAGCCCGAGCGGAATAGGTGACAGGGGACCATGAGATGGTCAGTGGGGTGTCGCCATAGTCTTCGTTGGAGAGTTCCCTTACTCCAAGTGCAGCCAGCGGATAGGCTGCCGCTTCACCGTTGTAGTAAATGCCAACTACGCGATCGTCCGGGTAGAGCTCTTCGTCAGCATCCGCCGGGTCGATGAATTCAGCTTCGTTCGTTGGTCCCTGTCGCTGTCGTCCAGGGTTTTTTCTGAACCGCTCGTAAATCACGCCTTCCTGGGTAGGGAGAGTGATCGGTACTCTGAATGAGAAGTAGCCCCACCGTGCGAGGAAGTAGACCACGAATGCCGCGATATATGCGGAGATCACGAGGTCGAAGAAGTCCTGTCCGTCGACAGTGAATCCGATCAACGCCAACACGAATGCTGCGATGAAAACAGCCAGTGCCCGAGTTTTGGGCGGAAGCGTGATCCAGTAGGTTCTCATTGGGTAGATCGATCCTCTCGTTTCTTCGATTGTCTGATGTTATCGGGCGGAAGGTCGATTCGGGTCGAAGTATTGGTGTTTGCTGCGGGTATACTTCGCCACCGCTGAATCACCACTAATCGTAGGAGAGCTTCAATTGGTTGATGTCGTCGCACGGGTCTCGGACGACCTGCTCAAAAAGTACGAATCCATTTCAAACGCCACGGTGCTAGGTGCTCTTGCCAAGCGCGGGTACCTGAAGGTGTACATGAACGGTGTTCACAGTCTTGCGCCAGGTCGCCGACTGGTTGGACGTGCGGTGACCTTACGCTACTTACCATCTCGACCTGACCTCCAGGAGCACATCACCCGTGGATCACACGGCGAAGGATTTAACGAGACTCCTCGCTGGGACGCCCTAGAAGCTCTAACTCCTGGCGACGTTCTTGTCGCTGACTGCATGGGATTAGGCGGAACGTCGACCGGAGGAGATGTGGTGTTCTCCCGAATCGTTACACAGAAAGCCGCTGGGCTCGTGACTGATGGCGGTATTCGCGATGGTCACAAAGTCGCTCGATACGGCTACCCGGTTTACGGCGGTGGCAGCACCCCAACGATTGGTGAACCCAACGTGCTGCCTTACGAAGTGAACGAACCAGTCCAATGTGGTGGGGTTCTCGTTCGGCCCGGTGACGTGATCATGGGAGACGACGATGGGATCGTTGTACTTCCAGCACAACTCGCTGAAGAGATTTATGAAGAGTGTGCGTACCACGACGAGATTGAAGCCGCAATTCTTGAGCACACACAGCGAGAAGGCATCTCTCCAAAGCATTTCTACCCGTTCAACTCTGAGACAGAGAAAATCTACGAAGAGTGGAAGAAACGCCACGGCAAGTAGTTTCGAGTCGGGAGGATCGCAGGTGAGCGACAGGCAGATACAAATATCGGCTGGCATGGTGACGATGACCGCAACTCTGAACGATTCAGAGACAGCCGATGCGCTTTGGGATGCACTCCCTTTCACGGGAAGTGCTCAAACTTGGGGTGACGAGGTTTACTTCTCCATTCCAGTTGAAGCTGAAGAAGCTCCCGACGCACAGGAAACTGTCGAGGCAGGGGCGATTGCTTTCTGGCCTCCGGGATCCGCCTTATGTTTGTTCTGGGGACCGACACCAATGTCGGCTCCCGGAGAAATTCGACCTGCTTCACCTGTGAATGTGATGGGCATGATTGATGGTGATCCGACCGAATTGGATGCCGTGCCGGGAGGCGCGGAGATAACGGTCGAAAGAGTGGGTGGCTAGGCTTTGGAGGATTCGCGTTATTCGGAAGTTCTAAGAGCTGCTTCCGCTGACGATTGGCATCGGGCGCACGAAGATCATCCATTCGTTGCGGCAATGGGCGATGGTTCACTCTCGCTTGAGCGATTTTCCTACTACATGCGACAGGATTATTTGTTCCTGATCGATTATTGCCGAGTGCTGGCAATTGCTTCGGCGAAGAGTCCTGATCTTGCATCGATGGGGCACTTCGCAGCACTGTTGGACGAGACCCTGAACTCCGAAATGGAACTTCACAGGGGATTCTGTGCCGACTTCGGAATAACTGTCGAAGAGTTAGAAGCTACTGTCGCTATGCCCTCCACAGTTGCCTACACAGACCATTTACTTCGATCCGCGTACGACGGTGGGATTGCCGAACTCGCGGCCGCTTTGCTCCCGTGTCAGTGGGGTTACGACGAGGTAGGTCGGTTACTCGAAAATCGGGATCGTCCTGATCCGAACTCGTTCCACTCTCGTTGGGTTACCGGTTACTGCGATCCTGAATACCGCAAACTCACCGGTTGGCTACGTGAGTTCGTAGACGATCTTGGCAGTCAGGCATCACCCGAATTGAAACAGAAAATGGACGATGTGTTCCGTGCCAGTACCCGGTACGAGTATCTTTTCTGGGACGCAGCCTGGAATCTCGAAACCTGGCCCGACGCATCTTCAAGTAGCTAGATCATGAGCAACATGCGTACCGCCTACTTCTATGGCGGCAAGGACATTCGAGTGGTCGAGGAGACAGTTCCTACTCCGGGCCCCGGTGAAGTCTTGTTCAAGGTCATGGCTGCCGGTGTTTGTGGTTCCGACTTGCACAACTACCGCGGTCACCGACAGCGTGAAGATGTTCCATGGCAGCAAGGTCACGAACTGGCAGGCGAAGTCGCTGGACTCGGTGAAGGTGTGAGCGGGTTCGAGATAGGACAACGCGTCGGGGTTGAAGCCGAGCACTTGCTGGGATGTGGCAACTGCCGACTCTGTGGTGATGGCCAATATCACCTGTGTCCTGATCGAGGTTTTAGACACGGAGAAAAGCAATCCAGTCACGGCTTCTCTCAGTACGATGTATGCGTTCCTGAGAATCTAAAACCACTGCCTGACGAAGTAGATTTCGATTCAGCTGCAATTCTTGATTGCTACGCATGCGGAGTTCACGCATCGAACAGAGTGCCGGACGTCGCCGGTGAAACGGTCGCAATTATTGGGGCAGGTGCCATTGCTCTTACGTTAGGGCAGGTTCTCGCAGCACGATGTGCCGAGCGAGTTGTAATGATCGCTACGCGGCAACAGCCGTTGGACGTTGCGATCGAATCAGGGGCAGCAACGCACGGTTTTCTGTCGACTGATGACGTGGTGAGCCAGATTCTTGATCTAACCGATGGTGAGGGTGTCGCCGTGACGTTTGAAACTGTCGGTGGGCGTACGCAGCTGATTCAGCAAGCTTTAGAGATGACCCGGACGGGCGGCGCAGTTTCGATTCTTGGATTGTTCACAAAGGACCAAACGATAGACCCTGCTCTTGCAATGCAGAAGGAAATCACGCTCCAGTGGTCGAACAGTTTTTCGAGCTGGAACGGCAAATCCGAGTACGACGAGTCGCTGGACCTACTCGTGGCAGGGAAGTTGAACCCGGCACCAATCATTACGCATCATTTTGGAATCGATGAAATAGAAACTGCGTTTGCGACTGCAGACGATAAACGGAGCTCTGGTGCAATTAGAGTCATCGTCAGGCCATGGGGTTGACGAGGCAAACGCGCCTAGGTGAAGAAAGAGTGGAGCATGATTAATCGACGTGCCGACCAGGAACAATCAGACCGGTATCCAGGAGTTCCTAGATTCGCACTGGCCAGTGCAGAACTGGGGCAGGTTTCAATGCACGTTGGAGACCTGTCGTACCTGCCGGGGTATGGAGTTCCTCACCACTATCACACTGGTGGAGCCGAAGAGACACAAATCATGCTCGAAGGTGAGCTTGAATGCTGGGTGGATGGCAAGCGTGTGGTTGTTGGTCCTGGCGACACGGTCACAGCGCCTCCTGGCACTGGTCACGCGTTTCACAACCGAAGCGAGTCAGTTGGGCGAATGATCACGGTGTTCCCAGTCATCAATCCGGAGACCATCCATATTGATGATCCTGAACTGAACGATGCAACTGAGCACCCGGCAATCATCAAGGCCAATTCACGGCGAACCAAGTATGCGACGGGAGCGGAGGGAATCGACAAGATCGAACTTTCTGGCGATTTTTCAGGGGCGAAATCGACATATACATATTTCCTCGATATTCCTTCGCGAAAGAGTTTGCCGATTGAATCGTACGACCATGAGGTTGGGCTTTTTGTCGTGTCGGGCAAATTAGTTGGTGTCGCGGGTGAAGACGTTACCTTGGATACGAATGACTGCGCAGTTGTGGGACCGGGGCAGCAGTTTGGGTTCGCCAACCAGGAAGAAGAAACTGCACGGTTGCTGGTAATTCACCCGAAACTTAACCCAGTTTCCGGTTGAGATACTCGCAATTGAGTAAACTAGCCCGTCCATTACCCGAACCTATCTGAGAGAGCGTTGCATGACAGTACTAAAACGTGGCGACCAACAAGAATCGTCGCCAATGCCGGGTGGAAAATCGTTGCTCATGGCTGGTGCCGATACCGGTGCCTCAATGGCAACGGTTGCAGACCTGACGGTCGAGCCGGGTGTTCGATCCGGTTACCACCTCCACCCCAACACCGAAGAGTCGATTTTCGTAGTTGAAGGAAACCTCGAATTCCGATTAGGTGACACCAAGTTCAAAGCATCGTCAGGCGACTGTGTCCTAGCTCCGCAGGGAATCGGGCACGGGCTTGAGAACATCGGTGACACACCGGCGCGCCTCATCACTATCTACCCAAACGCCAACCCTGAGCGAGAAGCATTGGAAGATGTCGAGTACACGGACGTCGAACCTGGTCCAAGTGTGTTCGTTCGTGGAAACGTGGAGCCGTATGAGTTTTTTGCAGGAATCATGCGATACGACATGGTTGGCGACTTCCTCGGGGCAAGCTCAACGTACTTGAGCGAGCTGACGTTCCAGCCAGGTTCTGTGGCTCCTAACCACTACCACCCTGCGCACGAAGAGTCGATGTTCTGCATGGAAGGCGAACTGGTCGCCGTTTACGAGGACGACAACAGCGTTCCATTGGAAGCAGGTGACTGCTTTACCTGTGAAGTCGGTATTCGACACGGCATTTACAACGCTTCCAACAGAGAAGCGAAACTGCTTGCGATTCACCCGGTATTGAATCCGCCACCGCGTGTGGATGTCGACTAGTATCTGATTGTTTACGAACTGAAAAACACGCTCTCAATCTAATTGTGGAGCGTGTTTTCAGTTAACCTGTCGCTCATGCAATGGGATCCCACTCAATACCTTAAATTCGCCGACCATCGTCTTCGCCCAGCCATCGATCTAATGGGACGGATTACTCTCGAATCTCCAAATGTGGTTTATGACCTCGGAGCTGGTACAGGGACGATCACGGAAATGCTGGCGAGTCGGTGGCATGATGCGAAAGTGATCGGCGTCGACAACTCTCCCGAGATGCTTGGTGAAGCAAGCAAACTTGGCACGAATGTTGAGTGGCAGGTTAGCGATCTGGCTGACTGGATTCCCAATCATCATCCCGGCCTAATTTATTCAAACGCGGCGCTTCATTGGTTGGGTGATCACGAATCTTTGTTCACCCAGTTGGTGGGATACCTCAAACCGGGAGGAGTCCTGGCGGTCCAAATGCCAAGGAATTTTCAGGCTCAGTCCCACACTTTGATAGCGGAAGCTGTGAGATCGGGGCCCTGGAGAGAGAAACTTGAACCGCTGTTGAATCCGAGCCCGGTCGAACCACCTGACTACTACATCAGGATCCTGAAACCCTACACAAAAAACCTGGATGTTTGGGAGACGGAGTATTCGCAAATCCTGACGGGGCCTAATCCGGTCAAAGAATGGACCAAGGGCACCTGGTTACGTCCGTTGCTCGCAGCGCTAGGGCCGCCTGAGCGTGATCAGTTCGAATTGAAGTACGCAGAACTCGTCCGTGATGCCTATCCACCGATGTCAGACGGGAGCACTGTTTTTCCGTTCCGTCGCCTGTTCATCGTTGCTACCAAGAAGTAGCTACACCTTCCGCAAACCCTCAGCACATGTTGGCGTAGACCCACACGCGGTGTGATGGTGTGTGCGCACAACGGCAATTATCAGACACATTTACTCTGCCCTGTAGTTAGTGAAGTTATCTAGTCGGACTCGCGGCGAAGTGCCCGGGTCACGGCACCAGGTATTTACGGAGCTGGTTCAACTGAATGAGCATCAAACAGCGCGGAATCACAGGACTGAAAACAGCGATCTTTTTGATTATTACGAGAATTCTTCGTTCAGCTGTTTAGAAATCCATGTTTACCAATTCGTTCACCCCACTAAGAAACAGCCTATATGCATGATTTTTCTTACGGCTGATGGACCTTAATTTTAAGTTGCAACTGAAGCTCAGATGCGACCTGATGGTTCAGGCGTATATTCGTGTGTATACGCCATTGGCATGCGGAAAAACTTGTAGGGAAAGTACGACACTCGATCCAGTAGTCGTAGTTCAGCGAGAGATTTTTGGAAAAAATTGCCTACATAGCTGTAGCCGGCGCCCTCGGGACACTGGCGCGGTACGGCTTCTTGGTTTTATTTCAGCGCCAGGGATACACAGGTTTACCCTGGGGCATATTCTTCGCAAACATGCTGGGAGCTTTCCTTTTTGGATTTATCTGGGCTGCGCTGGAAGAACGAGGAGTAACTAACGAGAACCTCCGAGCTTTCGCACTGGTTGGATTCATGGGAGCATTTACGACGTTCTCTACATTCGCATTTGAGAACGTACAAATGGCCCGCTCAAGTGAGTGGGGATGGTTCGCTACCAACATGATCGCTACTAATTTTGGCGGACTGGTGTGCATCTACGTGGGATTCAAACTCGCCAGGGTGATTTAGTGCTCATTCCTAGCGGGCGTATTAGAAACACTTTGGACCAGCTAATGACCTTTACTATGCGGGGCGTTTTCGCGTGTTTCAGTTCCTGATCGCATCTTGGTAAGAAAGAACGAATCCTACACGTCTCACTATATAGTCGTGGGCGCAACCCACCGCTATGGTGTCAATTCCTGGGCGTCAATGACGACCTGAGTATGCAACACATTTAGGTCCCCGTTCGGGTCCTCATAGAGGCCGTAACCGGCGGTGATGGCGACTGGTTCGCCCGGTGCACTCATACAAAACTCCACGTGATTGTCGTTGTCGAATGCGTCCGCAAGCAGCATCGCAACCCGAACCTCGCCGCTTGCATACTCCACCGTGGTCCCAAGACGGTGCGACTCGTCGAGTTCTGCTCCCCCGGGACCTGAGACGCCCCCTTCCCAAGTCGTTTTGATGATGTGATCCATATCGGCAGGGCATTCATCTGTGCCCCCCGTCGGGAGCTCGGAGATGAGATAGTGCTCCGCCAATACGATGGAAGGACCAGCGGCGAGAGGAACCACCGTTTCAAACAGGGCCCCCTTCGCATCAACGTCATCATCGGTCAATAGTGTGCCAACGATCTCGACTCCAACCGGAGGATCATCATCGCTGGCAAACTCCCCAAGCAGAAGGATCGTCCTTCGCTCTTCCGCCTCGTCCGCAGGCGCTAGCGTGGCGCAGTCAACCGGGCTTTCTGCTCCGGAGGTGCGATGGACGACAAACACGGAAGGATCAAGCAGTGCTGGTAGAGGGATCCGCCGATCAAGCACAATCGGCATTCCATCCTGGAGACCGAATCCACATCCGAAAAACACACCTGGGACACCGTTGTCCAGTCCAAAAAATGCGGAGAGGATATGTACGCTCTCAGCCCCTCCGTCCATGGTGGTGCTACCGTCTTCGGCACTGCCGGTATCCTGGACGGTTCCGTCGCTATCTCCATTGCATGCTGCCAGCAGCGCCCAGGTCACGATGCCTATAACAAAAGCCCAGTTCTTCAACGCCGTCTCCTTTTTATAGCCAAACGCGTAGGTCTATCTGTTGCTCGGCTACATACTAGGAAGTTCCCAAAGATCTAGTTTTTTTATGGACCCTCTGGACCTTCCAGACACTAAATGTTTAAGTCGATTTGAAAGCACTTGTGAAGCGTTTGTGAAAAAGACGCGAAAAGACCCCGGTGGACACCGAGGTCTTGTTGCTCTGAAGTCTAGTTGGCTCCCGAGGCAGGATTCGAACCTACGACCCGCTGATTAACAGTCAGCTGCTCTACCGCTGAGCTACTCGGGAACGAGTGTTTGCACGTGAAGTGCATATGGACGCCACTTTTCGAAGTCCCACGCGATGATACCTCGCAGATATCAATTTGGCACGAGGGAACTGAATGTTGTTTTTAGTGACATGTGTCGAATTACAACCCGAGTCCCTGAAGTGTATGCGATCACTAAACCCCAAGGGTCACTGCAACGATCTCAGGTAGGCAACAACTCCGGCGATATTTTCACCGCCAAGCGCCGGAATTCCGGGCGTGAATATCGACAGCAACTAAGTCACGAGAACGCCCATGACTGTTGTTTGCAATCAGATAAAGCCTTATTGATGCGGCTGATTTTTTCGTCAGTCTGAAAGGGCTTAGGGACCTAGACGGTGGCCCCAATTTACGCGCTTGAGGGAGAAGATCTAGGCCATCGGGCGCTGAGACGATCATTACCGCAATATCAGCCGTCTCAGGTTTCGATTTGAGTTGCTGAAGCTCAGACAAACCATCCCAAATCGGCATGATCAGGTCTAGGGGCACTGGTTAAGGGTCTGTGTCCTGATTTTCGTTAGACACAGACCCTGTCAACATCTTGGATGACATTTTGTAAGGCGCGTTAGAGTCGGGCGACCGGCAGCATCTGGATTTCAGAATTGTCGTTGAAGACGAGGGTTCTCTCAATGTTCAGATGATCTCCCAGACCGTAATCCATACTCGTATTGATCACCTAGAACGGGTCACGACGTAATGCCGTTCCATGGTCAATCACCGTGAATCCGATCAATTATTTTGTGAGGACTGGAGAGTAATTTCTTCAGTATCATCCTCATGGTTGATCATGGCTGTCACTTGCTTATTGAGGCAACCGAACTGTGCAGTTAATTGTCCAGCAGCGGGAGTAGTGTTTCTTCGATCTCTACCTTCGTGACGAACGCTTCGTATCGTCCACGGACGATGCCGTCGGAATCAACGATGAACGTCCAAGGTTCCGTACTGAAATTCCACTCGCGTATTACCGGGGCTTCAATACCTAGGGATGGGTCGCCTGTTGCAACCATTTCATCAGGGTTGTCGAAGATTTCTACATGGATGAAGTTACAGGTCTCTCGGTGTATTTCCTCCAGCTGGCCAAGCACTCGCGTTTGAGGCCCGCAAGTACCAGACTGGCAGTAGGCAGGGGTGGAGAAGGTGATGACGGTAGGTTTCTTGCTCGCAACGGCTTCATCAAAACTGATCTGGTACAAATCGAAATCAGGGTCGGGGTCACTGGTGATCATCTTCAGATCTTCCCTGGACTCCGCAACCTTAGTCACCGATAAAGGTGCTGGATCACCGATGTTAGGAGCCTCGGTTGCCGACTTAACCAAAACACCGGAAGAAGCTGGCTGAAATGATTCGTCGGTCGTGGAGTTGATCTTGATCTTCCACAGACCCACCCGATCGAACGTCATGGTTGCAGTGTAAATTCCGCTTCGAGTAGGCCAGGGTCGCCATGTTAGATCATCGACTACAAACTCTTCCTCTGAGTCTGGTGGTGAATAGGTGACCCGCAAATCATTCCCTCGGTCGTCGTACCGACTCCCATCTGTTAGTCGGATGTTGAGCGGGACGCGGTTTACTCCAATAGCAGTGTCTGAGGTTGTAGCAAATACGACCAGAGACTTATGCTTTTCTGGTTTTTCGACACTGGAACAAGCTGCGAACAGAAATGCTGCTACCGTGGCAGCCAGCATTCTCAAAAGAATTTGAGTGCGGGAGTTTTGGATCGCGGAAATGTTTAGCATCCTGAATACGATAAACAGATGAGCTACAGGATGTCGATGTAATTCCCTCGAGGCCCTGCAATCTTGCTAGTGTTTTTGATTTCGAAACTTGTCAGTCGGTTCACGTTATGACTCGAAGGTTTTACCTCAATTCACATCGAATGAGTTGGTGCCCTGGCAAATTATCTAGCGGCGAACTCTGATGCTGTCGCTACGCAAAACGGTTCGATCTGACATTTTTCTACGCGATGGCAGCTTTTGGGAGCGATTTTCTGCCGAAGAACCATGCGTAAACGGCTTCCATGAAGAGAGTGAGTGACCATGCTCCCGCACCGACCCAAAGGCCATTGAGATCGGTGAAATTGACCGTGAAGACAACCCAAACGATTAGGGTGATCAGGCGCAGCACGTTGACATAAATTATCGGACGAGTGGTTCTGGTTCTCATCAAGGCTGCTGAGTACAACTGCTCCATTACCAGAGCGATGGGCAGTATCGACAGTAGACGGAACCCGATAGAACTGAGCTCCTTGAGTCTGCCTTCAGCACCCATGATGTCGCCAATCACGAGATCGGTGATCGGTGGGATGTAGGCAATAACGGCAACAACGACGTACGTGATCGCGCCGACCGCTAGTGCAAAACGACGAACCCTGAATGGATCATATTTACTGGCGAAGAGTGCAAGTGCCGTGTTCTGCGTGCCGTTTGTAGCCACGGCTATCAGCTGGAACACTCCGAACGCCATTGCCACCGCTGCGATTGAAACCTCGGGTTCGGGCGAGCGTGCCATACCCGCGTTGAGAATCGGTTGAGTCCCTGCTGGGAGCATTGCGGCGAACAGTAAGGGCCAAAAGAATGCGGTCATTGCACGAAGAGAAATATCTGTCGTGCTGGTAATTCCTTCGAAGTTCCTGAGCGGTTTTGCCGATAGAACGGCCAGCACTAAGACTTCGGCGAGAGTGCCGAAAAGCATTGCGGCGGCGGCAATGTTTGCTCCTTCGAGCAACTCAGTTGCGAACAGCATGAAGGCGACGACCACCACTGTTGCCGCGCCCGACGCGGTGCCAATCCATGCCAGCTTTGGTCGGTTGATTCGAAGCACCGATCCATAGAAGTGCATCTTGAGGGTCAGCAGGGCAGGTAAGGGCACAAGCCAAACGAGCGCCGACGCTGCGTTGTCTTTAAGATCCCCAGTGACCGAAAAGACCTTCGTCAGGAGAAATTCAGTTACTGGCGGGGAGATAACGAGCAACGCGATAACGGTTACGACCACGATCCAGACGCCGATGAATTTTCTTAGCCTGCTAAGAGAAAGTTGGTTATCGAAATAGACGAGAGTGAGTTGCTGGACACGGAGTTGAGGCAGGCCAACGAACATCGAAATCGATAGTGCTAGTCCGTATCCCCCAATTGCCGCTTCAGGTGACTCGGTACGGGTGAGGATTGCCGATAAAAGCGGCATCAGAGCTGTCACCACCGTCATGTTTGCTGCGGTCGGTAGAAGCAACGAGACGGCGTGCGTTATGAACGAACGTTCGGTTTCGGCGGATTTTAAGTTGCCGGTTGCGGTTTGGTCGGTCAGCGCGGATCGAGAAGAGTTGAGGGTTGGTCAGGTGTTTTACGGTACACGCGTCCCAAGGGCGGGGTGACGGTTGCGCAGCGTCAGTTATCGCAACTTCGCGTACTGTGGGCAACTAATCTGGTGGTCGTTGACCATTCCCGATGACTGCATGAAGGCGTAGACGATCGTTGGGCCAACGAAGGTCATTCCTCGTTTTTTGAGGTCTTTGCTCAGAGCATCAGAAATTTCGGTTTCTGCGGGAACATCGCTCATTGACTTGCGATGAGGTTGAAGTGGTTTACCTTCTACGAACGACCACAGGTATGAATCAAGCGATCCGCAATCTTCCTGGATTTTCAACACAACGTTCGCGTTCTTGACCGCAGCATTCACTTTGAGCTTATTGCGAATAATGCCTTCGTCTTGAAGCAGAGAATCGATCTTCGATTGGTCGTAGTTCGCAACCTTTTTGATGTCGAAATTGTCGAAAGCTGAGCGGTATCCCTCACGTCGCTTCAGGATCGTCTCCCAGCTGAGACCTGCCTGTGCACCTTCGAGAATCAGCAGCTCGAACAATTGGCGGTCGTCGTAAATTGGGACTCCCCACTCATCGTCGTGGTAGTCCTCGTAGATTTTCAAACCGGTACCAAAGCAACGCGTGTCATCTGTGTTGGTCATCAGCGGATGTTACAGGGATGGTCGAGTAACCACGACACGGTTGGCAGGATGGCGAGATGGGAAGTAACTTCGTATATACGAACTAATCGCGTAACATAGAAACTGGTACACGGTTAAGCTACTCGTTGATAATTTCGAACACGCGAGGTTCATATGGCTGATCAGAAGAGCAATACAGTTCCGCGCCTGACACAGGCGATGGAAAACTACTTGCTATCGATCTACGTCGTTCAAGAACGTGGAGTCCGAGTCACCAACTCCACGTTGGTTGAGCAATTAAGGCGAGTGCCCGCGAGTGAAAACCTTGGCACGTCGCTCCCTGCGGTGTCAGGAATGCTTCGTCGCATGGAGAAAGAAGGATTTCTTCGCCTGGGCGAAACGCGAGAGATTGATCTTACGAATCGTGGACGCCAGCTTGCTGAGTCGATGATTCGCAAGCACCGGTTGGCGGCGCGCATGGTCGTCGACCTGCTCGATGTTCCGCTGCAAGAAGTGGATGCCGAAGCTCACATGCTTGAGCACGCGTTGTCGGACAGTCTTGAGCAACGGATTCAAAAGCGATTGGGTAATCCGAAACAGGATCCTTTTGGTCAGCCAATACCCGGTTCGGGCTACAAAGAGCCACCAGGCGTGGTTACTCTCGACAGCGCTCCAACCGGAACTCGCATGGTTGTCGAGCGCATTCCAGAAGATGACGCCGAGCTCGTCGGTTATTTAGAGGAATCGGGAGTTCTGCCAGGGGTCGAGATTACGGTTACCGAGGTCGCCCCTTATCGAGGTATTGTGAGCCTCGGCATTGATGGTCGGAATGCCGTGCTCGGCTACAACGTTTCGAACGAGATACGGTTGCGACCGGTTTAAACGCACTCCTGAGATCTTGAATCGAGTTGGGGATGACGAAAATCTCCACAAACTTGACTCTTCGACAAGTTCAGGATGAGGTTTGATTAAGGATTAGCTCTTAAGACCTAATCCCTCGATGCTGGAACTACGATGTGGATGCCGCACTCTTTGGCATCGGGATCGCCTTCCCACCACCAGCGACCGGCTCGAATATCTTCGCCTGGCTCAACGGCACGGGTGCATGGTGCACAGCCCAGTGATGGGTATCCCTTGTCGTGCAGTTCGTTGTACGGAACCTGGTTGTCGTCGACGAACTTGCGAACATCTTCGAACGTCCAGTTCGCAAGAGGATTAATCTTGTAGTTCGAGTGAGCTTCATCCCATTCAACAATGTTGATCGACCCACGGTCCATGCCCTGATCTCGACGTAACCCGGTGACCCATGCCGAAACGCCGCTCAATGCACGCCCGAGTGGTTCGACTTTTCTGATTCCGCAGCAGAACTCACGGTTCGCCTTTCCTTTATAGAAGAGGTTGTTTCCGCGTTCCTTAACCATTTCGGCAACCGAATTCATATCCGGATAGAAAAACTCGATATCGACGCCGTATCGCAGCTTGGTTTGGTCGAATAACGAGTAGGTCTCGGTTGGCAATCGCAAGGTGTCGAGCGTCATGACTCGAGCTTTTTCGTTGACTGTCCAGTAGATGTGGAACAGTGCCTGATCTTCAAGACCAAAACTCGACATTTGTGCCGCATCACTTCCGAAAGTCTTGTCGACCCACTTCATTACCTCTTCGGTTGAAGCGAATTCGAGCCGTTCGTTGATGGACTTCAGTTCTTCTTCAGAAAATATCGGGGCATCAAGTGCCATGCTGTTGTCTCTCAGAAAAATAAAACCCTCGAATCGGTTCAATTCGAGGGCGCTGACAATGCGTTTGTTAGTTCGGCGGGTAGGTCTAATCGCTCTCGATCAAGATCGGGTTCGACACGAACAGTTTTGAAGGTTTTGGAGAGCGAAATTCATGCTGGTTCGAGTATAGCACCGGGGATATTTCCAGCGTTCATCAAATAAGTTCGATTGTTCCATAGACCAAGGCGATGCACGGTCATAGAATTGTCCGACACCATACAGCCGGTGGAACACACGAAAACCGTCTAAAAACGGAGTCACTAATGACATCGACATTGAATCCCGAAACCCTGAGCGGTGAGCGGATTGAAGAACTCCAGCAAATTGCTGGCGACCACATGTTCATGCACGCAGCCCAGATCAATGACTGGCGTGGGAACCTGAAGGTCTATGTCAAAGGTCAGGGTGTTTGGGTTGAGACTGCTGACGGGCAGCGACATCTCGATGCCATGGCAGGTCTCTGGTACAAGTCGGCTGGATACGGTCGAACGGAAATCGCAGACGCGGTTTATGCCCAAATGACGGCAATTGATTCTCCCCCTGCCGGGTCGTCGACAATACCTCAGATCGAACTCGCCGGAAAGGTTGCAGAGCTGTACCCGGATCACGGAGCACGTTCGTTCTTCGTAAGTGGTGGTTCAGAGGCGGTCGAGACTGCTGTGAAGATGGCGAAGAAATATTCTCAACTGAACGGCAAAGGCATGGCTTTCAAGGTAATCAGCCGCAGGTATTCGTACCACGGTGGTACCGCAATGTCGGTAAGTCTTGGCGGGAACCCGGCAGCAGACCCGATGGGTCCACTAATGCCCGGCGCACTTCACGTGACCAACTGGGAGTCGTACAGACTGCCTTACCAAGGCGACCCTGTTGATGTGGCAATCAAGTGCGCCAACGAATTTGAAACAGTTATCAAGCACCAGGGGCCTGAAACCGTCGCAGCAATGATCGCTGAGCCGATTTCGGCGGCATACGGGATTCAGGTTCCACCTGCTGAGTACTGGCAACGACTTCGAGAAATTGCCGACAAATATGAAGTTGTCTTGATCGCAGACGAGGTGATCACAGGGTTCGGTCGAACCGGAGAGTACTTTGCGCCGATGAACTGGGGTGTTCAACCTGATATCACGACCGTGGCTAAAGCAATCACTAGCGGTTACGCACCACTCGGTGCTGCGATTGCCACCAAGAAGATTGCAGACTCGTTTATTGGTGGTCCGAACGAAACGTTCAAGCACCTGATTACTTTTGGTGGTCACCCGATCGCATCAGCTGCAGCACTGGCTAATTTGAAGATTTTCGAGCGAGAAGATTTGGTGGGTAACTCGAAGCGAATGGGAACGTACTTGTACGAACAACTCCAGTCGCTTCGTTCGCACAAATCAGTAGGTGATGTTCGAGGCGGTTTGGGTTTGCTGGCAGCGGTCGAATTGGTTGCCGATCGTGACTCGAAAACTCCATTCCCGGCAGAGGCTGGATTGGCGAAGAAATTACCGAAACTTTTGTTCGACAGAAACATGGTGAGTTTCAGGGCCGGAGACGTAATAACTCTGTGCCCGCCGCTCTCTATCAATAAGGACGAAATTGACTTCATTGTGAGCGCCATAGATGGTGCTCTCGACGAGCTCGAAAATGATCTTGGGATTTAGAAATCGTTAACAAGCGTTTACTTATAGCTTTCGATTCCAAAATTTGTTATCGTGCCCGTCACTTCCGCGTTTCAATTTGTGAAACGGGGTAGTTATTTGGCAAATGATCGCGGTTACTTGAACGGGTTTTGCTGTTCATTTGACCGTCGGGGCAACTAGTAAAGGGACCCAGAATGGCAGAATCCACAGATACCGCTGTTGAAGAGCAGAATGCTACTGAGACAACGGCAGTGGACACCGATGGTTTTGGCCAAAGCGCCGTACAAGACGAAATCGTTCTTGACCTGAAAAACCTTCAGACTCACTTCACCACCCGATGGGGAACAGTGAAGGCTGTTGATGGTGTGAACTACCACGTAAGACGTGGTGAAACACTCGGTGTCGTAGGAGAATCCGGATCAGGTAAGTCGGTTACAGCACTTTCACTGATGCGACTTGTACCTTCACCTCCAGGAAACATTGTGGGGGGTGAAGTAATTCTCAATGGCCGAAACATTCTCGACCTAAGCGAACGTGAAATGACTCAGGTCCGTGGTGGTGAGATCTCAATGATCTTGCAGGACCCAATGCAGGCATTGAACCCTGTGTTCACGATTGAGAACCAGGTTGGTGAAGCGATCAAGATTCACCAGGGTCTCAAGGGTCAAGCACTTTTCGACAAAGTCGTTGACTCACTTCGCAAGGTTCGAATTCCTGCCCCGGAATCTCGAGCCAAGGACTACCCACATCAGCTGTCAGGTGGAATGAGACAGCGTGTTGTGGGTGCTATCGGAATTTCATCATCACCTTCCGTGATCATTGCCGACGAGCCGACTACATCGCTCGACGTAACGATTCAGGCTGCATACCTCCGACTGCTTCGACAGATTCAGCAGGAAGAGGGAGTAGGAATCATCTTCATTACCCACGACTTCGGTATCGTGGCGAAGATGTGTGACCGTGTTGCAGTTATGTACGCGGGCCGAATCGTTGAGTTCGCAGACGTACGAACTATTTTCAACGAACCTCTCCACGAGTACACCAAGGCGCTGATCGGATCAGTTCCGAAGCTCGAGGAAAAAACTGGTCGATTGCCGCAGATTGAGGGTCAGCCACCGCTGCTCTACAACCTGCCTGCTGGAGACGCATTTGCTCCACGATCAACCCTGGACTTCAAACCTGAGGATGCGGCACGACGCCCACCCCTGGTAGAGGTCAAGGAAGACCATTGGGTACAGCTTTCACGAAGCTCAGTTGCGGACTACGACAAGTACGCACACATGATGCCGCCTGAAGGCGAAGGCGAAGGCGAATAGCCGCCCGTTTAAGCTAGAACCTGAAACTGGAATAGATAAATAACTATGACAACTGAAGCAATACAAATCCCAGATGCACCTGGCATCAAGGCGGACTCGGACCCGATCATTCAGATCCGTAACCTCCGAAAGTGGTACCAGGTTGGTGGTGGATTCCTCGGATTCGGTGACAAGGTCTACCTGAAGGCCGTTGATAACGTCAGCTTCGACATTGAGCGAAACAAGACGTTTGGTCTGGTTGGTGAGTCAGGTTGTGGTAAGACCACTACTCTGAAGCTCCTGCTCGGTCTGGAAACACCTACTAGCGGTCAGATCTTCTACGAAGGTGAAGACGTCTCGACAATGTCGAAGGCAGGACGCACAGAGTTCCGCAAGTCGGTACAGGCTGTGTTCCAGGATCCATGGTCCTCACTGAACCCTCGAATGCGAGTTCGATCCATCGTTGGTGAGCCACTCGAAATTGCCACCACGATGACCAAAGGGCAAATTGCTTCCCGTGTTGGTGATCTCCTCAGTGAAGTTGGTTTGAACCCATACCAGGCAAACCTGTACCCACACGAATTCTCAGGTGGACAGCGACAGCGAATCGGTATTGCCCGAGCACTGGCACTGAACCCTAAGGTAATCGCACTTGACGAGCCTGTATCAGCTCTCGACGTTTCAATTCGTGCTCAGATCATGAACCTGCTGGTTGACCTGCAGGAAGAGCACGGTCTGGCTTACCTTCTTGTTGCTCACAACCTGGCAACAGTTCGATACATGTGCCACGACATGGCAGTCATGTACCTCGGCGTTGTTCAGGAAGCTGGAGAGACTGAGAAGATCTTCAACAACCCGATGCACATTTACACGAATGCTCTAGTTTCGGCAGCACTTCCTTCTCACCCTGACATTCAGCGTGAAGAGTTCCTGCTCCCAGGTGAGGTGGTTTCACCGATCAACCCACCACCAGGTGACGTGTTCATGACTCGAACGCCGCTTGAAGTTGACCCTAACCATAAGTGGGCGAACGAGCGACCACCTCTGGTTGAAAAGGAGCCTGGACACTGGGTTGTAGAAACCCCATGGTCACTGGCTGCTGATGCCGGACTCAAGGTTGAGCTCACAGGTCACGCAGGTGTTTAGTTCACTAGCAATAATGAATTCGAATGACCGAGGTTATTACCTCGGTCATTTTGTTTACTGATCTTGTCTCATCATGACGTTCTTCCTGCCACTCAGCATAGGTTTATCCAGTCGTTTCTGGCTTCCACTCAATTCGACCGTAGGTATCGGAGGCTAGTAGGTCCGTCGCAGCTGTTGACTTGAGATCTATAAATTCAGCGGATATCTAGGCTCGTTGGCTGCCAAACGCAACAGAACCGCGGACAACTTGATCGTTGGAACCGCGGTTCTGAACTCAATTCCGTTTGGCTCCCGGGCCTGGATTCGAACCAGGATTGGAGGATTCAAAGTCCTCTGTCCTACCATTAAACGACCCGGGAACGCAGAACTTCTAGGATAAGCGAAATGGCGTGAAGTGTAAGTTCATCTGCCGGTCACTTTATTTCATTTCGCTAGATTGATACTTCAAATCGAGTGTGCCGGCTGGCCTAGAGTTTCGATATGAGTCTTGGTTGGTTGCGACGGATCGATCTATAGTCGAACGATTCGCATATTCGGTAATCTCAGCGGCGAAGATGGGGCGTAAGAAGACGTCGCTAGTCTCAAGCGCCGTTAGTAGCGAAGAGCCATAGTCGCCTGCCGACCGTATCATCAATTGGTCGACCAACTTGTATTTCGTGGTTTTATGGGCATATGTACGATAAGGAAACTGTTCGAACACGCTCATCGGTAAAGCAACTACTTTGAGTTCTAGCTCAACCCCATTACTCCAGGTACGTAATCTACGAACCTCGTTCAAAACTGCGGAGGGAACCTTAACCGCAGTCAACGATGTTTCGTTTGATGTAAACCACGCAGAGACGCTCGGAATTGTTGGTGAGAGCGGTTGTGGGAAGAGCGTCACTGCGTTGTCGATCATGGGATTAGTACCCAATCCACCGGGACTTATAGAGCAAGGTGAAGTGCTGTTTGAAGGGCGAGATTTACTTAAGATCAGCGACACTGAAATGCAAGATGTGCGCGGTAACGGAATCGGCATGATATTCCAGGAGCCAATGTCGTCACTGAACCCGGTGCTGTCCATCGGTCGGCAAATAACTGAGCCATTAGAAGTGCATCTCGGAATCGGTGGAAGCAGAGCGCTGGATAGGGCAGCGGAACTCCTGGAAATGGTCGGGATTGGCGATCCTCGCCGCAGATTGTCGGACTATCCACATCAACTAAGCGGCGGACAACGCCAGCGAGTAATGATCGCTATAGCGTTGAGTTGTGAACCCAAACTTCTGATTGCCGATGAAGCGACAACTGCGCTCGACGTGACGATTCAAGCTCAAATTCTTGAGTTGATGAAAAATCTGACGTCCCAGCTTGGTACAGCGTTGATGATCATTACCCACAACCTTGGAATCATTGCGCGATATGCCGACCGTCTCAATGTCATGTACGCAGGAAAAATACGTGAGACGGGGAGTGCCGAAGAGGTTTATCTGAATCCTGCACACCCGTACACGGTGGGCCTCCTGAATTCAGTGCCCAGGCTCGATCAAACAGAATCGGGAAGGCTCGATCCGATCGAAGGTGAGATACCGGACCTGCTCAATCTTCCTTCAGGATGTGCATTTCAACCTCGCTGTCGCTTCGCGACCGATGCGTGTAAGAAATCAGAACCCATGTTGGAAACAGCGGCGTCTGGCCAACGGGTTGCCTGCTTTGAATCTCAAGCAGTGGCAAACGCAGTCGCGAGCGCCCGATCATGACAGTCGAATCCGTTCGCCCAGATAGTTTTTCGACTAGCGAATCCGATTCCCCGCTTCTGAGTGTAAGGGACCTGTCGGTTCATTTTCCGATCAAGCGAGGTCTGATCGTCCAGCGTGAAGTCGCACGTGTTAGAGCGGTTGACGGCGTTTCGTTCGACATCAGTGCTGGCGAAACTCTCGGTCTCGTTGGTGAAAGCGGATCAGGTAAAACGACAACCGCGAAGGCTGTAATTCAACTCAACAAACCTGCAGGTGGAAGCATCGCGTTTGAGGGGCAAGAGTTGATTGGCTTGTCGAATTCGCAAATGCGACCAGTGCGACGAAAAATGGGCATGGTGTTCCAGGACCCCTATGGCTCGCTGAATCCTCGTATGCGCGCAGGCGATATTGTTGGAGAGCCACTGAAGGTTCACGGGCTTACTGACTCGACATCTGACTATCAGCAACAAATTGCCTCGCTACTCACAACCGTTGGGCTCAATCCCGCGATGGCAGAGCGGTATCCGAACGAGTTTTCAGGTGGGCAAAGGCAGCGACTGGGAATAGCGCGTGCAATTGCTGCTCGACCAGATTTGCTGATCCTTGACGAAGCTGTCTCGGCGCTCGACGTATCGATTCAAGCCCAAATATTGAACCTGTTGCAAGACCTTCAAGAGAAGTATCGACTCGCCTATTTGTTCATTGCACATGACCTGTCGGTAGTTCGGCATGTCAGCGACCGGATTGCCGTGATGTACCTTGGCAAGATCGTAGAGACTGCTCAAAGCAAAGATTTATACGAGCGTCCGTT
Source organism: Chloroflexota bacterium (assembly GCA_038150225.1). Classification (GTDB taxonomy): domain Bacteria; phylum Chloroflexota; class Dehalococcoidia; order Lucifugimonadales; family Lucifugimonadaceae; genus Lucifugimonas. The sequence continues at coordinate 56,207 of JAYQWG010000009.1, forward strand.
ACATCCGTACACACAAGCACTGCTTTCAGCGATCCCGACCCCGGACCCGGTATTAGAACGGTCGCGAACAAGAATCATTTTGCGTGGAGACGCCCCTAGTCCGCTATCACCTCCACCTGGCTGTCGATTTCACACGCGTTGCCCGATAGCGACGGAGCGATGTTCAGCTGTCGATCCTGAGTTGCGTTTCACTGAGCCTGACCAGTCGGTCGCTTGCTTGCTGGCCGATGGTTACGAAGTCGCTGAATAAAAAGAGCGACCGAGAACCAGTCGCTCTTTCGGTTTCGTGTGCGAGCGTTTTAGCTGACCGTCATTTTTGATACGGCATTTTCATTCAATTCGATGCCCAGTCCCGGTCGATCGGAGAGGTGCATTACGCCCTTCACAGGAATTACGCTATCTCCGTACAACTCCGCAACCTCATCGAGCGGACCCGAGAATTCTGTTGAGAACTCGTGTGGTCGGGTTGCGTTTAGTGTCGCTGCATACGTGTGAAGCGACGCCATTGAGTTAATTCCAGCCTGAGGGCTGTGTGGCATCACCGGCTTGTTCCAAGTAAGCGCAAGTTCGTAGATCCGCTTTACCTCGGATGGGCCGCCTGCGCTCAGGATGTCGGGCTGAAGAATGTCCACGTTCCCGAGTTCGATCAGACTGTAGAACCACCAGCGGTATGGGTCTTGCTCTCCGGCTGAGACAGCCACATCCAACGCGTCCGACACTTGTCGTAGCCCTGCGAGATCCCAATTTGGAAGAGGCTCTTCAAAATGATCTATGCCGAGCTCCTCGAACTTTCGACCTTGCTGAATCGCCGTGCTGACTGAGTAACCGTTATTCGCGTCGAATCCGAGGTATTGACCGTCGGACAGGAACTCCCGGACCAGCTTGAACATCTCGTAGTCCTTGGTCGGGTTCGCGTCCTGGCGCCAGCCCTTCCAGTCCATACGGATTTTGAACGCAGTGAAGCCCATGTCGTAACCCTTTTTTACGATGTCGAGCATTTCTTGGGGAGTGAACTTCCAGCCAGAGCCGGTACTCCAGTACAGCTGGATGTCTTTACGAGTGGCACCGCCCATTAAGGTGTAAACGGGCTTTCCAGTTTCCTTGCCCATCAGGTCCCACAGCGCAACGTCGATGATTCCAACCACGTTTGCCGGAAGCTTGAACAGTCGGTCATCCTTCCCAAGAGCCAGCATCTCCCAGTGACGGTCGATCTGGAGAGGGTCTTCTCCGATCAATGCCGGCTTGATGATGCTTTCAAGGTAGGCTTCGAACACAGATCCGTTTCGACCTGGCACGACTTTGTTTACGCCTGGACCTTCTGCCCAACCTTCAACTCCAGCATCGGTCTGGACTCGTACAAGGCTTTTGCCTGTGGACAGGGGAGTAGCGGTGATATCCGTGATCTTCATTGGGTTTCTCCGGGTGGTGCACCCGTGGTTGGCTGTTTGAGCGGTCGATACCGGTTTAGACAGTTGAATCAAATCAAACGAATGACCAGTATTGGCGCGCCGCACACTTTACGGGAACCGGAGTACGAATGGGAGATTTTTTTGCAGGCAGCCGACCGGCCAATTCGTCAGGTGTCACAGAACTTGGGGAAAGGGAACGTTTTCCACATCCGCAAAAAAACGTCGGTCAACCACACTACATTTCTGAAATTCGTGCTTACAATAGTTCGTCGGTTTGGGGCCTTAGCTCAGTTGGGAGAGCGCCTGCTTTGCAAGCAGGATGTCGCGGGTTCGAGTCCCGCAGGCTCCACCA
>JAYQWG010000010.1:0-15545 GCA_038150225.1 Chloroflexota bacterium
CAGGTCGACTTGAGACTATGTCACGCTCTGAAGCTCAAAATCGAATCAAGTCGCTGGGTGGCAAAGCAACGGGATCAGTTACAGGAAAAACCAACTATCTCGTAGCGGGTGAGGAGGCTGGATCAAAACTCGACAAAGCTCAACGATTGGGCGTTCCGGTGATTAACGAGGAACAATTCCTCGCGTTCATCGACCAAGGTTTGGTTCCATAAACCGGAGACTAGACGCATCCGGCGACGCCAGTCGGAGAGTCATCTTGGTCTCAACTTCATATTCGCCCAAAATTCGAATTCATTTCGATAGCGAATTCTTTCGTGAGATTCAGAACGTAACTGTTTCAGTCCGGGGATTCGACTACCCCTGTGAGGTGATAGTTTCGCCGCGGTGGTATGCTGATTTTGGAGTCCCACTGTCTGGCAAGTCGATGTTTCGTCTGGTCTTACTGACTTCGGAATCAGGTGGAATCGATCTCAGTTCTCTCGCTCCGGGCATTGCAGTGGTTGTCCCGGTAATCAAAGTTCGTGGGATTCGAGAGGTCGCCGAGGTTTCGTACGAACTTCACTCCGACAGAATCGACTCTCAACTGGCAACTCTTCGTGAAACAAGGTCTGAGTATTCGGCGAGCAGTATTTATTTCGACTCGGCACTGTTGTCGGCTATTTCTAAGTCAGAATCTCGATTGAATAAATCAATGGCAGAGACGAATCTAGAGGGCTGGCGCGCCGGAAATATCCTAACCGCCGGGAATGAAGTTCGAGCAGATCGCATGTTTGCCACTAACGAGCAAGCGGCTTGGCTGGAATACGTCGCGAGTAAATTGTGTCCACCTCGAACGTTCGGTCCGCCTGAAACATTCCTCCACGCACTTCGGAAGATCAAGGAAGGCAAAGTCGATGGAGCATTACCCGAACTGTCTAAAGCAAGTGGGGTTCTGCCCGGCGATCCAACTCCGCTGGCCAGTCTGAACGAGCTGCTTGAGCGCGCGAAAAAATCTGTCTCCGCGGAAGACGTTCGTATGCTTCTGCTACGGAATTTCTCATTTCCGCCGCTTGTCGCCAACATCTGGTTGGCAGCATGGATTTGTACGCAGAATTTAGAAGTTCGACTGAGCAGTTCAGTCAACGGGTCCAAAATCGTTTCGAGGCACTCGCTGTCACGGCTACCTGAGCAATTTTCTCTCATCGAATGCGCTGAATCGCTAACTCATTCGACATCTGTAAGTTGGGACGGATCCCTGGAGTGGTTACGAGTAATTTGGCCCAACGCAGTTGGGACGAACTTCGGCGGAGGAAGGCCCAGTGATATTTCGGAATTCGAATTGCAACTACAGTCGCAGCGAAATCGACTAAACGTTTGTTCGAGTTCTATGTTTGGCCTTGAATTAGCAGCGGGGGCTACCGAGCGTCCTTTGACCGGCATTCACGGTTCACTGAAGAAGGTTCTGGCTCAAACGAATTGGGAAGATTTCACTCATCGGGCAATAGAGGAATCTAAGACGGTCGATGCACTTCGTGAAGTAATAGAGCAGATCGAATATCAGTGGCTCGCTGTTGAATTCGCTGCTACAGCCCAAATGATGCTCGAATACATCGCACAGTGTGAGTTTGGCAGGGAAGACCATGCACTCGCACTTGAAGCAAGATTTCTCCGAGATCAAATGGACCTCTCCACATTGGTGCACAACCAGGAGTTATGGAAGTCACTTAGCCAAAGAATCTCTCTTTGGAAGCGTGACTATTCACGAGCCTACCGTCAATTCCACTCGTAATATCAACGTGTGGCAAAAATCGCTAGAACCCGACTCACCACTGTTCAGCGAAAAGTACGCGTCTTAAATCACCTGAGTGAAGTCGAAGTTATCGGCGTTACGAGTCCCGTTCAATATGATCATCGGCTCCCGCAGATCGACTCAGATCTGAATATTTGCAACCAAACGTTCATCGAAACTCTCGATGCTCTGCCCATCTGTGTCGATTGTGGGGTCAGGTTGGGGAGTTCTGTCCCGGTCCATCACATCGACTCAATCGAGCGAGAAGTTGAGTCTCTTTTCGAGAAGTATGTTTCCAGACTGCGGGAAACATTGGCAAACCTTGTCTTAGAATCGTTGGAACCGGACAAGTTGAAGACATTGTTGCGCCTGAATCAAACAGGCGATCTGTCTGGACTGGTCCAGTTGTTGGACAACAAGACCGTCGGATTCATAAATGAGTTGTTCCGAGGTCGAACCACGAGTTGAGCATTGAGCGTTACTTCGCTACTGGACAAATTATTTCCGGGTGGATCAGGCGGTGCAGCCGACGGCCCCCCTTGGATAGTTTTGGGTCTCGGCAATCCGGGCGCTGAGTACAAAAACACTCGTCACAACGTCGGGTGGTGGTGCCTCGACGAACTAGCCAAACGGACCAACGCCGAATTTGATCGCAAGCGAAAAGAAGTTAAATTTGCTGAAGTCGAAATCATGGGGCGTGAAGTGGTTCTTGCGTATCCACGGACTTTCATGAACAACTCTGGTCTGGCGCTCAGTTATCTGCAGAACAGGTTCAAGACCAAGAGTGATCAAGTTCTTGTAATCACCGACGACATAAACCTACCGCCCGGAAAAGTTCGTATTAGAACCAAAGGCAGTGCAGGTGGTCACAACGGTTTGAAGTCGATCATTACATCTCTTGGGACGAACGAGTACGCGCGAATTCGTATTGGAGTCGGCAGTCCTGACTCGTCCTCTGAGCAGGTTTCTCATGTGCTCGGAACTTTCAAGCCAGAGACCAGGGAACTGGTTGATGATGCCGTGATTCGGGCATCGGATGCGACCGAACTTATCGTCCAAAATGCCATCGCTGAAGCGATGAACAAGTACAACAGCAACGGCAGCGATAACGCTTGATCCGCCGCGCTGAAAAACAACCTGGATTTCGTCGAAGTTTGGAAACCTTGGTCATGACCGGGTTGTTTCTCTTCGCTTTGACCGCATGTTCTAATTCTGTCGAGAGCACAGAAATCACACTCGAAACAATCACAGTTTCGATCCCCTCTGCCACTCCCGCACCTCCTATGACAACCGCCACGCCCGCACCCCCCACTCCGTTCGGCACCGCTATCACACTGACAGAAATTCCGACAACTACTCAAGTTCCAACTGCAACGCCAACTCGAATCCCAATCCCGAAGGTCACTCCAACTCGCACCCCTCCGCTTGTCACAGTTTCAATTCCGGTCCCACCAGACCGTGACCTCGAAGATCTAGGACGACGTTTAGTACCCGGATATACAACCAGACCGGTTGAAGTATCAGAACCACTGAAAGTAGGAGACGCGTTAGATTTTTGGATTTCGCGTGATGCCGGGAGCGCTCTGGTGGACGGAACGGTGATGTACGTTTCTGAAAACGCTTACTGGGTTTTCGACAACGACTTCCTTCCCTCAGAATCTGCCATAGAGCAGGCTGCAACGAACTTCGAAAACCGGGTTTGGGGACCCGTGACCGACATATTCGGCCCGCCGCTGACACCGGGCGTCGACGGTGATGATCGAATTGTTGTTTTCCACTCGCGGTTGCGAACCGGAGTAGCAGGTTATTTTTCCTCTGCCGACTCGTTCCCGAAAGCGATACGACCCACTTCAAACCAACGAGAAGCCATTTACATGTCGGCCGATCGAATCGGCCTGACGACCACCGAATATCTCAGCGTTATCGCCCACGAGTTGCAGCATGCTTCGCACTTCGCCGCCGACAGCAGCGAAGATTCTTGGGTGAATGAAGGACTCTCGGAAATGGCTGCCGAAATTGCTGGATTTGAACGATCAGCAGCTGCGGCCTTCATCCGATCACCTGAAACATCGCTCACTGCCTGGGCCCAGGACATCAGTTTTTCGGCCGCGAACTATGGCGCTGCAAACCTGTACTTCGCCTATCTAGCCGACCATTACGGTGGTGAAGAAATACTGACCGCTGTCACCAACAATCCACTCGATGGCATCGCTTCTGTGGACGACAGCCTGGCGACACTAGGGTACGCACAAACTGCAGATGACGTGTTCCGGGAGTGGTTGCTTGCAAATTATCTTTCAAACAATTCAAAAACATATTCCTACATCGACAGGTACGTTCCGCCGGTCAAGAACACATATAAAAGAGCGCCCGATGACATCACCGGTGAGGTAAGAGCATTTGGTGCCGATTATTTCGTCGTTTCCTCAAGCACAGAAATCCTCAAAATCGACTTCCGCGGAACTCCGGTCACACCACTACTCGCCGAAGCGCCTTTTTCCGGTGATTCGTGCTGGTGGTCGAATCACGGTGATTCGATCGATTCACGCTTGACGAGAAGCGTAAATCTGAGCGGGGTTACATCCGCAACTTTCAATTACAGGGTTTCGTATGGAATCGAAGAAGGTTGGGATTATGCCTACGTGATGGTTTCGACGGACGAGGGAGTCACCTGGCAAATCCTCGATACGAATATGGCACTGAACTACGACCCGAACGGGAACGCCTACGGTCCTGGGCTGACGGGATCAAGCGCAGGTTGGGCTCAGGATTCCGTCCGTCTCGATGATTTCGCGGGTCAGGAAATATTACTCAGACTCGAGTACATCACCGACGATGCGGTTTACTCGCGAGGTGCATGCTTCGACAATTTTTCGATTCCAGAAATCGAATGGTTCGACGAGACTGGTGATCTCGGAGACTGGCAAGCTGAGGGATTTTTCCTCGCTAGTGAACATGTCCCAACTCGATATCTCGTACAGGCAGTTCACGAGATCAGTGAATCCGACCCGATTATTTATGTGATCGACATAGACGGTACCGGGTACGGATCGCTTACCATCGATAACGTTGGTGAAGATGATCTGGTGACTGTCATAGTTAGTGCAATCACCAGGGAATCGACCGAACCAACCGAATACACCCTGAATTTGATCCCGTAAGTTTAACGAGCCTTACCTAAACCCTTCGGAGTAACCGTTATTAGCAAGCTATTTAGCCCCATTGATATTCGCGGAACAAAAATCCCCAACAGGGTTTTCGTTTCTCCAATGTGCCAGTACTCGTGCGAAACCGACGGCATAGCGAATGATTGGCACATGGTTCACCTGGGATCAAGAGCCAGCGGTGGTGCGGGCCTCGTGATGGCGGAAGCCACCGCTGTTAGACCAGAAGGACGGATTTCTCAGTGGGACCAGGGAATATGGTCGGATGCGCACGTGGATGCGCTTCGACCAATCACCGGTTTCATAAAGAGTCAGGGTTCTGTACCTGCCGTTCAACTCGCTCATGCCGGTCGAAAAGCTGCACACGCAGCTCCATGGATTGGAACCGGATATCTTGGCGAAGACGGTGACGGATGGGTTCCGGTCGCACCAAGCCCTCTTCAATTCGATGAGAACTCCGGAATGCCGGAAGAACTCACAACTGAGGAAATAGCGGAAATCTCTCGAGCATTCGTCGACGGATCACTCAGATCGCTCGATGCCGGTTACGAGGTGCTCGAACTGCACTTCGCTCATGGATACCTCGCATGTGAGTTTTTGTCCCCTATTTCAAACGTGCGAGATGACAAATATGGTGGCTCGCTAGAAAACCGGTCAAAGTTCGCGCTCGACACGATCAAAGCGGTGCGAGCTGAAATTCCTGAAGAAACCCCGTTGTTCGTCCGAATATCCGCTTCGGAATACGTCGATGGCGGTTGGGATCTTGAACAGTCGATTCAACTATCGAAGTGGATGAAAGACCTTGGTGTTGATCTCGTGGACAGTTCCTCAGGTGGAAACTCTGCGAATCAGACTCTGACGCCAGAGCCGAACTACCAGGTTCCGTTCGCAGCAGAAATCCGGGAGAAGGCGGACATTTTGACCGGCGCGGTCGGATTGATTACTGACGCACAACAGGCTGAAGACATTCTCCGGAACGACGAAGCCGATGCTATTTTCATCGGTCGAGAGCTTCTCAGGAATCCATATTGGCCGCTCTACGCGAAGGCGCAACTCGATGGCACTGCAGAGTGGCCGAAACAGTACCTCCGGTCAGCGTTCGACGGAACTTATACGGGACCTGCCACAAACTAACTCCGCAATCAAATACCCGAGCGCATGTGATCTGTTGGAGTTCGACAATCGTCCTTCGACTAGCTCAGGATGACATGTCGGATTCAGGCTTAATTCGCCTCGATGCGGTCCCAGCCGGTGTACGGAACCAGTTCGTCAGGTATGACGATCGAGCCATCTTCTTGCAGTCCGTTTTCGATCACCGAAATCCAGATTCGCGGAAGAGCCAACCCTGAACCATTCAAGGTGTGAGGCAACCTTGTCGAAGCACCAACCTCAGGTCGGTAACGGGTGTTGTTGCGTCGAGCCTGAAAGTCCGTGCATGTAGATACCGAACTAACTTCAAGCCATTCCTCCGAGCCAGGCGACCAAACCTCAATGTCGTATGTTTTGGCGGACTGGAATCCAATATCGCCGGCGCACAGTTGAAGTACTCGGTACGTCAAACCCAATCGTCGGCACAGAGTTTCAGCCTCGGTCAGCATTTCTTCGAGTGCAGCTTCCGAATCTTCGGGTGCCACGTAGCGGAACATTTCGACTTTTTCGAACTGGTGAACCCGCTTGATACCACGAACATCTCGTCCGGCTGAAGCGTGTTCTTTGCGGAAGCTTGGTGTTTGCGCGACGTACTTCAGCGGCAGCATTCCGGGATCGATGATTTGCCCCTGGTGAAGTCCATTGAGAGCAACTTCAGCCGTAGGAATCAGCCAGAGATTTGTCTCGTCGTCGTGGTATAGATTCTCAGCGAATTTAGGAAGGTTTCCTGATCCCTGCATGGTCTCAGTGCGCACAAGCAATGGCGGGTCAATCTCTGTGTAACCGTGCTCATTGGTTTGAACGTCAAGCATCCACGCCGAAAGCGCACGTTGGAGCTTCGCCCCCTTGCCTTTCATTACGTAGAAGCGACCACCAGAAATGCTCGCCCCCGCTTCGAGATCAAGGATTCCCAAGGCTGGTGCAACGTCCCAGTGGGCATTTCCGTGAGACGGTGTATCACTGTCGGACGTACGGACTACCACGTTCGATTCCTCGTCGAGTCCATCAGGCACGTCGTCGAGTGGAGTGTTTGGTAGTGGCAGCAACGTTTCGTTGAGCTCCTCTAAAACTCCGTTGAGCTCAGCTTCAGCCTTCTTGATGCGGTCGCCGGTCTCTCGCATTTCGGCGATTTCAGACTCAGTCGGTTTCCGCTTCTCGTCACCAATGCGCTTGCTAACTATATTGCGATGAGCGCGATCCGTGTCGGCCTGCTGAATTAACTCTTTGCGTCTTGAATCAAGCTCAAGAATCCGATCTATAGGTGGGTCTTCACCTCGACTCACCAACGCTGCTCGAAACTTTTCGGGATCTTTGACTATTTGTTCCAGTGAAAGCATGTGTCGCTTAGAGTCCTTGCTGGATTCTGGCTAAATCTTGATTTGTAATTCTGCTAAACGTTTCGCATCGCAGGAAATAGCAATATTTCTCGAATTGATTCCTCACCAGCGATGAGCATCGTAAGACGGTCGATACCGAGTCCTAATCCACCGGTTGGCGGCATTCCGTGCTCAATCGCAACGAGAAAGTCTTCGTCGAGCCTGTCCGCCTCATCATCGCCGAAATCGAGTCGCATCCGTTCCTGTTGTTCGAATCGCTCGCGCTGATCAACGGGATCGTTCAGCTCTGTAAACGCGTTGGCGAGTTCGGATCCCATCACGAAAGCTTCAAATCTCTCAACGATGCCGTCAGTGTCCGGCTTTCGCTTCGCCAGAGGCGACATTTCGACCGGGTAATCGACCAGGAAGTGAGGTTGAACCAGGTGAGGTTCTACTTCGGACGAAATCACCTTGTCGAGAAGCCTGCCCCATGCAGAGCCTTCTTCGACGTGGATCTTTCGTTCCTGCATCGCCTGTGACAAGGATTCGACATCTCGAGTTTCGACAAAGTCGATACCAGTTCGTTTGTTGATCTCTTCCCTGAGGTTGAGTCGCGGCCAAGGTGGCGTCAGATCGATTTCAGGTCGCTTTCCTTCAACCGCAGGAAGAACCATCGACCCCGTTGTTTCGAACGCAATGGTCGAAACCATTTGCTCGACCATTTCCATCACGTCGTTGTAGTCGGCGTACGCCTGATAACTCTCGATGGTCGTGAATTCAGGGTTGTGATCGTGGTCTAAGCCTTCGTTTCGGAATAATCGTCCAATTTCAAATACGCGTTCAATTCCACCAACTATCAACTTCTTCAAATAAAGCTCGGTAGCAATACGCAAATAAAGGTCTCGACCGAGTTGGTTGTGATGCGTCTCAAACGGTGTCGCTTGCGCACCTGCGGCGACAGGCACGAGAATTGGAGTTTCAACCTCGATGAAGCCTTTCGAGTGCATGAAAGACCGCATTGAACGTACGATCGCCGGACGCAGTAGGGCATTCTTCATTGCTGCGTCATTGGAAATAAGATCGAGGTACCTCTGGCGGAACCTGACTTCTTGATCCTGTAGTCCACCCCACTTGTCGGGAAGTGGTCGCATCGATTTAGTCAGAACGGTGATTTCTCGCGACTCAACGCTGATTTCACCACGGCGGGTCCGAATTACTATCCCTTCGACACCAATGATGTCTCCGATATCGAGCAGCTCGATGATTCCATAAGCATCATCGCCCATGGTGTTCTGCCGAGAGAAAACCTGGATGGAACCAGATCCATCACGAAGATCGATGAAAGACGCTTTACCTTGCCCGCGCTTCGCCATTACTCGACCTGCCACTCGAAGGGTTTCCGTTGCCAGGTGGTCATCAGAACCGTCTGAGTCGGATTCCAGTGATTCGTACAGCTTCACAGCCTCATCGGTTGTGTGCGTTCGGTCAAATCGAGGAGGGTAAGGATTTACGCCTCGATCCCTGAGTTGGGCTGTTTTGGCGAGTCGGTCCTCAATGAGTTTCTGCTCACCGGTTGCCTGTGATTGCTGCTCGTCGCTTGTCATATTTCAGTCGTAACGCTCGAAAAGGTCTCGATACATTCAAAGATTGGGATTGGCAAAGATTGGAATCCTGATTCAGGACACGGCAAACCATTCTATTCCAGCAAGTCGGCTTATTCAGTACGAATACATGACCAGTTGAAACCATGGGGCGCCCACAAAATCAGCAAAAACGCGTAATTCCCCACGATGGTGGTTCCGCTACTCGAGTCTGAATAATCGATTCTCACCACGCAGCACGAGGATTTCCAGTTGCAGGTCGATAGAGCAATGAGCAATCGAAGAAAGGATTCGTTTCGAGGGAAGGGTTCACAGGGAACTTCCTCGCTCCGACCTACCACTTCGAAAGTTCGTTCAGCGATCTTTTCGATGCTCAGTCCGGCAGGACCTACGGGAATGCGAGTTCTGGACATTTACGCCGGAACCGGTGCACTGGGGATCGAAGCGTTGCAACGTGGTGCAAAAGAAACCGTTTTCATCGAACAGAATTCACGCAGGTGTGACGACATAAAGAAAAGACTTGAGAGGCACAAGCTCGCAATACAGGGAAGCGTTCAGCGTGGATCTGCATTACAGGTGGTGAATCGACTTTCCGGTCAGTTCGACCTGATATTCGCCGACCCGCCGTACGAGCTAAACGAATTTGAAGAATTGTTTACCCGTCTATCTAACTCGCACCTCATTTCCGTCGACGCAATTGTTTTCGTAGAACACTCGAAGATGACAGAACTTCCGAATTTGCTTCCTGGTATTTACCGATCAACTCACAGGATCTATGGAGACACTGCGCTGTCCGTATATCGTTCCAACTCCCCACGCGTCGCAGGCGAGGACGAATAAGTGACTAAGGCGATATACCCGGGCACATTCGATCCAGTTACCAACGGTCACGTAGACATCGTTGAACGAGCTTCACACACGGTGGGTCACCTGACGGTCGGCGTGGTGGAAATCTCGGCCAAACGAACGATGTTCAACATCGACGAACGCGTCGAAATGTTCAGCGAGGCCGTTTCGCATTTATCAAATGTCACCGTTCAGCCGTATTCAGGGTTGACCGTGAACGCTGCAAGAGAAATCGGCGCCACCGTCATTGTTCGTGGTCTCCGAATTACCAGCGATTTCGAATATGAGAGTGAAATGGCACTTATGAACCGAAAGATGGCAGAAGACGTGGAAACGATCTGCCTGTTTAGCGCACTCGAGTACCAGATTCTCAGTTCTTCACGAGTGAAGGAAGTAGCAAATCTAGGTGCCGATGTTTCCGATTTAGTTCCCAAAAATGTTCTTGGTCCTTTGGTTGAAAGGCTCAAGAACCAGGCAAGTAGTTAGTCGAACAGCTTTGGAGGCAAAGTAATCATGACACTAATGTCACAACTAGAAGATCTTGAGGCAATGATTGCTAAAGGGCGAGTTCCCGGAACCGCCCGAACACTCATCAACCTCGACCGCGTGATGGAAATCATCGATGACATGAAGGGTGACCTTCCTACCCAGATGAACGAAGCCGAAGGCGTTGTTCGTCAGAAGGAAGCAATTATCAAACAGGCTGAACTCGAAGCTCGCAGGATCAGGGCTTACGCAGACGAAGAGGCAACCACAATTCGTCAGCTTGCTGAAGAGCAGTCAAACACCCTTCTTTCAACATCCCAGGAAGAAGCACGCAAGCTCGTTTCGGACACCGAAATCGTTCGCATGGCAAACGAGAAGTCCGACGAAATCGATGCTGATGCTCAGAAGCGAGCAGAGAAGCTGGTTAGCGACGCTGAGAATCGAGTGAACATGATTCTCAACGACGCCGAGAACCAGGCAGAACAGCGACGCAAGGGTGCGGATAACTACGCACGCGAGGTCCTGTTCACGCTCGAAGAACGTGTTGCTGACACCCTCGGTCAGGTTCGAGGCGGAATCGACCTACTAGACGCTCGACCTACAGCTCAGGTCGCCGACTAGAGAGTTATCTGGTTATTTCCACCTGGCTGGAACGACGCATTTGGGACCAGGTGTGACGTAACGCGCAAACTAGCATTACGCCTCTAGCTAGTTCGACACAGGTCTGCCGTCGGCTGATCCCCGGCGGTAGTCCAGGCAAATCAACTTCAGCCCTGCTCATCGAATTCGACATCGGTGCAGGGCTGTGCCGCGTCCGAATATTGAACTAGACGAGTCCCGAAGCCCAGTCTCCAGACAACACGGTTTCGAACATCTCGGCGTGCTGGGTGCTCCAACCGAATCGTCGGACCAGGTTGAGCCGGTAGATCAGTTCAAGAGAGCTTAGTCGGAACGAGAGTTGCTGCTCTGTCAGGTCGCCCCGGCAAAGGTCCACAAACGGTTGCAACAATGTGATGTCTAGTGGGTGTTCGTACGTCGCTTCGAGCTGTTCGGGAACAAAATTCCAGGGGTAACGCCAGAAGCGCAAGAGCATGTCTAACTCGTAATCAGGCGGTGCTAGAGATGCCCGGTCAAAATCCAGAAGGCCGGTCAGGTTACCTTCCTGATCAACGAGCAAATTCCCGAACCACAGGTCTCCGTGGCACAGCACTCTTTCTCTATCCACCATGGCACTCGACCATTCGGCAAATGCACCTTGAGATTGGGTAAGCACCCGCCCCGGAACAATGGAGTCAACGGCACGTAAAGCTCGGTTGAAAGATAGGCGAACGTGCTGCGACCAGTCGGCAGTTTCAGCCTGGAGCATCGACTCGTCAGGTTGGAAATCCTGAAAGGACTCCAACGCCTTTGCCAGTTGCTTGGTTAGTCGTATCTTCTGGTCAGCGGTGAATCTTGGCCACAGGTCGTATGGGATCGCACCTTCGATGCGGTTGAGGATGATCCAGGATCTTCCCTCCAGCGTCCCAACTTCGAGAACTTTGGGGGTCGCAACGCCGGGGATTTCCAGATCACTCAGAGCGAGCTCGTGACCGAATCTGTCAGGTCGACCAACTTCCGGGTCAATCTTGATGACAGTTTGCTCACCAATGAATACCCATGTCCCGTAGCCGAAGCCGTATTCAACGGTTCCACCAACCTTGGACGCGGCCCACTCACGAATACGATCGAGTGCTTCGTGGTCGTCCTTTTCGTAGTTTCGGACCCAGGGGTTAATGAGCATGGCTGTCTCCAGTGTACCCACGGAAGCCAGCCAGTTTTGAATTCAGCGTCGAACCTAGAGTGGTTTGTACGCTCGCAAGGTCAGGTTGATCATCGACGATCGCCAATCGTCAGCATCTGCACGACTCTTGTCGGTTTTCAGCGATTCAACCCGCTCGAAACCGGCGTCATTGACCAGTTCCAGGTAATCGCTGTAAACAGCTGCCCCACCGACGCACTCAACCCACTCTGCGGCAGACGCACGGACTTCATCCGGGAGTGGTTTGTCAGTAACAACGTCGGATATGACGAACCTACCACCAGGCTTGAGAATCCTGAAAATTTCAGAGAAAACCCGGTCCTTCTGTTCGGACAGAGCGATCACACAGTTGGAAATCACGAGGTCGACTGTGTTGTCTTCCTGTGGAATTGACTCGATGTGACCAAGCTTAAAGACCACATTTTCCGTCTGGAGTTTTTCAGCGTTTGCCTGCGCAAGCTCAAGCATACGTGGAGTCATATCGATCCCGATCACAAATCCTTCGGGGCCTACTTCTTTTGATGCGAGGAAGCAGTCGATTCCACCACCTGACCCAAGATCCAGTACAGTTTCGCCCGGTTTGGCATCTGCAATCCCGACCGGGTTTCCGCAACCAGCTGAGGCTCCTTCGGCATCATCTGGAAGCGCTGCGCGCTGCTCTTCCGTGTAGTACCTATCGGTCGCTTTGACCTTTGAACTGTCGGCCGCTCTTTCTGAGGCGGTCGCGGCAATTGCGCCATAACGCGCCCGCACCGCAGCAGTGATCGACTCAAGATTTTCGTGGGTCATCTCAATTCCCGCTCCGGGATCACAACATCCGTCATCACCACAGCACGATGAGTCGCTCGTCACAGGGGTTAGGGTTCCGAGAGGATTGTTTTCTGCCATCAGTTAATCTCCAAATACCGACGAATCAATCACTGAGGTTGAGCAGCAGGCAGTCTCGACGCCTGCTTCTTTCACCGCTGTTTCGAGTTGAGGAAGTACGTTCGACCACGCCGTTGCGGCGGTTCGATATGCATCGATGCCACGTTCCGTAAGCGAATAGACTTTGCGTTGACGACCGTTGATTACCAGAGTCTTAAAACTTACAAATTTGCCCTGTTCCAACTCCTTGAGCATCGGGTAGATCATGGCGTCGGTCGGTCGTGCGTCACAGCAAAGTGCGATTCGGTTGGCTATCTCGTAACCATGTAACGGTGCCTTCGACAGTTGCTGGAGCAAGAAAAACCGGAGCAAGCTCTTTCGGTTGAGAGCTTGCCAGTAGTCGATCGACTCCAGTTCGTTGAAATGCTTTTCTGCGGTGGTCATGTACTTCCATTGACTGCTTATACCTAGCAACACTATATATCGCCTAGATAGGTATAACAAGAATTCTTTGAGACAGATGTGCCGAAACGTATCGAAGCTATAATCCGCTGACCTTCCCGCACATCTGAGCAACAGAACAGGAACCCATGACGACCACACCGATCA
This sequence comes from Chloroflexota bacterium, assembly GCA_038150225.1. Classification (GTDB taxonomy): domain Bacteria; phylum Chloroflexota; class Dehalococcoidia; order Lucifugimonadales; family Lucifugimonadaceae; genus Lucifugimonas. The sequence continues at coordinate 13,605 of JAYQWG010000010.1, forward strand.
AAGACGACCAACTTTTCCTACTCGTTGATGGTCATGCAATCGTGTTTCGAGCCTGGTTCGCGGTGCGGGAACACCTGATCACTTCGACCGGTCAAAACACCACAGGTGCGAGCGGTTTCATGACGATGTTCCTGCGGGTTTTACGAGAACAGTCTCCGTCACACATAGCGGTGACGTTCGACACCAAGGCTCCGACGTTCCGTAAAGAGAAATTTCCGGAATACAAAGCCCAGCGCCAGGAAGTCGATCCTGCCCTCCACGAGCAAATCCCGATCGTGAAAGAGATCCTCGATGCGTTAGGTGTGCCTGTTTATGAGTATGACGGTTTTGAAGCCGACGACCTGATCGGCACACTTTCAAAACAAGCTGTCGAGAATGGCTATAAAACCCTGATTCTCACCGGTGACGCAGATCAACTTCAGCTTGTCGATGAGAACACATCGCTCCTCATGTACACCGGTTTCGGCGACATGAAGACGTACGATCCAGCTGCGGTTACCGAGAGATACGACGGTTTGGGTCCCGAATACATCGCGGAGATCAAGGCACTTGAGGGTGATCCTTCCGACAACATTCCCGGAGTGCCTGGAGTCGGAAAGAAATCCGCACGTACCGTTCTCAAGAAATTAGGTCACTTCGATTCACTTTTCAGTCAATTAGAAGAGGTCGAAAAAATCGAAGGTTTACGCGGTGCGAAGCGGACCATGAACCTTCTCGACGAACATCGGGACACGGCCGCCCTGGCACTGGAGCTAACGACCATCATTCGCGACGTTCCAGTTGAGTTCGACGCTGATAAATCGAGGTTTGGCGACTTTGATCGCGAGTCCGTTGTCAAAGCGCTAATGAACTATGAGCTGCGCCGGGTAGTTGGACAACTTCCAAAATCCGAGCAAGAGGTTGCTGAAACTGCCCCGGGCTGGGACGTTCCAGCCGATCAAACCAACGGCCAGACCAGCTTACCGGGAGTATCCGAAACGGCTGCGCTGATCGAGGTTCCAGCACCACTTGGTGATTACGAGATCGTTTCAAACTCTGACCAACTCGACTCGATGATCGAAAAGCTTAAAGAGTCTGGAGAGTTCGCTTTCGACACGGAAACAAGCGGACTGGATTCGATGACATCTGACCTGGTCGGCTTGTCTTTCTCGATCAAATCTGAACATGCCTGGTACGTACCGGTTGGTCATACCGAAGGTGAACAACCTGCCTTCGCTGAAACCCTGGCTGCACTTCGCCCATTGTTCGAAGACTCGAAAATCAAGAAGATCGCGCATAACGCGAACTTCGACATGATGGTGCTCGCAACAGCTGGCATTGGCGTCGAAAATCTTTCGTTCGACACGATGATCGCTGCTGCATTGTGCGGTGAACGTGCGATCGGACTCAAGCAGCTTGCGCTGAAACTGTTCCAGGCAGAAATGACCGAAATCAAAGAGTTGATCGGAACTGGTCGTAAGCAAATATCAATGGCTGAGGTACCGATTGAAAAAGCAGGTCCTTACGCTGCAGCTGACGCCGACTTCACATGGCGGTTAAAAGAACACTTCGAACTAGAAATCGACGAGCACAACGCTCGTTATGTGAACGAGGAAATCGAACTTCCGCTCCTACCTGTGATTGTCGAAATGCAGCAGAACGGAATGCTGATCGACAAAACTGCGTTAGCCGAATTTTCTGAGCAACTAGCAGGTGACATCCAGGAAATTGAGCAGGCGGCGACCGCAGTCGTCAGTGGTCGTGATTTGAACCTGGCATCGAATCGACAAATCGCAGATCTCCTGATCGACGAGCTTGGTGCCCCAAAGACTCGCAAAACCAAGACCGGTTGGTCGATGGACGCCGCAGCACTCGACAAAATTCGAGACACCGAAGGACTCGATGATCGGGTTTACCAAATAGCCGACGCGGTTTTGAGGTACCGAGAGCTGACCAAGCTCA
>JAYQWG010000010.1:15645-54523 GCA_038150225.1 Chloroflexota bacterium
CAGAAGATGCAGTCAAAGATGTCGATCCAGGTTCACGACGAACTGATCTTCGAAGTAGCTCCCGGCGAGCTAATGGAAATGCAGTCGATGGTCACTTCGATGATGCCCGCGGCGATGGACCTCAGTGTTCCACTACTGGTCGAAGCCAAGACAGGCCCGACCTGGGGCGACATGGACTCGGTGGACGAGTGAGTTGTATTGGAGTCAACTGTCCTCCGCAGTCATCCTGAGCCTGTCGAAGGATAAGCTCGGTCCTCACCACCTCACCGAAGGTCTCTCCAACAAGGTCGAGAGTTCAAGTTGGCAAAATGCCCGAACTACCTGAAGTTGAGTCGCTTCGTCGCTATCTCGTTGGGAATGGGATGGTGGGCACGAGGTTCGACCGAATAACGCTGGAAAATAAGCCGAGTCCGGACAAAGGAACTGGCAGCATCAGCGGGATAGAGAAAGTCGAAGGCAAGACGGTCAGGTCAGTCGAACGTCGTGGCAAGCAACTAGGAGCCGTACTCGACAATGGCGTGCTGGGGCTGCACATGGGTATGACCGGCCAGGTGAACATCCTCGACAAGGACGAGCAACCCGGAAGGTTTTCTAGAGCACTTTTCGAATCTGACAAGGGCTTCAGGATGAGCCTTGAAGACTACCGACGCTGGGCATCTCTCAGATATTTCGAATCGACCGATGAAGCCTTTGAAGGTCTTGGTCCCGACGCGCTCGAGTCGTCACTTACGCCTGCAGAATTCGCCGAAGTAATAGGTGATCGAAAGGCGCTAATAAAACCTCTGTTGCTCAATCAATCGGTGATTGCAGGTGTCGGAAACATTTATGCCGACGAAGCACTGCACAAGATCAAGGTTTCACCTACGCGAAAAGCCCACCGAATTTCTAAAGAGAAACGACTGACCTTGTTGCCGGCGATTCAAGAATCTCTGGAGCATGCACTTGAGTTCATCCTGAACAATCCAGATGACCGTGGACGACCGTATATCGTCGACGCCTATGACGACCGTATGCAGCTTTACCGCAAGCCGGGATCGTTCTGTCCCAGATGCGAAATCCCGCTCAAAACGGTGAAGTTCGGCACAAGAACCTCGTACTTCTGCGGCAACTGTCAGAAGTAGTAAGCGACCTGGGCTAAGACCTAGTTAAACCCTACATCGTCTAGGTCTTCAGATTTACGATCTCGTAGTCGATCACGCAGAACCGACCAAAAAAGTATTACCGCCCCCAGAGCGGTTACACCCCAGCCGATCGCGTAAAAAATCCAAGTCTCTTCACTGACGATCAGTACGACTATTCCGATGATCGCGATCGCGGCACCAAGCAGGACGATTAACATCCCCGAGTTTTCGAGCAACTGTCGAGCGGCCATGAGATGCCTACCTTTCAGCTTGGAACGCAACATAAAGAGCGAACCACCTGCAGACAATAGTACGCGATGAATGACAATCCCGTAGTTTTCAATCTCTGAGGAAATCGTAGAAATCGTCATTTCAAGAATCCCATGACTGTGATTAGAATTGATGCTTCGTCGGACGTCCGCATCTCCGCGGAGGGGTGGCAGAGTGGTTGAATGCGCTTGTCTTGAAAACAAGTGTCGTCGTAAGGCGACCGCAGGTTCGAATCCTGTCCCCTCCGCCACTTTTCACATTTGCGCCTAGTTGATCGGCTGCTTAGTCACTTTTCCGGCGTACTCCTCACTGATGTAGAGAGTCGAATCCGTCGCCCACAACCCAGTCGGCGAAACTGCACTAGCAACAAACACGCTGAGCTCGCCATCTTTCCAAGCGAGAATTCTTCCTGGATGTGCTGCGGAACTTTCGCTGTAATCACTGCTTGAAAAGACTACCTGTGTGTCCAGCGAGTACTCGGCAATGTACAAAGTGCCATCAGGACCGAAGATCACATCGGTTACAGCGGTAAGACCAGTGACGTACTCGGTCGCTTCACCTTCGTCCATTGCGTCACCGTCGTTATTCAGGTCTTCTACCCGCCACACAGTCGCCGCGCCCGTCGGGTGGGGCCAGCCTGTGAGAATGCCCACATAAAGCGCTCCATCAGGACCGCGTGTGATACCGGTTGGGACAGTTTCGATGGGAAGCTCGACATCTGGAACTTCAAAGTTTTCGAAAACGATGTAATCCCGCACGTTCCCATAACGATCAACTGCGAGAAGCGAGTTTCCACCTGGCTCTGCAACGATCCATCCACCAACTTCTGGCGCATCGACGATGTCGTACGGGTTGGAGAAACGGTTGGACAACGGTGAGTACGGATCAATGGCATCCGTCACAGGTTCAAATCCTGGTTCATCGGTAAGCACAAACATCCGGGATGAGAAACTGCCGCGGAATTCACCCGTGATGAAGTATGTCTCGCCATCCAGGAGACTGATCGCCGAGGGACCAGCCCTGTATGCGTTGTCAGGACCAGTGTTGAGGGCGTGAGGAAGCTTGGTGGCAATCTCTTGAAGCTCTCCCGCAGGAGTTACTTTCAGGAGTCGACCGCCACCTACTTCAGCAATCAACAGGTTTCCATCGGAATCCATGATGAGTCCGCGTGGTGATGTGAGCCCATCGACGACAACCTCACGGTCGTCGTTTGCTGCCTCGTGTACAGGTAATTTGTCGTCACTTTCACTGCTACAGGCCACAGCAGTGAAAATCACAAGCAATGATCCAACTATCGCAGCACGGAAAAATGTGAATTGAAAGTTTCGAGCGAAAGCTTTATGAGGTTGGATCATTTGGAAATAGCGGCTTTCTTAGAGATGTGTTGAAGGTGATGCTATAAACGATTCCTTGAAGCGTCTATCGCAATTACGATCCAACGCAGCTCATCATTTCGATTCTAAGGAAACCCTCACCGTATAAATCACCCACTAAGGATCCAGGTGGCGTCGGCCCGGTTACTGATCGCATTCGGCGCAAAGACCCCGGAATATCACCTGAGCTTCATCGATAGTCGCTGTGACGGCATTTTGTTCGAGGCAGGGTTTCTCACCAACTACGCAATCGACATCTTCGATGCGTCCGCAATTTCTGCACACGAAGTGGTGATGCCAGGTATCAGCCAGTTCGTAGAGGGCTCGACCCGGACCAATGTCAGTAACCATCATTAGTCCACTGCTAACCAGTGCCCCGACCACGTTGTAAACAGATGCACGCGGTAACGGGGTCTCGCGCTCTTCAAGCTTGTCGACGAGATCGTCAGCGGACAAGTGCGCGACGTTCTCGTTAAGCACCGACATCACAAGTAAACGGGGACGAGTTGCGCGTAGTCCCGCCGCTCTCAATTTTTCTCTGAGCGGCAAAACTTCTTGGATCGTCGCTTGAGCGACATTCATAAATTCACCCCGGGAACAGAACGATTCCGCTAACATGGCATTTTTATTTTGACAATGTCAAATGTACACTTTCTTTTTACATTGTCTAAAAAGAAAGTTATTTCACCAATTCCCAGGAATGCAGTCCACCATGCCTGAATCTTCAGAATCTAAGTCCGGATGCCCAGTGCACAACACTTATTCCCACACCACCGGAACAGTCCGATCTAATCGTGACTGGTGGCCGGAGAGCTTGAATCTCAAGATTCTTGCTCAAAACTCGGAACTGGTTAATCCGCAAGCTGAAGATTTCGATTACGCAGAAGCGTTCGGAAAGTTGGACTACCAGGCACTGAAGGCCGAGCTCACCGCGCTCATGACCGATTCGCAGGACTGGTGGCCAGCGGACTACGGACATTACGGCCCGCTCTTTATCCGCCTGGCCTGGCACAGCGCAGGCACCTACCGCATTCACGACGGTCGTGGAGGTGCTTCATCAGGCACCATTCGCTTTGCACCTCTTGCCAGCTGGCCAGACAACGCAAATCTCGACAAAGCAAGACGACTGCTCTGGCCGATCAAAAAGAAGTACGGATCCGCCATTTCATGGGCTGACCTCATGATCCTGGTGGGTAACGTTGCTCTCGAATCTATGGGCTTCGAAACCTTTGGATTTGGTGGTGGACGTATTGACGTTTGGGAGCCAGAAGAAGACGTCAACTGGGGAGCTGAGTCGGAGTGGCTCGATGACGAAAGGTACAGCGGAGACCGCGACCTAGAAAAACCGTTTGGCGCTGTCCAAATGGGTCTCATTTACGTCAACCCACAAGGACCTAACGGCAAACCCGACCCGATTGCTGCGGCAAGAGATATTCGCGAGACGTTTGCCCGCATGGCAATGAACGATGAAGAGACTGTGGCACTCATCGCTGGTGGTCACACATTCGGAAAAACTCACGGAGCTGACGACGCTGAGAAGTACGTCGGGCGTGAGCCAGATGGCGCACCGATGGAACAACAAGGACTTGGCTGGAAGAACAGCCTCAGAACCGGTTCCGGTGAGGACACCATCACGAGCGGGCTCGAAGGGGCGTGGACAAATGAACCAGCGAAGTGGGACAACAACTTCTTCGAGAATCTCTTTGGTTACGAGTGGGAACTCACCAAGAGTCCTGCCGGTGCTTATCAATGGACGCCAAGCGGTGGTCAGGCGTCCGACGCTGTAGCAGACGCACACAACCCGACCAAGCGCCACGCGCCAATGATGGCAACAACCGATATCGCACTGAAAGAAGACTCGATATACGAACCGATTTCTAGGCGATTCTTTGAGAACCCAGATGAATTTGCAGATGCTTTCGCACGGGCTTGGTTCAAGCTAACTCACCGTGACATGGGACCGATCGCAGGTTATCTCGGTCCTGAAGTCCCTTCCGAAGAATTAATATGGCAAGACCCGGTCCCAGCCGTAGATCACGAACTGATCGACGCCAAAGACATTGCAGATATCAAACAAGAGATTTTGGCTTGCGATCTGACGGTCGGTCAGCTCGTTGGCACCGCATGGGCATCCGCATCAACATTCAGGATCACCGATAAAAGGGGTGGCACAAACGGTGCTCGGCTACGTCTCTCTCCACAAAAAGACTGGGAGGCAAACGAGCCTGAGGCACTGGCGAATGTTCTCGAAGCACTTTCAAAGATTCAGTCGGGTTTCAACGGACGCCAGAGTGGGAACAAGAAGGTTTCACTTGCTGACCTAATCGTTCTCGCTGGTGGAGCTGCCATTGAGAAAGCGGCAAAATCCGCGGGTCATGACGTGGAAGTACCGTTCCAACCAGGACGTACCGATGCATCTCAAGAACAAACAGATGTCGAGTCCTTCGCTGTCCTTGAGCCGAAGTCTGACGGGTTCCGCAACTTCCATGCAGCCGATTTGGAAGTTGATGCTGAAAGAATGTTGCTCGACCGAGCGCACATGCTTTCGCTCACAGCGCCTGAAATGACTGTGCTTGTTGGCGGTTTACGAGTTCTCGGAGCGAACCACGGTGGTTCTGAGGCAGGGGTGTTTACCGACAATGTTGGTTCACTTTCGAACGACTTCTTTGTAAACCTCTTGGACATGTCCGTAGATTGGGCACCTGGATCGGACCCGAACACTTACGAGAGTCACGATCGAGTCACGGGCGAGAAGAAATGGGCAGGAACCCGCGCCGACCTGGTGTTTGGTGCCGATTCTCGTTTGCGTGCCGTCGCTGAGATTTACGGTAGCGACGATGGTTCAAGCAAACTGGTGCAGGACTTTGTTAGTGCCTGGACAAAAGTGATGAACCTGGGTTGTTAAACCCCGACTCATAAAGTAATCCAGCAGTGGCGTTGAGGTGTATCAACGCCACTGTCTTTTAATCGATGACTATTTCCTGCTGCGCGCGAGATGATTCTTCAGCAGCTTCAAGGATCTTCAATACGCGCAAGCCGTGCTGCTGTGGGACCGGCGTATCTTCATCGCCGTGTTCAAGTGACTCGTCAAAAGCCGAAAATTCGTCCTGGAAAGAGTTTGTTTCAGGAACTGACTCAAATGTCCATGCACCTGACTTTGAATCTGCAACCCACACTCCGGTGTCATCACCTTCACCGCCGTAGGAAATTCGAAATTTCGCCATCCCGTTTTCGAAAAATACTCACCGCCGTACTCGGTGGCACCACCCCGCCATGCGCACATAGAGAGAGTCGCAACCATCCCGTTTTTCCAGCGCAGAAAGTACATCGCCGAGTCATCGGATTTGTCCTGCTCCGGGTGAGTAAGCGCTCCTACCCGCGCTGTCACTGAATTGGCCGCCAATGGATTCACCTGTGATATTAGCCCACCGGTAATCATTGAACCTCCTGGCTCAACGCTGACATCAACAGTCCCAAAGCAGATCCTTGTCACGTTCAAAATCGATCTCGGAATTATGAGCGCACGAATCGGGTTATCTGAAAACGCCCGGTACGAAGAAAAAGTCGCGTAAACAGAATTAATCTTTGTAAAAGAGTTCGCCGATCTGGCGGGCTCTTTTCTATTTAAAACTTCCAGCCTATTGAGCCCCGCAGGGTTACGGATTTCGTAGACACCTTGATTTGTGCTCGGTACGATGTTCCGTGGTCATTTTTACCGACCGTTTTTCTTGTATTCAGTTCAATCGTGATTCGGGACCCGAATCGCAACAGATAGAGAACACCTACGTGAATATCCACGAGTATCAGGCGAAAGAAATCCTCGATCGATACGGTGTGCCAACACCGAAATCAGAGGTAGCCAGCAACGCTGACGAGGCTGCAGCCATTGCAGGCAAGTTTGGTGGGCGAGCGGTTGTAAAAGCACAGGTCCATGCTGGTGGGCGAGGAAAAGTTGGCGGTGTGAAACTTGTCAACTCAGCCGACGAGGCAAAAGAAGTTGCCTCAAATCTCATCGGCTCACGACTCGTTACCAAACAAACTGGGGCAGCAGGCGTACCAGTCGAAAAGGTGATGGTTGCTGAAACTCTCGATATAAAAGATGAGCTTTATCTCTCTATTGTGATCGACGGAGATATTGGTGCACCGATGATCATGGCAAGCACCGAGGGTGGAGTCGAGATTGAGGAAGTAGCGGAAGCTACCCCAGAGAAAATCATTCGAGTTGCCGGCGATCCATTGGTCGGACTTTCACCGTATAAAGCTCGCGACGTCGCACTCGCTCTCAACGTCCCAGCATCGGCAGTTCGACAGACGACCAAGCTGATTACCGATTTATACAAAGTGTTCGTGGACAATGACTGTTCGCTGGTTGAGATCAACCCGTTGATCGTTACCGATGATGACCAAGTTGTGGCACTCGATGCCAAGATCAACCTCGAAGACGATGCTCTCTTCCGACACCCGGACCTGGCGCAACTAGATGACGCAAACCAGCAGGACCCGCTGGAGCGTCGAGCACACGATGCCGATCTTGCTTACGTAAAACTCGATGGCGGACGAGTGGGCTGCATGGTCAATGGTGCGGGTCTCGCTATGGCAACGATGGATATCACCAAGAGTGTTGGAGCGGACCCGGCAAATTTCCTTGATATTGGAGGTTCAGCTGACCAGGATCGAATCGAACAGGCATTCAAGATCATCATGGACGACGAAGATGTAGACATCGTTCTCGTCAATCTGTTCGCGGGAATCGCGCGTTCAGACGTGGTCGCAAACGGAATTGTTGCTGCTGCCAAGGAAACAGGTGCACAGGTGCCAATGGTTGTCGCAATGCGTGGCACAAACGCTGAGGAAGGCATTCGCATTCTCAGCGAGTCAGGACTCGACATCACGGGTGCTCCCGATCTGGCAGGTGCTGCCGAAGTATTGAAATCGAAGTTGCAGGAACTGGGAGGTTCCAACTAATGGCAGTTCTCGTTGGACCAGAAACCCGCCTCCTTGTTCAGGGACTTGGACGCGACGGAAGCTTCCAGGCAACTCGCGCTCGCGAGTACGGCACCAACATGGTCGCCGCTGTTCACCCGAACCGCGATGGTCAGAAATTTGAAGATGAAGTCCCATACTTTTCGACGGTTGCTAAAGCTGTTGAGGAAACCGGTGCAAACACCGGTGTGATCTTCGTTCCCGCTCCATTCGCCATGGACGCGATTATTGAGCAGGTTGATGCAGGTATCGAGCTTATTGTCTGCATTACCGAAGGCGTTCCTGTTCTCGACATGGCAAATGTCATGGCATACATCAAGGACAAGCCAACCCGGCTGATCGGAGCGAACTGCCCCGGAGTATTGAGTCCGGCATCCAAGGCCAAGGTTGGAATCATCCCAGGCAACATCGTTCAGCCAGGAAACATTGGTGTTGTCTCCCGATCTGGAACACTCACTTACGAAGCAATCGCTCAGCTCGTGCAGCACGGCATGGGCCAGTCAACTTGTGTTGGTATTGGCGGAGATCCGATTCACGGAACCACCTTCACTGATGTGCTCGAACTGTTCCAGGCAGATGACGAAACTGAAGCCATCGTGCTGATTGGTGAAATTGGTGGAATTCGAGAACAGCTCGCTGCCGATTACATCAAAGAACACGTCACAAAGCCGGTGGTTGCCACCATTGCTGGCCAGTCAGCACCTCCCGGTAAACGAATGGGACACGCTGGAGCGATCATTACAGGTAAGGCAGCTCTCGCTTCCGAGAAGAACAAAGCGCTGAGCGAGGCAGGAGTTCACGTCGTGGATTCACCAGCCCTCATTGGTGCGAAGATGAAAGAAATCCTCGTATAGCGGGCCAACTATGACCGTATCCGAACGGTACGTCCACACCGGCAACATCGCTTTGAATGTTGCCGAGTGGACACAACCTTCCGCAGACGCGCCAGTAATGGTTCTGATTCACGGATACGGATCAAACCGTCACACCTGGGGGCGGGTAACCGACAAGTTCTCGACCCAGTTTCACCTGTTCGCTATCGACCTCCGTGGCATGGGACGTTCTGGAAGATTCGGCAGGTACGCCAAACGTCAAACGTGGGCAGACGACATCTCTGCCTGTATTCCGATGTTGACTGACAAGCCGGTTGTGTTGGTCGGGCATTCACTCGGCGGTTGGGTGACGGCTGCTGTTGCCTCACGCAATCCGGAACTGGTTTCACACGCCGTACTGGCAGAGCCGTATTCGGGAGCAAACTCAGAGGTGCGCAAACGGGAACGAATGCGATCCAATGATCACCGAGAAGCACGCGCCAATCAGATCAGGAACGCCACCACTCCTGAAGACCTGATGCCATTCGTCTCGCAGGAATACGAAGGTGCTTCTGAAGATAGCTTGCGGCGAGTCGCAAGGATGTGGTTTGAGCTTGATCCGATCCTTGAATCAGGGCGAACAAACCCTCGTGAAGAACAAGAAACATTCAATGAAATGTTTTCTTCCATAAAGTGCCCAACAATCCTGATCCAGGGAGCCGCTGAAAAAGGCGGCATCATGTCGGATGAAGAAGCTCAGCGAGTTACGGACCTGATCCCAAACTGCAACCTGCTCAGCTGGCCGAAAGTGGGACATTCACCCCACATTGCCAGGAACCACGATTTCATCCGAGCGGTCAACAAACTGGTCGCGCAAAACTGATATCGTCCTGCCATGACCGACTTCATTGAGAAACAGTTCGCCGGAACTGAGATAACCGTCAACTACGCCGAGGGGCCAGACAACGGACCTCCCCTTGTGTTCATTCACGGCCTTGGCGGGAGATGGGTCAACTGGCAACAGGTCATGACAGAGATGGTCGATTCATGGCACGTGTACGCAGTAGATCTACGTGGTCACGGCGATTCGGGCAGAGTCGCTGACAAGTATCAGTTCGATCACTACCCGGACGACGTAATTGAGTTTCTACGACAAGTAGTCGGTAATCCTGCGTTCCTTATGGGACATTCTCTTGGGGGAGTCACCGCTGTTGGTGTCGCGTCGCGCGTTCCTGATTCTGTTTTAGGGCTCGTTCTCGAAGACCCTCCGCTGTACATTCATGAGTGGTTCACTGAGTCAGATTTCGCACCGGTTTTCAAATCCATCCTCGATATTCGAAACAAGAATTTGAGCGTTCGAGAAACAGCAATCGAACTTCGCAAGCTTGATTCCAAGTCCTCTGACGAAGCTATCGAAATGCGGGCGGTATCGGTCAATAAGGCTGACCCAGGCATTTGGGAAGCTGCTCTCAATCGTTCTCTTCAGAGCAATTGGAATCCTGATGAGCTACTACCAACAATTTCAGCTCCAACCTTGCTGATGCAGGCGAACCCTGATCGTGGTTCTGCCCTTCTTGATTCAGAAGCGACACGAGCAACCGATCTGATCCCCGGTGGTCGATACGTCAGGTGGGACGACAGCGGTCACGGGATGCACAACGAACACCCGGAACGTTTCGTGCAACTGGCCAGTGCGTTCCTCGGTCAGGTTAGGCGCAAGCTCAGTTAAAGAACGCTAATCGAACAGCGTTGAGTAGTATTGCTCCAATAATTCCGGCACCGATATCGTCGAGCATAATTCCGACTCCACCCGGAAGGGCTTCCAACTTACGAACACCCAGTGGTTTCAATATGTCGAATGCTCGGAACACTAAAAACGCTGCGATTACCCAGGGGATGGTCACTGGAATGAACAGCATTGTCAACCAAACACCAACCCACTCGTCGACGACGCCACGTTTTGGATCGTGGTCATCCTCGGAATCGATGTAGTCAGTCGCCCAAATACCCAACAAGGTCGTGATTAGTATCAAGGCAAAAAACCAAATCGAATCGCCTTTATCACCGAGTCCAAGTTCTACAAGAACCCAGTAAAAAACCAGCGCTGCCGCAGTACCAACCGTGGCAGGTGCCACGAACGGCCACTTACCTGAACCAAGACCGGTAGCAATCGTTTCGGCGAAGAATGAAACTGCAGAATTTTTTGTGTTGATCGACATCTACGCGTTCTATCCGGTGTTTTTCAGCCCGGCTGCAACGCCGTTTATAGACAATAGTAGCGCTCGCTCTGTTTGTGGGTCGTCATCCTGGCTAGCTCGCTTTCGAGCCAGTAGTGACACTTGCAAATAGTTGAGCGGAGCAACGTAATACTCACGTACTGCCAGAGTACGCCTTAGGACCGGCTGGTGTTCCAGGAGTTCACTTTGACCGGTCACCTGTAGAACCTCGGCGACTGATCGTGCACGTTCATCACAAATACCGTCGTACAAGTGATGCAATTCGAGATCGACAAGAGCTTCAACGTATCGACCGGCGATGTCCATATTGGATTTCACAAGCGTCATTTCGACATTGGAAATGAACGTGCGGAAGAACGACCAGTTCTCGTACATGTCGGCGAGGTGATCACCAAAACCGGCTTCTCTCGCTTCCGACAACGCAGTACCGACTCCGAAGTAACCGGGAACGATCTGGCGACTCTGCATCCAACCGAAGACCCAGGGGATCGCTCGAAGGTCATCGATACTTCTTGAACCGTCTGCTGAAGCCCTTCGGGAAGGACGCGAGCCAATGTTCATTCCTGCCAGTTCTTCGACCGGAGTTGAGTCCATGAAATAGTCGACGAATCCATTGGCCTCCACCAGTGATCGATATTTTTTGAACGCTCGCTCGGACAGCCAGTCCATCGTCTCAAACCAGCTATCGAGCTTTTCTGATGAGTGCAGTGGCTCTGCGTGGAGCAGAGATGCCTCAATTACCGCTGCTACGCTAAGTTCGAGATGATTTCGCGCTAACTCAGGCAGTCCGTATTTGTCGGAAATGACTTCGCCCTGCTCGGTGATCTTTATTCGACCATCCACGGTTGCAAACGGTTGCGCCATGATCGCGTCGTTAGTGGGTCCTCCACCTCGTCCGACAGTTCCACCACGACCGTGAAACAAGCGGATGGACACACCATGCTTTTCACCTACGGCACGAAGTTCTCGTTGGGCTTTGTACAACTCCCACTGGGAGGTCATGATGCCGCCGTCTTTGTTCGAGTCGGAGTAGCCGAGCATCACTTCAACGACGCCGCCAGCACGGACGACCAGTGAGTGAACTTCAGGAATCGAGAGGAATCGATCCATCACTTCGTGGCAACGCTGTAGGTCTTCGATTTCCTCGAACAACGGAACGACTGAGATCCTCGAAACACCGTTTTCGAGGTTGATCAAACCTGCTTCTTTGCACAAAACAAGGATGGTCAATAGGTCGTCGACATCCCGTGTCATTGCGACGATCCAACTCTCAATTACGTTGGTGCCGTAACGGTCCTGCACTTCTTTGATCGTGCGAACAAGGTCAAGAATCTCGGTCGTTTCCGGGGAGTACTGAGCGCCAGGTGAAGATAAGACTCGCCTGCTACGCAACTCTTCGATCAGACATTTAGCACGTTCGTCGACTGAAAGAGATTCGAAGGAGTCAATATCGTCAGAAACCCGGTCGACCAACTCGTTGATCGCACCACCCGTGACTTCGGCGTGTTGCCGCACGTCCATAGTTGCGAGCGTCAAACCGAAGGCAGAAATACGCTGCATCAATCGGCGTAGTTCGCCTTCAGCAGATGCTCCTCCCTGGTTTTGTTGCAGGGAATCGAGCATTAACTGCAAATCACCAAGCAGTGATTGAACATCGGAATAGGTTTCCGATTCATCGCGCTGAGAAATTGAACCAACATCACCGTTTATCAGTCGCTGATAGATGTACGCACATTTGAGCCTGTACGGCTCCTCTTCATCGATCTGCCTGAACTCTTCCCAAACAGCGGGCAAAGCAGCGCGATCAAATTCTAGCGATTCAGCGAGTTCAGTCGAAATTTCAACGATACGAGTGGACTGGCTCAGGGTACGCGCCAGAGCTGAAATAGCTGGTGCGAATATCTTGAGAGCACGGCGATGTTGCAGATCAAGAATCTGGCTCGTGAGTTGATGTGTGACGTTTGGATTCCCGTCTCGATCACCTCCAACCCAGGTTCCAAATTTCAGCGACGACTTCTTAGGTGACCGTGCAATATCAAACTTGGCAAGTTGATCGTCTAACGCTTCCTCAACGTCAGAAATCGCGAAACGGAAGATGTCTTCCATGTAGTAGACGATATTGCGAGCTTCATCGACAGGTTTTGGTCGATCGTGGCGCAGTTCGTCGGTTTGGAGAATCTCTTCGATGACTTCTTCGAGTCGACGGTCCAAACGTTTTATTTCTGATTCAAGTAGACGCGGGTTTTGACGACGAGCAAGGTTTTCACCAATTCTCGCCAATTTTTCAAGAATTGATCGTCGTGCAGCTTCAGTCGGATGCGCCGTGTAAACGGGGCGAACTTCAAGACGGTCGATCAGTTTTTCGATCGACTCCTTGGAAACTCCTGCTTCCTTGATCCGATCAAATGATTCTTCTAGCCACTCACGCCTTGATCCCGCCTCACCTCGGAACTCGATACGGTGATGCTGTTCAGCGACGTTCGCAATGTGAAAGTAACTGGTGAAGGCTCGGACAACTCGAATCACGTACCAAAGCGAAGATTGGTCAAGCCGCTCGAACAGCTCTTCCCGAAGTTTCTCGTTATTGCCGGATTGAAGTTCTCGGGTTGACGCTCGAACGTACTCAACTAGTTCATAGAGCTCTTCACCCCATAGACCTCGCAGCGTCTCTCCGAGCATTTCAGTCATCCGCCGAATATCTGCCCTGAGAGCAGAATCGTCAGAATCTAATGGCAGATCGTGAGAGTGTTCGATAGTCGTCATAACGCCCGTGAATTACATCCAGTTCTTCGCCCAGCCCAGGGTCTCAACGGTGCCATTGCTCGGCCCGTACTCACACCCCACCCAGCCATCATATCCAATTTCATCCAACCATCCGAGAATGTGATCGTAATTAATTTCGCCTGTGCCAGGTTCGTGACGACCCGGGTTATCGGCGATCTGGATGTGCTTTATGTGAGGTAGTAATTTCTCGACTGTTAGCGTTAGCTCGCCTTCCATGATCTGCATGTGGTAGAAGTCGTAAAGCAACGCCAGATTTGGATGATTCGCCTCTTTGATGATTTCGATTCCTCCAGCAGACGTGTTGACGAAGAACCCGGGCTGATCTCGCGTGTTGATCGGTTCAAGAAGCGCGACAACGCCCACTTTGCGGAGTTCCTCAGCTGCGTGTCTAACATTGTGGATCAGGGTTTCACGGGCAGCTTCTGGATCAAGATCGTCGATCGGTCCACACCCGATATTGACCCCGATGCAACCAAGCCCAGACGCGTACTCCGCTGCCAGTGCTGTTCTCTCGGCGTAAAGGTCAATCCGATCAGGATTGATCGCAATGTTGTTCTTTCCCGAATCAGGATCAGCTACAGGAGAATTGATAATCACGTGCTTGAGATCGTTATTCTCAAGACGCTCGACTATCTGGTCAATATCCAAAGAATACGGTGCTTGAAGTTCAACACCTTTGAATCCCGCATCGGCCGCAGCGTCATACCGATCGATCAGGTCGTGTTCGTTGAACATCCATTGTAGGTTTGCTTCAAGCCTAGGCATTTTTGCTCCGGAAACTGCGTGTAACTAACTGCACCTCATCCATTCCGAACGAGGTGCTTTCGTCGTTGTGGACTAGAGGTACTTGGCCGCCCAGCCGAGACCAGCATTCGTGTCACCGGCAGGGGCATATTCACACCCGACCCAACCGTCGTATCCGGTCGAGTCGATGTGGGGCAAAATCACGTCGTAGTTCAACTCACCTGTACCTGGCTCGTGTCGACCAGGGTTGTCGGCAAGCTGGAAGTGTCCAATCGCATCCATATTGGCGTCGATGGTTCTTAGGACGTCGCCCTCCATGATCTGCATGTGGTAAATGTCGTACTGAACTTTCACCTGGTCTGATCCTGCCGCTTCAACAAGTGACCGACTTTGAGAGGTTCGGAAGACGCAGTACCCGGGAATGTCGATAGTGTTGATTGCCTCAAGCAAGACCGTGATGTTCGTGCCCTTTGCCGCATCGGCAGCAAACTTCAGGTTGTTGACGAGGGTTTCCTGGATCTGGGCTCCTGTGACCGAAGAGTCAGCTTTTCCTGCAAGGACAGTCAGTCGTTCACATCCGAGCGTTTTAGCGTATTCAAGAGCTGTCCCCACGCCGTCTTGAAACTCACCCTCACGACCCGGGAGTGCAGCGATACCACGCTCACCACCTGCGAAGTCACCGGCAGGAAAATCGAAGAGGACCTGTGTAAGTCCGTGTGCATCGAGCTTTTCTTTAATCTGATCCGCCGGGAAGTCGTACGGGAACAGATACTCGACACCTTTGAATCCGGCTTTTGCGGCAGCTTCGAATCTGTCCAAGAAATCAACTTCAGTGAACATCATCGATAGATTCGCGGCGAGCTTTGTCATGGGAGTACCTGTCTTTCCGGTTCAGATGGCGCATCTTTGATCGGCGACGCGCGACATATTCAATCTCTGCTGGAGAGATGATACGAAATGAACGGCACGTTATCTGCTCGAACGGGTATTCGTCAGTAGTAGATAGCGGTTCCCACTCCACCGCCTGCGGCAATTCCATCACCATTGATAGCAATGGATCGCGGTGATGCGAGCATCGCCACGACGTATGCGATATCTGACGAGTCGATAAAGGTTCGCGAGGAATTGCCTGCCGCCATTTGTGCTTCGATTTCAGATTCTGAAATACCAGACGATTCTGCTCGTGCGGCAATCACACCTGGTGTCGCTTCTGTGCGAGTCAAACCCGGGTGAATAACGGTGACATTGATCCCGTGTGGTCCAAGTTCATCGGCGAGGTTCTTAGTCATTGCTGTCACTGCAACATTTCGCATTGAACCAACGACGGTTCCAGATGTTCTTGAAGCCAGTCCAGAAATATTGATGATCCTGCCCCAACCTTGTTCGACCATCACAGGTGCAACTTCCCTAGCACAACGCAGGTAGCCCATCACCTTCACGTTCATATGGTCATTGAATTCTTCGGTAGTGACTCCGGATAGTGTAGGTACCGTGCTTTGTCCACCGGGCCGAGCCGCGCAGTTAACAAGAATGTCGATACCACCAAGTAGGTGTTTCGACTCTGCAATTAACTTGCCGACACTCTCGTCGGAGCCTGTATCAACCGACACTGAATGAACCGTCGAATCCGTCTCGTTGGCGAGTTCCACCGCCGTCGCTTCTAGTGCATCTATGCCTCGAGCCGCGACAACGACATCGACACCTTCAGATGCTAGCTCTCGAGCAATGGCTTTTCCGATACCTCTACTTCCACCGGTGACAATCGCCCGCTTGCCTGTCAGTTTGAGATCCATCTCCTAACTCCCCTATTCGACGACCGCTGGACGCTTCTTCCAGTAATTCGTTTCCGTTTCAAATGCTGAAGCAATTTGCAGAAGGTGGAACTCACTTTTCGGTCGTCCCACAATTTGGAGCCCGACTGGCAACCCATCATTGGTAAATCCGGCTGGAACCGATATTGCAGGTAGTCCGGTAACTGAAATGGTGTAGCACGGCCACATCCAGTCGAGATAAGTCTCGAATTCAATCCCGTTAAACGACGTTGGATACTCCTGCTTGTTCGAGAACGGTGGAACTGAAGTTACGGGCAGCATCAAAAATTCGTATGTTGAAAAGAATTCCGTGAGTTGCTCCCACAGTCGAGTGCGTAGTTGCTCTGCGTGCGCAACATCAATTGCCGAAAGCTTCATACCATGTTCAGCGTTCCAAACAACGGTTTCTTTTAATTGACTCCGATTGTTCTGAAGATGTTTTTCATGCTTGATAGCAAAGCTGTAAGCGCGAAGAGTTTGAAAAATTTCGTCGGTTGTAGAGAGATCAGGTTCGGTCTCATCGATCTCACAGCCGAGGTTAGCGAATACGCTTTTTACCTCTTCAGTCACTCGGCTGTTTTCTACGTCAATTGGTCGCCCTCCGAGATTCTTGCTCCATGCCACCCGGGTGCCGTTGAAATCGCGTTCCAGCTTTTTTGTAAACGCTGAGCCATCTTCATCGATCGACAACGGTGAACGGGAATCGTGCCCTGCCATGACTGCAAGCTGCATTGCAACATCAGCCACAGTGCGCCCCATCGGACCGTCAGTAGACAGATTTGACCATCCGAGATCACCACCAACCGCTGGAACTCTGCCGGGCGCAGGCCGTATGCCAACCACATTCGACCACGCAGCCGGATTCCTAAGCGATCCACCGAGATCTGAACCTGTCGCGATTGGAACCATCCCGCAAGCAAGAGCAACACCAGCTCCACCAGAGCTTCCGCCGCAGGTCTTGGTCACGTCATACGGATTCTTAGTCGTTCCGAACACGGCATTGAAGGTTTGTGATCCAGCACCGAACTCTGGAGTATTGGATTTGCCCACAACTATTGCGCCGGCGCTCTTGACCCGTTCAACAATCAGGGCATCGAAGTCTGGCACGTTGTTGGCGTAGATCGGAGAACCTTGCGTCGTGAGGATTCCGGCGGTGTTCTGAAGATCTTTGATCGCAATTGGAAGACCGTGTAACGGTGGAAGTTCTGCACCTGATGCCTGCTTCTCGTCTGCTTGCGCGGCCTGCTCAATCGCCGACTCAGCAACCATTGTCACCATTGCGTTAACTGAAGGATCCACTCGTTCGATTTGATCTAGATGAGCCTGCACGAGGTCACGTGATGAAATCTGCCCTGATCGAATCATCTGAGCTTGTTCGACAGCAGGCGTGAAAACGAGATCGTTCGAGTTTTCAGTCAATATTCGATCCTTAGAAACAGGGGTTAAACAAAAAGACCCTCAACTTCGCGCTGAGGGTCGTGATAGTAACTCGAAACTAACGGCTTACCACCAGGTTTTACCTTCGATTTCTTTCTGGTCGAACTTGAAGTCCTCACCGTAAATTCCGGTTGAGAGGTACTTCCATCCTCCATCGGCAAACATGGCCACGATTTTGCCTTCACGTCCTTCTCGGGACATTTTCTGAGCAAGCTTTCGAGCGGTTGCAAAGGTTGCACCGGAAGAAACACCGACGAAAACTCCAGCGTCTGTAAGTAACCGACGAGTCCAGTAGAAGGCTTCCTCACCTTCGACCAGTATCCGTCCATCGAGTTTATCGAGATCAAGAATTGGTGGGATGAATCCGTGCTCGATCGAACGCAATCCCTGAACCTTGTCATCGGGATGCGGTGCTGTGGCAACAATTTGAACGTTCGGGTTGTGTTCGCGTAATGCCCGCCCAACACCCATTAAGGTTCCGCCGGTTCCTAGACCCGCAATAAATGCATCTACATCAGGAAGGTCCCGAGCAATCTCCGGTCCCGTGGTTGTGTAATGAGCCCGGGGGTTTGCAGCGTTACCGTACTGGTACGGCATGAAGTAGGAAGGATTCTCTTCGGCAATATGCTGAGCCATAACGATGGACTCGTTCGTACCTTTGTCGGCAGGTGAAAGAATTACTTCGGCGCCGAATGCTTCGAGCAGGTGAATTCGTTCAGGTGGAACACTCGCAGGGATTACGACTTTCACCTTGTAATCACGGAGCCTCCCGATCATCGCAAGACCCAATCCAGTGTTACCTGATGTGGGCTCAAGGATCGTGTCGCCCTTCTTGAGCAGTCCCTCTTTTTCTGCGGTCAAAATCAACGACCGAGCAGCGCGGTCTTTGACGGAACCGGTTGGATTCACGGATTCAAGTTTTCCGTAAATCTTCACCTTTGGATCCGGGCTAAGGACCGAAACATCGATGAGCGGAGTATTTCCGATCGCATCAAGCGCATCGCTTCGGACTGCAGTTATGGGCGCGACAAAAGGAGATGCCAATTAAGAAACTTTCGTGGGGTTCGAGATTACGTATAAACCAAAGACCCGCTGGTGGGTCGACCGACTAATCGGCCGACACCAGCTGTTGTTCTTCCTGAACCGGTGGCAAGATGCCGCAGAACACTTCGTAATCGATGAGTTCAGTGACTTCAGGGTTCTCACCGCAAAGTTTGCAGTCAGGATTCTGGCGAATCTTGATTTCGCGGAATTCCATGGTCAGAGCGTCAATGAGCAGCATTCGGCTCGTGAGTGTTTCTCCAACACCCATGGCGAGCTTCGCAACTTCAAGCGCCTGAATCGATCCAACGAGACCAGGTAGAGCACCGATCACACCTGCCTCAGCACAGTTTGGAACTTCGCCTGGAGGTGGTGGATCTGGGAACATGCAGCGGTAGCAACCTTGACCAGGCAGATAGGTCGTCGCCTGACCATCGAACACCAGGATGGCGCCATCTACGAGTGGCTTTCCGGCAAGGTAGGCTGCGTCGTTTACAAGATATCGAGTTGCGAAGTTGTCAGCACCGTTTACGACGATGTCGTAGTTCGGGATGATGTCCATCGCGTTGTCCGAGTTGATCGGCTCTTCGTGAACGATCACGTTCACTTCAGGGTTGTGGGCCTGAAGAGTTTCCTTGGCGGAAATTACCTTTGGACGCCCAACGTCAGCGTCGGTATGCAGAATTTGTCGCTGTAGGTTTGAAACGTCCACAACATCAAAATCTACGATTCCGATCGTGCCGATTCCAGCGAGCGCAAGGTAGAGAGCCACCGGTGAACCTAGTCCACCCGCTCCCACGATCAACACCTTGGAGTCGATCATTTTTCGCTGACCGACGCTACCAACGCCGTTCATGATCAGGTGTCGGCTGTATCGCTGCACCTGGGCTGGCGTCAGTGGCGTTAGGCCGTTGTTTTCTGACATGTCCCTTTTAGATCCTTATTTCATGATTTGGCACAGTTAGGATCACTTGGTGATTCCCACTCGCCATCGGTGTTCAGTTTGAATTCTACTCTGCGAAAAGCGTGATTACATCTGAATTTCGAAATCGTGAGGAATACAAGCGTTTCGGGAGTGAACCCCGCACATAGGTTTGGATTCAGTGCGCCTGTCGGCGGATGCACACGCTTAGAAGTTCGACTTCACCGGTGCTGTTGATGCCAGGTTCATCTGCTGATTCATCAACTCACTGATCCTTACCTTGCTCAGGTGATCGAGCAGCATCGTTTCAACATCACTCCAGAGCTCACGCTGCGAACAAGCTCCGGAGAGCCTACAGCCATCTGGCTCTTCGACGCAGTCGACAGGGGCAAGAGAGTAGTCAACTGAATTCACGACATCACTCACGGAAATGCCGTCCGCCGGCTTAGCGAGCTTATGCCCGCCTTGAGGACCACGTCGCGATTCGATGAGTCCTGATTTCTGCAGCTCACTACAAATCCGGAGTAAGTACGGTTCAGGGATGTGCTGATCCCGCGCAATATCGGAGGTCGATGTGAACTCATCATCACCTTGCTGTGCGAGGAATACCAGGGTTCGAACCCCGTAGTCCACTTTCATTGGCACTAGCATTTTGGAATGCTCCGATAACGATTGCGCTTGTGTTCGATGTCTGACGCATTGCAAGGCATCGATGGCGTCGATTTTACCACTGAAACGACATTCCTGACCGAGCAGGTAGACAATCTAGACTCAACTTGAAGACAACGTGCTCTTTTTTGAAGTCCAATGCACGGATGTGCGTGGTAAGATAATCAGCTGTGATCTCACTCAAAACGGTGGGAAGCACTTCTATATTCCACATTCGAATAACGATCTGAAAGTTGTGAGTCATCCAACTAAAAGATCAGTTACACAAGTCAACCGGAGATAAATCGCGATGGACGCGGTTACGCTCAAAGTCGAAACCCGTACTGCCCTTGGCAAGAAGAACCGAGCACTGCGGCGCCAGGGTATTACACCTGTTCACATGTACGGTCTGAAAGAAGAGTCTCTGGCTCTCCAGGCCGACGAACTCGAGTTGCGAAATGCGCTCAAAGTTGCAGGTCGCACCACCCCTATTACTCTCTCACTCAACGGCAAAGACACCGTAACGATCGTTCGTGACATCGCACGACACGCCGTTTCTGGAGACATTCAGCACGTTGATTTCCTTCGTGTTGACGTACAGCAAGAAGTTGAGTCACCAGTTCCGGTTGTGCTTATTAACCAGGACGACGCACCTGGTACCGCAGGTGGCGCAGGCGTTGTAACTCAGGGTGCATTTGAAATTACAGTTCGAGCCCTGCCGTTCGACATGCCAAATGAAATCGAAGCCGATTGTTCGGTTCTCGATTCGCTTGAAGCAGCGATCCTTTCCGGTGACCTAAAGCTTCCATCTGGCGTCACGCTGGCAAGCTCGGAAGAAGACCGAATCGCATGGATTCAGCCGCCACGAGTATCTGAAGAGCCAACACTTGGAGCCACTGAAGGCGAAGAGGGTGAAGAAGGCGTATCCGATGATGCCGACGGCGAGACCGACGGTGACGGAGAAACCGGCGAAGAAGAGTAGTTTCAACTCTCGAAAGCATTACAAGTGCCGTGGTAATAACCACAGCACTTTTTGTTAACTCTGTGTTCGCTCCAAGTGGTGAATATAAGTTCAATTTCTTGCACTTAGTTCAATACGAACTTACTATTCGCATGTGCGTGCGACTTAAAACGCGAAAGGCCGTGCGGACATCAAATTACAAAATTTAATAACCAATGGCTCGGGAGGTAAAGGATGGAGGTCATCCTAATAGCCGTTCTCGTAGCCCTAGTAGCTGTGGTGGTAGGAAGTGCGATTGGCTTCCAACTTCACAACATCCTTTCGGCAAAGTCACAGCGAGCAGTTGAAGAAGCATCAGCGCAACAAATGCGCCGAGCCAACGCTCGAAGCAAGGAGATTCTTCTAGAAGCCAAGGAGCAAGCGCTCCATGTCAGAAGCGAAGCAGAGAAAAGCCTCAACGAACAAAGACTCGAAAACCAACGACAACAAAGCCGTTTAGAAGCCCGCGAAGAGACGCTTCAAAGCCGGGCCGATTCGCTTACAGAACGCGAATCCGAGATCCAGAAACAACGAACTTCACTAGAAGAAGATCGTAGCGAACTCGACGATCTCAAAGATCAGGCAGTTGAAAAACTCGAGAGTATTTCCGGTCTTTCCAGTTCAGATGCAAGACAGCAATTGCTCGACCAGGCGCAAGAAGACATCCAGTACGAACTGGCACGACGTTACCGTGATGCCGAACTAGAGGCACAGGACGAAGCAGACGATAAAGCTCGATACATCTTGGCAGCGAGTATGCAACGACTCGCGTCATCAGTGGTATCGGAAGCAACCGTCACCGCAATTTCGTTGCCAAACGACGAAATGAAGGGACGCCTTATTGGGCGTGAAGGTCGAAACATCAGGGCGATCGAAGCCGCAACTGGTGTGGACCTGATCATCGACGACGTTCCTGAATCGATCACTGTTTCGTGTTTCGATCCGATTCGTCGCGAAGTTGCACGACTGGCTCTGGAACGACTTATTCAAGACGGTCGTATTCATCCCGCTAGAATCGAGGATTCGGTCGAAAAGGCGCGCACCGAAGTAGACGAGACTGTTCGTAAGGCAGGCCAGAAGGCTATGTTCGATGCGAACGTCAAAGGTTTGCACCCAGAACTGGTCAAGCTGATTGGTCGGTTAAAATACAGGTACAGCTACGGTGAAAACGTACTTCAGCACTCCGTTGAGGTCGGTCTTGTAGCTGGGTTACTGGCTGCCCAAGTGGGTGCAAATCCCCAGGTCGCCAAGACGGCTGGATTCTTGCACGATATTGGAAAAGCGCTGACTCACGAGGTTGATGGGCCACATGCTGAAATCGGTGCTGATGTGGCGAAACGCTACGGTCAGCGAGACCACGTTGTAACTGCAATCAGGGAACATCACGATCGAGAGATGACTACAGTCGAGTCGTTCCTGGTGGCAGCCGCCGACGCAATCAGTGCTGCACGACCTGGTGCCCGACACGACACGGTCGAAAACTACATCCAGAGACTCGAGGCACTTGAAGAGGTCGCTCGAGGATTCGAAGGCGTCGAGCGCGTTTACGCTATTCAGGCTGGACGAGAAGTTCGTGTCCTTGTTGATCCTGAAAATGTGGATGACGTTACTGCAGCTTCACTCGCTAGAGACATCGTGGAGAAGATTGAAGAAACCCTTGCTTACCCTGGCCAGATCAAGGTGGTGGTAATTCGGGAGTCTCGATCAATCGAGGTTGCGACCTAGTCGAAATTCTCCAATCAACAGCAAAAACATGGCCCGGCGATTTGATCGTCGGGCCTTTTCATTTATCTTGTAGCTCGATCTTCCGATGAGAATCATTCTCATCAACGTGATCGCGTTCCCTAGTTAGAAAGTTCCGCATGCGGGTAATGATGATCGGCGACGTTGTTGGTAGCGGCGGTCGCAAAGTGGTCAAGCGTTTGCTGAAAGACCTTAGAAGTGAATACGACTTAGATTTTGTGACGCTTCAAGGTGAAAACCTCGCAGCAGGTATGGGCCTCACAAGAGAAACCGCTTCGGAAATGATCGAAGCTGGTGCCGATCTACTTACGACAGGCAACCACGTATGGGACAAACGTGACTTCATTGAGCATCTTGATGATCCGACATTGCCGGTGTTGCGCCCGCTCAACTACCCGCCTGACACTCCCGGAAGAGGAGCAACTGACGATTCCGGGCCAATTGCGGTAATCAATCTGATAGGACGAGTATGGGTTGGTGAGTTCGACTCCCCGTTCGCAGTTGTTGACGAGTTGCTCGCTGGCGGCTTCGGAGCAGGCAAACCCATAGTTGTCGATTTCCATGCGGAGGCTACGTCTGAGAAAGCTGCACTGGCGTGGCATCTCGATGGCAGAGTTGCCGCGGTTGTTGGCACCCATACCCACGTCCCAACATCAGACTGCAAAGTCCTGCCAGAAGGCACTGGATTCGTAACAGATTTGGGAATGGTCGGAGCTGATGATTCGATTTTGGGCGTCGAAGTTGAAGGTTCTTTGAACCGCTTCCTTACCGGTTATCGTCATCGATTCCAGCCAGTCAAGCGTGGTTTGTTCTCGTTCAATTCAGTCGTTATCGATATCGACCCAGAAACGAAACACGCTACCTCAGTGCAACGAGTAGACCGACAGATAGAGGTCTAACGGCATGCAAGATGCCGCCGATGGTCGATACAACCCGAACGCACGCGTCGAGCCACCTGAGTGGCGTGTGGAGGTCGACTTGCACCTCCACACCACAGTATCGGATGGGACACTCTCACCGTCAAAACTAATCGAATTCATCTCTGGAACATCGCTCAAGACGATCGCGGTCACCGATCACGACACCACCGCAGGTGTATATGAAGCGACAAACGCCGCCAGTGATGGACTGACGGTCATCCCCGGGATTGAGCTCGGTACAGCAACCGACGACTCAGAGCTTCATCTGCTCGGGTATTTCATAGACATCGAAAATGACGAGCTTCAATCCACTCTTGAGACTTTCCGTGAGCAGCGAGTTGATGCGGCTAGAGCGATGGTCGCTAAGCTCGGTGAAATGGGTCTTCCCGTCAGTTGGAACCGAGTCGTGGAACTGGCTGCCGGTGCAGTTGGACGACCTCACATTGCACGCGCAATGGTCGAGGAGGGTCATGTACAAACGGTCCGAGAGGCATTCGATCGATTCATCGGAGAAAAAGGGATCGCAAGGGTTCCAAGACCCAAACTTCACCCGACCGACGCGTTGCGGCTTATTCACGGCGCCGGTGGTGTCGGAGTTGTAGCCCACCCGAGAACGGTCCACCGGCTGAACCCGCTGGTGAAACAACTCGCAGGCAATGGCCTAGCTGGCATAGAGGTTTACGCCGAGAAATACCGTGGTGAAAGCCGTGACAAGTATTTAGATATTGCGACTCGGCACAGCCTGGTACCAAGTGGAGGAACCGACTACCACGCCCAGGACACCGAAAATGAAGTGCTTCCCGGGCAAAACGGACCTGAACCAAATACCGCTCACCGACTTCTTGAAAAGGCTGCTGAAATGCACGGATCGCGAGTTGGCTCAGTTCCCGGGGGACTTCGACGATGAGCGACCCATTAATTGCGCTGATCCTTCTATTAGGTTCTTACCTGGTTGGCTCCATTCCCACCTCGTTGGTCGTCACCAGGCTCGTAGGCAGCGTGGACTTGCGTGATGTTGGGACTAGAAATATTGGTATATCTAACCTCACCAACCAAATTGGAGCATGGTGGGCGGTGCCTGTTGTTCCTTTCGATATCGTCGTAAAAGGTACGCTTCCGGTGCTTCTTGCGTCCGACAAGATGCTCGGTTTGGGAGCGGGAGTCGAAGCCGCAGCCGGACTCGCCGGAATCATCGGTCACAACTGGTCGATATTCGTACGTCTGCAAGGTGGAAGAGGTATGGCAACCGTACTCGGAGCGACAGGAGCACTCAGTTTTCCGCTATTGATCGTATATGGAGCAGTCGCTTCGCTGGGTGTTCTGTTTTCTCCATGGAAAGATTCAGCCGCGTGGTGGTTGATCGCCGTTCTCATCATGCCCGTGTGGGCAGTTTTGTTAAATCTTCCGGCAGGAGTTATCGGTTTTTGCATCGGATTTATTGTGGTGACCGTACTTAAACGTATGACCTCCAACTCGATTAGAAACGCTGACGGACAATTATCTATGGAACTGCTCAGAAACCGGGTTTTGTTCGACAGAGACATCCGGGACAGACAAGAGTGGATCGATCAACAAGCCGGAAACTGAACTGTAACATCCACACATTCCTCCCGAAATTTGCGGGTATGCTTGAACTAATATGACCCAGGAATCATTCGATTCAACCTGCCTACGCCATCCCCAAGTTGCATCGAACTTACGTTGCGGCAGATGTGGTGACCTGATCTGCCCTCAATGCATGGTGCAATCGCCGGTAGGAGCTCGCTGTCCTGACTGTGCGAACATCGGTCAGGCACCAATTTTCCGGTCAACCAACACAGAAATGACGACCGTTATTGCCAGTGCGGCTGCAGTCGCAGTTGGAGTCGGTGTTGTTTATGCGGTGATCGTGTGGATTCTGTGGAACCTTCCGTTCAATTTCGCATTCGGAAACGTAATCGCCGCAATGGTTGTTGCCGTTGCAGGAACACCAGTTGGTGAACTTATTCGACGTGTCGGCAGATACAAGCTCGACACTCGGCTTCGTTACGTAGCTGCGGGAACGATGTTCGTTTCGTGGATGGTCGGAATAACCGTTGCGGGAATTCTTGGTGTTCCGGCAGCGGTATTCTCCAACATCGTTGCTCTGATCGGACTCGGTATCGGTATTTACATTGCGATGAACCGAGTCCGCCCCTAGCAGCTAAACCTTGGTCGGGATAATTCCGCCGCCACCCTCAGCGTTGTATCGAACAGCCTCGTCGACCATATCGAAGATCGACAAACTAGGTGCGTAGCCGAAGTCGTTCCTCGCAGCCGATAAATCGTACTCGTAGTAGGTTGGATTCATCGCGAGGTCCACGGTCGAGTACGGGATTCCGGTCTTGTCAGAAATGTACGGAATCAGTTCGTCCCAGGTGAACGGTTCGTTCGCGCCAAGCTGGTAGACGTTTCCGTAGGTATTTGCATTTCCAACCGCTTGCTCGTAAGCGTGGACAATGTCCCGAACTTCAATGTTGTGCTTCTTCCACGGTCGTCCGTTCACGTCCCTGGCGACTATCAGACGATCACCACCATTCGATTTGGCGTCCTCCTCCTGGAGCTTTTCGAAAGTTGCCTTCCCGGCGTCGTCGGTGCGGTTTGCGAATTGGTTGAGGAACGTCTTCAGGTGGAATTGACCGAAGTTCAGAATTTCTCCAGCACCCCAAACGTTGGCAAAACGAATCACTGTGGCGTTCAACTTGTCGTTTCGGTAATAACGATCCACGAGGTGTTCGCAAAGCACCTTCGTGTAGCCGTACCAATCGGTTGTGACCAGCGGTAGTGAGTCTTCTCGAATCGGATCGTCAATTCCGCCTTCTGGGTACTTGAACATCGTCGCGTCAGTACTTGTGACTATGACGTGCTTGAGCTTGTCGCCGAGTCCTAACGCCGCCTCAAGAACGTTGAAGGTGCCTTTTACGTTGGTGTCCATGTACTGCTCAGGAGTGAACGGTCCGCCAGCCTGGAATGCCGCTCCAAGGTGCAAAATTACGTCCTGGTCTTCGGCAGCTGCGTTGACGTCGGCGGAACTGGCGAGATCACCTTCAACAATCTCCGCCCCGACAGCTTTCATTTTTTCTGCCTGTCGATCACCCGGCCAAACAAAACCTCGTACATCGTGACCGTTCTCAAGGAACTTGACTGCCACGTTTGCGCCGACTCGACCGGTGATGCCAGTAATTAGGACTTTCATGTGTTCTTTCTCGAAAAGGTTTTTACTTTTTCTAGCTAATTAGAGTTTCGTGCTGACGATACACACGGTCGTACAGGTCTTGGTCAACCGATACGGCGAGGCCTGGTTCATCAGGCACTGCGTACTTCCCATCGACGAATGAATAACCATCACCTTTGTAAAGGTCAAAGTCGAGTGTGGAATCCTCAGCGATTACAAATCTCTCTGTCACCGCACCAAATTGAATATCTGCCCTGAGGCCAAGGTAAGCTGCGTTGTAGTTGTGAGGAGCTATGAGTACAGGGAAGCCTGAGCGTTCGATATCGACCGCAAGTTCATGGAACCGCCAGAACCCCATGTGGAGCATGTCGGGCTGAATCGCATCCAAAAGTCCTCGTTCGATTAACTCCCAGTAAATCGTGTTGCGACCCTTGTCTCCCTCACCGTCAACAATCAACGTGCTTGGAGTGAATTTGTCTCGCCACTTCTTGAGCTTCTCGTAACCAGCGACTTCCTCAGTGATCATCTCTTCCATCCAGTAGACATCTAGATCACTGATACCCCGGACAAAGTCTTCGAGGAGATCGAGTCGACCGTCGTACCCGTTGTTGGCGTCGACAAGAATTTTCACGTCTGACCCCACGGTTTCGCGAACCGCTTCAACAACTTCGATGTCTCGACGCGTTCCTGCAACCGGTTCAAACCATCTTCCTGGCCGACCCAACTTGAGCTTGACGGCTCGCCAACCTTTTTCTATGGCCTCGGCAGCTTCTATTGCAACGGCGTTGGCACCTTCGGCTGGATTCACCAAGTCCTGGAAGTACAAACTTGAGTCATAACCTTCGACTTCGTCACGAACCTTGTTTCCGAGCAAGCTGTACGCCGGTACATCCAACGCCCGACCAATCAAGTCGAACAGGGCGACATCGACGAAGCCGTATCGGTCGATCAAGTCTCCCCATCTTGGGCTAACGCTTGATACTCGTCCGCCAGAAATGTCGAAGAATTCATCTAGATTGTGACCGATCAATATTTTTAGATCGTCGTACAACTCACTCAAAGAAATCTTGTTCATTGCCGGGCGCGCGTTTGAAAGACCGGTCAAACCGGAGTTCGTTGTGATTTGAAGCAACCACTCACGCTGGTTGTAGCCGTAGTTCTCGCTCTTGGAGTTCCGGCCTACGATGCGTCCTTTGCCGGGAGCGCCGAAGTACGTTTCGACAGGAGTGATACGAATCTCTTTGATTACATGGCTATTCAGGTCACTCATTTGGTCACCTCCAGCTTGTTCTCATGTTTCGTATGCGGAGCGAATCCTGCCTCATCAATATCAACACCCAGCCCTGCACCGGTTGGCAGCGAGTAGGCTCCATTACTGAAAGATGGTAGGTCGGTCAGGTAGTGCGGAATGATCCGCTCATCTTCAAGGGACAAATACGTTTCTGAAGCTGCACCGAAGCAAATCGAAGCGTACGAACCGAATGAGCCATTCCCAAAGTTGTGAGGAATCGTTCGAACGTTCGTGTTTTTCAGCTTTCGTTCAATATCCATCCAACCCAGGTAGCCGTGAGAAACAATGTCGGGCTGGTAACCGTCGATTAATTCGTCGTCAATCAAATCCTGGAATATTTCGGATATCGGGGTACGGTCAACCTCACCACAGGTAAGCAGGGCGTTCGAGCCGTGCTTAGCGAGCATCTCTCGCATAGCTTTATACCCATCGAGATCCTGGGTAATCATCTCCTCAAACCAGAAAATGTCAGCAGGGGTGACTTCCTTGATGAACTGGTCTAGAAGGTCAAGGTGATTGTCGTAACCAAAGTTGGCATCGACGTAGATTTTTACATCTGGTCCCACGGCATCTCGCACGGACAAAACTACGTCGATGTCGCGCTGCATTCCAGCTTCAGGCATCATCCACCGACCGCCACGTCCGGTCTTGATCTTGACTGCTCGCCAGCCGTCTTCAACGGCTTTTCCCGCCTCGTCTCCAACTTGCTGTGCACCTTTGACGGGATTCAAGAAATCTTGGAAATACAAGGTGGTGTCGTAGGCAGGAACAGCATCTCGAACTTTTCCGCCCAGAAGATCGATGGCAGAAACTCCTCTCGTCTTGCCGAGCAAGTCGAATGAAAGAATCGAGAGCCAGCCGTTGTGTCGATACCAGCGTTCCATTCCAGGTGCGGCTCCGGTCACGACACCGTCGGACGTTTCGAGTAAAGACTCAACTTCGCGTCCGAGAAGTGCACCTTCAATAAACTCCAACGTTTTCTCTACTGAAGTCTGACGCATCATACGGTTGGCGATCGTGATGCCTTCCGCACCACTTGAACTCCGAGCACGCACGACCCACTCGAGCCATTGAGTACCTCGGTTATCCGCGTAGGCGTTCTTGCCAAGTTCTTTCTGATAACTGGATGGCACCGGAGTTAGCGATACCGATTCGATAATTTCTGGCATGAGCCTTTCCTGAGTTTCCTGTTAGCTCGATTTGCGGAGAGCTCGACCGGTACGAGTTCCCTGATGAATTCCGTCTTTTACAGCGAACGATCCGTTCACGATCACATGGGGCATACCTTTTGGTCCGACTCGTGGATTCTCATAGGTCGCCCCGTCAATAACGGTGTTGGGATCAAATAAAACGAGATCGGCGAAATAACCTTCTGAGATCCTGCCACGTTTCTCAATCCCGAATCTCTCGGCAGGCATTTGGGTCATTTTGTAGATGGCGTTTTCGAGCGATATCACGCCTTCTTCTCGAACGTACTTGCCGAGGATTCTCGGATAGGTACCCCACGCGCGAGGGTGCGGTTTTGAGCCGCGATCAAGGCCATCTGTTCCGATCATGGTCGAGTTATGAGCCATCACCATGCGTACGTCGCCTTCGTCCATTCCAAAGGCAGCGACAAGTATGTCGGGCGAAATATCTGAGAGCAGTTTGTTAGCGGCTTCTTCACCGGGCAAATCAAACTCTTCAACAAAACTCTGGAGAGTTCGACCTTCATAGTCAGGGTGACCAGGCACGGAACAAAGCAGGACTTCGTCTGGCGATGATTTACCCATTGCTCCACCTTCACCGTCACCGAACGTTTTGTTTTGCACTAACGCGAACAACATTGTGCTGCGCGCGGTATATGGATACTGATCGGCTGTGATGTCAGTCCCATTGGCAACTGCGTCTTCGATCATTTCGAGCGAACGTGCGACCGCGCCCCAGTTAGATTTACCTACAGATTTGTGGTGGGAGATTTCAACCGGGCATCCACCGGCTTCACCAATGTGGAGCGTCTCACGGACCGAATCGAGTAGCCCTGCGCCTTCGTCTCGCATGTGCGATACGTATACGCCACCGTGCCTACCGACGATCTTCGCGAGATCAGCGACTTCCTCGGTCGATGCGTAACGCCCGGGTTCGTAAACGAGGCCGGTCGACATCCCAACCGCCCCAGCTTGCATACCCTCTTCAACGTTCGCAAGCATGCGATCCATCTCATCGTTGGTAGGCGGCCGATCTGCTACTCCACCCATGGCCTCTCGACGAGCCGTATGATGCCCAATCAGAGCCGCAACATTTAGCACCGGAGAAGTCTTGTCTACCTCTTCAAGATATCCGGCGTACCCAGACCAGTCTGGCAACTCTGCGCTTGGTTCGTTGATCGCCTTCATTTGGACTTTGCCAGCTTCGGAACCGGCTGCTCCAAATCCACAGTTGCCAACAACCGCTGTTGTGATTCCCTGGAGAATGTTGTGCCGAACTTCCGGTTCGATCAATACATGGAAATCATCGTGTGAGTGAACATCGATGAATCCAGGTGAAAGCACGAGTCCAGTGGCATCAAGAACTTCAGCACCGCTGGCATCAATGTCCGGGGCAACTCGCTCGATCTTGTCACCGCTAACTGCTACATCAGACGCAACACCTTCAGAACCGCTGCCATCAATTACCAGAGCGTTTTTGATTACGAGATCAGTCACATTTATCCGTTTCGTTTAGTGCGGTGCCACAATCGTGCGAACGATCAATCGACACAACGTAGTTGTTTTCGCTGCGGTTATAACTCTGGTAGTTCCAGAACACAATGAAAATTCAACTTGTAACCCACCCGATTTACCGCTACCTTCTCAGCCGAAACGCCTGCTCGACGCGGGATTCATCGCAATAAGAGAACGGAAACGACATGCCTGCACCAACCAAAATTGAGAAAGTCGAAACCCTGCTGTGGGATCGATGGTTGCTTATTCGCATTTACTGCGAAGACGGAACAGTTGGTATTGGTGAAGGCGGTGTTCACGGCTGGCAGCGTCCGACCAAAACCATGGTCGAAACGATGGCAGAGTATCTCGAAGGCAAGAATCCTGACTATATCGAGCACCACTACCAGTGGCTGTACCGTTCATCACACTTCATGGGTTCGGTCGTTCAGGGAGCACTTTCAGCAATCGACATTGCTCTCTGGGACATCAAGGGCAAGCGTCTTGGTGTACCGATTTACGATCTCATGGGCGGAAAAACACGTGACAAAGTTCGCTGCTATATGCATGTCGGAGGTGGAACGAAGGACGAGCTGGTAGCGAGTGCACAAGCCGCTGCAGCAGACGGATTCACAGCAGTACGCTTCACCCCGTTTCCACCTGACTACTACCTCCACAAGTCGTACACAGAATGGGCAGACGAGGCGGTAGAACGTGTTGGAGCAGTGAAAGAGGCTGTCGGATCAAATGTTGATATTTGTGTTGAAATCCACCGGCAAATGAACCCGGCTGAAAGCATTTGGTTGGGACGACGCCTGGAACAGTTCAATCCGTTCTTCTACGAAGACCCGATGCTTCCCGACAGCCCTGCTCGAATGGGTGAGGTCGCAGACCAGTGCAACATTCCAATTGCGACTGGCGAGCGATTCACGACAATCTTCGAATATGAGCAACTGTTGAGTGCAAATGCGGCCGCATACGTTCGACCCGATCTTTGCCTATGTGGAGGTCTGTCTGGCAGTAAGAAGGTTGCTGCAATGGCTGAAGCCAAGCATGTGAAGGTGATCCCGCACAATCCGCTGTCCCCGATCAGCACAGCTGCGTGTGTTCAGCTGGATGCTTGCATCCCTAACTTTGCGTTACAGGAATACACCGGGGAATCTGAACCACCTAAGAGTGACCTGCTGGTAACGCCGCTCAAACTCGACGAGGGATACCTAATCGTTCCTGAAGGACCAGGACTCGGTATCGAGTTGAACGAAGCTGCACTGTCGCATCCCGAGAATCCGAAGGTGCTGGACACACCTATCGGATTCGATGGTTCGGTACAGGACAGGTAAGTCCCGCACCTCCATCACTACTTAAGGGCTACGCTACCATCGAGTTTGATTGGCGGTGGAACCATCGCAGGATCAAACGGGAATTTGCCTGGAGCTTCATCATTGAACTCCATGCCAAGACCGGGTCGCTCTGAAGGTGTGTACCAACCATCCTTGAGCTCGATGATTTCGTCGACCATGTCGCGGCGTGGTGATTCTTCTTCGCCAACAGATTCCTGCACATCCCAGGCAGGCGATGATGTGGCAAGCGCAATACAAGCCGCGGTTGCGATCGGACCCTGGAAGTTGTGCGGGCAAATCTTGACATGGTGGGCTTCGGCAATCGTTGCGATCTTCTTTGTTCCGGTAATTCCGCCAGCAACAGCGATGTCCGGCTTGAAGAATGCTGGTTTAGCGAGTCGGGCATATTCGCTGAACTCCCAAACTCCGACGTTCCGTTCACCCACAGCAAGTGGAAGTCTCATTTTTTCCGACACTTCGGACATTGCAACAACAGAATCAGGAACAATTGGGTCTTCTATGAAATACGGTCTGAATTTCGCTACCTGCTCACAGAATGCAACTGCCTCTGCTGGCTGCATGTTGCGGTGGATTTCGATACCCATGTCAAAATCCCACCCGACCGTTTCGCGAACGGCCTCAACCATTTCAAGAGCTGTTCCAATTAGCTTGGTGTAAGTCAACTCGGCCCAGTTCTTTGGCATAGGGGTGAACTTGAGGGCTGTAAATCCCTGCTCCGCAGCCTTCTTTGCACCTGCGGCGCACTCCTCAGGAGTGTCACCGTTCATGCCCTGAGCAATTGCTCGGACTTTGTTGCGAACCTTACCGCCAAGCAGATCCCAAACAGGCGCTTGCAGTCTCTTGCCCTTGATGTCCCAGAGAGCCATGTCGATAGCGCTAACCGCTCCACCGATGCTGTTGCCTCGGAAGTTCGAGTTGTATCGCCAGACATAGTTCCAGATGTGCTCAATGTTGGCAGGATCCATGCCGATCAGAGCGTCACGAACGCCGTGAATTGTTTGTTCGGCTGCTTTTGGAAAAGACCAGTAGCAGGATTCTCCAATACCTACAGTGCCGTCATCTGTCGTGATCTTGCAAACGAGGAACCTCGATACAAAAAACGTTTCAATCTTTTCGATCTTCATCTGGGTACTTTCTCGAAATTATCGGCTGGGACAAACCAGAACTCTTAAATGTTCCAGTGTGCGTTGATGCTCTTTTCGTACTCGGCGGTTTCCTCGTTCTCGATCTCTTCAATCGTTACAGGACGACCGAGCACCGATGATTCCAGCGCAGCGTTGCAAACAGCGAGGTCTTTTCGACCTACATATGCGTCGACCTCAGGTGTAGTCCCGTCCGCAATACATTGCCCGAGTTCGTAGTACTCAAGAGCCACAAGGAATCGGTCCGCATCTTCAAATGGTGTGTCGTAAGAACCGAGTCGATCCGATCCGAACAATCGAGCAGGCAGCTCGTCGAGATGGAAATCAGGTACGAGCTCGAGAACATCGTCACCGGTGATTAGTCCCTGGCCATCGACGGTCACTGAAAGCGGGTCACCTCGGCGTTGCTTTGCAGGACGCATCGATCCTTTGCTGCCGTAAATCATGGCGTAGTTCATTGCCTCGCCATGTGCAGCGTAGAACGAGGTCCACTGGCCAATGGCACCGTTCTTGAACTTAATCGTCGAAATCACCATGTCCTCGGCATCAGCATCGATCTCGTCCGGGACCTCGTTCTTCCAGTGGTCGTAAAAGTTGGCAACACCGATTCGGTCGCCTTTGTACCGCTTTGGTTCCCAAACCTTGGAAACCGCGAATACTTCTTCAACGTCACCCATGTAGTACATCATTTGGTCGACAGCATGAACGCCAGCATCAACGAATATTCCACCGATGTTCTTATAGTGGCGCCACGGCCAAATAATGATCGTGTTTCCGCCGGTCGCATTCCCTAGATGGAACGAGTAGGGGTTACCGATTGCACCAGATTCGATAACTGCCTTATTCAGGCGACACATCGGATCACGGCGTTCTTGCTCACCAACGCTCAGAACTTTGCCGCTCTTCTTCCATGCGTCGATCACCCGGTTGCAACCACGAATCGTGAGTGAAAGAGGTTTTTCGCAAAGGACGTGATAACCGAGATCAAATGCCATTTCGGCTACGAGGTGGTGAGAACCAGAGTCGGTCGTAATGTCGACAGCTTCAATGTCTGGGCGCTTCTGCCTCATCTCTTCCATCGAAGTGAAAACTTCTGGTCTAGAGCCGAGCATTTCTTCAGCTGTATCGGCGAGATGAATAGCGTTTTCTTCTCGTGTGTCGCAAACACCGACGAGTTCTACGTTTGCCATCCCACTCTCGTAGAGGGCACCGAGCGCACGGAGATGGCGTCCACCCATTCCTCCGGCACCAACAATTGCAATAGGAATCCGAACCATACGAGAGAACTCTCCTGACCGATACGTGAAGCAACCACAAACTTGAGAACGCAGCGAAGCGTAGCAATTTGCCACGCCCAGTCAACACAAGCGAAAGAGGAGTTAGAGGTGAAAGTGGTTCCGGCTATTCGTTAGTGCGACCGTAGTCGTCTTCGACCCGTACGATATCGTCTTCGCCAAGATACTCACCCGTTTGAATTTCGATGATCTCAAGTGGCTCTACCGACGAGATGTTCTCGATACGGTGGTGAATGTTGCGAGCAACAAACATCGATTGCCCACGTCCAAGGGTGTGTTGCTCTTCACCAACTGTCACACGAGCAGTACCTCGCGCTACTACCCACGTCTCATCGCGGTGGCGGTGCCATTGGAGAGAAAGCCGTGAGTTCGTGCTCACAGTCAGGCGTTTGGTTTGGAATCCCGGACCGCTGGTCAGGATTTCATACGAGCCCCAGGGGCGTTTTTCACGCTTCTTTTTCGAGGCTGATTCGAACTTAATTTCAGACTGACCCGTCAACGTAGATTCTCCAGCACCTGCTACAAACGGTACGATCTGGAGATTCTAGTTGTTACCTACGAAAAGGTCACCAGCACTAGACGATGAGTGAAGAGGGTGGTGGTGCAATTATGCGTTTCTTGGCTTCATAGAGGTTTACTTCACCAACCACCGGATCGGTTACCGCACCTTTCAGTTCGAACTTTACGAACTGCGAAACTCGCACCGCTGCGTAATTCTTCGGCTTGATCGTGAGTCGCACGGACTTTACGCCGGGTTGTCCCATGATCCAGTTTGTTACAGCTTTCACCGCTTCCTTTGTGTAACTCTGGTTCTCGTACTCGGGATAAATCGAATACGCCATGCCGACAGAACCTGAACTGTCAGGCGGTCCGCTGAGACCCACTGATCCCAGAACCTTTCTGGATTTCTGTTCAGTGAATATCCAACCCCACCATCCAGCCTGTCCCGGTTCGTACTGCAATCTCTGAACCACTGCGGGTAGAAAATCGTCAATCATCGGTGGTGTTCTGAACGGCTGAGGGAATATGAGACCGTTCAGTGAACTTAGTTCCAACGAGGATCGCGACAGCATAGCCTGTGCAATCTCGTGTGTGACGGGCACAACTCGAGTTCGTTCAGATTGGAGGTTCTGGTGGAGCAACATCGTCATCCTTTTGAGACTAGCGGTGATGCCACTTGCGCGTTCGCGAGGATGCCGTACCCTTCTGGTGGCTATAAACACCCACAAAACCTTCTAGAACCACTTGGCGAGAACGAAACTAAATGCAAGATCGCAAGCCCAACATCCTTTTTATCCTGACCGACCAGCAGCGTCGTGACTCAATGAAGGCTTACGGCAATAACTGGATCAAGACGCCGAACTTGGACCGGCTTGCAGAGAAGAGTTTCGTATTCGATAACGCCTACGTGACTCAGCCTGTTTGCACACCAGCCAGAGCTTCGATCATGACAGGGTTGTATCCACACGCGACTGGCCTTCAAAGAAACAACATCCCTTTGAGCAGAGACATCCCAACGATCGGCGACATGATCGACGAGGACTATTACAACGTGCACATGGGCAAATGGCACCTTGGTGACGACATAATTGCGCAGCACGGATTCGACAAGTGGGTGGCTGTCGAAGACTTCCAGCGGGTGCGCATTACCCGCAAGGAATACCGATACCAGGAAGCTCCGTACAACCAGTGGTTGCGAGATCACGGAGTTGAGCCACCTTCAATGCAGGTTTCATATGAAGGCTGGGTGGGTGTTGCTGAGCTGACCGAAGAGCAAACCCAGGCAGGGTTCCTAGGGCACGAGGCGTCGAATTTCATCAACCAGTATCCCAACAGTGACTTCGGTGACCGACCGTGGATGATGTACGTCAACTTCTTCGAGCCGCACCCGCCATACACCGGACCATTGAACGATTTATATGACCCTGCGGAGATAGAAGTTGGCCCGGCGTTCCGAAAGCGTCCTGATTCAGGCTCGCTAGTGAACCGGTTACGTTCCGATTACTACATGGGTGGCGGATTGAATCCACTTGGTGAAGCCGGTGGAGATATGCACGACACGACCACGGAAGAAGGGTTCAGGAAGCTTCGTGCTCAGTACTTTGCGAACGTCACTCTCGTAGACAACCAGCTCGGAAAGATCTTCCAAGCTTTGGAAGACAGTGGACAGGCTGCAAACACAATCATCGTCTTCACGAGTGAGCATGGTGAAATGGCAGGCGATCACGGGATGCTTGAGAAGCGTTCACTCTACGAACAGGCTTCCAACGTCCCGTTGCTTATGTACATCCCCTGGATGAACGATGATCAGCAGCAGCGGCTCGACGGATCGGTTGGGCAAGTGGACCTTGTGCCCACGTTGTTGGATCTTTCAGGAAGCGATATACCCGATCACGTTGAAGGAAAATCACTCCGCCCCGTGCTTCGAGGCGAGGCAGATCTCTCGGACAACGATGTATTCATCCAGTGGAACGGAATGGGTGATCGAAATCTTGGTACCCCTGAGATTAATCGAATGGTTTCGATTCCGTGGCGAGGCGTAGTTACCGGCGACCGATGGAAGCTAAACCTGTCACCTGGCGATCAATGCGAACTTTACGACCTGAACACAGATCCACACGAGCTTGAAAACCTGTTCGACAAGCCTGAGCACAAAGATCGAATTCGGGACATGGCAGCTCGTATACGTGTGTGGCAGGACGAAACCGGCGACGATATGCCGTTGCCAGCTGTTTAGGCACTCACCGCACAATCCCTCCGAAGCTCCCTCCATCAAGGTCGGGACTATAGCGTTGTCATCCCGAACGTAAGCCGAGGGATCACGTTTTTGGTGATCATCGAGGTCCTGAATCCATTCGACAAGTTCAGGATTGCAAACCCACGCGCCCCGACCGAAGTGGAGAGATCTCAAGGTGGAAGAGGCTCATCATGCGTCGATAACAAAAAGTGGTGCTGGCACTCATTTACTGATCTGCCGAACGAATTGGGAAAGCCCAAGACTCGAATACATGGGCAGATTCATCGCCATCCCCGCGGCCGCAACCACAATGTTGATCATCCTTGCTTTGATGATCGAACTAGCGCGCCAGTTAATCGGATCGGTTTAAGCCAGGGCAGGTTCCGGACGGTCAGCGCGCCGGGGATCGATGGTCTCCCAATAGCAGTCGAACACATCTCGAGCTTCTTCGTACGTGTTGGTTCCGAACAGTTCGACGCGGAACGACCGGGCTCGTTCTCTTCCGCCTGAGTACCACGACAAGTGTCGTTGCATTTGAATAAGACCAAGGCCGTTAGGAAAATGTTCCTGAATCAAGCTCATGTGCCGATTGATTACGCGAGTTTGGTAACCGAACTGGTCTTCGGGTGAAAGATCTTCGAAAGTTTCGTCAAAGATCCAGGGATTACCCATAGCACCACGACCAATCATCACCGATTCGCAACCAGTCTCTTCTTTCATCCGTCGTGCGTCTGCCATCGATTTCACGTCGCCGTTGCCGGTAACCGGAATGTTCACGGCATCTACAACCTGAGCGATCATGTCCCACGTTGAAAGCCCAGTAAACCGCTGAGCTCTGGTTCGTGGATGAACAGTAATTGCGTCAACCCCGACATCCTCAGCCATCTTGGCGACCTCGACAGCGTTGAGGTGCTGCTCATCCCATCCGCTCCTGATCTTTACCGTGAACGGAACTTCGAGAGCTTTCCGCATTGCACTCAAGATTTTCGCTGTCGCAGAAACATCTTTCATCAGGGCCGCACCACGACCAGTTTTGGTGATCTTAGGAACCGGGCATCCCATATTGAGATCGATTATGTTGGCACCGGTATCCTGCAGCCACTGGGCTCCAGGAACAAGGCTCTCGGCATTCGCTCCAAGAATTTGAAGGGCGATCGGCTTTTCTTCGGGCAAGTATTTGGCAATGTCGTAGCGTGTTTTAGTGTTCTTACGCGTTAGTCCTACCGCATCGATCTCTTCGCTGGTTGTCAGATCGCTGCCACACTCCTTCGCCACCAACCTGTAAGGTGCGTTGGAAATTCCAGCCATTGGCGCAAGGCGCGCCAGTCCTTT
>JAYQWG010000011.1:0-54293 GCA_038150225.1 Chloroflexota bacterium
GGGCTGTAGTATACGAATTCCCGCTACAACATCCTCTCCCTGGGCTGACTGTAGAAATTCTCCATACAGACCGACCGCTCCCGTAGCCGGGTTGCGGGTGAAACAAACTCCAGTTCCCAAGTTTTCACCAAGGTTTCCGAACACCATCGTTTGAACGTTCACTGCGGTTCCGAGGGTGTTAGGTATGCCCTCCATTTCGCGGTACGTTTGTGCACGTTTTCCGTACCAGGACTCGAAAACGGCCATGACACATTTTTTCAACTGCTCGCGCGGATCCTGTGGGAAAGGTTTTCCCGCACCCTCAAGGAACACCTTCTTGAAAGTAGAAGCTAACTGCTCCATGTCCTTATCGCTGATTTCGAGCGGAATAGCGGCTTTACCATTCTTCAAAGCCATCTCAAGCGCATCCGAAAAAGATTCCTTGTCGATCCTTTCGACGACTTCGCCATACATTTGAATCAGTCGTCGATACAGGTCGTAAGCGAAGTGTCGGTTCGATGTCGATCTAGCGAGAGCCTCAACAGCTTCGTCGTTCAAACCGATGTTGAGAATGGTGTCCATCATCCCCAGCATGGATACCGGTGCGCCGGAGCGGACGGAGAGCAGTAATGGTTCAGAGCCCTGACCAAACTGCTTCTCAGTTTGAATTTCTAAAGCAGCAAGTCTTTCGTCGAACGACGCCCAGAATTCTTCAGGAAGGGATGCAGAGTTCTTGTAATAGGCAAGACATGCCTTGGTGGAGACGATGAAGCTAGGCGGTACTGGAATCCCGTTCTGCGTCATCTTCGCCAACCCAAAGCCTTTACCACCCAGAACATCGGATCCGGCGGTACCGGTCTCCCGAAAATCGAAGATCAGGTTCTCACGCATTTCAACTGCTCCTCCCAGCCAGCCCAAGAAACAGATGTGAAGTTAGAAATCCAACTGTTCGTACCGGGCTAAGGGCCAGACGTGTCCCACCACCGATATCACTGTTACATGATCCCGAAAAAGGGATAGCCCTGACACGGTGAATCCGTAGTTATTTCGTGAGGCGCATCGAAATTTCCACGATACCGGCTGAAGTACCGCGACATTCGAGTTACACCTGCGCGTCTTCGCCTTGATCGGAGTGTGGCATCACGTCTGGCGGAATCACACCGAGTTTTCCTGAGTGGTAGTCGACAAACGCTTGCTGAAGCTCTTCCTGGGAGTTCATGACGAACGGTCCGTACCACGCGATTTGCTCTCGTATTGGCTGTCCGCCTAACAACAGTATTTCCAACTCAGGGGTGTGTGAGTCCTGTTGTTCATCGGCCGAGATAACGATTGAATCTCCAGCGCCGAAGAGAACTGCCTGCCCTAGTGTCACAGCGTTTTTCTGCGGACCTACGGTGCCATTGCCAGCGAGAATATAGCCAATAGCGTTGTAGTCGGGATTCCACGGCAGTTCCACCTGCGCACCGGGACTTACAGTCGCATGGACATATGTAATTGGCGAGTACGTAATTCCCGGACCTTCGTGACCGTCGAGTTCGCCTGCAATTACGCGTAGCAACGCCCCGCCGTCGTGGGAACTGATCAATGAAAGGTTCGATCGAGAAATGTCCTGGTATCTCGGCGGTGCCCACTTCTTGTCGCGCGGAAGATTCACCCACAGCTGAGTGCCATGAACCACGCCTCCTGTAAGAACAAGTTCTTCGGTGGGAGCTTCGATGTGAAGGATTCCCGCCCCGGCCGTCATCCACTGCGTGTCACCGTCGCTAATGAGTCCACCGCCGCCTTCTGAGTCTCGATGCTTCATCACACCATCAATCATGTACGTAACGGTTTCGAATCCTCTGTGCGGATGCCAAGGAGTCCCCTTCGCTTCACCGGCGCGCCATTCCACTTCACCCATTTGGTCCATCATGATGAATGGATCGGTGTACTGGTACGGAATTCGTGCGAAAGCACGTCGCACAGGAAATCCTTCGCCCTCAAACCCGCTTGGAGCCGTCGTGATATTCATTACTGGGCGAATCTTTGCATCAGGTGCGGGACGCGAAACGCGAGGCAACGACAAAATATTTGCGACGGTTACTACAGGCATCTTAGATTTCTTTGAAACTCAAAAAGCAACGATCTAAATCTATCACTTACTTTTTGTTAGTCAATTATTTATTGTAATGTTTACTTGGATGCAGCTACTCGAAGAACAGATACAAACTCGTGTGATTTACCGGGTGTAAGGAACTACTTCGACTGCGTCGCCAGCCAATTCGACTCGCTCAACGAGCGCACTTACCGCTGCTTTGGACTGAACAATGTCCCCAGATAATGCCTGATTCACCAGCTCTTCAATCAACTCAGGATCAGGAGTTTCATCAACATCTTTTCCGCGTGTCGAAATTAGGTGCTGTAGCGGCTGCTCTAGATCTGTGAGTCTTCCATAGGCAGAGGC
The DNA here is from genome assembly GCA_038150225.1 of Chloroflexota bacterium. Taxonomy (GTDB): domain Bacteria; phylum Chloroflexota; class Dehalococcoidia; order Lucifugimonadales; family Lucifugimonadaceae; genus Lucifugimonas. The sequence continues at coordinate 2,423 of JAYQWG010000011.1, forward strand.
CACCATTCGGACTGCACGCGTAAAATCGCGTTCTGCTTCAGCGATTTCTTCGATGCGGCTCTCGCCGGTCTCGGGTTTCAGCTTGTTCTTAACTCGTTTGCCCCACCGCGCAATCTCCGATCGAACCGCATCTTCGAGCGCTTCAGCATGCCAGAATCCGTGTTTGAGTTGCTCTTCAGACCGTTCTGCTCGTGCGTTTCGAGACGGGCACTGGTAGTAGCGATACGACTTCGAATGAGCCGAACCATCTCCGCGTTTCCACGTACGTCGACGAGTCAGTCCGGTCAAACCTCGGCCGCAAACCTCGCAGCGAGCCAAACCTCCCACAAGGTACGGAGGCTCTGTAGCTCGTTTCCTTAGCGGTTTCCGCTTTCGCGTAACAGCCTCGGCTCTGTTAAATATTTCGCGCTCGACAAGCGGCTGGTGGCTACCGGCAATTCGTACTCCGTACCTGTTGTACGTCCCGAGATAAGTGCGGTTCTTAAGAATCCCGGAAATCGCCAAAGCCGACCATGGTCGGCCACTTCGAGTTCGTGACCCACGTTCATTCAGTGACCTAGCAATCGCCCGCATCCCGGGACCACCCAACGGCTCAGAATCTTCCGCGTGCCACGGCCCAGCGTAGGTCTCAAAGATCTCTCTGACAGTCGCTGCCTCTTCAGGCACAGGAGTCAACAGTCCGTCGGTTCCCGCCTCATAACCGAACGGGGTCCGGCCAAGGACTTCACCTCTTGAGGCTTTCGAAATAATTGCCTCGCGGATTCGTGCTTGTCGTTGCGCAGACTTACCCCCAACCCCAAGGAGTTCTTCACCACTCTGCAGAGCGTCTGGACGGTTTGAGTCGGTACAACGAACCTCGGTACCAAGTTTGTCGAGCACGAGTAATCTCTCGACAAGAGTTTCCAGGTCTTCAGCCAGATGAGAGGCATCGGGAACGATTACCAATGCCAGTCGAGCGTTCGCTCCGGTGAACGAAGCTATCATTTGTTGGAAACGATCATGACGGGCGTCAAAATCGTTGGCCGGTTCATCATCCGCGGGTTCATACCAGTTGATTAACTGGTGACCGTTTCGGCGGCAATAGAGTTCTATTTCCGAGCGCGCTGGTAGTCGGTCTGGCTGTCCAGATGAATGACTAGAAGTGTCAGACGCGCTGTCGGAGACGACGGGTTCGCTATGGAATCCGACCGCTCTCAACTATTGCTCTGTGAGGAGTGCTCGACCGCAACTGCATGGAATCGGTCCATCAGCGGCGCGGAGTTTTGTCAGTTCACCAACGGGAAGTCGGACTGAGCACCCCTGACACACACCACGTTCGACCAGAACGATGGCTATCCCACGGTTTGAGCGGAAAAGTCGTGTGTAACGAGACAGTTCGTCTTCAGGAATTTCCTTGGCGTCAACGTTTCGAGCGGCCAGCATGTCGTTGTACTCACGACCAACCTTGGCAAGCTCTCTTTGAAGCTCGACCTTGCGAGTCTTCCACTCGACTTCTTTCTGTTCGAGTTCTTGGGTGAGCTGTTCGAACTGCTGACGAGCGTGCTCTGCGGCAACCTCAGCAGGTGAAATCGATTCCTCAACCTGTGCCAGATTTCGGCGGGCAGAAGCGTGCTCAGTTTCGATAGCAGTCAATTCTCGAACGTTTGTGATAGATCCACCGTAGAGTTTGGTTTCAAGCTCAGCGACGTCTTCTTTGAGCTTCGCCAGTTCCGATTCGAGTCGAGCTGACTCAACTTTGGCTTCTAGTTCTCGAACGCGAGTTCTTTCGCAATTCTCTCTGAGTTCGGGAAGTCCACCTTCGGACTTCAATTGCTCCTCGACTTCCCTGTAGCTTCGCCGACGGAGAGCAAGTGCCTGGTCGGTTTCCTGAAGGGAAAGAAGAGATTTTGCGATTGTCACTACGCGATCCTAAAAAACGTTTACGGGGGCTAAAACCTTGCCGAGCCTTCTCTGAATACTAGACCTATGGTTGACGGTGTCAAATATATCGGGACTTTTGTTCTCAAAATTGGTGAACTCCGTCACGTTCACACCACACACCGTTGTATCCTCAATTGTAGTCTTGAACATGGTCGTGCGAAGTTGCGACCTCGATCAAATTGGAGTGCTTCTTGACCGACACTGATAGTTCCTATTTTCTGCCAAGCTTTATCAAGTCCCGGGCGCGTACTCGTATCGTTTGCACCATCGGACCTGCGACAGGAACCCTCCCGAAGATAAAAAGGCTAATCAGATCGGGTATGTCGGTCGCTCGACTCAACCTGAGCCATGGCTCCACCGCGGATCACGACGAGTACGTCAGGTTAGTCCGGCAAGCATCACTCGACCTCGGTGTTTCAACTGGAATTCTCGCCGACATCCCAGGCCCAAAATATCGCGTCGGCGAAATGGAAGAGCCTGAAATTGAGCTCCTAACAGGTCAGTCGTTCACTCTCCAGGTCGACGTTTGCGAAGGCAACCAGGAACGCGCAAATGTCTGGCCCGTGGGGCTGCACAGCGACATCAAAGTGGGATCCACCGTGTTGATCGACGAGGGGTCTGTACAACTGCGCGTTGAGTCGATCAAGGGAACCGATATCACGTGCAAGGTAACCATGGGTGGTGTAATGAAGCCGAACAAGGCTGTCACCGCTCCGGGCAACACCACGACCGTCGACTATTTCACCCCGGAAACCGTTGACGCTCTCGACTGGATTAACAGATCGGATGTCGATTTTGTTGGTGTCTCATACGTCAGGGATGCCGAAGACCTCAAGCGTGTGCGAGAGCACCTCGGCGGCCCATCAAAAAGCCCTCAACTGGTCTCCAAGATTGAGATCCAGCAAGCCGTAGACAACCTCGCCTCAATATTGGAAGAGACTGAAGCAGTAATGGTTGCTCGTGGTGACCTTGGAGTCGAGCTGCCCTTCGAGCGCGTCCCTTCCGTACAAAAGCGAATCATTCGCATGGCAAACGAAGCCGGCAAACCAGTTATCACAGCCACGCAGATGCTGGAATCAATGATTGAAGCTCCCGCGCCGACCCGTGCAGAGGCAACTGATGTTTACAACGCCGTACGCGATGGGTCAGATGCCGTCATGCTGTCGGGTGAAACTTCCGTAGGTAAATTTCCGTTCAACGCAGTCAACGCCATGACAAAAATCGCAAAAAGGGCTGAGGGCTATCTAGAGCACCCGATGCTAGCGGCTCGGCGGCGGGATGCTGCCCGTAAGCAAGGTATTGCTACGGACGAAGCAATTGCGGATAGTGCAACGTCACTGGCATCAAGCTTAAACGCGAAGGCAATCGTCGCATTCACTGAATCGGGGAGCACTGCCGGACGACTCGCCGCCTATCGCCCAGAGAAGCGGGTGTATGCGCTTACTCCTCGATTCGACACCGGTGCTCGCCTTGCCCTGCGCTGGGGTGTGACAGTAATTGCGGTAAGTAGTCTTCCGGAAATTCAAAACCTGTTTTTCACAGCTTCTGATGTTGCGCTTCAGACCGGTATTGCGAAGGAAGATGACGCGATCATTACGGTCGCTGGCTTGCCGATTGGAATCCCGGGGACGACGAACGTTGTCCGCGTGATTAACCTGCCAGAGCCACGTCAACACTAATTAGCGGTCATGCCTGATTCATCAGAGCTAGGTGCGGAAGCCGCCCTTTCCACCTGCTCTCTGAGCCGGTTGATCTCTTTGATATCAGTCGCGAGTGATCCGTAGCACGCGTCATTGAAAATCGAAGTCACTACGCCAACTGGAGCACCCGGTAAAAATACAGCTAACGCTTCGGTGCGTTCATTCGGAGTTGAATTTGGGTTGAACCTCATACCTCGTCTGATGGCGTGGGTGAGTGTGTCGAAATAAAGCAAGAATGCCTCGGTGATTCCCTGTTCTCCAGTGGGATGTCGCCACTGAGAGCGATCTTTTCCTCTCATCCACCTGGGTATTAGTCCACCTATCAGGTTCATGAGGTTGCCAGAATCATCCTGAACCTCTATCGATTCACGATCTGTGTTCTCAAGGTCTCCAATTCGGATCGAAAACCGCTTATACGCGTAGACCAAAACGATGAATAAAACAACGAGGAGAAGAATCGATAGGGGCCAGCGGAGTGCGTCCACAGCGAAGTCTGAGAATATCTCCACCTGCTCTTGAGCTTCTTCGTCCAGGAACTGATTTCCAGCAGCGGGAGAGATGCTTTCGCCGGCCTCCTCTGCCGGTTCCGATCTTTCCTTCAACCAGGTCAAGAACGCCCACAGCGCAGTCATTACCCACTCGATCGGGTAGCGCAGTACCCAGAGCACTGCGTCAACGAGACCACCCCAGACATTCAGTATTCCCCGGATTCCTACATTTCCGTATCGGCCAGTCAACAGACCTGCGATCACACCGATAACCATGATTAGCAGTACGCTGCCCGCGATTAGGATTGGCCAACTTGCGTTTCCGCTATCTTCAGTCTCATCAAGTCGAGCAGACGCCAAACCCACAAGCGATGCAATGAAGAAGGGAACCAAGACCGACGTTATACCCGTGTCGGCAGCAACGTTAAGGTCGGTAACCAACGCTGCTGCAAGGAAAAGAATCCCGATCTTGAATGATTTTCGTAGCCGCCATCGAACGTCCCCATCAGAAATGATCGACTGCGTCCTAAACCAGACAAGGATCACAGCTATCAATCCGATAATCATCTCGATCACTTGAGCGGCATCAAAAGTCCCACCGAACATGTCGACAGGCCACGCGATGTACATCCGGAAGTCGTCGTTTATCGCCGATAGCGACACGGTCATATAAACGACGACGAGTGCTAATACTGCTTGAATCGCTGCAAGAGATACAGCGTCAGCACGCGACCCACCAAACACCCAACCGGAATACGTCCCTAACGCGAAAACTATCGCCAGCACCGGCCAGAAAACCGGCGAGCCTCCAAGCCCGCTGATTCCACAAACGATGGTCAAGACTGAGAACCAGATCACACTCTCAACGACAACCAACGATCCATATGCGAGCCAGATTCGAGGGCTCATCGAGAAGCCCCTTTGAGTGGCATATCCTGCCAGTTTCCGCTCGGGTCACGTTGTACAGGCCGTCGGAAATCAGTCACCTCTGGGTCCGATTCAAGGAACATTCCACGGCCGTCCCTGACCTCGAACTGCGGGTAATCAGGTGGTTCCTCTCGTCCCACATGAACAACAATTACGGGATGCCCTGCCCTTGCGTGACCAGCGAGATAGTTCATCGTTCGAGGATGATGAATCCCTCCGATATGAATTAGCGCGGCTCCAGGTGGGATCATCCCGCGCCTGCTTCTCACCTGTTCGTCGAGCGTTCTCACCCCGATTGGTTGAACCATCGCCATAGATTCCAGGAGATTGGTCATTTGACCGGGGCCAGAGTTCGGGGGAATTACTGCGTGCGACGCGGTACTGATAGTGATCCCGTTGGTGACAAACCCGACCTTGAATCCCTGTTTCATTGCTGCTGAAGCAATGGAAGCCGATGCGGTCATCGTTGCCTCAAGAACATCCGACCGATAACCCTCCCACGGAACCGCAGTAGTGATTGCTTCGGCAAAAATCACCGCATGTTCTGAAATGCTCGAATCGAATTCGCGCACGAACAAATCTCCTCGGCGCGCCGTTGATTTCCAGTCGATGTGCTTAATGGGATCGCCCGGACGATACTCTCTCACGCCAGATGGTCTTGAAGGGTCCTGCCACATTCGGTCCCTTGATAACGAGTCACCAATTGGTCGCAGCGAAGGAAGTCGAAAATCTCGCAAGTGCTTGATTTGCGGGTAGACATATATCGACCACTGGGTACGCTCCAGACTGGCGTCGGACGGATACAGCCCAAACAGATCACCGCTCCTAACACCAGTTTTGCCGAGCTTATAAACCCCACGGTTTAGAGCTGTGAGCTTTCGGCGAATCCGGACTCGCTCGTAGGCACCCAACGAAGTCGATACATCGAGTGTTGCGCCACCGAGATAAGCCTGTTCGACCGCCTTGGCACCTTCAACAAGCAGCCCTCTCGGTACGAATTCTTTTATCTCGATCCACGGAATTGGCAATCGTTTCCGGTTCTCGATCTTGAACGTTACTTCGATGTCGTCGCCTTGGAATGCCCGTTCAGTGTCGACTGAACGATCGATCGTGACTTCCTCCAGTGACAAGGCCGCCCACAATCTGGAAACCATTGCCACAACAAACGCCAGACCTCCGAGAGCCGCTACAAGGGGCTCACGAGACACTGCACCGACCACAACCACCGCAATCAGTACGATAGTGAACAGCTCACTTAATGGGTTCAGTGCGGTCGAGCGCGAACGGGTGATCACAGGACGCCTAATTCCTGCCTCAACCGTTCGCGACAACCAGGTCGTGTACATCGGACCTAGACCTTTTCGATAGGTACCGGGGTCGACTCGATAATCTCTGTCAAGATCGTGGCGGTTGCTTGCCCTCGAAGCTCGCTCGTCGTTTCCGCCAGCAAACGGTGAGACAGCACGGGAACGGCAAGGTGTTTTACGTCGTCGGGAAGTACGTAGGAGCGACCTTGCATTGCAGCCCAACCCTGCGCAGCGTGTTGGAGTGCAAGCGACGCACGTGGGCTGGCACCGAGCCGGAGGCTAGAACTGTTTCGGGTAGCGTCGATAATGTCGAGCAAATAGCCGCTGACAGTTTGATCGACGGTCACTTCATCAATCACATCTCGCGCCTTCGAAATATCATCACCGGTCGCAACTGATGGCAGAGGATCTAGCGATTCACCATGTTGGAATCTCGACAGCATTGCCGATTCCTCATCCCTTCCCGGATAACCGATCGAAGCCCTGACCATGAACCGGTCCAACTGCGCTTCGGGCAGCGGGAATGTACCTTCCATTTCGACCGGGTTCAGAGTCGCCATAACCATAAAAGGTTCGGGAACCGGCGAGGTCACACCGTCAATAGAGGCTTGTCGTTCCTGCATTGCTTCGAGCAACGCCGACTGTGTTCTTGGCGTTGCCCGGTTGAGTTCATCAGCTAGCAGTATTTCCGAAAAAATCGGACCGGGCCTGAATTCAAACTCGCCGTTTTTAGCGTTGAAGAAATTAACTCCGAGCACATCCGCAGGAACCAGGTCAGGAGTGAACTGAATTCTGTTGAGCTGACTATCAAGGGATGCAGCCAGTGCCTTAGCTAGTGTGGTCTTACCAGTTCCCGGAACATCTTCGAGTAACACGTGTCCACGACAAAGCAGAGCGAGCACCACTAGATCGATGGTTTCTGATTTACCGACGATCACTCTTTGAACCGAGTCACGTAGTTTTGAACTTAGTTCGGCAACAAATTCAGATGCCGAGCTAGTTCCGCTCTGAGTGGACAAATACTTCTCCCATAGAAGTCATGAATTACGGCGGACTATGTTACGCCCGACCCGGACCACAACAATTATGTGACGCGATCAATACACGCCTGGCTACGACTGAACAGCGCCTCAGTCGTCGACTGGGTGTTAGTAACCCAAACCTTGTCGTCGAAACGCGATAGGGTCGCGATCGACCATTTTCGCCCTGCCCAGTTTCCACCAACAATGTCGATTTCGATTTGGACCACCCCCCAGTTATAACTTCCGATCGACGGTGAACGAACTATTCGCCAGTTTTGGATGAACTCGTGAGGTTGATTGTTCATCAGGACCAGACCATGCGAACAAAGCTCAAGTGCGTTGTCCGCAAACTCGTGGGTGAACGTTGTGTTGCGAACATACCTGCTCCAGGCTTCCAGAATCTCTTCGTCCATTGGTCGTTCTTCAACCAGTTCTGGATCAAATGCCAGTGGGAATTCCGGAGGACCGAAATCAATGATCTGGGGCTCGAGTGTCGCAGTTGGCAAAAGAGTTGGCGTCGGCGTCTCCGTTGGTGCAGGTGTGACCGTTACCCGAACGAATGTCGGTTGGATACTCGTTGGAGCAAGCGTAGGTGCTGCGGATCCTCCAAAACCATCCGTGCCACAAGCGGTAACGATGATCGAAGCTCCCAGCGTAAGCACCGCCAGGAGCCCGAGCTTCGTAAATAGCTTGTGCCTAAACAACTACTACCGTGTTTGTAAGCGTGCCGATCTTGTCGATCGTGATGCTGATTACGTCACCGGCAGCAAGAGTGAACTCTGGAGGCGGGATCGTGCCGGTTCCCGTCATTGCAGTTGTACCGTCAGGAATAGAGTTCGACCGTACGAGCCAGTCTGCGAGATAGTCACAGTCACGTTTCATCTGGCTGGTGTTGGCGACTCCCCTGAACGCTTCCTTGCCGTCTCTTTCGATGGTCAACGTCACGTCCAGGCTCTGCGGGTCCCCGATAGATTCTCGGGTGACAAACGCAGGTCCAAGTGCGGCAGACTTGTCGTACACCTTCGCTTGCGGAAGGTAGAGAGGATTTTCACCCTCAATGGTCCGACTGCTCATGTCGTTACCGGCTGTGTATCCGACCACTTTTCCGCCGTAAGTGACAAATGCCAGCTCAGGTTCAGGCACGTCCCAACCAGAGTCTGATCGAATACCGACTTCCTCAAATGGGTTCTGTAGTCGATCCAAAGTTGCCTTGAAAAACGATTCAGGTCGGTCGGCGTTGTACACCTTTGCGTACACGTCGGGAGAATCACTCTCTGCCTGTCGCTCCCTCATCGAGTCCATGTATGTAACACCGAATGCCCATACTTCAGGAGCATCGATAGGAGCGAGCAGTTTTACGCCGTGCTTGCTCGGCTGTGCTCCGTCCAGGAGTTCAGCAGCACTCACGACATCAGCCGACGAAGCACCAGAAATTATGCTCTGTGCAATCGAGTCAACGCTTGTTCCGGTAATTGCTGAAGCCTTCAGCAAATCAAGAGTCGATCCTATTTGGGAGTTGATCGCCGTCAGGTCGGTTACGTTGCCGGACTCGTCTTCGGCTCCAACTCGCTTCGTGCCTTGTTTTATGTACTGGTAATAGCGCATTTGATTTTCGGAATTTACCTGTCAGGTACAGATCTTCGATTTCGGTTGAATTTTCGAACACAAGGTTAACCGAGTCGCAGGACTTCGGGTAAACCAGTTCTATCGACTAACGGCAAATACCTCGGCAAATTGGTTACTGACGCGCGACCGTGCAGCAATGTCCGACGTATATCGTTGATGACTGGAGGTTGAAATTCCCGAAAAATCGAAAGCCGTAAACAGCCGAGGTGCGCACGTTTTAGTGCGGGCCCTGTTTGCGTTTCTGATTGCATTTTTGTTTCTGAGCATTTCTACAGTGACCGACCGTATCGATGCAGCGGACAGCGAGATAACAATCGACCAGATCAATTACTCGATCGTTTACGGCGAAAAGATTGTTGTTTCATCATCGCTCAGAACAGGTTCAAAATCCGTCACCTCAGCAAGAGCCCTATTTCGTCCTCAAGGTGGTCAAACCGTCTGGTCCTACTCATACCCCGACACCGAAATCAGTTCGACTTCTGTCAGCATCAACTTTGAGATTCCAACCGGAGCAGGTTCTTACTACCCACCTGGGGCTGAGTTTGACATTGAATTTGAACTGACGTTCGCGGACGAAACTCGAGAATCAGTCCAACACTCGGAATCTATCGAATATTTGGATCCCGACAAACCGTGGAAGCGGCGTAGCGGAGACGGGTATGAAATTGTTTACTACGGAGTCGACGAGCAGGCTGTAACGGATCTGATCTCACTCACTGACAGCCGCATCCCTCGACTCAAATCCGTACTAGGGGTTTCATCAACGCCCGATTACAAGGCGATAATATTTCCAACGGTGGCTGACGCTACTCCGTCGTTCCCTCCAGTTTCTCAAACCGCCACCGACCAGCTGTTGTTCGCCGGATTCGCCCAACCGCAATACCGGCTATTCGTGCAAGGCCAAATTAGTCCGACCACGTTCATCCACGAACTCGCACACTTGTATACCCATGAAGCCATATCTTCTGTATTGACCGGCGGGATCCCTTCATGGCTTAACGAAGGATTGGCTCGCTTTCTGGAAACTGGATCAGCAGCTACGTCTTTGAGGCGTTTGAAATCCAGCACATCTCCTGAGGAATTGCTTTCCCTGAGAAATATGAACACGATCCCTGGTCAAAGGTCAGACGTGTTCATTTTCTATCCACAATCAGGCGCGATCGTCGGATACATGGTCAAAGAATACGGCGATGAGCGGATGGCGGAGTTCCTTGCGCTGATGAACCGCGGAAGATCCCTAAATGAAGCGTTCGAGCTCGTTTACGACGCAACCTTGTACGAAGTCGAGAATCAGTGGCGGGAAATGTACGGAGCATCACCACTTCCGCTGCCGACTCCCACTCCGATCCCGACAGCAGTAGCCGATGAGGCTCGCAGTACACCAGTCCCTCTGGTAGATTTCAGTGCACCTTCATCAGGCTCAAGTCCCGCTGATTCTCCAAACACCACCGCGTTACCGCAGGCAACTACTGCCCTGCCGACAAACCCGATCATGCCAACAGAACAGTCCGATCCAAACATATTGGTTGCCGCACTGGCGATCAGTCTTTCCGTTGTTGTAGGAGTTTGGTTGTTCCTGTCGAGGCGAGGACGTCCCCCGAAGTCAGATGGATAAACCCAGGGTCGCATACGTATACGATCACGCGCTATCACAATACGAGATGTCGCCGACTCACCCACTGAAGCCAATACGGCTCCAGCACATGCACGATCTGATGGGCTCTGCCGGACTTTTCGATTTACAAAACGTGACGAGTCCGCAGCCGAGGATTGCAACTAAATCCGAAGTCGAAACCGCGCATGCCAGCGATTACGTCGAAATTGTTGAAGCGATCTCCAATGGCGCAATCGCTCCTGGCATGGGTGAGTATGAACTTGGCACTCCCGACAATCCAGTCCGTCGAGGGATGTACGACACAACCATACTCTGCGTTGGCGCGACTCTCATGGCGAGTGAACTCGTGATGTCTGAGCAAACCGACGTTGCCTTTGCCCCAGCCGGTGGTGTGCATCATCACGCAATGCGACGCCGAGCGTGGGGATTCGGTGTATTCAACGATGCCGTAATAGCCATGAACAAAATGGTCGAAGCCGGCTTACGGGTCGCGTATATCGATATCGATTGCCACCACGGGGACGGTGTGCAAGCCGGCCACTACGAGTCCGACCAGGTACTAACGATTTCGATCCATGAATCGGGTCAATGGTTGTTCCCAGGAACCGGGTATGTCCGTGAGATCGGGCAAGGTGGCGGAACCGGCTATTCAGTGAACATTCCGCTCGCGCCATATACGCAAGATGATGAGTGGCATCGCATGTACGACGCGGTTATTCCCAACCTCGTTCGATCGTTCAAACCTGACGTACTTTTTACCCAACTAGGAATTGACACGCACTACCTCGACCCGATCACACATTTATCTCTAACCACGCAGGGATTCGAGCGCGCCGTTCAAAAACTTGCAAAGCTAGGTGCAGAGGTCGGCAAATGGGTTGCTGTTGGTGGTGGTGGCTACTACCTCTCTGGTGTGGCACGGGCATGGACCATGGCGCTCGCCGAAATGGCAAAACACCAGTTACCTGAGAACGTGCCAGCGAATTATTCAAGCCTCGAAGGCCTTACAACGTTCGCGGACCCACTTCCGACACCCAACGAACCTCAACATCTCGACGAAATCATCAAGTTCAACGATGGAACGCTTGAAGAGCTCAAATCGTTGGTATTTCCGAGATTCGGACTCTAAGCCCGATCTGCGAACGTCTCTTTTAGATCTACGTAAAGTTCTTGATATTTGCCGTGCTCTTCTGCGTACATCGAGGTAGCTGCTGAGTCGGGTTCGACTCGTTTTTCCGACGTAAGCCAAGAATTTGCCGCGTCTTCGACTGTTTCAAATACACCAGCGCCAACTGCCGCAAGCATCGCCGCGCCGAGGGGCGCTCCTTCCGCTGGACCAACGGTTTCAAGCGGAAGGTCAAATGCGTCTGACATGAGCTGCAACCAGAAATCACTGGTTGCTCCACCGCCAACCGCGGTCGCCTGGTCCGGTACGACGCCCATCGTTCGCATTAGATCAAACGAATCTTTCAGGGCAAAAGTCACACCTTCTATTACCGCACGAGTCATGTGACCGCGCGTTGTGCCAACGTTCATCCCAATAAATGTTCCTCGTGCGTTGGCATCGGCGTGCGGAGTTCTCTCGCCAGACAAATAAGGGAGAAAAGTAACTCCGCCTGCTCCTATCTCCGTCTCTACGGCTTCGGCAACCAGTGATTCGAAATCGTTTTCGCCTGACACGCTTCTCCACCAGTTAAGGGCGGCTCCAGCCGAAAGAACGACTCCCATCAGGTACCAGTTGTCGGGGGTAGCGTTCCTCATCAGGTGAATACTCATTCCCGGGTCGGTCACCGGGGTGTCGGATGGAATTACGACCGTGCCAGATGTGCCCACGGAGACTAAACCGGTTCCCTGTCGGGTCACTCCAGCTCCAACTGCAGCGCAAGCGTTATCTGCACCACCTCCTACAACCGGCACTCCAACAGCTACTCCGGTTTGCTTAGCTGCTTCCGGGGTGATTCTTCCTGCTATTTCACTCGAACCAACGATGTTGGGCAAAAGCTCTGGTTCCAGATCAAGCAACTCGAGCATTTCTCCGGATTTCTCGCTGCCAGCTACATCAAAAACGAGGGTGCCGGAGGCATCGGACGGTTCGATCTGAAGATCACCCGTGAGAAGAAACCTTATGTAATCTTTCGCCAGGCAAAACTTGCGCACTTTCCCGAACAACTCGGGTTCGTTTTCCCGCATCCACATCAGTTTTGTGGCGGTGAATCCTTCGAGAGCTGGGTTACCTGTCAACGCTAGTAGCTGTTCAGGTGTAACTAGGCTACGGACTTGCTCAACCTGCTCTGAATTGCGAACATCGTTCCACAAAATCGCCGGTCTAACAGGCGTAAAAGACTCATCGAGAGCTATCAGTGAGTGCATTTGACCTGACAGACCGATTCCCAGCACATCAGGACTGTCGAGCGATTCAACGATTTGGCGTAAGACGGCGCACGTACCGGTCCACCAATCCTCTGGTCGTTGTTCGCTCCAACCAGGCCGTTCGACCATGACGTTCATCGATGACGAGGCTTCAGCGACCAGCTTTCCTGCAGGATCGATGGCGACAGCTTTTATTGACGATGTCCCAATGTCTATTCCTATAAGAATTTTCTGGGCCATCAAGTCCTCTGCATTGCTGGGATAGAGATCAGTTAACCAAGAATCCCGCCGATGATACTTCACCGACGGGATTCAAAAATAAGTGTCTATGGGGGTTACGAGTTAGACCTCTCGGAACTCGCCTTCAACGGTGTCTTCATCATCGTCCGATGACGCTCCGCCATCAGTTCCGGGTTCTCCGCCTTCATCACCTGCAGCCTGGTTAGCTTCGTACACGGCCTGCCCAACAGCTTGCAGAGCAACCTGCAGCTCCTCTGAAGCAGTCGAGATTTCACTCAACTCAGCGGACTCCTTGGCAAGAACGTCCTTGACCGCCTGAACCTTGGTTTCAACATCACTCCTAATGTCGTCAGGAATCTTGTCACCATCATCGGCAATAATCTTCTCTGCCTGGAAGACCGCACTTTCAGCAGCATTCCGAGTTTCGACCGCTTCACGCTTCGCCTTGTCAGCTTCTGCGTTCTCCTCGGCTTCTTTCACTAGACGATCAACTTCGTCATCCGAAAGACCTGACCGACCGGTAATCGTGATGTGCTGCTCTTTACCGGTCCCCTTGTCCTTCGCAGAGACTTTGAGGATACCGTCAGCGTCGATGTCGAATGTCACCTCGATTTGTGGAACACCCCGCTGTGCAGGAAGAATTCCGTCGAGGTTGAACCGACCAATGGACGTGTTGTCGCTGGCCATTTCTCGTTCACCTTGAACAATGTGGATCTCCACGCTCGACTGGTTGTCAGCAGCAGTCGTAAACGTTTCGGTTTTTGACGTCGGGATTGTCGTGTTTCGCTCAATCAATGCCGTTCGAACACCACCGAGGGTTTCGATACCGACGGTCAGCGGAGTTACGTCAAGAAGCAGAACGTCTTTAACATCACCCTGCAACACACCAGCCTGAATAGCAGCACCAACCGCCACAACCTCGTCCGGGTTGATCGTACGGTTTGGCTCTTTTCCGAACAGCTTTGTGACCTTCTCGATTACTGAAGGCATTCGAGTCATACCACCTACGAGCACGACTTCGTCGATTTCACCCGTACCGACACCTGCATCTTTCAGGGCAGCGTTGGTTGGGGCAACCGTGCGCTCAACCAGCGCGGAAGTGAGTTCCTCCAACTTCGCTCTGGTCAACGTAGTTTGTAGGTGCTTCGGACCGCTTGAGTCGGCCGATATAAACGGAAGATTTATCTCGGTCGAGGTAACAGTGGAGAGTTCAATCTTCGCCCGCTCGGCCTCGACACGCAGTCGCTGGTGAGCAGAGACGTCGTCTCGGAGATCGATCAAGTTTTCTTTCTTGAATTCCTCTGCGAGGAAATCAACAATGACGAGGTCAAAGTCGTCACCACCAAGGTGAGTGTCACCGTTGGTGCTTTTTACTTCGAACACTCCCTCACCAAGTCCGAGAATCGTAACGTCGAAAGTTCCACCACCGAGGTCATAGACTGCAATGGTGCGTTCGCCTTCTTTGTCGAGACCGTAAGCAAGTGACGCTGCAGTAGGCTCGTTGATAATTCTCAAAACTTCGAGGCCTGCAATTTGTCCTGCGATTTTCGTCGCTTCACGCTGACCGTCGTTGAAGTACGCAGGAACCGTGATTACTGCCTGGTCAACTGACTCGCCCAGCTTCGCTTCGGCGTCTTCCTTAAGCTTTCGAAGCACCATTGCTGAAACCTCAGCAGGAGGGCTTGTCTTGCCGCCGAGGACAACACCAGCATCGCCATTGTCGAGCTTGTCGATCTTGAAAGAAACGCTCTTTACGTCGGTTTGAACCGAGGGATCATCGAACCGACGACCGATAAATCGCTTTGCCGAGTAAATCGTGTTCTCCGGGTTCGTGATTGCCTGTCGACGTGCGAGTTCGCCAACAAACCGTTCATCGGTTTTGGTGTTGAAAGCAACAACGGATGGGGTTGTTCTTCGACCTTCTGCGTTCTCGATGATTCGTGGCTCGCCAGCTTCCATAACCGCCATTGCAGAGTTGGTGGTCCCGAGGTCGATGCCGATTATTTTTGCCATTTCTTTGTTTCTGTTCCTTAAGGGTTGTCCGTGATTGATATTCGGATTTGTTGATTAGATAAGTTTTGAGCCGGAGTGTTTGATGACTGATTTCGTAGTTGATCGACCGCGCTATTCGCCCTCCGGTGGTGCTATTGCTATTTCAACTTGGGCAGGGCGCACGATTTCGTCGCCGTGCATGTAGCCCGCGCGAAGTTCAGTAATTACGGTGTTCGGTTCGTAGTCAGGTGTTGGTCGCGAAAGTAGTGCTTCGTGTTTACGAGGGTCAAATTCATCCCCGACACTCTCAAAGCGTTCGAAGCCTTCGGCAGCGAGAGCCGAAACGAAATTCTTGTGAACTGCCTGGATACCTTCAAGCCAGCTAGCGTCGGCGTCTTTCAAGTTGTCTTCTGAGAGAGCAACTGACAACTGGTCAATTACATCTGCGAAGCGGAGTACGATACGTCGCTGATTTCGCTTACGAGATTCGTCCTGTTCAGATTCGATTCGTCGTCGGTAATTAACCAGATCCGCTTGCGCACGTTGGGCTAGCGCCCGGAACTGATCTTTCTCTCGAAGGGCTTCTGCTAACTCGCTAGTCTCCGATGCCTCAGGCGCTGAGTCAGCGGAATCCGTCACTTGATGCTCTTCTTGTTCTATTTCGTTCTTTTCTTCAGATGTCGACAATGTACGTTCCGTGCGAAATCGATAACGATTGCAATAAATAAGAGGGTCGGTGGTGCCTACGAATCCGCACCAACATAAGAGAGTATCTGTCTAAGTTCCTCTGCCGCTACACGCGCCGAGCGGGAATTTGCGACTTCAGGGCTGGATTCGAGCAAAGAGACGATATCCGTCAAAGATCTGACCAGATCGAGCACTAGGCTAACGCCATTCAAGTTGAGACTTAGTTCATCCGCCAAACGACGAATTACGCGCAGTCTCTCAACATCTGAGTCAGAGTAGAGTCTCCGACTGCCCTCCGATCGCTGAGGACTCACCAGACCTTCCTTATCGTATTTACGCAGGGTTTGCGGATGCATCTCTGCTAATCGAGCAGCAACGCTGATTACGTACACGCCGGAGTAGCGACCAATCGGCTCAGGAGCACGTCGAGGTTGGGCAACTGACGCCTGACGGCGCAGTTGGACCTGCCGTTTTTCGTCACCGGTTCGGCGCATTTCAAACAATTCAGCGAGTAATTTGTTCAATGCGTCCGACCGCGACCATGCAGTTTGCTGTCGATTTGCGTCGGATGCCCTGTCCGGGTCTTGGTTCAAGTCATACACCTATGTGTTTTTGATGCAGATGAGGATTCGAGTTGCAATGAACTTAGAAAGCTACACAGCCATCAATGTTCATGCCACAAGAGAATTGTATAAGTTGATACGACTCGTGTAAACTTTACTTGGCGAATTCGTAACATCTAACCAAACGCCAACAAGAGTGCTTACCAAAATGTTACGAATTCTGATGCCAATGTCTTGAATTGGCCGTTTTTTCGTAGTAGTATCTGCGCCGGTTCGTTTTCAGACGGTTTTTTGGTGACAAGAATCGTCGCATGAAAAATGTTATTTGCCACATCGCCCCGACCTTATGGCGGGGACGGAAAGTAGAAGGAATAAAAGTGCTTTACCTTAAAGCGTGCCCGAAGTGCCACGGTGACGTTGAACTCGTGGTTTACCCGGACAGCAAGACTCTGCAGTGCCTGCAATGCGCATTCACCGTAGACTCAAAGGAAGCCGCACGCCGAGCTCTCGATGAGAAGAAGACTGCGGCAAAGACTGAAGCTGCATAAGCTCCAGTCGGAACATTCCGAAAAAGAAACCTCGGTTTTGTCGCCGAGGTTTTTTTCTTTTAAGTTCACTGTTAGCCCGGGCTACGAATTTCGATCAACTCGGTTGTCGAAGATATCGAGCACGCCACTTGCGAGCAGGAATGCGGCTGGTAGTGAGAATGACCGAACGGCGACGACAAGTCCAATAACCACCAGGATCGCGAGTGCGAAAGAATAGCGTCGATTCTCGAATCGGCGACTCGACACAACCACGAAACTGAGAAACCCGAGAACAATTATCAAACCACCTCGGATAACAAGTGCGCTCACACTTTCTTCAGGCGCTGCGTTTACGACTCCCGACACGACACTGGCAGCACCACTTATGACCGCTAAGGCGGCACCGAGAAATCCAGAAAGCTGGGCGTACGTGTAGTTCCTATACATCTCTTGTGGTTACCTCGAACTCGATCCGTTACAGATTGTTTACACCAAATTGCCGCCCAGAAGAATCGAAATGTGTACCCAAATCGTAGTTTGTGATACAAAGCACATACTAATTTACTAGGGGACTATCCCCTTCACATTTGTTCATGACCACGAACGGCATAAACGCGCCAGAACCCAACGTTCCAGAAGTCGTAATTCAACGTCTTCCGCTGTATGTCCGCGTACTCACTCAGCATTCGCGAAGGGGTGTCGATGTCATTTCTTCGGAGCAACTCGGCAAGTTGCTACAAATGACACCGGCACAAATTCGCAAGGACTTGTCTTACTTCGGTCGTTTCGGTCGCCAGGGACAGGGTTACCAGGTCGCAGATCTTGAAGCCCGCCTCCGAGAGATTCTTGGACTCGATCGATCATGGAACGCAGCGGTTGTTGGCATGGGGCGGTTGGGACGAGCCGTAGTCTCGTACCCAGGCTTCGAACCCGAAGGGTTCAACATCGTCGCGGCATTCGACGCCAATCCTGAATTGATCGGGCAAACCGTTTCTGGACTGTCAGTACAGGCAATCAGTGATTTGCCGATCGCAGTTCAGCGACAATCTATAAAGATCGGGATAGTTGCAGTGCCTGTCGACCACGCCCAACATGTCATCGACCTGCTTGTCGACGCCGGAATCAAGTCGATCCTGAACTACGCACCGCTCTCACCACAAACCCCAGATGACGTGGTTGTGCGCGGGATCGACCCGGTCCTGTCGTTACAATCGATGACCTACTACATCGATTAGTCCTAGCAAATTCCTCGCCAACACCCGCAACCCCGCATGTAACTAATTATTGTTACCGGGGCCGTAATTCTCATGGGTTATTCTTCCCTGCTGTGCCTGAGAGGTCGAGAAACTCAGACATTTTCCCAACTAGCACCGGAAAGGAGAAATTCCAGGAATGATGAATATGAAGCAGATTACGTCCGTAATAGTCGTACCAGCACCGACCAAGTAATCGTTCTGACGGAAACAATCCAATACTCCGCCCTATCAGCGGAAGCCCCTTCTTAAGCCTCGATCTCAACGATCATCTAAAGGCAATTCCAGAAGCGTGCCAAGAGATTAATCTCCGGCAGGACGATTCCCGAAATCGGAATTACGTCCAGCTGTAGCAGCGCGCTGTGAGACCCCATCAAAGCCAAACGCCACGAAAAACCTCCGGGTTCGCACTACAGCAATAGCGAGCGAATAACGAGGTTCGAGTTGAAAGCAACATTTACACAACCTGCTACTGGTCTGGCATTCAGACCAGCAATAGTCTTCAGTCATACTGCGCCACCCGTGCAGGACGCTCCACTTTCCGAGCGTGAGCTAGAGGTGGCCGAATTAATTGCGGCTGGATACAGCAACAAGCAGATGGCGAGCGATCTTGGCATTAGCTACAACACTATTGCCCGTCATGTTGCCAACATCATGAGAAAGATGGAGGCAGGAAACCGAACGGAAGCTGTGCTGAACGCCATCCGCCAGCGATTAATTCCGTTTTCCTGGGACTGGTCAGGGTGCGATACATGAAAAAGCCCCGGCTATTCAGCCGGGGCTTTATTTATTTCATCTAGTTCGACGTTAGCTACCGGGAGCTACTCGGTCGCGATTGCGACGTCGGCGTCCCAGGTTAATCCTGACACGTGCACGTCGCATCGAAGCAAGTGCGCGTTCCAGATCGAGATCTGCAGGTGCCGAAGCAATTCGTTCCTGTGCTCGTTCGAGAGCAGCTTCGGCACGTTCGAGGTCAATGTCCTCATCACGCTCGGCGGCATCTGCCAACACAGTAACTTTGTTGTTTGCGACTTCCAGGAACCCGCCAGTCAGAGCAAGCGAAACTGAATCACCACCCTGGTCGAAACGCAGAATTCCAGAGTTGAGCGAGGAAATCAGCTTTGCATGCGAAGGCAGCACAGTGAACTCACCGAGTTCACCCGGTGCGACAACTGCGTCAACCTCACCCGAGAAAGATTCTCCCTCGGCGGTTACAACTGCTAGTTCAAGATTAGCCATAACTGCTTACTGTCCTTAGAGCTGCGCAGCCTAGCTGGCTGCCGAAGCTTCCTCCAACATCTTCGCACCCTTCTCGACGGCTTCGTCGATGCTTCCAACCATATAGAAGGCCTGCTCAGGAAGTTCGTCGTGTTTGCCATCTAGGATTTCCTGGAATCCACGAACAGTTTCTGCAACAGGAACGTATCGACCCGGCATACCGGTGAATACTTCACCAACGAAGAACGGCTGAGTCAGGAATCGCTGGATTCGGCGAGCCCGACCAACGGTTACCTGATCTTCCTCAGAAAGTTCTTCGATACCGAGAATTGCGATAACGTCCTGCAGGTCCTTGTACCGCTGGAGTACCGATCGGACACCCTGTGCAGCGTCGTAGTGATCCTGACCAACAACTGCTGGCTCAAGAATTCGAGAGTTAGAAGCGAGCGGATCTACAGCCGGGAACAGGAACTGTGCAGCAAGCGCACGGTCGAGTGACACGTTGGCGTCAAGGTGACCGAACGTTGTAACAATTCCAGGGTCGGTGTAGTCGTCAGCAGGAACATATACAGCCTGGAACGAAGTAATCGATCCGTCCTTCGTGGTCGTAATTCGCTCCTGGAGGTCACCAATCTCGGTTGAGAGAGTTGGCTGGTAACCCACAGCAGAAGGCATTCGACCGAGAAGTGCTGATACTTCCATTCCGGCAAGAATGTATCGGTAAATGTTGTCGACGAAAAGCAGCACGTCTCGCTTTTCTTCGTCACGGAAGTACTCGGCCATCGTCAGGCCGGTAAGAGCGATTCGAGCTCGAGTTCCAGGTGGTTCGTTCATCTGACCGAACACAAGCGCAGTCGAGTCCATAACACCGTACTCGACCATTTCACCCCAGAGGTCGTTACCTTCGCGGGATCGCTCACCAACACCGGCGAATACAGACACACCGGAGTGTTCCTGTGCGATGTTTCGAATGAGCTCGGTGATGATAACTGTCTTACCAACACCAGCACCACCGTAAGCACCGACCTTACCGCCCTTAGCGAACGGAGTCATTAGGTCCATAACCTTGATACCAGTTTCAAGAACCTCGGTGGTACCGGACTGCTCTTCAAATGATGGTGGCTTTCGGTGGATTGGCCATCGCTCGGCGTCAGCTGCAACAGGCTCGCCGTCATCGATCGGGTCACCGAGAACGTTCATCAGTCGACCGAGTGAGGCAGCTCCAACCGGGACTGCAACCGGTGCGCCCGTGTCCACACATTCCGTGCCACGTGCCAAACCTTCGGTTGCTCCGAGTGCCAGACATCGAGCCCAGCTGTTTCCGACGTGCTGCTCTACTTCGAGCACCAACTTTTCGCCTTCGTTTTCAAGTTCGACGGCTGAATAAATCTCAGGCAGATCGTCGGCTGAGAACTCAACGTCCACAACCGTTCCAATTACCTGTACTACTTTGCCCTTGCTGCCCTTGGCCATTACTGAGGCTCTCCTGGTCTTGTCATACCCGCCCTGCCCGGACGGCTCGTTCTAATTAGCCTTCCAGGGCGGCTACGCCACCCACGATGTCAAGAAGCTCGGCAGTAATCGATTCCTGCCGTGCTTTGTTCAAATCGAGTGTCAAATTCTCGACAATTTCGTTTGCGTTATCAGTAGCGTTCTGCATTGCAACCATTCGAGCGGAATGTTCACTTGCAAACGCTTCAAGGATGCTGTGATACACCTGCGTTTCGATGTATCGCGGCACCAGTGATTCGAGCACAGCCGTAATACTGGGCTCGTAAATGTAATCAGTCTCTGCGATCTGCTCGGTTTCTTCTTCGGATCTCTCCTCAGGAACGACTGGAAGCAACTGCCGTACGTTCACTTGCTGCACCGCTGTGTTGATGAACTTCGCATAGATCATCACTACTCGGTCAACGTTTTCAGCAGCGTATTCATCGACGAGCATCCGTGACACAGTGACTGTATCGTCAAGTGTTGGTCGGTCAGGAACTGAGAATGCAGCCTGAAGCAACGTTGCGCTTCGGGTCACAAACCGCTGTCCCTTGCGTCCAACACCGATGACAGATATTTCGCCATCGGTGTTTTCGATGAACCTGGCTGTTTCACGAACCAGGTTTCCAACAAGAGCACCGGCAAGACCGCGATCAGGAGTCACCAGCAACACAAGGGTCTTCTTGACCGGTCGAACCTTCAGGAGGTCGAGTGTAGGAGCTTCCTCGTCCTGGCTAGCCAGAGCAGCAAGATCGGCGAGCACGTCTCGGATTCGGTCGGCATAAGGACGACCATCTCGAACCATGTTCTGTGCGCGATTCATCTTCGACGCTGCAATCATTTGCATTGCGCCCGTGACTTTCGCTGTGTTCGAGACCGACCTGATTCGGTCTCTTAGATCCTTGGTACTCGGCAATTCAGAACTCTTATCGTCTTAGTCTTCGCTAGTCCCTAGAGGCTGACCGTCTGCTTGAAAGCGGCGACAGCTTCGTCGAGTTTCTTGGCATTGTCATCGCTCAACTCACCGGAGTCGGCAATTTCCTTCAATGCATCTGGCAAGTTTGCCGATACATAGTCATGCCACTGAGATTCGAATGACTTGACGTCTTCGACGGCCACATCATCCAGTGCCCCTTCGTTCGCGATGTGAAGTACAGCAACCTGCAGTTCCAGCGAAAGTGGAGCGTTCTCATCCTGCTTCAGCAGTTCGGTGAATCGTGCACCTCGGTCGAGCTGACGTCGGGTAACAGCATCAAGGTCGTCAGTACCAAACTGGGCGAATGTTGCCAGCGATGCGTACTGAGCCATCTCAGCCTTCAACGAACCTGATACAGATTTCATTCCCTTGGTCTGTGCGGCAGAACCTACACGTGTAACCGAGATACCAGAGTTCACAGCCGGTCGAATACCGGAGTTGAACAGGTCTGGCTCAAGGAACAACTGACCGTCGGTAATCGAAATAACGTTGGTTGGAACGTAAGCCGATACGTCACCAGCCTGAGTTTCGATAATCGGCAGAGCCGTAATCGAACCACCGCCAGCTTCCTGGTTCAAGCGAGCTGCTCGCTCAAGAAGTCGTGAGTGGAGGTAGAAAACGTCACCCGGGTATGCCTCACGACCAGGTGGTCGGCGAAGCAGAAGTGACATTTGTCGATATGCCCAGGCGTGCTTTGTAAGGTCATCGTAGACGATCAAAACGTCTTTACCTTGCGCCATGAAGTACTCGGCCATCGCACAACCTGCGTATGGAGCGAGGTACTGCATTGGAGCAGGGTCGGAAGCGTTAGCAGCTACGACAACCGTGTTCTCAAGTGCACCGTTCTCTTCAAGTCGAGTAACGGTTTGTGCAACCTTTGAAGCACGCTGACCAATTGCAACATATACACCGACGATTCCACTGTCCTTCTGGTTGATCAGTGCGTCAACACAAACGGATGTCTTACCGGTAGCGCGGTCTCCAATAACGAGCTCACGCTGACCACGTCCGACAGGAACCATGGCGTCAACGATCTTGAGACCAAACTGCACTGGCTGGTCCACCGACTGACGGGCACCAACGCCTGGAGCGATCTTCTCGACCGGGTATGACTCGGTAGAGGCGATAGCGCCTTTACCGTCAACTGGGCGACCCAGAGCGTCGACAACACGCCCCTTCATTGCCTCACCAACCGGAACTTCGATAATTCGACCGGTTGAGCGGACTTCGTCGCCTTCTTTAATCTTCAGATAGTCACCGAGAATCACGGCACCAACACTGTCCTCTTCAAGGTTCAGTGCCAGACCGAGAATATCTCCCGGGAACTGCAGCAACTCGCTGTAACGGACTCCTGAAAGACCGTGAACACGAGCTACACCGTCTGCAGCTTCTACAACGGTACCGACGTCTACCTGAGTAAGGTCGCCACCGAATTCTTCAATTTGCCTCTTGATTACCGAGGCTATGTCCTGACCTCTTACCGCCATCGGACTCTCTCTCGTATTTCTCTACTGACTTACTCGATAGGCCTTTCAGCCAGCGAGTCGCGCATTGCCTGTAACCGTGTCCTCGTGCTTCCGTCGATCAGTCGGTCGCCAACTTTCGCGACAACCCCACCGATAATGCTCGGATCCACGCTTTCGGTAATTTTCACTTCGCTGCGACCAACAAGCTCAGCGAGACCTTCGGCAACTTTCTTGCGTCGGTCGTCGTTGAGTGGCACAGCTGTTACAACCTCGGCTCTTGCAATGCCGCGGTGCTCATCGGCCATATCTCCAAACGATCGGTAAAAATCCGAGAATTTGGTTACATCACGGTTTAC
Organism: Chloroflexota bacterium; assembly: GCA_038150225.1. Lineage (GTDB taxonomy): Bacteria > Chloroflexota > Dehalococcoidia > Lucifugimonadales > Lucifugimonadaceae > Lucifugimonas. The sequence goes on from JAYQWG010000011.1 coordinate 26,167, forward strand.
CGTCATCAGGTTCACCGCGTTTCTGACCAGAGGGTCAACATCCGCAAGAAGTTTGCCGATTCCATCGAGCTTCACCGCGTCTGAAACTTGCGGTGCAGCCAGGAAGCTAATTACATCTTCATCGGCGAGCACTTCCGCAACCTTTGCCAGGTCTTCTTCCCAGCGTGCAAGGTTGTCGTTTTCAGTGGCGATCTCGAAAGCCGCCTGTGCATATCTTCGTCCGGTTGCTGCCATTTGTTTTCAGAGTCTCCCTGTTCGGGTTCCTCTTAGTTGTTCCTTCCGCTCAGGCCTTCCTCAAGAACCTTGTCAATAAGGTCTGAGTGTGCCTTCGCATCAAGCGATCCTTCAACGATTCGTTCAGCCGCTGTGATTGCCAGTCCTGCAAATTCCTTGCGGACTTCCTCAATCGCTGCATCCTTTTCCCGAGTGATCTCGGCGTTTGCTCGCTCAAGCATTGAGTCAACCTCTGCTCGCACGCGCTCCTGCTCCTGATCTCGGTACTTCGTTGCTGCCTCACGAGCTTCGGCAACGATCTTCTGACCTTCCTGTCGTGCTTCGGCAATTTCTGCCTCAACACGCTCGGCTGAAGATGCTGCTTCTTGCTGCGCTACCTCAGCAGCTTCCAGACTCTCCTTGATCTTCTGCGAACGGCTGTCCAACATTCCGATAATCGGGCCGTAAGCCAGCTTGTAAAGCAAGAAGAACAAGATCAGGAAGCTGACTAACTGAGTTAGCAGCTGCTGAATTGTTATTCCTAACGCATCCATAGTCGTTCCTTCCGGTGGATTACTCTCACCGTCATCGGTGCCGCTTGTGGTCTCTCAAGCCGGTATTTGCAACCGAGCATGAGAGCCACGCGGAGTCCGAATTTATTAGACGAAAAGGATGATGATCGCGACAACCAAAGCGTAAATAGCAATGGCTTCTGCGAACGCCAGGGCCAGAATCATGTTCTGCTGAACAGGACCGGCAGCCTCAGGGTTTCGTCCCAAAGCTTCCATAGCCCGACCAGCGAGCATTCCAATACCGAGAGCCGGTCCAAATGCACCGACACCGATAGCAATTGCTGCAGCCAGGGGCTTTATTGCATCTGCGTCCAACTGATTACTCCTAGTGACTTCGATCTATGCGCCGGTGGCCAATCACTGTGAATTGCTTTTCGCCACCACGCCTTACTTATGAGGAACCCTGCGTTCAGTGATCCTCCGCGTGGCTGTCGTGATCACCGTGACTCGCGACCGCCATGACGCCAAATACCAGCGTGAGCATTGAGAAGATGAACGCCTGGATAACGCCCACGAACAACTCCAGGCCCATGAATGGGATGATTCCAACAAGCGGCAGCAGGAATGCCATCGCAATAAGCAGAATTTCTCCCGCGAACATGTTTCCGAATAGACGGAAAGTGAACGAAATAGTTCGGGTCAATTCACCGAATCCCTCAAGGATTCCAACAAACGTGTGAATTGGTCCGTGCTTGATTGGGTTTACAACGAACTTGCCGCCGTAACCCTGGACTCCAAGAGCCCGGAAGCCCCACACCTGAACTGTAAACATCGCAACGATTGCGATAGCCAGTGTGGTGTTGATGTCGGTGCTTGCACCGCGGAGGTATGGAACGAGAAGGCCTGCGGTTTGACCTGTGAAGTCATACGCCTTTTCGCTGTCGCCGCCTTCGTCATAAACAAAGGCTTCTTTGACAATACCCTCTTCAATATCGTGCTCAATTCGTTCGAACACCGGGTCGTGATGAACGTCGTGACCGCTCTTGATTTCATCCTCAAGGTGGTGGAGCTCATCACTAGTAAAGGTAACGATCTTGTTGAGCGGGACACGTGCCTGCTCACCTTGACCGAGCGGGACAAACATTCCGTCGAAGGCCACGAACGTGTCTTCGCCGTGCTCTTCTAGTAAATGAACGATTGCAAGCTGGTGAACCTGCGTGTCGTTGTACTCAGGGTGCTCTTCGTGAATCTCTTCCTCAACATCGTGGATGTGGTGGTGAACCCACTCTTCGATCGACTCAATTCGGCCGACCGATCCGACACCAGGCATGATTCCAACCCAGTTAGAGAACATGACCACAAGGAAGATGGTGGTTACAAGCGGCAGGAACCTGCGACCTGCGTTCTTCTTACCACCCGCGACCTGATCGGCAGTGTTTGAGAAGAATTCGTAAATCGCTTCGAAGAGATTCTGAAGTCCGGTTGGGACTTCCTTCATGTTTCGGGTGGCTCGCCATGCGAGGAAGAGAAGAACGAAACCTGCGAACCAGAACATGATCGAGGAGTTGAGCAGCGGATAGCTACCAATGTAAGCAACTCGCTCTGCGGGGATAGAAATGAAAGGAATTGGCCCGCCGAGGAAACCTAATCCAAATGATGCACCTAGTGCTCCACCTGCTACGGAAATGAGCAACGCAGCGACAGCGATTACGGCGATTGCAAGGAGTTTGGGGCTAGATAGCAGCTTTCCCAAGCGTCTTGTACCTGATTCTCTTTCGTGATTTAGGTGACTACCGTTCCTCACGGACCGAGCGCAGGAGCCGGAACATCCCAACAAAAGCTGTCAGAACACCCAGCGCAAGAACGAGGATCGTCAGAACCGGAGCCGTATCAAATTGTTTATCGAGCCAGTAACCAGCAAATACACTTAAGGCAATCGTCGTGGCTACGAACCATCCGATTCCGCCAACTTTGCCCAATAGCCTTACTGTCGAGGCCCAGCCACTCTCGGCACGTTCCTGAGAACTACCCGGATCGCGATTATCGTTCTGCGATATCGGTTTGTTAGGCACAGGAAATCCCCTGCTCCAAATGACCGATTGTGCATGCTATCACAATCGAAACTAATTCCAAGAGAAATTCGGGTCAATTAGAAAATCGATTATTAGCTCTTGTTAGAGCTGGAAATCAGAGTCCAAATTGAAGCAAAACTAAAACGTCGATTAAGGTGATTTTGCGGAGGGTAATTCGAGGTGAATTCTGCGACCGACGCGCCAGGAAAATAACGGTAGTGAACTAAACGCCAGCGAGCGGGTCGTCGTCTTTGTCGGGCTTGTCGTCTTCGTCCCCGGTGTCCATGTCACCCAGGTCGAGTGTTTCGATGAAGTCTGCGAAAGCTGAGAGCTTTTCACGTTCCTCATTGCCCATCGGCCCGCCGGCTTTTCGAGGCTCTGGTGCATCAACGATCTCGGTTTCTTCACCAACAATCGCATGCTGTCCGTCCTCGTCCAGACGGACTCCGCACTTTTCCATGACTTCAGGAGCAGCATAAATTTGCACCTGCGCCCTGACTGCAAGTGCAAGTGCATCCGACGGTCTGGCATCGATCTCGACCATCTTGTCGTTCTGGTTCACGACGATCGTTGCGTAGTAGGTATCGTTTTCCATACTCGACACCACGATGTGGTCGATGGTTCCGCCCAAATCGCGAATAGCGTTGTTCAGAAGATCGTGAGTCAACGGGCGAGGGACTGAAACGTCCTGTAGTCGGACAGCAATGGCATCAGCTTCGGGCGGACCGATCCATATCGGCAAATAGCGGTCAACGTCCTTCTGCTTGAGAATCACGACGCGCTGATGGTTGAGCAAACTCACCCGAATGCTATCTATCACTAGTTCCATCATTTTCAGCTACTCCTGAAAGCAACGTCGCGAATGTCCAATGTGTCCTGAACATCCCGGTTCGACCAATTCATCGACAGCATACAACTAACCGGTTGCAATAACTTCGATTAACCATCACTCGAATCACCGGTAACGATCGAAACTGTTCGTCGTTCAGCATCTCGTCGACTCAGCATCATCCGTCGTTCACACGTCGAACACTTCAAACCGATGTCTGCACCAATCCTGTAAACCTCCCACTCGCGCCCGCCGCAAGGATGAGGTTTCTTCAACGAGATACGGTCGCCGACCTTAAACGGAGTTCCTTTAAGCAAGGTATTTTCTCCTAGTTTGGAATTCGAAGAGCTACCTAGTCGATCGTTACGGAAGTTTGGTTGATGCTGGATGAATTCAGCGCGTCGTTGATTTCATCTCGAAGCTTTTGTGCAGCTGCAAGTGAAGCCATTTGGATGTCTTCGATATCGTTCGATTTCGACGCGTAGATAATCCCACGCGCTGAGTTGATAACGAATCCGCCGCCTAGAGCGTTTGCCCCGGCTTTTGCAGTTTCCGCAGCGTCGCCACCCTGGGCACCTACACCTGGAATGAGGAAGTGAACGTCCGGGTGCTTCGAGCGCAATGCCCTAAGGTCATCAGGGAAGGTCGCTCCCACAACCAGTCCAACCGACTCGGTTCCAGCCCAGCGATCCGCCATTTGGGCAACGCGATCGAACACGTGTTCAGTACCCTCACTGCCTGCAATCAGGAGATCCTGCACGTCCCTCGAACTAGGGTTAGAGGTTCTACAGACGATGTAAACGCCTTTACCCGGGTGCTGAAGGAACGGTTCAACGGAATCGCTGCCCTGGTAGGCGTAGATAGTCGCTATGTCTACATCCCATACCTCGAACATCGCAGTTGCGTAGGCTGTGGCCGTCGTTGAAATATCGCCGCGTTTACCGTCGCCAATGATTACGTGGTTCGGGGCAACATCGCGAATATGCTGGATGGTCTGATCGAGGATTTGCATCCCCTTCACACCCATCGCTTCGTAGTAGGCAAACTGGGGTTTGAACGCTGAAACCACATCCTTAGTAGCGTCGATAATCGCCCGGTTGAATGTAGCAATGTCCGAAATTGGAACCCGATCTGGTGTCGGGTCAAGTCCTACGCACACGAGACTGTTCATCTCAGCTGCTGCGGCGTCCAGCTTTTCGAACATTGTTTGCATGCGTTACTCCCGTACGATTTAGTTCGGAGTAAATTGTCGCACAGATCCGGCAGCAGTTCGTGGGCACCAGCAAGTTATTTAATGAACAGGTTCACACCCTCAACCAGTGAAATTTTGACCGTATACGAGCGGTTGCTCGCTGCCAGGAATTATCGCCACTGGTGGCCCGTGGAATTCGGAACATCCGAAGAAGCGGGATTTGAGATCGCTGCTGGTGCGATACTTGTCCAGAACACGTCGTGGTCAAATGCGCACCGTGCGCTATCCAACCTGCATTCAGAGGGGCTTTGGGGATATCGCGAAATCCATCAGGCACCTGTCGAACGCTTGGTCGAAGCAATTCGATCGTCCGGCTACTACAACACCAAGACCAACAAGCTGAAAGCGTACGCAGAAGTACTCGTCATTGAGTTCGAGGGGAAAGACGAACTGCTCTTCGACCTTCCCCTGTCCGAACTCAGAACAAAACTTCTCAGCATTTATGGGATCGGTGAAGAAACCGCCGACGACATAATCCTGTACGCGGCGAAAAAACCTAGCTTCGTAATGGATACTTACACCCGCCGAATAGTCGATCGACTTGGTTGGACGGTGGACGGGAATAAGTACTCCGACTACCAGCAATTATTCGAGGCAAAACTAGAGCCGGATGTAGAACTGTGGGGAGAATTACACGCCCAGTTCGACGGGCATGCTGCGCGAGTTTGCAAGAAAAGCAATCCTGAGTGCAGCAACTGCGTACTGCTGGACATGTGCCAATTCGGACAAAAGCAGCAGTCAAAAGTTTGAGCTAATTATCCGAGTAAACCTCGACATTGCTCGACTTGAATACGAGATGGACGGGCATTCCCATCTTGAGATCCAAATCGTGAACTGCGCTCTCTGTTAGTTCGACTAACAAATTCGGTCCCGCATCAACCTCGACATATGCCCTGCCATTTCGCGCCGAGACATTTTGAATATCTCCTGGCAGAACGTTTCTTGCCGACATCCGTTCGGGTTTACCAAGCGACACAATCAACTGGTTCGCACCAATTCCCAAAATTACTGAGTCACCTGAATCTCCGCTCAACCTGGGCGTGGATATCTTGACGCCATCAACCTCGACGATTCCAATGGCACCGCTGGAATCGATAATTTTCGCTTCGAATTGATTGCTGTATTTCTCGATGTCGGTTTCGACAGGCACGGCACCCAACAGCAAATCTACCGAAGTTGAGGATCCAGTGATCTTACCGTCCTTCATTCTGATAACGGTGTCGGCAAGGTTCACAACTTCGGAAATGGAATGAGACACATAAACCATCGGCAACTCGAACGTTTTGTGAATCTGTTTCAAGTAGTCCAAGATCGACATCTTGCGCGCCACATCAAGTGAGGCAAGCGGCTCGTCAAGTAGCAGAATTTTGGGAGACGCTGCGATCGCCCGTGCAATAGCGACCCTTTGTCTTTCTCCGCCGGATAGTTGGCCGGGTTTTCGGTCGACCAGTTGAGACAAACCCAGCAGCGACATCAGTTGATCCGGCTGAAATTTCCTGTCATCAGGTGGAGTCAACTTGTACCCGAACTCAATGTTTTTTCGGACCGACAAATGAGTGAACAGCGCGCCGTCTTGATAAACGACACCGATTCGTCGTCGCTCGGGAGCTAACCAGGTGTCAGCATCTGATGAAAAAAGAACTTCGTTGTTCATCTTGATCGATCCGTGGTCAGGCTTCGTACTACCGGATAGCGCGCTCAACAACGTTGACTTACCGGCTCCTGACGGACCGAATACAGCGGTGACCCCTCGCCCTATTTCACCTGCAACATCAAGCTTGAAATTTTGACGGTCGAGCCGCAAATCGAATGTAATCATCGAGCCGTCTCCGGTGATTTCGCGGTCGAATCCTTAGCTCGGTTCAACAACAAGTTATGGACCAAAAGCGCAGCGACACCGATTGCTATCGACACAAACGCCAACCGCCATGCGGTACCAGTGTCCCCCGTAGATAACCGGGTGAATATTGCCGAAGGGATGCCCTGAGTACTCCCCGGAATATTTCCGGCAACGACAATCGTCGCTCCGAACTCTGACAACGCCCGGACGAATCCCAGCAGAACACCTGCCAGAACTCCTCTGTAAGCAAGTGGCAGGGTGACGGTGAAAAACGTTCGCCACGGTCCAGCTCCGAGAACTCGCGCCGCAGTTTCAAGTTGAGGATCAACGCCCTGGAGGGCAGCTGCGAAAGACCTGACAATTAAAGGAAGCGCAACCACGGCAGCTGCGAGCGATGCAGCAAGCCATGTGAAAGCAAGGTTTCCGCCAAACAACGACTCCCAGGCTTTGCCGATCCATGAATTGCCACCAATCGACCAAAGCAAAAAATATCCGATCACAACTGGTGGAACCGCCAGCGGAAGCGAAACGAGGGTATCGAGAAGGAATTTCCCTCGGAAATCTTTCCTCGCCAACAACCAGGCAAGGATCATTCCAGAAGGGATCGCTATAAGCATCGCCAGCGCGGCGATCCGTAGCGACAGCAAGATTATTGTGGCTTCCGATGTCATCGCACCCAAGTCTAGCGATTACGGATTGTTGGAGACGAGAGAAAAGCCGTGACGTTCAAATATGAAAACAGCATTCTGATCAGATACTGCGAATTCAAGAAACTGTTCAGCGTCCGCTTTTCGCTTCGCCCCCTGAACACCCAGAGGTGAGTATTTGATGGGCGAATAACCTTCCGTTAGTTCCATCACCACGCTGACCGAATCGTTGTTAGAAATATCCGTTCGGTACACCAGTGCATAGTCAGCGTTTCCAGTCTCGACCGTTGCTAACGCGGCGCGCACATCCAGCGTACGGATGATCGAGTTTTCCAGACTTGCCCAGTCCCCTGCAGAAGTGAAGTACTCCCTGGCGAACACTCCGGCAGGTGCAAGTTCTGGATCTGCAATTGCCAGACGTGACGGATCCGAAACAACATCGTCTAGACGGATGTTTTGATCGTTGTCGCGTGAGCCAACAACAACCAGGCTGTTTGTGTAGAACGAATCCGTTTCCCCGTCGACCTTGTTTGCTGTGCGAAGAATTTCGACTGGACGATCACCTACAAGGAACACACCGTCGGCAGGCGCTCCAAGCTGTGCGACCTGGTTCGCCAGGGTTATCGAACCACCAAAACTAAATTTCACCGAATTTCCAGTAGAGTTCTCGTATTCTCCAACGACCTCGGTGAGTACATCGGAGAGGGAGGCTGCCGCAAATATGAGTGGCCTATTTTCGTCATCGTTTCCGCCACAAGAAAATGCAAATACCAGCAGGAAAGAAACTAATAAGCTGAGATGTGTGGATTTAGCGGATTTGAGATGCACGTCGATCTTCGGGGGCTCTGTTAGAATTTCAACCCGACAAAAAACTTACTCGGTTCTCGCAACATTCGGAACCGGATTTATCGCTCTAAACAGTGGCGCAGTTTGAGGAAATAACTTGGTAACAGCTAGCGAAGAGTACTCCTTCACGAGCTTCTCCAACCTACCGTTCTACACCAAAGTGAACGCTAGATTGCTCGATATCGCAGAGATCGGCAAGCAGCGAAAAATTGTCGATCTCGGGTGTGGAACTGGAGGAGTCACCAAGCTCATCCTTGAGCGTTTGCAATCAGCAAAAGACTCGGTAATTTACGCCGTAGACCACTCCGCTACTGCTCTCAAAGCAGCCGCCGACGAAATCGGCGACAGGCGAGAAGTTGCGGTCAATTTTGTTCATTCCGAAGTCCAAAATCTCACTGACGCAGTGAAAGATAAAGTGGACGCGTTTGTCTACTGCAACTCAATTCACTACATTCCAGATAAGGCCCAGTTACTTCAGCAAATCAAGGGCAAGCTGAATCCTTCAGGGATCCTTGCCTTCAACACTTCGTTCTTCGAAGGTTCCCACCCACCCGACAGTGACGAGTTCTTCCGCAAGTGGATGATGCGCTCGCTCCGAATTCTCAAGCGTGAGCATGGTTTGACCGCTGACAAATCGGCAAAGGTGGAGTCCAGAGTTCAGCTTACTCCAGAGCAGTACACAGAGCTCGTTACTGACGCCGGATTCGAGATCAACGAAATGGACATGAACCGGGTAGAAGTACCTCACGAAGGATGGTTCCACATCTCGGGCTTCTCAGACTGGATTGAAGGAGTCATGCCTGGGGTACCGCTCGACAAGGGTAGAGATTCACTTCAGAAGGGTCTCGCCGAAATCTGGGAAGAGATGAACCTGACTTCGATACCAAGAATATGGATGTCGGTCAGCGCTTCAAAAGCCTGAATTTGATCTGCCAAATTCGAAGACCTCGCTAAATGCGAGGTCTTTTTGATTAAGCGGCAATTTCTAACTAAAGTGCCGGACACCACACCGATACGACAAAGAAACAATGCCCGGCGAACTCGACATCAGAAAAGTCAAAACTGATCTCGATACCTTCCTAAATGAATCGTCAGGTGGAAGTATCAAAAGCCTTGGCGAACCGGGGAGACTGACCTGGCCGACATACGCGCTCCCCTCCCTGACGCAATGGATATCAAGGGTCGGCGGTTGGAGTAAGCGGAGCGCATTCCCAGATCGACCTGCGCTATTAGTTTAGGGGATGCCGATTACGGTTACCATCGAATAAATTTCGGTAAGGACCGTAGCTAGTCGCCCAAATACTCAGCAAGCGTCATGATGTTGTATCCACCGGCATCCGGATTGAGCTCGAGCGTACCTTCTGATTCAACCGCACATCTTGCCGTGTCGATAGAAGTGAAACACGGGATCCGTTGCATTACAGCTGACCGCCTGATGTGGAAGCCGTCCTGCATTGTTGAACGGTCGCCTGTGACTGTGTTGACCACTGCTGAAACCGTCCCGTCCTCAATAACGTCGACAACCGTAGGACCGCTACCACCTTCGAGTCGTTTTTCGACCTGAACAACATCAACACCCATCGCCCGGATCATCTCAGCGGTTCCTGCAGTGGCATAGATCTTGTGTCCAGCCTCATCGAGCATGCGTACCAGACCAAGTGAGTCGGCCTTGTCGTCATTGGCAATACTCAATAGCACCGATCCAGCCTGAGGAATATTGAGACCGGAACCCAGCAACGCCTTTGTGACCGCACCTTCGAAGTGGGTATCAATTCCCATCACTTCACCGGTTGATTTCATTTCAGGCCCGAGGAATGTGTCGACACCTTCAAGCTTCGACATTGAGAAGACCGGAGCCTTCACTGCCACGAGGTCCTGCTTGGGGGCTAGCCCTGCTTTGTAACCCTGTTCAGCAATCGATTTACCGCGCATCACTTCGGTGGCAATTCGAACCATCGGGATCCGAGTGACCTTAGAAATAAACGGAATCGTTCGGGACGAACGTGGGTTTACCTCAATGATGTAGATTTCAGGCTTCTCATTCTCATCACCTTTCCGCGATTCGAATCCTCGGTATGCACCGCCGCCGGCAACGACAAACTGGATATTCATCAAACCGACCACACCGAGAGCAAGACCGATGCGCCGTGTGAAGTCAACGATTGTGTCGACTTCAGCTTCAGTCAGTGATTGAGCCGGGTAAACAGCCATCGAGTCTCCGGAGTGAACTCCTGCCCGCTCAATGTGCTGCATGATTCCCGGAATCAGCACGTCTTCGCCATCGCAGACCGCATCAACCTCGACTTCAAGCCCGGTCAGGTAGTTATCAATAAGAATTGTTTGCCCAGGGAAGTCCTTCAGAGCACCTTCAAAATAACGGATTAGCTCATTCGGAGTTTGAACAATTTCCATTGCTCGACCGCCAAGCACGTAGCTCGGTCGTACGAGAACCGGGTATCCAACGTTGTTTGCTACCTGGATAGCTGACTCGACGTCGGATGCCATTCCACCTGGCGGTTGAGGAATTCCGTGTCGCTCAGTCAGTTCTTCAAACCGTCCTCGGTCTGAAGCAAGGTCAATAACATCTGAGCTCGAACCAGAAATCGGAACGCCCGCCACACCAAGAGATTGAGAAAGGTTGATCGCCGTCTGTCCGCCGAACTGAACCAGCGAGTCAGGCAATTTGCCGCCGGCACCTTCGTTCTCGATGATGTCTCGGACGCTTTCTTCGTCCAGGGGTTCGAAATACAACCTGTCCGACGTATCGAAGTCAGTCGACACCGTTTCCGGGTTCGAGTTGATCATCACTGCTTTTGCGCCAGAATTCTGGAGAGCCCAGGCAGCATGTACCGAGCAGTAGTCGAATTCAATTCCCTGCCCAATCCTGATTGGCCCGCTTCCCAGCACTATGGCTACGTCATCATCGTCAGATACAGCTTCGTTTTCCTGCTCGTAGGTCGAGTAGAAGTAAGGTGTAACCGCCTCGAACTCACCTGCGCACGTATCAACCATCTTGTAGACCGGTGTGAGACCCCAGTCCTTACGCATCGTGCGTATTTGCTCGGGAAGATAATCAGCGAGAGTGCCGATTTGTGCATCCGAAAAACCAAGTCGCTTCGCCTTGCGCATTAACTCAGGAGTTAACTCTTCGGAAAGCAGCTGTCGCTCCATGTTTACGATTCGGGCAATAGCACGTGTAAACCAGGGATCAACACCGGTCTCAAGCGAAACGCTTTCGGCGGTTCGACCGCGACGTATTGCTGAGGTAAGTTTCCAAATTCGATCATCGTCAGCCAGTAGATCGGGAGGACCGTCATTGTCCCAATCAGGATTCTCCCACAGGAGCGAGCCGCGACCATTTTCCAGCGAACGAACCGCTTTTTGCAGTGCCGCTTCGAACGTTCGGTCGATAGCCATAACCTCGCCGGTTGCCTTCATTTGAGTACCCAGTGATCGGTCACCTGTTGGGAACTTGTCGAATGGCCATCGAGGGATCTTGACAACACAGTAGTCAAGTGCCGGCTCGAAAGCTGCAGTTGTCTTCTGGGTTACGGCGTTTGAAATTTCGCCAAGTGACTTGCCGAGTGCGATCTTCGCTGCGACACGCGCGATCGGGTATCCAGTAGCTTTCGATGCCAGTGCGGAAGAACGACTCACCCGAGGATTCACCTCGATGACGTAGTACATCGAGCCTTCGTCGTCGTATCCAGCTCCTTCACCGATTGTCTCCGCCACCATCGTCGAAGGCCGGTAGGCAAGTTGAACGTTGCAACCGCCTTTAATGTTCAATCCAGAAATAATGTTCAACGACGCAGTTCGTAGACGTTGGTAGTCCTTGTCATTGAGCGTTTGACTCGGGGCAACAACAATCGAGTCTCCGGTATGGACACCCATGGGGTCGAGGTTCTCCATGTTGCAAATGGTGATGACGTTTCCGTCACCATCTCGCATCACTTCGTACTCGACTTCCTTCCACCCGAGTAGTGATTTTTCGATAAGAACCTGGTTTACCTTGCTTGCGGCGATACCACCTGCGGAAATTCGGCGAAGCTCTTCTTCGTTGTATGCAACCCCTCCCCCGGTTCCACCGAGCGTGTAGGCAGGGCGAATGACGCACGGGTAACCAATATTGTTTGCGGCATCCACAGCGTCTTCGACAGTTTCGACTGCGAATGAAGGGAGGACGGGTTCACCAATACGTTCCAACAAATCACGGAACTGTTCACGGTCTTCTGCCATTTCGACGGAAGCAACCGATGTTCCCAGCGCACGCACGTTGTACTTTTCGAGAATCCCCTTTTTTTCTAGATCTACAACCAGGTTGAGTCCGGTCTGACCACCAAGAGTGCCAAGCACACCGTCCGGCTTTTCGCGAGCAATGATTTTTTCAAGGACTGGGACGGTCAGCGGTTCAATGTAGATGCGATCCGCCATGTCTTCATCGGTCATGATCGTTGCCGGGTTTGAGTTGACGAGTACAACCTCAACACCTTCTTCACGAAGCGATCGACACGCCTGTGTACCTGCGTAGTCGAATTCAGCTGCCTGACCAATGATGATCGGACCCGACCCTATTACAAGGACCTTCTTCGGCATCTCGTTGGTGTTGTTTGAACCCTGGGAGTTCGTCAATCAATTCTCCTGCGCGTCTTCGGCGCTCTTCTTAGCAGTTCGGTTGAGTTTGTTTAGTTGGCGAAAACTTGCTTTCCGGTTTGGATCATTGCCACAAACCGGTCAAACAAATACTCACTGTCGTGCGGTCCTGGTGAAGCTTCCGAGTGGTACTGGATCGTCATGATCGGTAGCTCCTGGTGTTTCAATCCTTCAACAGTGTTGTCGTTGAGGTTGATGTGGCTAACCTCGAGCCCCTCAGGCAACCCTTCGGGATCAACCGCATAACCGTGGTTTTGAGCTGTCACATACACCCTGCCCGACTCAAGATCTTTCACAGGCTGGTTGCCGCCTCGGTGACCAAAGTGCAACTTGAATGTGCTTGCACCGAAAGCTCGGGCAATTACCTGGTGACCAAGACAAATGCCCATCATGGGCAGCTTGCCCGCGAGGTCTTTCGCCGTTTGTACGGATCGATCGAGGAGTTCTGGATCGCCGGGACCGGGTGACAGCATTACACCGTCGGGGTTGTGGGACATAATCTCGTCATAGGACGCATCGTCGGGGACAACAACAACTTCACATCCACGTGCTCGAAGTGAGCGAAGAATGTTCAACTTCACTCCGTAGTCGTTCACGACCACCCGCATCAGGTTGTCGCCTTCTTCGCGAGTTTTGTAATCTCGGTCGACGTTTCGTCCCATGCCGCCTTGCCGTGCGCGTCCACGAAGATCGAAGTAGGCACGGGAAAGTTCTCCAGCATCGCCCTTCCACGAATATGTGTCATCGGTGGACACATCACCCACTACGTCGAACTCACCGTATTTGGGAGCTTTGCTCAGTTGCTCCAACGCAGCCGATACATCTTCCCGAGGCGTGACAATTCCCATCATCACTCCTGCCGATCTGAGCTTGCGGGTGATTGCGCGTGTGTCGACACCAGAAATCCCTGGGATGTCATTGCTCAACAAGTAATCGTGAATCGTACCTTGAGAAAGTGGGTGGGAAGGTTCATCGCAGTCGTCGCGCACAACGAACCCGTTTACCTGTATTCGATTGGACTCAACATCGGCTTCATTCGTTCCGTAGTTTCCAATCATCGGGTATGTCGGAACAAGAATCTGACCACCATAGGAGGGATCAGTGAGCATTTCCTGATAACCGGTCATTGAGGTGTTGAATACGACCTCACCTGTAGCTTCTTTGTTCGCCCCCAGTCGAATGCCTGGAAAGACCGTCCCGTCCTGGAGGACGAGGTACATTGCGCCGCGATCTTCGCTCATTCGTTGGTCCTCAGTTCGAACACTTTCTCTCCGTTATAAATGGTTGTGGTCACTCGTCCAGTCAGTTGATCACCGTCAAGCGGAGTGTTGACGCTCTTGGAAGCAAACGAACTCGCGTCGACAGTCCATTTTTCATTCAGATCGATAATCGCAAGGTCAGCTGAATAACCTTTCTTGAGGCTCCCCAGTTCCTTGCCAAGGATTTGAGCAGGGCCCGAAGTGAGCGACTCGATAACTCGGGTCAGATCAAGCTTGTCGCGAGACGAATACGTCAGGATTTGTGCAATCGCAGTTTCGAGAACGTTGATTCCATGTGCCGCCTCGTCGTAAGTACATACTTTGTCGGTCGCAGCGTGAGGTGCGTGATCGGTCGCAATAATGTCGATCAGTCCTTCAGCAAGACCTTCGACCATCGCATCTCTATCTGTCAGGTTCCGCAGCGGAGGGTTGACCTTGGTGTTGGTGTCATAAGCGTCTAGTCCAACGACCTCTGGCACATTTCCTCTCTCTCCGTAAACCCACCGGTCACTCAGCGTAATGTGATGCGGTGTTACTTCTGCGGTTACGTTGACCCCACACTCTTTGGCAGATCGAAGCGCGACGAGCGAGCCCACTGTAGAAATGTGAGGGACATGGAGTTGAGCTCCGGTCAAATCAGCGAGGTGCAGGTCCCTGGCAACCATTGCAGTTTCTGCTTCGGCAGGTGCGCCAGCAAGGCCGAGACGGGTGGCAACTTCTCCAGCTGCCATTACTCCGTTGCCACGGATCTTTTTGTCCTCTGCATGGTTGATGACTGGAAGTCCGAGATCAACCGAGTAAGCCAGCGCTTGCCTCATAAGGTTTGCGTCACTCACCGGGTTGCCGTCATCCGAAAACCCAATCACACCCGCGTCGGCGAGTTCACCCATCGGTGAAAGTTGCTTGCCGTGCTGACCGACCGTTATTGCCCCGATCGTCAGGACTCTAACTGCAGCTTCGGAGTTGGCTTTTCGAAGTACATCCTCAATAACACTTGCCGAGTCCTGAACGGGATCAGTGTTAGGCATGGCGCAAACGGTAGTAAAACCACCTTGCGCAGCCGCTTGGGTACCTGTGGCAATGGTTTCTTTCCATTCCTGGCCGGGCTCGCGCAAATGGGTGTGAAGATCGACGAATCCTGGGGTAACTAACTTTCCCGTTGCATCGACGATTTCGTAGTCGGCATAGCTCGCACCGGCATCGACGATATCTTCGATCTTGCCATCGACGATCAATACATCCGCGGGCTTGTCTATACCTTGTGCAGGGTCGATAACTCGACCACCGGTAACGGCAAGCTTTCTCTTATTCGCCAATCGCCGTTCCCTTCAGTTCTGCCAATCGAATCAATCTATGCACCTTCTTCACTCGATCCATTTAGGCGACTGGATCTACCGGGGGCACACAATGTGTAAAGAACTGCCATACGCACGGCGACTCCGTTCATAACCTGCTCCTCAACAACGCTTTGAGCGCCGTGAGCAACGTCGGTTGCAATCTCGACACCTTCATTCATTGGACCGGGATGCATTAGTAACGCATTTGAATTTGCCAGCGCCATCCTCTTCGAGTTGATACCCCAGCGATCGGAGTACTCGCGCATGCTCGGTAGGTGCCCTGCATCCTGACGTTCTTTTTGAATACGAAGCGCCATGACTACATCTGCACCATCAACCGCTTCATCGACAGATTTAGCGATGTTTACACCACCGAAGCCTGAGCTCTCATCCAATCGAGTTCCGGGTTTCCATTCGTTTGGTAGCAAGGTGTTCGGGCAGGCGATCGAAACTTCCGCCCCTAATTTCTGGAACGCGTGAATATCTGATCGAGCGACCCTGCTATACAGAATGTCACCGGCAAGTGCGACCTTCTTTCCCGCCAGATCACCAACATGTTGGCGAACCGTGAACAAGTCCAACAGCGACTGCGTAGGGTGTGCGTGGGTGCCGTCTCCCGCATTCACGACCGCAGCGTCAGCGTGCCTAGCGATGAAATACGGAGCACCTGAATGCGGGTGTCGGACGACCAGCGCATCGACCTGCATTGCCTGCAAGGTCTTTACTGTGTTGAGCAACGACTCACCTTTGGAAACGCTGCTAGCAGAGGCAGTCACGTTTATGACATCAGCACCAAGAATTTTGCCTGCCTGTTCAAACGACACACGTGTGCGCGTGCTGTTCTCAAAGAACATCGTGATGATGGTCTTGCCCCGGAGAGCAGGAGTTTTGCGGACATCCCTACTGGCAATCTCAAGCATGCCTTCGGCACTGTCGAGAATCTCGAGAATTTCTTCCCTGGTCAGATCGTCAATGTCGATCAGGTTTTTGCGAGTATTCGCAACTCCTGATTCGGTTGGAGGGGTGACTGTTGTGGTCATTGATCTCGCCTCAGCGTCACTGAATCGCCGCTGTCTGTTTCGAGTAATGAAACCTGCACACGCTCGTCGCGTGCAGTCGGGATGTTTTTGCCAATGAAATCAGGTCTGATTGGAAGCTCTCTGTGACCGCGGTCCACAAGAACTGCTAGCTGAATTCTGCTTGCGCGACCAAAATCGAGAAGTGCTTCCATTGCTGCACGCACCGTCCGGCCTGTGTAAAGAACATCGTCCACGATGACCACCGGTTTATCGGTCACTCCGTCCGGTATGTCCGATGGTTGGAGCGGTTGTCCAGACGCCACATCAGGATCGTCTCGCCATAACCTTGGATCAAGTGACCCAACGGTCGGGGTGAATCCTTCAATACGAGAAATGTTTTCGGCAATACGTCGGGCGAGATGAACTCCGCGAGTTTGTAGCCCGACAAGAACTAAATCCCTGGTAGCACGATTTTGTTCAAGGATTTCGTGTGAAATCCTCATCATCGCTCTCCTGATGTCATCCTCACTCAGGAGGATTCTTACATCGTCTTCTACCAAGTTCCCTCGATCCGCTTCGTTAGGGGCCAGGCACAAAAAAATCCTTGCCAGCTAGCAAGGATCGTGCGCACATTTCGAGCTTTATGTGCAGGTAGACCGATCAACGTTGTGCGTCGATCAGTGCATTTTGGGTTTCCTTGCCAGCCTCACGGGACTGGATTTAAAGGGCCAGACAATATTCAGTTCTTAAGATTTGAGACTACCACTCACCCGCGTTGATCACAATCGCGAAATCATATTTCGAGTTGAATTCGGTTTCAGTCTCGACTATTACACCAACACCCACTCTGCGTCCGAAGAATCGTTTGCTGGCGCAATCGTCTTCCATGAGGGCGGATAGACCTTCACACCACACTGGCAACGGACTGAACGTACTCGCTTCTTCCGAACAATCAGTGATTTGCAGTGACCACACTTCGAGAGATAGCGAAGACGCGGCTGCCAGTCCTTGATATCAATGTCGACGTATCTTCGTGGCTTCACACCCAGCTCATCGCAAACCGATCGAAATTCTCGGCCATGTGCCGGCGCTTCTTTTCCGAATCTCTTGTGTACGATTGCATGCGCAATTTCGTGAAGAACTACCTCGCGGACTTCATCCTGATCGGCCAATGTCAGGAGCCGGGATGAAATCGCTATTTGCTTGTTGGCAGGTTGGTACGAACCGAGTGTTCGTCGCATGCGACCAGAAACTCTAATCCTCGGTAGTTCTAGGTCTGGTTGGTGCTTTGCCAGCACGTCTCCGACAAGAAGATCAATCTCATCAGGGGACGGCTTAGTGACTTCTCGAGTTGAGATATCGAATGCCAGTTGTCGCTCAACGATTCCCGAGTCGCGGAACGCCGAAGGCTTAGGGAGTTTGATTGTTCTTGCTAGCCACTTAGAAAACATGGGACACCAGTAGTTAGAACAAACTACCGCTTGCCCACAAACAACTAGCTAAATCGCGAAAGCGAAAATGAGTCGATATTTACCGTCGGCGCGGTTCCAACCACGAGGTCAGAGGCTGCTTCTCCCATTGCGGGACCCAGCAAAATACCGTTTCGACCGCCACCAGTTGAAATCACCAGTCCCTCTGGACCGGCGCTGGAATCGACGATAGGCGCTCTATCTGGAGTTATTGGGCGCAGGCATGCAGTTTGTTGAACAAGGTCAGCATTTTCGAGATACGGAAGCACTTCAACAGCCGACCCGATAATCGAATCGCGGGCCTCGTCCGTAGTCCGGTCATCGAACCCGACTTCCTCTTCCGTGGTCCCAATCCAGGTCAATCCATCTTCTTTCGTCGACGCGTAGTTCTCGCCCCACCACAGCGATATGGGTAACACAGGCGCGGGAGCCTGGAGTCGAAGGATTTGTCCCTTCAATGGAGTAACGGGGACACTAACTCCGAGCGGTTCGAGCAGTTGAGATGACCACGGTCCTGCCGCAGCAATAACGGCATCAGCAGGGTGAGATCCGGCATCGGTCGAAACACCAGTCACTTTGCCACCAGTTTCGTCGATTGAAACCACCTCACGGTTCACGAGCTCCGCGCCACTATTTTCAGCTGCCTGCCATAACGACAGGGTCAGCTTGTATGGGTCAACTTCGTAAGCTTCACCGAAATACAGTCCGCCTACAACCGAGGGTGACACACGTGCGTCAATGTGACTGAACTCACCGTGACTAAGCCATCGAATATCAGAGCTGCTGTGCTCTGAATACGACTTGTATGCAGCAATTAGTTGCCGAGCTTCAAATTCATCGAGTGCCAGCGCCATTGAGGGCTTGCGAGAGAAGTTGGTCTCACTGCTCGGATTGATCGTGTCGTTCAACTGGCGGTGTAGATCAATGGAATGCAACGAAAACTTTTCGAAATCGTCCACCACACTGTTACGAACCGGAGGAATGATCCCGCCGAGAGCGAAACCCGATGCATGTGAAGCTACTGAATCACGCTCAAACAAAGTCACCTTGTGACCATCGCGGGCAAGATAGTAGGCAGCCGCGCAACCCGCGATGCCACCACCAACAATTGCGACGTTTAGTGACATGTTGATAGTTGCATCAATTGGGGAGAAAGCACGTGCGCTACAGGGCTAGCTCTGCGACTTAAATGCGGCGTAAACCTCGTCACCACGACGCTGACGTCGCCGTGCAACTCCTTCAGCAGCTGCAGCCCGCGCCACTCCACGAGCCACGTTCTTAGCAACGTTTTTGTCGAACACGCTCGGGATGATGAAATCCTCTGATACGTGGGAGTCAGGGATTACCGAAGCAATTGCTTCGGCTGCTGCAATCTTCATGTTGTCGGTAATAGTCGACGCTCGGACGTCCAGTACACCACGGAACAATCCAGGGAAGCAAAGCGAGTTGTTCACCTGGTTCGGGTAGTCGGTTCGTCCGGTCGCCATCACCCGCACGTTTTCAGGAATGTCTTCGGGGAGAATTTCTGGATCGGGGTTGGAAAGTGCGAAGACGATTGCGTCATCGTTCATCTTTGCAACCTGTTCTCGAGTGACTAGGTTCGGACCAGCAAGACCTAGCAGCATGTCGGCACCAACCATGCCTTCTGCCAGTGTTCCTGAAAAGTTATCCGGGTTGGTGGTGTTGGCAAACCACTGTTTCATGTGGTTGTCACCGTAATCCCGGTCTCGATCAAGCGCACCTTGGCGGTCGAAACCGACGATGTTGTTCACACCATAGCTTTGCAGAATTTTGGTGCAGGCCGTTCCGCTCGCACCCACGCCTGCAACAACGACTCTCATGTCAGCAGGTTTCTTGTCGACGATCTTGAGTGCATTGATCAGACCAGCGAGCACAACAACCGCGGTTCCATGCTGGTCGTCGTGGAATATCGGGATATCGAGTTCTTCCCGCAGTCGATCCTCGATTTCGAAGCATCGTGGAGCAGAAATATCTTCCAGGTTGATTCCACCGAATCCAGGAGCTATTGCCTTCACGATGTTGACGATCTCATCCACATCGTTGGTGTCGAGCACCACCGGGTATGCATCAACTCCGCCGAACTCTTTGAAAAGAAGCGCCTTTCCTTCCATCACAGGAAGTGAGGCAGCGGCACCAATGTCTCCCAGACCAAGCACTGCCGAGCCGTCGGAAACGACGGCAACGGTGTGACCTTTACCGGTCAGAGCCCAAACAGCATTGGGGTCGTCATGGATTGCCATGCAAACACGACCAACACCAGGTGTGTAAGCCTTCGACATATCGTCACGAGTTGTCACAGGAACTCGTGAGTGCATTTCGATCTTTCCACCTATGTGGAGAAGGAATGTCTGGTCTGAAACGCTTCTGACGCTGACGTTTTCGACCGCCTTGATCGCTTCCACAACCTCTGCCGCATGGTCCTGGCCAGCGGTGTTGACCGTGAAGTCCCGAACCATCTTGCCCCGTGACGTTTGAACAACATCAACACCGGTTGCGCTTCCACCGGCATCTCCAATCGCGGATGTAATTTTTCCGAGCATTCCAGGGTCGTTCGGATACTCCGCTCGAACAGTGATGCTGTATGCGACGCCAGGCGTTCTCGTTGCCATTAAGTGAGAGCTCCAAGTAGTTCGAGAACCGTCGGTTGAATTCGAATAACGGGTCTAGGAAAGTTCGTGATTCGCACCTTGTTGAAAATGCGACCAAAGTCTATCACTGAAGCACTATGGAATTGGATACATCCTTCATCAGGATTTCGTAAGAATCCAACTTCAGAAATGCCGCGCCGGCTTTCCGTTAAAAGGGTCGATTTCACCTGAACGTGTCGACAGTCCTGCGTTATCCTTGTCGTGTTAACGCAAAATATTTGCCCGAAAAAAGTGACGGAGTAACAAATGGCAGAAGCGGCTAGTCCTCAGCTAAAGGGACGCTTTACCACCTGTGAGCTTGTACGACGAGAAGAACTCACAGAAGATCTGGTTAAGTTTTGGATAAAGCCTGCTCAGGATTACGCATTCAAACCTGGACAGTACTGCACCATTGGTGTCGAAGGCATCGAGCGACCTTACTCAATCGCATCCTCACCGGACGAAAAGTTCATTGAACTGTTCATCGAAATCGTCCCGGTCGAGCACGGCGGACACCTCACTCCACTTCTCGAGCACCAGCCAATTGGTGCTGAGTTCACTCTCCGCCCACGCGCCAAGGGAATCTTCGTCCTCCAGCCAGAGTTCAAGAACCACATCTTCGTCGGCACGGTAACTGGCGTTGTCCCTTACATCTCAATGCTCCGCAAATTCCTCAACGACCCGGAATGGCCAGCACCGGTTGATGGTGTTTCTCGAGACGAATATTCGTTCCACGTCCTAGAGGGCGCCAGCTACCTCGATGAGTTCGGTTACGACGAAGAACTCACCCAACTCGCAAACGAGCATGACTTCATCCACTTCTACCCGTCTGTTTCACGACCTACCGAGGAACGAAACGCTGAGTGGAATGGTGCCGAAGGTCGAATCAACCTGTTGGTCGAGGACTACCTGAAAGAGCACGGTCTTGACCCGAAAGAGACCTGCGTTTACGCCTGTGGTCACCCACAAATGATTGAGGACGTTGGTGCTCGAATGGAGCCAACCGAGTTCTCATTCGTTGAAGAGCGATTCTGGAAAGAAGACGAGTAGTCTTCACTCTCGGAAATTCCTAACGGTCGCATAGCTACAAACCGGAAACTCCTTTCCCGATTTATACTTGCGCGCCGTGAAATCCATTAGCAACCTACCGGCGAAGATCGCCTGTATTTAGAACCAAGAGGAAATCAAATGGCAGAACGAATTGGATTCGTCGGTCTTGGAATCATGGGCAAGCCCATGGCCAAGAACCTGGTCAACGCTGGATTCGAAGTAACGGTCTACAACCGATCTTCCGCCGCCGTCGAGGAACTGGTTGCTGAAGGCGCAACAGCAGGAACCTCATCAGCTGATGTCGCTTCGAAGTCCGACATCACAGTCCTGATGGTTCCAGACAGTCCTGACTCCGAGGCAGTCGTTCTCGGCGAAAACGGATTGCTCGAAGGCGCTTCGTCAGGCGATTTGATCGTCGACATGTCATCGATCGAACCTGGCGTATCACAGCGTATCCACGCAGCCTGCGCAGAAAAAGGCGTTAACTTCATCGACGCTCCAGTTTCAGGGGGAGAGCCGTTCGCAATCTCCGGTGATCTCGCAATCATGGTTGGCGGTAGCGCCAGTGATTTCGAGCGAGCCAAGCCATTGTTCGACGTCATGGGTAAATCCGCAGTTCTTTGCGGAGACAGCGGAGCAGGTAACGTAACCAAGCTCGCTAACCAAATTGTTGTTGGTGCCAACATTCACGCTCTTGCCGAGGCACTAGTACTGGCAACCAAAGCTGGCGTGAATCCGGAAACAGTATTCGATGCAATCAAGGGCGGACTTGCTGGTTCAAACGTCATGAACGCCAAGGCACCAATGATGTTCGAGCGAAACTTCAAGCCTGGTTTCCGAATTGAGCTTCACTACAAGGACATCAACAACGCGGTGAAGACCTCCAACGAACTCGATCTTCCGCTCCAGGTAACTGCCAACCTGCAGCAGGTTATGAAAGCACTTGTTGGTTGGGGCGAAGGCGGCAACGACCACTCAGGCATCCTGAGCTACGTCGAGAAGCTTTCAGGTGTGGAAGTCACGAACAAATAGTTCGGCCTCAATCCGTTTTCGAAAAAGAGGTGGCTTGGTCCACCTCTTTTTATTTCCTGAAACTCAATTGTTCGAATAAACCCTGGTGTTAGGGAAGAATGCCGACCACGCGAACCAGAACATTTCGCGGGCTGGTACGCGTTCAAACAATTCACCGCTGTCTAATACGAGACCGGTGTCGACCCAACCACGGGCGCAGGTTGGGTCGAACTCTCAGTCGACTTTAGCTCGTCCTCGCTTGCGGGTGCGGTGCTCGAACTGAGAGTCTCAGGAGCGGGTGTGGAATCACGAGACGATTCAACATAATCAATGAGGACGGCAAACATTGAAAGTACCGCCAACAAGAGAATCAGTTTCAGGGAGTTTGACGAAGGCATGAGCATCACTTGATATGTGACGAAGCCTTCTAAGGATTACTTTCTGGCGTGGAGAATTAGGATTGATCCCGGGTATCAGGTTCGTCTTCAGACCCGGCGACATCGCTTAGGAACTGTTCGATTTCCGGCGACAGAGAGATACTGTCGCCCGTCGAGAAATCCAGATCCTCCTCTGCCTCTTCATCGGCCTCGCGTTCAAACCGCTGAACCATATCTTGGAGCTCGGGATTATCGGTCATCGCAGGGCTGACCTGCTCGTACTGTTTCTCCCCAAGTTCCACTTCCGGCAACCGGGTGCTGAATCCATAGAGTTGAGCAAGAATTTTCAGAATTCTGGCGGTACCTGCGTAGTCGTCGTCGAGCTTCAAATACAACGGCAAATGAACCATCAATGACAGGGTTTCGACATTTAAGTCGTTGTACAGACGTTCCGAAATGTTGGAAATCATCGATGTCGGACCCTGATAGTTCGACGTCCCAAGCTTCACTCCACCGAAGTCTGCCGGCGGGGTCCATCCTCGGGCAGAACCAGTCACAGGTAGTGATCGTGAATGCGGAACTGAATCATACATTCCACCAATTTGGATGTACCGCTTCACCCCGAGATGTTTCAGCAGTTCGACTACAGAGTCGTTGTAATCCTCGGCAAAGGCGTGTGGTTCAAGCATCGACAGCAAAACGAGGTCGTTGCTCTCGTGGCGGCGCGCCACGCTAATCCGGGTATTAGGCGTACGAATCGAACGGTTGCCATCAACAAGCTTGATCTGCGGACGGTATCGAGTAAAGTCGTAAAACTTGCCAGGACGATCCAGCTGACCGATGCGTTCTGATGCGTACATCATGCCGAGTCGCTTCAGTACGATGCGGCCAACGTTACCAACATTGATCCACGGTTTGAGGATCGCAATGCAATGAGGATTGTCGAGTTCCTCAATGTGATCGTCTATTTCAAAATCGCCGATTCGCATCAGTATCCTTTGGCGTTTTTCCTTGTCTGAACGCTGGTTCTATAGGTACCCACAGCATACACGCACGTAACAAGCCTCAAACACGTAAACATGGAGCCGTAGGCATACATATTTGGGTGCTAAAATCCGCCAGCCGATCATTCTGATCAGGTGTTATTAGCATTCGAAAAACGGTCAGGCATGCCAAACAAGTTCGTATTTCTCCCACCACAAACCTCGCTGTTCGAAGAGTGGATCCCTCGATTGCTCGACTCGGCTACTGGCTGGGAGATTGCAACCCCCGAAACTAAAGAAGATGCGAAGCGCGAACTCGCTGATGCCGATGCAGCGTTTGGAACCATGACACCCGAGTTAATCGCAGCGGCGCCAAACTTGCGATGGCTCCAGGCACCAGCTGCCGCACCACACGCCGGGTACTACTTCAAAGAACTGATCGATCACCCGACTGCAGTCACGAACTTCCGTGGCATCTACAACGACCATATTTCGGTACAAATCCTGGCGTACATGTTGAGCTTCACCAAGCACTTCAATATTTACCGCGACCAGCAGAATGAGCGGAAGTACAAAGTACTTGAATCGCCACACCACGACATCTTCCTACCTGAATCGACAGTACTGATCGTTGGACTGGGTGGTATCGGAGCTGAGACTGCCCGACTTTGTAAAGCCCTGGGGATGCGGGTGCTCGGAATCGATGCTCGTCGCGAAGACAAGCCAGAGTGGGTCGACGACATGTTCACGCCGGATGAACTCGACGCTCAACTCCCTAACGCAGATTTCGTAGTGCTGACCATTCCGCACACCCCTTCAACTGAAGGTTTGTTCGACTCGTCGAAGTTCGCCATCATGAAAGACTCGGCTATCTTCATAAACATTGGTCGAGGGATGACCACTAAGCTGGACGACTTGAACGAAGCCCTGAGATCCGGACAAATCGCTGGCGCGGGACTCGACGTTTACGAAATCGAGCCTCTTCCATCCGACCATCCGCTCTGGGATGCACCAAACACGATTTTGACACCTCACACCGCAGCTGTTGGTGGTGCGAATCTCACCGAACGTCGCTACGAGATCGTCCTCGAAAACTTCAGGAGTTTTGCGGCTGGAGAGCCACTTCGCAACGAGGTAGACAAAGCCAACTGGTTCTAAACAAAACGGTCCATCGGCGGTACTCTCTGCTCCTGCGGTTAGGCCGGGGTGGGAAGGGTAAACTCGCTTCAGCAAAATAATGCCGTTCCCTTTCGACCGGTATCGGTCGGAGGGAAATCTGGAGGTGACTGTTGCCAGGCGATAAACCACTCGTAGTCCACATCGATTAGACCGAGTCTCCGTTGGAGCTTGAGCGGAAGGCACTTGCTGAGATCGACTGCGACATCGTCTCGGTTGCCGTTTCATCCGAGGGCGAAATCATCGAAGCAGCAAAGGACGCAACTGTCCTACTGAACGATCATTCGCCAGTTACCAGGTCAATGATCGAGCAGTTGAACAACTGCAAACTGATCATTCGCTACGGTCATGGCTACGACACCGTGGATGTTGATGCTTGCACCAAAGCTGGAATTATCGTAACCAACATTGCTGGATCAACTTCCGAAGAAGTTTCCAACCACGCCCTCTCACTTCTGTTCGCCTGCGCCCGAGAGATCAAACGACTCGACCTCGTAACCACTTTGGGTCGATGGGCAGAGGTCTACTCACGCTCTATTCTCAACCGGATATTTGGCGAAACCGTCGGAATCATCGGCTTCGGCTGGATTGGTCGGGCAATGGCTAGAAAGTGCAAAGCCATGGGTATGAGCGTGCTGGTCCACGATCCCTACGTTGGTGACCACCTGGCAGTCGAATATGGAGTCCAATTCGTATCGAAGCAGGAACTCCTGGAGCAGTCCGATTACGTATCACTTCACGTTCCGCACCTGGATGGCACTCACCACTTCATTGATGCTTCGGCGCTCTCGTCGATGAAGTCGACCGCTTACCTTGTGAACACATCTCGCGGACCGGTGGTGGATGAACAAGCTCTGATCAACGCGCTGCGACAGGACGAAATCGCGGGTGCTGGCATAGACGTGTTCGAACAGGAACCGCTTTCACCCGACAATCCGTTGCTCAGCATGGATAACGTTGTTTGCACTCCACACGTCGCTGGCTCAAGTGAAATCGGCTGGGAAATCATCAGGCGTCGAGCCGGTGAGGAAGCTGCGCGAGTCTTGCGTGGAGAACGAACCGAAGTTGTCGTGAATCCTGAGGTTCTTGGACGAATCACTCTGTGATTTCTGGGCAACACTCTGTAACCAAAACTCACCACTCCACTAAGTGGATGCCTTCAAACCTTTTCTTTCGCACTTCCGTATAATCCACAAATCGGCCTTGACTCCATAGGAGCGGTCGTGAGTAGGAAAACTCGACTACTCACAGTATTTGAATGAAAGGAGGTGGTCTGTTTAATGTCTAGTACCAAGCGAGGTGCCCAGCACTAACGTAGGGCGCCCTACAGCAGGGCACCTCCGGAGTAGGCCCACCCGGTCAGCATGAGACGCAAATGTCCGTGTTGCCCCGGTGGGCCTACTCGCGTCTTGAGATATTTCAGTCCGCGCTGTTCCCTTTTCGGACTAGTAGGGATAGTTGACTGCGCCACCTGTTCTCTCCCCGCGGATACGGGGAGAGTTAGGCCGGGGGATAGTGCGACGCCAGAGCTGAGTGACTCCGTCACGATCGCGTTATAACGCATGTCCGCCCGGTCACAAACGGGTTACCCTTCTCCTATGTCAAAAATCCGACACTTCACCGCAACCGGGTTCGTCGTACACGGCGATGCGACCCTTCTCCACTGGCACAAGAAGGTCCAGGAATGGCTTCCACCCGGCGGTCATGTTGATCCGAACGAGGACCCAGTACAAACCACGCTTCGAGAAATCATGGAAGAAACGGGATTCGAAGCTGAAATAGTGCCGACATACGAGCGCCTGGACATCTCAAACCTCGAACAGGTCGATGCACCACACAGCATCATGATCGAAAACGTTGTCGATGCAGAACACGGCGAGCATCAGCACATCGACCACATCTATTTCACTCGCGTTAGTTCAGCAAACGGCGCGCGACCGTCTCCGCCCGATCAATGGATCTGGGTTTCGCGGGATCAACTCGACTCGGGGGTTTCGTTCAGAACGCCAAACGGCGAAGACCGTGTCCCACCTGAGGATGTACTAAAACTAGGAATAACGGCGATCGACCACGTGACCGCCGCTTCAACCGGTCAATAAAAGTATCCGACCTAGCGGAACTTGCCTCGACCTGGAATCGGGATAGCCTGCTCTAGCTTGCCGTTCCGAATTCCGAAGTAGTACTCGTGGAGGTTGATTGTTGTGTCACCGTGGGTCGGACGTGCCTGAACCTTGTCACCGACTTTCAGCGACTGGGTCGACGCGTCTGGCAAACTCACCTGGGTGTGCTCTTCCGAGTGCTTGATGATCGATGCTCCGGCAGGAGAAACAATTTCTGCAAGACCTCGATCAATCGATATCGCCTTCAATCCCATATCGGTAATTGCAACATCATCTTGTTGTCGTGATATCACCGTTGAGAGCACTGTGAGAGCTGGCTCGAAGTCGTTTAACACTTGGAGATAGTCACCATCCATAAAGATGTAAGAACCACACTGCAGTTCGGTCACCCCATCGACGTTACCTGAAATGTTGTAAGTGCCGGTTCCCGCCGCCGAAACGATCTTAACGCCAACGCCAGCATCTCGAATGTTCGATGCAGCTGAGTTCAAAATTGCCATGGCGTTCTCAGCGTTGATCTTTCGGGTTTCGTAGTCACGTTCTGCGACCGTGTGACCTTCGTAACCCATCAATCCGTCGAATCGAAGTCCAGGCGCATCATTGACCTGCTTTGCTAGCGCAACGGCGGCTTCCGGATCAACACCACAACGGTTCATTCCAACATTAATTTCGATGATCACACCGAGTTCAGCCCCAGCCGCTGATGCCACTTCTGAGAGATCAGAAACATTCGATGAATCCTCGACCGCGACAACCACATTTGCTGTGTTTGCAAGCGCGACGACCCGCGCGATTTTGCGTTTGCCGATTACCT
>JAYQWG010000012.1:0-53781 GCA_038150225.1 Chloroflexota bacterium
TAAATACCAGAGTTTCTAACATTCACCCTGGTCTACTTTTTTGGGGGGCAGGTCAGTGCACCTGTGCACACTGTGATTAGCGTTGGGGGTATGAAACCTTTCCCCTGACTGCAGGTCTGAGCGCATTAAACCGCATTGTGAATAATCGGTTTATCCCCATATGATCCCCATACACAAAAAGACCTTGGACTATATGTCCAAGGGGCTTGAGTTTGTGATCAGTTGGAGCCAACGGGCAGGATTGAACTGCCGACCTGCTGTTTACGAAACAGCTGCTCTACCACTGAGCTACGTTGGCGAGAATGATGTTCGTCGCTGGTTAAGCGTACGACTCGTTCATTCTTTCATCAATGATTCGACGTTCAAAATTTTCGCTTTCCAGACGCGTAAGTGCCCCAAGCTATGCCGGGGCACAATCGTAATCTAGGTATCAGTTGTTATTTTTTCTTTCCTGCCGTGTCCGCTGCCTTACTGTTTTCGTTGAACTCCTTATCTAGACCTGGCGCGTTGGACAGACCTTTGCCTGGCACTCCTGAGTCGATCAGGATTTCCGCCTTGGTTGAAACTGTGTCGACCAGGAAACTAACGTTGTCGACGTTGACGTTGAAGTTATAGCACCGTTGTTCAACTTCAATGCTGAGGACTACGGTTTGCCCCTCAATGGACTGCGCTAGGGCGGTTACGTCGATTGCACGGGAATTCGGTAATCAGGACTCTGAATTCCTGACGCGGTTCCATGAAAACAGAACAGGCGTTGCGGACTATGTCATCCCAACTGATCGTGGCGCTGGCAATGTCTGCTGGAATACTCACCGACTGGCTCAATGTTTCCCAACTGGGCGAATTTCCGAGTGCCAATGCATCGAAAGAACCCGAGATTGGACCAATTGGACCATGAGGGCCGAACAGTGGATTTACCGTGCCGTCATTGACAACCCAATTCAACGACTGACTGGCCGGGAGACTGGTTGTTACAGTCCACCCAGAAAGGTCTCCGGATTCAAAGTCTCCGTTAGCCACAAGTTCAGTGGAACTGGTTGCATTTGCGGTCTCCCAACTTGCACCAGTCACGAAACCCAGGGCAACTAGAGCGAGGATCAGCCCGATAAATGGCTTTACTCGTATCATCTTCACTCCTCTCCTCAATCGGACCATATTGCCCCGCACGCTCTTCTGGATCCATTTCTCGCGTGTAGCGAGTTAATCGAGTCTAGGTTTCCCTTCTATTGACCGCATGAAGGAATATTTCAGCGCATGATGATTCCGTGAATTTGAAGAGAATCAGTGCATGGAACTAAGAATCTGCTTCACGCGTGAAGCCGTTCTCATCGACGATACGGCTTGAAGGCTTGAGTCCAGATTTTGTGGCGAACTCGAGTCTGTTGCCTTCTGGATCGTATACGTAAAACGCCCTTTGGCCGTCCGCACGCTCGATTGGGCCTTTGATGATCTCGTATCCGGCTTCTTTCATTGCCTGTAATGCTTCATCGAAATCGTCTACTTCAAATGCGGTATGGATGTTCGGTGTGTCGTCTTCAGGGCGTTGGATCAAGTGAACCATCGTGCCATCCTCAGCCTGGATCCAAATGAGACCATCGCCGCCTTCTTGGGCGGGAATGATCTTCATGCCAAGAAGATCACGCCAGAAACCGAGCGCTCTCTGCCTGTCTCGAATTGGCATCGACGCGTGATGAATTGTGTTGATTTTGATTTTTGCCATATTTGTGCAGTGTTATCCAAGAGATTTGCGGGCGGAGTCGAGCGCAGTGAAGCAGAACTTCGCAGTTTCTTCGGGTGAGTAGCCTTCGGCCAGTGACTGTTGGACGCTCACTTCAGCGAATACCGGCAGAGTTTCAACCGCGTTGTCGCGGAGAGATGAAAGAAACTCGACGATATCGATGTTTCCGTCGCCAGGAAGACAGTACTGAACTTTCCTATCGACTTTCTCACCATCCTTGATGTGGACCATCACAGCATCTGGTGCCGTTAGGTTCACACTGTGCCTCACTTCGCTGCCTTCCACAAAGAAGTGAGAGATATCGAGATCGAGCTTTAGATTCGGATGCCGAGTTTGCGCCATCATCCACGCAGCTTTTTCGGGCGTCTCGAAATCGGTGCCTGCATGTGGTTCGATGGCGATGATTGCGTTGTTCTCAGCGGCCATATCGGCGAGACTCACAAACGCATCACGTATTTGTTCTTTGCCAGAATCCCACGGAGGAGCGGAGTGACCTGCGGTGGTGGTGATCAGTACCGGTGAATCATCGAAATGGATTTCGTTCGCCATTTGAAATTTCTGTTTGGTTAGATCGAACATTTGCATACGCTCGGCATGTGGAGCGCAAACATCGATTCCACCAAAGAAAATCGGTGAGTCAAAGCCAGAATCTTTGATCTTTGAAGCTAGTTCACGTTGTTGAGAGGTTGAGAACTTGAGAGGACTTGTTGGCCATGCCTCCCCCATGCAAATTTCAATCGCTTCGTAACCGGTGTCTGAGATCAAGTCGACTGCTTCGAAAGGGTCAACCATCTGAAGTGCGTAAGTTGAGTAACCCAACTTGAAAGCCATAATGCCCCTATTCAAGTGCTGGTAGTGGTGCGAGCGGCACGGATTCTAGCAACGGGTGAGCCTCTTCAAACTGTTTTCACACCAATTTCCAAACTCGATTTGGGGGTTAACCCTAAACTGACCTTCGTAAATGTGTTGTGTTTTGCCCATAAGCAAGGTGGATGGTTGTCCATTCAGGTTCTGGTGTGTGCACTGGGCGACAGGAGTTCGGGTCAGTTCAATATTAGAAGTACTGCCCTGGCGGTGAGAAAGGCGCACTCTTTAATCGCTCTGGCCGGGGAGTGCGATTGATTTCGCTACCGCATTGACAATGATGGCGAGGCAAGCAGGCCTCCAATCGAGAATCGCTACAGGGTATCTGCCTGGTGAATACAACTCTTACTCCGGTGCGAGCAAAGTAAGCCCGCAAGAAGCACATGCCTGGTCAGAGATCTATTTCAATCATGCCGGTTGGATCCCGTTCGACGCCTCGACACGACCTGATTTACCAACTCCTTCGAATATTGAGCAAGCACCACCAAGCGGATTAAGTTCGTTGCTCGACCGGCGGTTTGGAGACAGCCTTGCGGCAGCAGCCGGAAAGACTCCAGGGTTCATGCTAAAAAGCTTCGAGTTCGCAATGAATAACGGTGTCAGTTGCCGTCTTGGCGTACTCTCACTGGTCAGATTAGGTTCGATGCTGGTGTGGTTCTTGTACCTGCGCCCGCGAACATTTGCCAGTTCAGCTGCTGAGTTTGATTACGACAACGTGGTCGGTGAAGACCGGTTGAGTGCGATCAAGACCTTCGAAAAGGTACAGAAATACCTTGCGAAGAACGGTTTCAGAAAACGAATGTTTAACGAGTCGTATCGAGAGTACGCGAATGTCGCACAAATTACTTTCGGATCAAGCCTTGAGTCTTTCCAGAAGCTCGCCGACGTCGTTTCTCAGGCGGCATTCTCTTCGCAAATTGGCGAGCAATCTTCCATCGACGAAGCAGCAAGTTCACTGAAAGCGTCGATCGCTAGCTAGATTCCTGATCTGGCATTGCCCGATACTTCCGGGTTAATCCAGTTTTCCGGTTTGTCACCTGCGAGCACTCTCACGACTTCTCCAGCTGTACGTTCCTCCAACTCAACAGTTGATGCCTGCGAGAAAAACGCAGTATGCGGAGTGATGATTACGTTTTCTTGCGCGAGTAACGGGCTTGAAGGATTTGGCGGAGTAGGCTCAACCACGTCCAACCCAGCACCGGCAATGTGACCAGATTCCAAAGCACTAGCCAGTGCATTCTCGTCAATCAAGCCACCGCGTGCACAGTTAACGATGATGGATCCCTTCTTCATTCTGGCAAGCTCAGGTGCGGAAATCATGTTTTCGGTCGATGGCAGCAACGGTACGTGCAATGAAACGAAATCAGATTCTTCAAGCAACTCGTCAAGCGTCGTGGCTGTCGCCCCTTCGATGCTGGAACCAGGCTCAATCATTGGATCGTATGTGAGGATATTCATCCCAAATCCAATCGCTTTGGCAGCTAGAGATCGACCGATTCTTCCGTAGCCGACAATACCCATAGTTGCTCCACGGGTGCGGTGCATGGGCTGGTTCAAGGCAACGTCATTCCAACAACCTCGGACTACGTCCCGGGTATGAGGAACGAGACGCCGATTTAATGCCAGGATCATCCCGAATGCGTGGTCGGTAACCTCGTCCATGCAGTAATCAGGTACGTTGGTTACAACGATGCCCAGCTCTGTGGCCTTTGGGATATCAACGTTGTCGACACCGATGCCATACCGGGCAGCAATCTTGCATTGAGTCGCTGCTTCCAGAACCTTTGAGGTGACCTGGGCGAAGCAAAACATAATTGCGTCAACATCTTTGGCTAGTTCGGCAAGAGTGTTTTCAGAAGTGTCTGGCGCTATTACCAACTCGATCCCCGCAGATTCAAGTACTGCGCGCTCAGGATCAGTTGAAGGCCAAACGTAGTCGGTGATTAGTACTTTTGTAGACATGGAGCAGAATGATACCCACGAGCGTGTAACCGGTCACGTCCATAATCACTGAAGTTCTAGCCGAGTTCGGCTTGAAAGCGCTAATTGAGATCCATCGGCTTGAACATGCAACCTTCAACGAAAAAATCGAAGAAATCAGGAGCTGTTTCAAGCTCAACATGATCGATGTCCGAGGTCAACTTTTCTATTTCGCGACGCTTGTCAGTCGAAAGCAGGAGGATAACAGCACCTTCCAGTGAGGCGTTACCTACCTTTTCAATCTTTTCGAGAGGGAAGTTCGCAATGAAACCGATGTCTCGCGCGTTCGATGAATCTATGTAGTTCGCGAAACCACCAGCCAAATACAACCTGCTGTAGTTCTGGACGGGAATTCCCATCTCTCGGAGGACGATAGCCTGGCCACAATAGTTGGCAGCTTTCGCTTGAGCTAATGCTGATATGTCGGCTCTGGACAACGAAAGATGATTGGTCGCCGAGAAAACAAAATCATCGGTGTCATCGTTGAATTTGCCGAGTTCAGACATCTGACCGGTCCGTCTTAGTTCAGCAAGCAGGTCAACTAGACCAGACCCACAAATCCCTATCGGGTCTGACTCCCCAATTACTTGTGCTTGCACTTCGCCGGCTTCACTGATTTGGATCTTTTCGACCGCACCGTCGTATCCGGGCATTCCGTATGTGACTTCACCGCCCTCAAAAGCCGGACCAGCCGGACACGACGCAGCGAGCATTCTGGTTCCATCACTGACGACAACTTCTGTGTTTGTTCCTACATCGATAATCAGAACAGGGTCGTGTTCGCCTTCCATTCCCAGTGCAACCAGGTCGGCTGCAATATCCGCTCCCAGGTGAGAGGCAATGATAGGTCCACCATACACTGTGGCATCTGGATTGATTCGCAATCCGAGTTCAGCAGCGGATGCGGATAGCGCGGTAGTTTCAACGGCGCCTGCTCGGAATTCATCTTCGACTTTAGATTTGTACGGTTTCGTCCCGATCGACTGGACATCGATTCCGAAGAATATTTCTCGCATGGTCGTGTTTCCGACCGCTACGAAATCAAATATCTGTCGCCGTCGAATCTTGAGCGACCGGACCATTTCACCTATTTCAAAGTTGATCGCTGAGATCAGGACCGCCTGCAACTCACCGGAATCATCTCCACCGTCGTATGAAATACGGTTCATGACATCACTGCCGCCGAACCGCTGAGGGTTTTCGAACGAGGCTGTATATCTAATCTCACCTGATTCGAGATCGACGAGATTCAAAACAACAGTGGTGGTCCCAATGTCTGCAGCAATCCCGAAAATCGCGCCCGAATACTTCGTGATCGGTGTTGTGGTACCGTCATCATTTATGCGGACTACCTGCTCCTCTTGACGCGCATATGCCGTTTTCAGAGAAATCTCACGTTTTGTACCAGCGGTGAGGATTCGAGGTTGGCGACGCAACACGGCGAATTCGATGTCTGCCTGTGCATCAGTTACGTTTGCCTGGCATGCAAGCCGGTAGCTACCCCGAAGAAACTTCTCTTCATCAGTTGGTGGATTTAGTGCGTCCGCACCGCTCTTAACTTCGACGATGCATTCATGACACTCACCGTTACGGCTGCATGAGGTTGGAACTCGGATCGACAACGAATCAGCGTAGTCGAAAAGAGATTTTCCAAGTTGAGATTCGAGCTCTTGAGTTTCGAGAAATACGGGGCTCAACGAGATCCTTTGTCAGATTGAACGAGGTTTCAGGACAACTATTGTCCTGATTCCCAGATCACTCCTCCCATGCTTCCCGGTAGTCGATTGAGTCGCTACCAGAGCAAACGGGCAGAGAAGTTGGATCGTTCGGGAAAAACTGGTTCCGGCACGAAAACTTGGCGTTACAAAGGCTCTTGGCGTCTTTGTAAGGGCAACGTGACTCCATGACCTCGTCTGCGGTTGCTGCGATGTCCTTATAAATTTCGAAAAGTCGATCAAGGCTGGACTTCGCCTGATCGGGATCGATATTCGGTCGTCCGCTATCCGACATTCCAGCCCCTTCAGGATTGGCGGTGTTAGCTCGATTTCAACTCGGCGAGTAACTCGATGAGTTCTTTTGCTTTATCCACCGCGTCAACGGCGTTATCACCATATGCGTCAGCGCCCATCTCGTCAGCAAAGTCCTGGGTCACAGGGGCACCACCGACCATGATACGAACTTCGTCACGAAGTCCCATATCCTCAAATGTAGCAATCGTGCGCCCCATGTTTGGCATTGTGGTTGTCAACAGCGCTGACATGCCCACTACATGCGCCTCGTGCTCTTCAACTGCATCGACGAAATCCTCAGGAGAAGTGTCGACACCAAGATCGTGAACCACGAATCCAGCACCGCGCAGCATCATGATGCACAGGTTTTTGCCGATGTCGTGCAAGTCGCCTTTGACGGTACCCATAATCACGGTCCCTGCAGGTTCCGCTCCAGATGCTGACAGGATCGGTTCAATGTGCGCCATTCCGGCTTTCATAGCCCTAGCGGCAACAAGAACCTCAGGAACAAAAATAATGTTGTCGCGGAATTTAACACCCACGATCGCCATTCCGTTTAGCAACCCATCGTCGAGAACCTGGTTCGCTGTGTAACCAGAATCCAAGGCTTCTTTGGTCAGACGATCGACATCAGTATTGTTGCCCACGATCAATTCGTAAGCGAGTTCCTGCATGATCGGATCAGTTGGATCGATCGCTTCCCTAATGTGTTTCTGCTCGCCAGGGCTGGTTACGTACTCGAACTCTTTAGCTAAGCCTTCATGGGTTATCGGCATAAATTATCTATCTCAGAATTGATCTAAATCAGTGAAAAACGATCGATTTCATTCGTACCGTCAGGATGCGCACCAATCAATAATTCTGTCACTGGAATGGACGAAAAAGAAGTGTGCAAACGTAAATTGGGTCTAGGAACCTCTCTCAGCGACCCAATCTCCGATGGCGATTGGGATTTCGAGCAAGTTCTCCAACTTAGTTTTCAGTGGAATTGCACATTCAGGTGCAATCAGCTGAACACCTGCATCGAGCGCTCGGTAAACCTCTGCTCGAACTTCCTCTGGTCCTCTCGCATATAGAGTCGTCGGATTGTTGATGTTTCCTACGAGACGAATTTTGCCATCTACAGCATCCATCGCTTCTTGAGGATCGTTTTTCGAATCGAAGTGGAATGCCGCCATTCCCGTTTGGGCGATGTAAGGCATTCGATCTACCGTTGCTCCGCAAATGTGGAGCATTAACGGAACCGACAGTTCCTCTTCAATTTCCTGGTGCATGTCCATCAGGAAACGTCTGTAGTACTCACCTGAAACCAGGTCACCAGTAGCGTGGTCAGGCACTGTCAAAACGTCAGCCCCTGCATCGATTTGAGCTTGGCCGTAAAGAATCGTGATTTCTTTTAGGGCATGGAGAGCTTTCATTGTCTCGTCGGGGTCGTCAACGGTCCCTAGCAAGAACGGCTCAACTCCAAATACGTGATAGGCAAGCGTCCATGGTCCCATCGTCTTACCGACGATAGCTACTTCGTCACCGTACTCGCGTTTCAAAATACTTATCGAGTCGGTTATGGCCTTTGTGTCCTGGTGCTCTAGGAAACCTGATGGAATGTGCACATCGGATGAAGAATTCCAGATAGGTTTCGACATCCGAACGGTCGGCCAGTTGTCCTTCTGCTCCCACTGCATGTCGCAGCCGAGAGCAGATGACTCCTGGATAATCGAGAAATACGGTGCAATAGTGTCGAAACCCAGTTCTGTATATGCAGTCGCCGCGAGGCGGGCATTCATTTCCCCGTCGCGGTTTGCATCGGGGAATGGAGCCTCAACGAGATCCATTAGTTCGACTGTCGCAACGTTTGTCGGTGTACAAACTGGAGGTCGATCCACAGGATCACCCGCAAGAGCGGCAAGCACACGGTCTTTTGGTTTCATGGCTAGGGGAGCAGTTGTCATTAGTAATTCACCGATTATGTTTGCGAAAAGCCAAGGGTTTGCGTCGTCATTTGACCGGCCAGATCACTTTGTTCCATTTGCGATTCAACCGCACTGACGTTTCGTGCCATAGGAAGTACTAACCGAACAAAGTTGTCGTAACGCTGTCCGTCTTTGAACGAGAATTTATTTTTATCGACTCGTTCGCAGTCGGCATATCGAATAAATCCGCCAACAGTGGCGCGTACCCGCATCTCTGGTCGATCAGCCGGACCCTCAGCACTCACGGTGTAAACGTATTGGTCGCCGGACTGTTCACCATCTATGAAAAGAGTAAGTTTCGTTTTGGTGTCGGGTGCGGAAATTCGTCCGGAATCAATCTCGCGTTCTGGATCGCGTTCGACTGCCGTGATGAACATGAATCGCAGCGCTCGCTCGAGGAACAAGTCGGATATTAGACGCAGTTGGTCGCTGGTACCTGCTACAGCTTCGACGTCGCCGAGCAAAGTACATCTGTCCCTAATCTGCTCAATTCGATCTTCGATACCTTCGATCCGGCTGTAGGTGTGAATAGTCAGAATTCCGTCTTTTATAAAAAGGCCGACACTAACGTCGTTGAAGTGAGGATCGATGGCTACTAACTCGATGCAGTGCCCGAGTTTGTTCACCATCTCAGCGACTCTAGGACTTTCGCTCATACCTGGCATTTATATCTCCGAATACCCGAATTGCAGGATTGCTATTTGACCGCCGCGACCAAGGCACGAATGTGGTCGGCGGTCGTTCCGCAGCAGCCACCGAGGATGTTAATAGGCAATTCAGCTAATTTCTTGTAGTGCTTGGCCATGAATTCGGGAGTTTCCAGGTAACAGGTCTCGCCATTTTTGATAATGGGCAAGCCCGCGTTCGACTGCACCACAAGGTATCCGTCCGTGACAGCTCTCATCCGTGTGGCTATTTCGACCATTCGTTCGATACCGTTCCCACAGTTAGTGCCAACGATGTCAGCACCAGCTTCCTGCAAGCCTTCGACGGCTTGCTCTGGAGTGACACCCATCATGGTGAAGTAACCGCGTGGCCCCTTGTCGAAGACCATCGTCGACATCACAACGAGATTTGTGTTCTCTTTGGCGGCCCTCACAGCAATGGAGGCTTCGTCGAGTGCGAGTTGGGTCTCGATCATCACAGCGTCTGCACCACCAGCCTCGAATGCCTTTGCCATCTCAGAAAAGGTGTCGTACATCTCGTCTTCTGTGGCTGTTCCAAGTGGCTCGATGAACTCACCCGTTGGACCAATAGAACCTGCGACATATTTACCTTCAGGAGCCATTGCCCGGGCGTGTTCAGCTGCTGATTTATTGATCTCGAATAAGCGATCGTCGGCACCGTATTTCTTTAGCATCCATCGATTACCACCAAAGGTGTTCGTCAGGACGATGTCAGAGCCAGCGTCGAAGTAATGCTTAGCGAGCTGTTTGATCAGGTCAGGATTTTCCTCGTTTAGTAGCTCTGGACTTCCACCAGGCTCGAGTCCGTGATTTTGAAGATATGTACCGGTTGCTCCATCGAAAACTAAGAGCTCACCAGCGGCCAGACGGTCGAGGATTCCCGGGTGAGTGGAGGTGGTTGTTTCAGCCAATAAAGTGCTCCGTGGTGGGCAGGGTAGAGATGCTAACTCTCCCAGCTTTCTGTAGATCCCGGTGAAGGATTACGTGTTCCTTTTCTCTGGGCATTGAGTATTCGATGTGCGAGGTCTTCTGGTAGGTTTTCGAGCTGTTCAGCGAGCGCATCGATCGCGTCCTGAAGTGGAAGATCAGTTTCACTTGGACTCCCGAGCTGCCAACCGTCGAGGTAGTCATCGGTGCCGTAGCTTCCGTCAGACATCGCAACCGTGTCGACCGCTTCTTGGAATCTCGGGCTAAGTTGCCTCGTGACTTTCCCGCTTTGATCTTCGCCCTGAACTTGAACCGGAATTTCTTTCCAGTACATCACCCGCAAAGTGCTCAATGTTTGCTCTGCTACGAATCCGGAGGATTGCTTCTCATACAAAATTGTAAGTCAGTAATCGTAGCATCTAGGAATAAGTCACTTCCTTCATCAAGCGCAGAAAAGCTACAACCTATATGCTCACTTCGTGTCATTGACCCTGATTGAATCCTAGCAACGAAATATTGATCTAATTGGCAACATCTCCGTCAGAAAAACGCGTCGTAATTCCCGACGATTTCCCTCCAGTGTTCACGGATTCGGCAGCGCTCGCCCGATTGCGTAGGATGCCTGAATTTGATGTCAGGACTTTCACCACTCGCCCGGCTAATTCAGATGAACTCGTCGACCGGATAGAAGGTGCACACACAGTAGTTTTGACCCGCACCACAACCCGAATGACGAACATTGTGTTGGAATCTGCAACACCCGACCTTAGACACATGGCTATTTGGGGCACTGCAGTCGATCACATAGCGCTTGAGGCTGCAAGACGTCTCGGGATTACGGTTTCAAACACTCCAAACACTGCGACTGTGGCTGTGGCTGAACACGCTCTTGCAATGCTGCTATCTCTTGCCAGAAAAATTCCACAGTTAGACCGACGCCTCAGGGCAGGCGAGTGGCCCGGTGGGCAGCTTACCCAGTTGGCAGGTAAAACCCTCGGTATCGTTGGGACAGGGGCCGTTGGGGTCAGGATGGCACGACTTGCCGAAGGAATTGGAATGCGTGTCCAAACCAGTTCCTTGACAGACACCCCGACGAACGATCAGGAATCGAACGTTGCTGAGGTTTCATTCGATCAGCTGCTGGGGACGTCCGACGCAATTTCCCTGCATGCTCGCCTAACACCACGCACAAGATACATGTTCGGTTCTAAGGAATTCGCCCTGATGAAACCGAATGCACTTTTCCTCAACACCGCTCGTGGCCAGTTGGTCAATTCGATAGCGCTCGCTGAGGCATTAGCTAACGAGACTATTGCAGGTGCTGCATTGGACGTGTTTGATCAGGAACCTTTACCCACGGATTCCCCACTTGCTCATTTGCCAAATGTGATCCTGACGCCTCACATCTCATCGAACACGTCTGAAGCGTTGACCGTTTCCTTGAACATGGTCGTCGACAATGTGATCGACCACGTTAAAGGAAGGGTTCGCCATCAGGTCACGTAAGAGATCAAAGTCATGAGACCAATGGTGCTCTCGGGCGTTGACACTCAAAAAAGACCCTACCTATAATTCACCCGCTACGTTTCACCTGCTGATGCGTGTCGTTGTTTGCGTAAATCTGTGTGTGCTCGCATGGGATCTAGGTAAACAGAGAAACGAATCAGTGGATTGACTCGTAAATACGACGTGGGGATCCGACATTCGTTTGGTCTCCTGACAAAGGCCCAAACGTCGGGTCATTGCACGTCTGAGGAGGAATCTGATTGATTAAACAAGGAAAGTGGAAGCTTCTAATGGGGCTTCTAGTCGGTGGTGCAATGCTGGCCGCTGTTGCCTGTGGAGGCGGAGACGATGACGACTCCGACTCTGGTGACGCTCCAGCTCCTACTGCTACCACTGCTGCAGCCGCTCCGACGTCTGCACCGGCTCCTACAACTCCAGCCGACTCCGGCGATGACGAGTTGATTATGGCTCCGGACACTTCTACCCCTGCTGGCACCGCAGTTATTGCTGTTGGTGGAACCACTATGGGTAGTGAAAACGGTCGAAACGCAGCTCAGTCACCTGACGGTCTCAAGAACGTCGGTATCGCTGAGACGCTGTTCCGCCGAGCTCCAGACGACAGCCATCTCCCATGGATCGCTAGTGACTTTGAGATCGCACCTGATCTCTCAAGCGCTACCGTTACCATCCAGTCTGGAATCCCATTCCAGGTTGTTGACGGCTACGATGCTGGAAACCTAACAGCAGCTGATGTTGCGTGGTCAATGAACGACGCAAACAGCGCAACCAACCCTGAGTCCATTCATGGACAGGCTGGTGACTTCGCCGGTCTCTGGGGTGAGTGGGTTGCAGTTGACGACACTACTGTGACGTTCGACTTCGCAGCCTACGACTCGACCTGGAAGGATGACTTTGTCAACCAGTCAGGTCAGGCTTTCTCCGTTCTTTCGAAGAAGGCATACGATGAGAAGGGTGCAGACTGGGTTGCCGACCACATCGTTGGTACCGGCCCATTCCAGGTTGAAGAATGGCTCCGAGACGAGTCTTACACAATCGTCAACCGAGAAGGCACTCACTGGCTCCCAGAACTCGAGCCAAAGACTGAGCGAATTCAAATCGTTCAGGTGTCAGAGCCAACTACCCGAGCAGCACTCCTGCGAACCGGTGAAGTTGACATGGCGCACCTCGAGCCAAAAGACGCCGCTAAGTTCGACCTTAACGAATTCACCCAGAGCACCTCAGGTGCTGCTGTACAGCTTGGTGTCTTCTTCTCCGGTAACCTCTGGGAAGATGTATACGCCGGTGGTGACAACAAGGGTCAGCCTCTCCCAACCAAGTCAACCTTCGTTCACGACTTGCCTTGGATTGGTAAGCCAGATGGCTCACACGGCGCAGATGACCTCGAACAGGCTAAGGCCGTTCGACGAGCTCTCGCTATTGCCATCGACCGTGACCTTGTAAACGAGACTCTCGTTGCAGGTCTTGGTAAGCCAGTACACGTTGAGTACTTCTCCGCTAGCCACGCTAACTGGACAGGCGCTCACGAGTACCCTTACGACCCAGACGGTGCTGCTGAGCTCATCATGGCTCAGGACGCTGACTGGCAGCGCGGTTCTGCTCCAAAAGACGGACCTCTCGGCGAGCACGCATTTGAGATCTCCGTATACGCCGGACCGGAACTTGGTGGTGGTGCATCCATCACCGGTGAAGTTGCTGACGCTGTTGCCGGATTCTGGTCCGACATTGGTCTCACCACCTTCTCGCTGAAGTTCTCCTACCAGACCTTCCGACCTACTGTCGTTGGTCGATCGAACACTCACCCATGGATCACTTCTTGTGACAAGGGTCGAGAGACGAACCCATGGCACTTCCCGAAGGGCCTTGTTCAGACGACTCTCACCCGTGGTGGATTCAGCTGTGGATTCGAGTCCCCAGTCATTCTGGACCTTTACACCCGAATGGCCGAGGCACCTGACACTGCATCTGCTACCGCAGCCGCAAACGAGTACCTGGACTACGTGTACGACCAGAGCCTGCAGCCTGGTGTTGTAGCCATCCCTGACGCTTTCTACTTCAACAACAAGAAGATCGCTTCGTTCGAGATGGACCTCGCAGCAGCTGCTAACCTGAACTCACTCTGGAACCTCGAACTCAAGTAGTTCGACTCTAGATTGACTCAACTCTACGACAGTTGACGTGCAATAAAGAAAGGACCCGCCGAGTCGGCGGGTCCTTTCGCATTTAAGTGGAGGGGTCATTCAAATCCGCATTTCATAATCTGAGCGTAGTACTGGTATCGACTCTCAGAACAAAAAGTAATGTGGTAACCTCTCCGGACTCCGTAAAACGGAGCGAATTAACAGTTGTGAGCTAGGAATTTTATGCGGCGCTTTATTCTTCGCAGGTTTGTCTTTGCACTGGTCAGTATCGTCTTGGCGACTCTTGCAGTGTTCTTTATTTCACGTGCCGCGGGCGACCCGCTCCTGCTCTACGCAAACTCCGGTTACGGACTTTCCGCTGAAGGAGAAGCAGCGCTACGAAAACGGCTTCTTCTAGACCAACCAGTGGTTGTTCAATACTCCGTCTGGCTTGGGCGAACCCTGACAGGCGACATGGGAGAGACGATCCTAGACCGTAAGCCGGTTTCGCGTGTCGTTACCCAGCGACTGCCATCGACCATCCACCTCGGTGCAGCGGCGTTCATCTTGTCGTTCGTCGTTGGCATTCCTCTTGGAGTGCTATCAGCCGTCAGACGAGGTTCCGTATTTGATTACATAGGTAGATTCTTTGCGCTGTTAGGACAGGCGGTGCCCCAGTTCTGGTTAGGACTAGTCTTGATTCTCCTGTTTGCAGTCCAATGGAAAATATTTCCAGCCGGACTCAAAGGAGACGGTTTCTGGGACATCAAACACTTGATTCTTCCAACCGTCACGTTGGCTTCTGGTGGCTTTGCGTTCTACATGAGGATTACTCGTACAGCGATGCTGCAGGTTCTCGACTCTGAGTACGTGCGTCTCGCTCGGGCAAAGGGTGTTTCCAACACCATGGTCATCTGGAAGCACGCGTTCAAGAACGCATTGATTCAACCACTGACCGGCATGACCCTAGCACTGACGTTCTTCCTGACAGGTTCTGTTCTGGTTGAGAACATCTTTGCGTGGCCTGGAATGGGCAACATGGCGATTACGGCGGTCAACAACAACGACTTCCCACTGCTGCAGGGCATCGTGTTCTTCTTCACGATCCTGTTCGTATCAATGACGTTCGTTACGGACTTGTTGTACGCGTACATCGACCCTCGTATTCGATACGACTAATCCGCAATCTCTGAAAAGAAAAGAACACACTCACTTTCATGACACAACAGGCAGAAACTCAAGACACCGCCGCTCAGGAATCAACGGATCAGGTCTCCGGTCGAGATGCAGAAGTACGACAGCTGGTAAAACGATCGATCGGATCGCAGACCTGGTATCTGCTTCGTCGCTGGCCGCTTATCCCGCTGTTCATCATGACGATCCTGTTGATTGCAGGAGTATTTGCTCCTCTGGTTGCACCCGCTGACCCAACTGACCAGTCGTTGGCATTCCGAAACTTTGAACCAACCTGGGGTCGAGCGATGCCGGAGTACAACTTCACACCGGATCCTGCTGATTACGACCTTGAGACGACCAGTGGAGTTTCGGCATACAACCGGGCGAAGAACAAGACGTTCCCGCGATCAAAGTACATCCTCGGAGCCGACAACCTTGGACGTGACGTTCTCTCACGTGTTGTATGGGGAGCAAGAATCTCTCTGAAAGTGACTGCTTACGCTCTGACTAGCGGAGTCATCATCGGAAGCTTGCTCGGTCTGGTAGCCGGTTATTTCGGTGGGTGGACCGATGAAATATTAATGCGTTTAGTTGACGTATGGCTGGCATTGCCGTTCATTCTGATCGCTCTGGTTATTGCTCAGCAATTCCTAACGCAAGGAGGTGCGGCCGAAGGGGTCGTGGTCTTCTTGATCGCGCTAGTAGCGTGGACACCATTCGTTCGTCAGGTTCGAGCAGATGTTCTGACCATCCGTGGAATGGACTATGTGATGGCTGCTCGAGTAGCTGGTGCATCAAACATTCGACTGATCATCCGACACGTTCTTCCCGGCACGTTCAGCACAATTCTTGTTGTCGCTTCGTTGCGTGTCGGCCAGCTCATCCTGACCGAATCAACGTTGTCATTCCTTGGAGCAGGAATCCCTGACCCAGTTCCGGCTTGGGGTAA
Source organism: Chloroflexota bacterium (assembly GCA_038150225.1). Classification (GTDB taxonomy): domain Bacteria; phylum Chloroflexota; class Dehalococcoidia; order Lucifugimonadales; family Lucifugimonadaceae; genus Lucifugimonas. The sequence continues at coordinate 15,944 of JAYQWG010000012.1, forward strand.
GAGCGTCAGCGATGGTCGACAGTTCATTGAAGAAGCATGGTGGATTTCGTTCTTCCCAGGCTTTGCAATCTTCCTGGTTGTAATGGCACTGAACTTCTTCGGCGATTGGTTACGTGACCGATTGGATCCACGCCTCCGACAGTTGGACTAACTCGAAAGTTCTTGAAACGAAAACGCCGAGAAATTTTTCTCGGCGTTTTTTTGTGTCTGCAATTCGAGTGGCAACTCTCTGATTCGTTCAGATCGGTGGCTATAATTCAGCGGCTAATTTCTACAGATCGTAATTGAGGAGAATTTCACGGATGTCAGTCGGATTTGTCGGTCTCGGCAACATGGGACAAGGGATGGTCGACAACCTCCTCGAAAAAGGTGCCGATCTAACAGTGTTCACACGAACTCAGTCGAAGATTGAGGCGATGATCGAGCGAGGGGCCAGTGGTGCGACCTCCGTCGCCGATCTGACTAACAAGGTCGAGGTTGTACTCGTTTGTCTGCCGGACGTGAAAACTTCACTTGATCTTCTTCTGGGTGACGACGGGATTATTGCTAATGCCAAACCTGGTCAGGTCGTCGTTGACCACAGCACTGTCGACATGGCGACATCAAGAAAGTGCGCGGAGGCAGCGGCAGCAAAAGGCCTTCACTTCCTCGACGCACCGATTTCCGGTGGGCCGGGCGGCGCAGCTGCAGGGACGCTCGCAATCATGGTCGGGGGAAGTGCTGAAGGCTTCGAACTGGCCCACGAATATTTCGTAAAAATGGGCGCCAACGTAAAGCACATGGGACCAAGTGGTGCCGGAACTGCCATGAAGCTGATCAACCAGCTTCTTGTCGGTGTTAACACAATCGCAGCAGCTGAAGCGTTTGCGCTTGCGAACTCTGCTCAAGTAGACATCCCTACAGCCGCCGAACTGTTGGCAGTTAGTTGGGGTGGAAGCACTATGGTCGACCGAAGCGCTCCCATCACCGCGGAGCGTTCATTCGAAGATTCCGCTGCCCCGGTCCGAAACCTAGATAAGGACATGGGAATCATCAAGGATCTTGCGGACTCTGAAGGATTGGCTCTCGAATTCGCCAAGAGCGCATACGACATGTATCACGAGCTAATCGAGCAAGGTAAGAACAACCACGACATTGCTGCAGTACTCGAAATAATCGAGCAGCGAAGCAAAAAATAAACATCACCCTAGAACAGGAACTGGAATACACGCGAATGGCAACTCACAAAATAGCGATCATCAAAGGCGATGGCATTGGTGTAGATGTAGTCAACGAAGGCATGAAAGTGCTCGACGCATTGGCTCCAAAATATGGCATCACCTGGGACTACACCGAGTTGCCTTGGAGTTCAGACTATTACTTTGAGCATGGCGTGATGATGCCTGACGACGCCCTTGAAACTCTAGAAGCATTCGACGCTGTGTATCTTGGGGCCGTAGGGCATCCGGACATTCAGGACAACATCACCCTTGACGGGCTCCTTCTCCCTATTCGTCGCCGATTCGATCAATACATTTGCCTCCGTCCATCGGTTTTGTACCCGGGTGTTGAGTCACCACTCGCTGGCAAGAAGCCGTACGACATTGATCTGACAGTAATTCGTGAAAACACTGAAGGCGAGTATTTGAACATCGGTGGTTTTGCGTATCACGGGAAACCAGATGAAATTGGTGTTCAAACCGCAGTGTTCACGAAGAAAGGCTGCGAGCGAGCAATTCGCTACGCATTCGATCTAGCCCGAGAACGTGGCAAAAAGAACCATGTCACTTCAGTGACCAAATCTAACGCCCTCGGTTACATGACCATTTGGGACCGTACTTTCGAAGAGGTTGCGGAAGAGTACCCGGACATCGATACGACGTCCTTGTTGATCGACGCTGCCTGCATGGATCTCGTGCGAAAGCCTGAGATGTTCGACGTAATAGTTGCCGGTAACTTGTTCGGTGACATCATTACGGACATTGGGGCGATTATCAGCGGAAGTATGGGGCTTGCATCAAGCGCAAACATCAACCCGGATAAATCTGTTCCTTCCATGTTTGAGCCAACTCACGGCTCAGCACCCGACATTGCCGGACAGGGCATAGCCAACCCGATGGCGCAAATTCTGACGGGTTCAATGATGCTGAGGCACCTCGGTGAAGACGAGGCTGCAGTGGATGTCGATGGGGCCGTATTGCAGTTGCTTGAACAAGGTGAACTGCTAACGCCAGACCTGGGTGGCTCTTCAACCACTCAGGCTGTTGGTGATGCAATCGCGGAACTCGTCTCTAAGTAAGTGCGCCAGGAATAAAACATGGATCCGTTCAAGAAAATTGCTGTTGGAAACACTGGAGTCGAAGTACCACTCCTTGGATTAGGAACAGCTCCATTGAGCGGTATGGTGCTTGGAGACGGTCTATACGGCGGCACAGCTCACGAGGAAGCCCTGAAGGTCATCAACCGGGCATTCGAGCTGGGCGTCTCCTACGTTGACACAGCACCGTTGTACGGTGCGGGGCGTGCAGAGGCCAGGGTAGGACTGTCTTCTTATGGGAGTGATGATCGATCGAAGTTCGTAATTTCGACCAAAATCGGCAGAGTGCTCGACCCCACACCTGACGGTATGTCTGCGTCGGACGATCCGGATGGCATCGGTGACCTGACCGCGGTGAACTCGTGGACTCGTGACGATGTAATGCGTTCAATTGAGGAAAGTTTGAAGCGCCTCAATATGGACTCAGTCGAAATCATTTACGTTCATGACCCAGACGTTGAATCGTTCGGCGAGGACCAAGCTGTGAACGAGGCGTTCCCGACTCTTATCGAACTCAGGGAACAAGGGGTGATAAAGGCGATCGGTTGCGGAATGAATGAGTGGCAAATGCCATTGCGCTTCATCGAGCAGTTCGATCTCGACATCATCCTTCTTGCAGGTCGTTACACGCTACTCGATCACGAAGGTCTTGCTGAATTCCTTCCGGCCTGCGTTGAGCGAGACGTGAAGATTTGTGTTGGCGGTCCCTACAACTCTGGAATCCTCGCTCGCGATCTTTCCAAGCCGGTTACGTTTAATTACGAACCTGCGGCAGCCCACCTCGTGGAGCGAGCAAAGCAACTCACTCGCGTATGTGAATCTCACGGTGTAGATCTAAAGGCAGCCGCTTTGCAATTTGTACTGGCGCACTCGGCGGTAGCCACGGTGATTCCGGGAGCTCAGTCAACTACGGAACTAGAGCAGAACATAGCGATGGTTCAAGCTGAAATTCCATCAGGACTTTGGTCGGATTTGCGCTCCGAGAATCTTATCCCGGATAGCGCACCAACTCCGTAACTAGCCTGTTTGGTACCCAGCCTCGTGTGCAGGGCTCTTGACGTGCGTATCAACCGGGGTCTTGCCGATCAGGAAATCGAAGTCGCAACCATCTTGTGCTTGGGTGATGTGCTGAGAGTACATTTTTCCGTAGCCCCTTTCGAAACCACCGTTTACAGGTAGCGACGGGAGGGCTGCACGTCTTTTTTCTAACTCAACCTCATCAACTTCTAAATCGAGTCTCTTGTTTTTTACATCAAGGGTGATCATGTCGCCGTCTTGCACGAGTGCCAGCGGTCCTCCAATATGCGATTCAGGAGATACGTGCAGAACGATTGTCCCGAAAGCTGTACCGCTCATCCTGGCGTCAGAAATTCTGATCATGTCTCGAACGCCTTGAGCGAGCAGTTTCTTCGGAAGCGGTAGGAACCCTGCTTCCGGCATTCCGGGTCCTCCGACAGGTCCGGCACCTTTCATCACGAGGATGTCGTCTTTGGTTACATCAAGCTCTGGATCGTCAATTCGGTTCTTTAGATCCAGTGGGTTTTCAAATACCACTGCACGACCGGTGTGCTTCATCAGATCAGGTGAAGCGGCAATGTGCTTGATGACGGCTCCATCAGGGGCGAGAGATCCTTTCAATACGGTAAGTCCACCTTCTTCAGCGAGAGGGTCATCAACCGACAGAACGACATCGTCGTTGTGGCATTCGGCTGATTCGATATTTTTTCCGAGCGTCTCACCCGTAACCGTCATACAGTCAAGATTCAATAAGCCTGAAAGTTTGCTCAAGACCGCCTCAACACCACCGGCGTAGAACAGGTCTTCCATCAAGTACTTTCCACCCGGCTTCAAGTTCACGATCACCGGTGTACTTTCTGAAAGTTCATTGAACCGTTCAATCGGTAGTTTCACACCAGCGCGTCCTGCAATGGCTGTCAGATGAATGATTGCGTTGGTTGATCCACCTGCAGCAAGCAACATCCTTATAGCATTGTCGAACGCCTCCTGAGTGAGAATGTCAGAAGGGCGTATACCTTTTTTGACGAGTTCCACAGCTGTGCGTCCGGATTCTTCGGCGAGTACTTTTCTACGTGAGTCGGCACCCGGAACCGCTGCTCCACCTGGGAGTGACATACCGAGGGTTTCTACGATAGCTCCCATAGTCGACGCGGTCCCCATGACCATGCAGTGTCCTGGTGAACGGTAGATCGCCGCTTCCATCGAGTCGTAGTCGGCCTGTGTGATTGTTCCAGCACGAAGTTCGGACCAGTACCGTCGACAGTCAGTGCAGGAACCGAGTTCTTCGCCCTTCCAATTGCCCTTTAGTTGAGGACCTCCGGTGAGCACTACGGCTGGCAGGTCTGCGGATGCGGCTCCCATCATCATGGCGGGCGTTGTTTTGTCGCAGCCTGAAAGTAAGACTACGCCGTCGATGGGGAGGCCTCTAATCATTTCTTCCACGTCCATCGACATCAAGTTTCGGCAGAACATGGAAGTCGGAGACATGAAGAATTCACCGAGCGAAATGGTCGGGAATTCGATAGGGAACCCACCCGCGGCGAGAATTCCTCGCTTTACGTGTTCGGCTAGACCGCGCAAGTGGCTGTTGCAGTGCGTGGCTTCCGACCAGGAGTTGGCTATACCTATGACCGGTTTTCCGGAAAAAGATTCTTCGGACCAACCCTGGTTTTTCAAGCCTGCGCGGTGCAGGAATCCTTCAAGGTCTCTGGTTCCAAACCATTCTTCTGATCGCAGAACCATTCCGTTATTTCCGTTTTGGGCCATTTATCCCGTTCCTCGCGTTCGGATTGACTATGGAAGAGGCGGCGAGTCTAGCAAACATGACTGTAGTATTTGCCTTGATAAATACCGCATTCAACCTCGTCTATGACTTTGCAGAACAACTCACGCTTTCCTGAACTAAATGCCGCTGGTTCTCCGACCGAGATTGGCAGCGCGATTGGTGAGCATTTTCGGTCTGAAATTTACGAACTAACTGAGGTTGTAATAGACCAGTTCAACAAGGGCAGTGAACACCCCGTGAGTTGGGAAGATGTCGCACCCGCTTCGACAGCTATGGTTTCCAAGGTTACAAAGTTCTTTCCTGAATACATGGAAGAAATGGAAGCAACGGCAGCGGCGTCGGGCACAACTATCGAAAAACTGATGGTTTTAAACGCACGGAACATGCTTGGTTCTGTACGACCGGAAGGCTGTACTTCCATCATGGTCGGGAGCTCAGCATCACAAACCGGAAACGGACTTGTGGGGCAAAACTGGGACAACGATCCCGCGATGAGACCATTTTCTGCAGTGATTACTCGGGGGCCCACAACAGGTTCAAAATCGATGTCGTGGGCTCAGCCCGGGTTGATTTCATACATCGGGATGAATGACAGAGGACTTGGCATTTGCCTCAACGCGCTGAACGGTCCTAACAACAATCAAGGCGTTCCCTGGTATTTCTTTGTTCGATCAATACTGGATTCCGACTCGATCGAAGCAGCAATCAATTCTCTCGACGCCGCACCTAGGTCTATAAGCGCGAGTGCGGCAATGATTTCGAAGGAAGGTCCAGTGAACCTCGAGATTACCCCTGAGTTCGTGCATCCCATTTGGAGTTCAAACGATCAACGACAAATCCATACGAATCACTGTGTGCATCCAGAATTGATCTCGAACAACGATAAATATCTCGACAGCATTTACGGGCAGTCGTTTGATAGAAAAAGCAGGGCAGAAACGCTCGTAGTGGATGCTTTGGATGATCCTGAAATCACAGTTGATGACGTGACCACGGCACTTTCCGATCACGATGGATACCCAACATCTATATGCCGCCACCCGAACGATCACCCTACCACCGGTTGGCAACGGTCAGTGATCTCAATCTTGATGGAACCAGACGCGGGCAAAATGCTCATTGCTCCTGGAAATCCGTGTGAAAACGAATACGAAACTTACTTACTCAGCTAAAGGACGAATAGCGACTAATGCGCTTTAGTAAAACTTCGCTGTATGGCGGTGCCATTGGCTTGCTGATGGGGCTAGCTTTTATGGTGATATCCCTGTTCCAGTTCGATGACACGGAAACAAATGCCGGTGACGTAATTCTTGCCGGACTGGTAATCGGAGTACCGATCTCAGTGATGATCGGTTTGGGAATCGGTTGGCTATGGGGACGTTTTTTCGGTCCCGACAGTTTTTAGCGACGTAGACCGATCAAACGAAGTATTCGTGACAGCAGATTGCTCGACTTGTTCTTGCTGTTTCGCTCTCTTGTGCACTTGACGCAAGTGCAATACGGCGGGTGTCTATCGCCGCGGTAGGCTCGTTCGTCCATCAGTATTGAACCGGATTACTTAATGTGTGCATCGGTTCAATTTTAGCTTTCACTGCGAAATATGTTTTAAAACAGAAAACCCTCACAAATGCGAGGGTTTCTCGAATTGATTCGCTGCTATGCAGACTGAGCGAGAAGAGACGAGTCTGAGGACTGCGACCCAGTCTCTTTTGAAGCCTTGAGAGCCCAGTTCACACACATCTGAACTTCGCCCGGTTCCCACGGCTTTGTGACGTAGTCGCGAACGCCAAGTTGAACTGCCTTCACCATGTTCTGACGGTCACCTTGGGCGGTAACCATGATCACAGGGATATCCGCCAACTCTGGCTGAGATTTAATCCGCTGTAGCGTCTCAAGCCCGTCCATGCCTGGCATGGCTATGTCTAGAAGGACTACATCTGGTCGAGACTTGTTGATTGCCTCAAGGGCATCTAGACCGTCGACAGCCTGCGAGATGTCGTGACCTTCTTCTTCAAGGATTTCAGAGAGTGCTTCTCGGATTTCTTCGTGGTCGTCAACGACGAGAATATTCGGCATAAATAAGTCCTATTTGTTGTCCAGATTCTGGAACTAGAGCTCTGAACTGGACGTGCTCCTCAAACCAATATGTCTTCAATCTCGAATCCTTGTGCGCGAGTTTCGGTTTATCGAAGGTGTGATTCAGGTTTGAAATTCTGACTGTGACAAGGGTGATTTGAGATGCACAAACTCGTGCGTAACATGCCGGTTACGTTCGATTGATCAACAAACGTAATTGCTTGGAGTAGCGAGTTGCTTGCGAAAACTCGAACCTGTGCGCTGGTAGGCCTCGACGGGGTCCTTGTCGAGACGTAAGTCGATATTGCACCTGGGTTACCAGCATTCCACATTGTGGGCCTCGCAGATACCGCTGTGCAGGAATCCAAAGAACGGGTACGCGCAGCAATTCGAAATTCAGGCGTTGAATTTCCGATGCGAAGGATCGCAGTGAGTTTGGCACCTGCTGACGTTCGCAAATCGGGACCTGCTTACGACCTCCCCATTGCTGTTGGCATTTTGACCAGCACAGGGCCAGTCCCGGAAATAGATAAACAATCTCTGTTACTTGGAGAACTTCCTCTCGATGGCAAATTGCGTTCGACCCAGGGAATACTGCCAATGGTCGCTCTTGGGAAGAAGCAGGGGTTCACACGTGCTTTTGTTCCGACGATCAATGCTAAAGAAGCTTCACTTGTGCACGGGATTGAAGTAATCCCGATCTACTCACTAACAGAAATGGTCGAGTATCTTCGTGGCGAAAAGAACATCGAAGCAATGAACGGCGAAATCGAATCTATGGGGTTAGTTTCATCGGGGGCGCTGGGACCAGATCTTTCAGATGTCCGAGGACAAGAGCACGCCAAGAGAGCTCTCGAGGTAGCGGTAGCTGGTGTACACAACCTACTGATGGCAGGACCTCCGGGTAGCGGAAAAACACTCTTGGCACGAAGTCTTCCTTCAATCATGCCTTCGATGACACCGGATGAAGCTCTCGATGTCACCACCATATATTCGGTTGCAGGTCACCTTCCCAACGATCAACCGATGGTGAAGGAACGACCGTTCAGAGCTCCTCACTACACGATCTCCAACGCTGGGCTTGTTGGCGGAGGTGTAAACCCTCGACCTGGAGAGATTACGCTTAGTCACAGAGGTGTTCTGTTCCTCGATGAGTTGCCTGAATTTGGGCATGCCAGCCTCGAAGTTCTCAGACAGCCAATCGAGGACAAGGTGGTGACTATAAGCAGAGCGCAGGGCACAACCACGTACCCGGCGAACTTCATGCTAGTTGCAGCTATGAATCCTTGCCCATGCGGATACAGCGGTGATACCGAGCACACCTGCACATGTTCGCCTACGGCCGTAGGTCGCTATCAACGACGCATCTCTGGGCCACTGTTGGACAGATTCGATATGTTTGTGAATGTGCCACGCGTCGAGTATGAAAAGCTCGTTTCACCCTCGTCGGCTGAGACTTCAGAGGTTGTTCGCAAACGGATTTCGAATGCGATTGCCATCCAAAAAGAACGATTCGAGAAATCTGGATTGAGCTCTAACTCAGATATGGGGCCAGTCGAAGTTTGGGATCACTGCCAGGTGGAATCAGCAGGGCGGACCCTCATGAAAATTGCGATGAAGCAGCTATCGCTCTCGGCTCGCGGGATGCACAGGGTCTCAAAAGTTGCCAGGACAATTGCGGACCTCGCCGGGAGAGACAATATTCAAATACCACACGTCGCAGAAGCTCTTCAGTACCGGCCTCGATTAGGGGTATAGCAGTGTCTGCGGACTAGCTTCTCAAGTCTTATCCGTGTATACCGGATGAGTGCTTGTTACAGACAGTCAAGAAGTAAAGCGATTTTGCGACGCCGCGGCGTCCGCTGATTTCGTTACGGTCGACACCGAATTTGTCAGGGAAAAGACCTACTGGCCTCAACTTTGTTTGATTCAAATTGGTACTGACCGAGAAGCTATCGCGGTCGACCCGCTAGCGAACGGAATTGATCTCCAACCGGTGTGGGATCTTCTCGTCGACTCTCCCGTTCTAAAAGTGATGCACTCTGCGAGCCAGGACATGCAGATCATCTTCAATAAAACCGGGAAGTTGATCGCACCGGTTTTCGACACACAAATCGCGGCGATGGTGTGTGGATTTGGCGACCAGCCGGCTTATGCGACCCTTGTCCAACGCATCCTGAACGAATCGATCGATAAACGTTCCCAAGCGACGGACTGGTCTCGACGACCACTCACAGAACCTCAGATCGAATACGCTCTAGGTGATGTCACATATCTCGTCCATATTTATGAGCATCTTCAAAACAAGCTGCAACAGTCAAAGCGAACTGAGTGGGCAGACGAGGAGATGCGGCATTTCAAAGACAGTGAAACCTACGATCCTGACCCACGAGAACTGTGGCGCAAGGTTCGCTTGCGACGGCCAAACCCTAGGGCCCTGGCGGTGCTACGTGAGATTACTGAGTGGCGTGAGCTAACCGCGAAAAAACGTAATCTCCCCAAAGGTTGGGTTGTTCGCGACGAAGCTCTCGCCGAAATAGCGCTGAACGGTCCAACTTCACCTGAATCGCTCGAAAGAGTAAGGGGGATCAACGAGCGTTTCGCTTTCGGCAAAGACGGCAAGCAACTCCTTGAGCGGGTCAAGGCAGGGCTTGATGTACCGGATGAAGAATGCCCACAACCCGAGCAAGGCAAAGCTCCTATTCGAGGGCATGAAACACTTGTTGCGCTACTGCAGGCGCTTCTCAGACTGAGATGTGATGAAAACGGGATCGCCGCTCAGTTAATTGCCAACAGGAAAGAATTGGACCTACTGGCCACCGAAGATACGCCCGACATCAGAGCATTATCGGGTTGGCGAAGAGAGATATTTGGAGAAGACGCGCTCGCGTTAAAGCGCGGAGAAATTGCACTCGCCGTGGATGGATTGTCGGTTCGCGTCGTTCCCGCGTAATTGCGGACATCTATACTTTCGTTGTCGGTCTACAAAAACTGATCTCAAGTTTGGAAAGTCTAAGATCTGATGGTCAACGCCCTAAAATCAGAAGTGTTCATTACCGGGGCAACTCGGACACCTCTTGGAAAATTCCAAGGTGCAGTTTCGTCCGTTCCAGCAACTGAACTGGGTTCAACGGTCATTCGTTCTGCTGTGAAACGAGCGGGTATCGAATCCTCAGATGTTGATTACACGATCATGGGTAACATGCTTTCGGCAGGCCTGGGGCAAACTCCAGCGAGGCAAGCTTCCATTGGCTCAGGGGTTCCGAACACTTCGTCCGCCCTCACTGTGAATAAAGCATGTGCTTCTGGAATACAGTCCGTAATACTCGCTGCCCAGTCAGTTCAGCTCGAAGAAAATGAAGCGGTTGTAGCAGGTGGTATGGAAAACATGAGCGCCGCACCACATTTGCTCATTAACAGTCGAACCGGACAACGACTTGGTGACACCAACCTCATCGACTCAATGATCCATGACGGACTGTGGTGTCCATTCGAGAACCGACATATGGGTGGATCAGCCGAAGCGATAAGCGAAAAATACGATATTTCTCGCGATGAACAAGATAAGTTTGCCGAACGAAGCCACAGACTCGCTTCTATCGCATCGGACGAAGGCTTATTCGACGCAGAAATCACTCCAGTCGAGGTATCAGGGCGCAGGGGCAAAGTAATTACCTTCGACAAAGACGAAGGCCCAAGAGGGGACACAACCCTTGATGGACTGGCTTCTCTTCCTACAGTGTTCCCACCAGGAAAAACGGTCACGGCAGGGAATGCCTCGTCGATCAGTGATGGTGCAGCCGCTGTCGTAGTTGGAACAGAACTCATCGCTTCCAAATCTCGAGGATTAGTTGCCCGAATTATTGGTTATGCCCACGCCGCCAATGAACCTGGAATGCTGTTCGACGCACCCCGCATCGCAGTTGCCAATCTACTTGACAAGACTCACCAGACGATCGAAGACTTTGATCTGATCGAGGTAAACGAGGCATTTGCTGCACAGGTGCTTGCAAACGGTCAGGCGCTCAGTTGGGACTGGGACCGGGTGAATATTAACGGCGGTGCTATAGCACTAGGTCACCCGATCGGAGCAAGCGGGTCTCGAATTCTTGTGACGTTGATCCATGCTCTCTCAGCACAAAAACTCAAGAACGGGTTGGCAGTAATTTGCCATGCCGGCGGTGGATCAGTAGCCATGAGTATTGAACTTCAATAAGGAGGTTCAGAATGCCATTTGATCCGAACCAAATGGATGTAATTGATCGACGTAAAGTCGAAGCAATTGTCCTGGGTCCCATGTTGAGAGCTTTTCAAAAACGGTTCGGAGAAGCAGAAACAAATGAAGTTGCGGTTCAAGTAATCACCCAGATTGCACGGGAACAAGGCAAAGATTTCGCTGACGGAATCGGATCGAATTCGCTTATTGATTACGCATCTAACAAAGATGCGTGGCGCCGGAATGGTGCTCTCGAATTCGAAGTAATCGAAGAATCTGAGACGAAATATTCGTTCAATGTGACCCGATGCAAATACGCAGAAATGTACCGCGACCTAGGTTTTGGTGACCTGGGCGAAATATTTTCATGCACAAGGGATTTTGAGTTCTGTGGTGGATTCAACAGTGACGTTGAACTGACACGAACGCAGACAATAATGGAAGGCGCATCTCACTGCGATTTTAGGTACGTATTGAAGAAAAAGTCGGATAGTTGATTTCGGAGAGTCCTCCACGATGATTTGCCCAATTGACCAAACAACGTTGGATTTACGAGATGACGGTTCCGAGGCCCAGTGCCCGGACTGTAAAGGCGTATGGTTGACAACTCAGGCAATGGAAGACCTGGAGGATCAAGCTGGCGCTGACATGATCAAGGGACAGCGAATATACGGCGCACACGAGGTGGAGCACGCATGTCCGCATTGTGGTGAGATGATGACTCGATTCAGGTATCGCGGTTATAACCTCGAGATCGAAACGTGTCCTCAAGACGCAGGATTCTGGCTGGATGCCAAGGAAGACCGAGAAGTACGAGACATCATGAAAAAGCGGCGAAACAATCTTGGTCGCGCCGCGTCAGCAGAGCGAAGTTGGCACCATGCCCGACGAGGAACAGCGCCGTCTCTAGTTCAGAGAATTCGAAACCTTCTTGGAATCAACTAATGTTTAGCGGAACGATATGTTCGAATCTGACCAACCTACAGCCGAGATAATGCTCTGCATGTTCCCTCATTTGAAGGAATTTGTCGTTGTTGACGCGCGACCAGATCGGCCAGGCGGCCCAACTGTTCTAAATCTGTCGTTGTCGAACGTTCTTGGAGACAAGTTCTTTGCCGATCTGGAAAGTGATTTTTCAAAGATCATCCGTCGTCATGACATTGGCTTCCTCGAACTCATGGCAATCCCGCAGCAAGTAGAAGCGGTAATCAGATCTGTGTCTCTTCGACGGATCGTTGAAGAACTTGGTCTACCAGAACCTTTTTCCGGTGATCAACCCGGATCGATTGGTGTTTTATTCTTCGCTGGATCTCTCCTGGGGTTTGATTCGGAGCAACTTCGTGGCGCGCTCCGAGAAATGTTCTCATCTAAGTTGGGTCCAATTGTGTTTGATAAGCTTTGCGAACAACTCCTGGCAATGGCCGATCAAGAGCGGCAGTCTGTTTCTGACAACACGCCAAAGCATCTTGCAGGTCTGATAACGGGTGAAAGTGCTCAGTACGTAACACTCTGGGAAAGTCGTCAAAACTAAAACTTTCCAGTTCGCCTGACCGGTAAACATGTATGTTTCGTCGATCACGATTGATGACTACTTCTTCGACGGTGCCGTTCAGTCACCGTGAAATGGATCGACCAAACGAGTGCTAGACGAATTATTTGGTAACCCCGCTGACGGAACATTTGCCGCCTGGTTAGTTGATGGTGGTCTATGGGCAATTCTCATTGCTGCAGCGGGAGTTCTCGCCTGGTGGTTCGCACGACGTGCACTTCGACGATGGGTCAGGCAAGCAATCAGCGGGCTCGGTCAAAGTGACGCAACCGCTGACGTCGATATAGCGATTCAAGCCGCGGACTCAAGAATTGCATCGCTTGCGATCGCGCTTGTCATCGGGTTCTTGAGTGTCCTTGGAATACTGGCGGCTTTGGGCAACAACGTGGATCCCGCCGCGGAGTTCCTCAGAGACACCGGTGCAAGTATCGGAATCTGGCTGGGAACTGCTGGTCTAACTATTGCGCTCATTGTTTTCGCAAGCTGGGTCGCAACCCGTATCGTCCGAAGAATTATTCCGCGAGTGCTGTCCTCGATCATGCTTGGACAAGCATCAACTGCGGATCATGACGAAGTTCTCAAACGCTCAGAAACTCTTTCAAGCGTATTTGTTGGTGCAGCGGTGGCGCTGATCTACATATCGGCACTCTTCATGATCCTAACCGAGCTTAGTGTCCCCGTCGGACCAGTACTCGGAGGATTCGGAATAGCGGGTATTGCGGTTGGCTTCGGTGCTCAACATTTAGTAAGAGACCTTATTGCCGGCGTGTTCATTCTTGCTGAGAACCAGTATCGAACCGGTGATGTCGTCACTATCGCAGGTATTTCTGGACTAGTTGAATCGATCAACTTACGACGCACAGTCTTGCGAGACCTGGATGGCCAAGTCCATGTCATCCCCAATGGTGAAATCACAGTCGCTTCCAACAAAACGAAATACTGGTCACGCGTGAACCTAGACGTTGGAGTTGCATACAAAGAGGATGTAGACCGAGTGATCAAAGTCCTGAATGAGATCGGAGACGACATCGCAGCCGACCCTTATTTCGGATTGATGCTCATCACGCCACCACAGGTGTTGAGACTCAACTCATTTGACGATTCATCGGTTACGTTCAAAGTCATTGGTGACTGCAAACCAATGAAGCAATGGGAAATCATGGGTGAGATGCGTCGCCGCATCAAAATCCGTTTCGACCAGGAAGGTATAGAAATTCCGTTCCCGCACCAGACAATTTACTGGGGCGAGGATCAAGTTCCATTACAGTGGGATGAGGTCCGCATGGCTGGTTACGGAGTCGAAACACCGGCAGAATCGGAAGCAGCACAAATTGCGCGATCCAAAGAGCCAGCACATACGGAGCCAGAAGTTTCAACGGAACCCGCAGAACTGGTACCAGTTGAGATGACACCCGAATTGCGAGAAGAGTTGCTTGCCAACCTCGCACTTGCCGCGATAGCTCGCGTGACTGAGTCTGATCCGGATATCCGTACTCGCACAAGGTCGACTGACACGGACGAATAATTCAATCGCGGAGTACGGTCCTCCAGAATGATTCGGCTGTGTTCGATTCGGCGAGTTCTCGGATAGCTAGATATAGCTTTTCGCGCTCAGCATCGCTCATATTCATAGCGGCAATAAACGACTCTTCGATTGCTACTGAATCTGTTGGCTGAACAATGAGCGCATTTGAGCCGTAGTTTTTAACGACCGGAAGGGATTCGCTCAGGATCATCGAGCCATTTCGTTTATTGACCAGTGGGGCGTCGAGAGAGGCACGTCCTACGCCATCAACGATTGGTACCGAAACCAAGGCATCGTACTCACGAAGTGCAATCCGGGCACTCGACATACTTCGCTCTTCAATGATTCGCACCGCTGTGTACTTGCTGTCGTTGTTCACGGCACGTGCAGCTCGCCGAACATCTTCCATCAAACGTCTGTACGCTGCGATATGGCTTGGTCCGGGGGGTAGCAATACCCAATACTCAGGTTTTCTATCTAAAATTTCAGATCGTTTGAGGACATTCCGAAATGCCTCGATTGGGCGCACCAGGTTTTTGTGTGGCTCTGCTCTGTCGACGGTTACGAATAAGAAAGTAGGCCTTGTGGCTGCGAGCTGCTTCTGTTGGTTCGTCTCCTGTCGTTCAACAGGCTCGAACGATGGGGCGATTACCGACTTGATGTTTTGAGCTGAACTTCTGGCTGCTTGGCTTACCGATTTGAACGCGGCGACGTCTTGTTCAGAAGGAAGCCGGAGTGAATCTGCTTTAGTTATCGAATCAGTTATCTGTTCAGCCCAGTGCGAGGGGAGCAACGATAGATCTGAAGGCCACGGCCAGGGCGTGTCAAGAATGATGTGAATTTTCGCATCAACGGTCATATCCCGTAGCATCCCGGGAACAAGCAAAAGTTGATAATCCTGAACGATCAAACGAATCGGTTCGCGTCCCAACAGATCGGATATTGCAGAAGCGAAAGACCTGTTCACTTCGATGTATCCGGTGTCCCAGGCGTCGTGCTCCTCACGTCCGATTTTTGGCGTGTAAGGGGATGACCATGCTCGGTGAAACGTGAACCACAGCAACGGATTGCAAATTACGTTGTAGTGCTTGTGCTGAACACGCCTGGAGCTTCGCACAAAATGGACATTCCAGTTGGAACGACGGGGAATCTGAGGTGTGTTCGCTTGTTCGTCGGTGAGCTTGCGTTCAGCGGGAGTCAGGGCTGGAACGATCCAATCGATTCGATGATTCTTGAATGGTTCATACGAGCGAGAAACTCCGCTCGTGTCCAGTCGGATCGACAGTGAACCGTCTGGCTGTTCAAGAAAGCGCGCTGGAGGTCGATTAGTGACAACTATCGTGCGTCGTTGATCGAGATCTTCGAACATAAGCGAACCGTCGCAAGGTAAATCACGATCACCCGGATCATGAGTATGACTTCCAGAGCAAACCTAATCGTTCACTGGAATCGTTGAATTAGTCCGCAAATTCAATCACGGCGAGATCATTCAGTCAAAGTCGATATTTCATCCCGCAGTCTTTGACACTCAATTTGACCGGAAACTAAAATCAATCGTTCGTTTTTCGTTATGTTCAAACACAGTTTGGAGAATCATGTCGGTCACACCGCCAAAAACAGCTGATGAGCTACGAGAGGTATTCCTTTCGTATTTCGAGGGCCAAGATCACCTACGTATGCCCTCCGCATCGCTGATACCCGCGGCGGATCCGACGCTACTTCTCACAAACTCAGGCATGGCTCAATTCAAGGCGTACTTCGCGGGTGAGAAAGAGCCACCTCACCCTCGCATCACGACCAGTCAAAAGTGTTTTCGAACAACTGACATTGAAGAAGTTGGAGACGATACCCACCTCACTTTGTTTGAGATGCTCGGCAACTTCAGTTTTGGAAACTACTTCAAACGCGAGGCTTGCGAGTGGGCACTCGATCTTCTTACTAACAAACTAGGTCTTGATCCTGAGCGTCTTTACTACACGGTGTACACAACCGACGATGAAGCCGAGCAAATCTGGAAAGACCTCGGAATTCCATCAGAGCGGATTTACCGGTTCGGTGACGAAGACAACTGGTGGGGTCCAGCAGGAGATGAAGGACCATGTGGTCCGAGTTCAGAGATCAATTACTACCGAGGTTCACTTGACGACGTACCTGCGGTAGACGACCCCGTGCGTAACGGCGAGTGGGGGCCTAACTATCACGATGATTTCGTAGAGCTTTACAACCTGGTCTTCACTCAGTTCTATCGTGATCTCGATGGAAACGACACTGTTCTCCCGGCGAAGAATATTGATACCGGGATGGGCTTCGAACGAATGCTCGCCGTGTTGCAAGGCGTTTCGAACGTCTACGAGACAGACGCATTTATGCCAATCATTCACAAAGTTGAACAGTTGTCGGGCGAAGAGTGGGGACAGGACAAGAAAACCGACATCGCAATTCGAGTCGTTGCAGAGCATTCTCGTTCAGCTTCGTTCCTGATCGGTGATGGTGTTGTGCCAGGCAACTCAGGTCGCGGTTACGTCCTTCGTCGATTGATCCGCCGTGGAATGTTGTTTGGGCGAGAACTCGGAATGGAAACACCAATGCTTTCCGCTGTTGCACAGACGGTTCGTGAGCAAATGGGTCGCACCTATCCAGAACTAGTCGATAATTTCGATTTCATCAAGGACGTGCTCGAGCAAGAAGAGACCAGCTTCTCTCGGACACTTGAGTTTGGTGCCACAGCTCTCGCCGGGATGATCGAAGCGAGAGACTCAGATTTTTTGATGACTGATGCTCCTACCGGAGACGACGCAAGGTCTGTCGGTATTCGATTAGCACTTGCTGCAAAAGACTCCGACGAGCAAGCATGGTCAAAATCCATCTCTGGCAAAGAAGCGTTCGTTCTTTACGACACCTACGGCTACCCGGTTGAAGTGACTGAAGAAGTGGCCTTTGAATCTGAAATATCGGTCATGATCGATGACTTTGAGTCCGAAATGGAAGCCCAACGAGAGCGTGGACGCGCTTCTGGAGGATTCGGCGGGAACACGAACGCCACCCGCGTGTACCAGGATCTAAAACTCGAAGACACACCGTTCCTCGGGTACGAAACACTCGAGACAGAAACCGTCGTAGAGGCGATAGTGGTCGAAGGTGAGTCTGTTGATTCGGCGAGTGTGGGAACCGAAGTTGAATTGGTTCTAAAAGAAACGCCGTTCTATGCGGCAAGAGGTGGGCAGGTAGGCGATACCGGCGTCTTGTCTGGCAACGGGTTCAACATTGCTGTGAATGACACACTCGCACCCTATGGACACGTCAACGTGCACTTTGGGACGATCACAGAGGGATCGATAAATACAGGTGACTCAGTCCGTGCATCCGTTGATGGAGACAGGCGGGAAAAGATCCGTAGAAATCACACCGCGACTCATCTCATTCACGCAGCACTTCGTGAAATCGTAGGCTCGCATGTTCGGCAGGCAGGTTCGGTTGTTGACCCTGACCGCCTGCGTTTCGACTTCACTCACATGCAGGCACTCACCAAAGAGCAAATCCAGGCAGTTCAGGATCGGGTCAATGAAAAAATCCGACATAACCGACCAGTTGAAGTGCACTGGACCACATATGGCGAAGCCGTCGAAGAAGGCGCGCTAGCGTTCTTCGGTGACACGTACGAGAACGAAGTTCGAACTATCAAGATAGATGCACCGTGGAGCTACGAACTCTGTGGCGGGACGCACATGGACCACACTGGTGGTATCGGAACGTTCGTTATCACCTCTGAGACAGGCATTGGTGCTGGGATGCGCCGAATTGAGGCCATCACGGGACTGGCATCCGAACAGGCAATATCAGAGCGATTTGGTGCCCTGGATTCTCTGGCTGGCAGGTTCCGAGTGCAGCCGACAGAAGTTGCAGGTCGGGTCGATTCCCTGGTCAATGATCTAGATGCTTCAAGAAAGCGCATTGCAGAACTTGAGCAACAGTTACTCCAGGCAAGCATGGGTGGTAGTAGTTGGGGCTCGTCGACTACTTTTTCCATCGACGTGAATGGGACGAGTGTTAGGGCCGAAGTAAACGAAGTACCAGCTTCCAATGTTGGGGCTCTACGCAAGGCCGGTGACCACCTCAAGGATCAAATTGGTAGTGGTGTTGTCATACTCGGTGCAGTAATCGATGGGCGACCAATGATCGTTGTTATGGCAACCAAAGATGTTGTGGATGCCGGAATCAACTCAGGAGATATCGCCAAGAAACTTGCCCAGAAAATGGGTGGAGGCGGTGGTGGGAGTCCGGTAGTTGCTCAGGCAGGTGGAAAAAACGCCGACCAGCTTCGCCCTGCTCTTGAATCCGCAGAGGAAGTCATCACTTCACTGCTGAACGGATCATAAGAGGTCTCTGATTAGCGACGAACAGAGAATACTCGGCGTCGATTACGGCGAAGTCAGAATTGGCCTCGCCGTATCGGATCCAACCGGAACAATTGCGACCCCAATTGAAGCTCTTGATGCTGAAGTTCGAAATGATGCGAAAAACGTGATCGAACAGGCTGAAGCGCACGAGGCCAGTTCTATTGTGGTCGGCTTGCCTTTGTCGTTGGACGGAACTAGTGGTCCAGCTGTGCGAAAGGTACAGGCATTTTGCTCCACCCTTCGAAAAATCACTGATATTCCAATAATTACGTGGGACGAGCGAATGTCATCAGTTGAAGCCCAATCGCGACTTCGGGATGCGGGATTCAGCCCAACGAAAGCTCGCGGAAAAGATCGCGGCAAGATAGACTCGGCTGCAGCGGCGATTATTCTTGAATCGTATTTACGTTCGAAATAGCAGGATCTCCCAGAGGAACAATTAGCTAATGAGCAGCAACATCGGCGTCATGGGACACCCGATCGGGCACACAAAGTCCCCTGTGTTTCAACAGGCAGGGCTCGACGAGCTTGGAATCAAGGAAACATTCGAAGCCTGGGACGTTGCGCCTGAAGACCTTGAAGAAAAGGTCAAAACGTTTAGGGATGAGGGCTTCCTGGCTTCGTGTGTGACGTTGCCACACAAACAGGCAGTCATCCCGCTGGTCGACGAACTAACCGACGCTGCTGAGGCCGTTGGAGCGGTTAACTGGATTTTCAACAGGGACGGAAAACTAGTTGGGCACAACACAGACGGCTCTGGCTTTTTAAGGGCGCTGAAGGAGAAAGCGGGCTTTGATCCTGCTGGTGCCGACGCAGTTGTATTTGGTGCTGGAGGCGCTGCGCGTGCAATCGTGTATGCGTTGAAAAACGCCGGTGTGAATCGCCTGACTATCGCCAACCGAACTGTTGAGAAGGCTTCAGTATTAGCTTCCGAGTTCTCCGAAGGTCGATTCAAACCAGTGGCTTGTGGAATGTCTCGCGACGAATTGGCAGATCACGTGCCTTACGCGACATTGTTGGTGAATACCACGTCACTCGGCATGGCAGGTGGTCCTGCCGAAATGGCAACACCGGTCACCTCGGAATTGATTTCAGCCGAAGCAACTGGCTATGACGCTGTCTATGCTCCTCCAATGACACAGTTTCTAAGAGAGGTTGAGAAAGCAGGCGGAGATACTGCCGGTGGCATCACTATGCTCGTCTATCAGGGCATTGAAGGCTTTGAAATGGCGACAGGGCAAAAAGCGCCAGTGGACGTGATGTTTGCAGCAATTGAGGCGGCTCTTAAGGCCGACTCTTAGCCGACGCTGACTACAATCGTTGAAGTGCAATAACCTGTGGAAAATGTTCCCACGTTGAGGCGACATTCAGACCGAAAGAAGAAAAGACTTAGATGACAAGTTTTCGATACCTGACCGCTGGTGAATCTCATGGACCGGGTCTGACTGTGATAGTCGAAGGAATTCCGGCTGGACTTGAGGTGACCGAGGATTACATCGAACAGCAAATGGCTCGTCGTCAAAAAGGTTACGGGTCTGGCGGTCGGATGAAGATCGAAAAAGACCGCGCTGAACTTCGCTCAGGTGTCCGCCACGGGATAGCCCTTGGATCGCCCATCGCCATGTGGATCGAAAATAAGGACTTCGCAAATTGGACAGACGCCATGTCAGCGAATCCAGTGGGCGACGATGTCGATAAGAAGGAATACACCAAGGTCGTGCCTGGACATGCTGATTTTCCAGGAGCCTTGAAGTATGTACAACACGACCTGCGAAACGTCCTTGAACGTGCCAGTGCAAGAGAAACTGCTGCGCGTGTTGCCGTAGCTTCCCTCGCTCGAAAACTTCTCGAAGAGTTCGGGATATTAATTCATTCACGTGCGGTAGCGACCGGAGACCAGGATGGCCGCGGCGTTCCGGTTGAAGAAGTTGATTGGGACTTTGTGGAGGCGTCGGAGGTGCGCGCGTCTGATCCAGATGCCGACTCCCGTTTCAAGAAGGCGATAGATAAATCCAAGGCAGACCGTACTACGATTGGCGGAGTCTTCGAAGTTTCGGCATTCGGTTTGCCTGTGGGATTAGGCAGTCACGTTCAATGGGACAGGAAACTTGACGGACGACTCGCCCAGTCGATGATGAGCATTAATGCGGTCAAAGGTGTCGAGATTGGCACAGGATTTGCAAACACCCAAAAGCCTGGCCGTGAAGTTCAGGACGTAATTGTTCCGGACCCAGACGATCCACGTCGTTTCCGACAAACTTCAAATCACGCAGGCGGTATTGAAGGCGGCATGTCCAACGGTCAACCGATCGTCGTAAACGTGGCGATCAAGCCCATCGCTACGATGACTCGCCCTTTGCCTTCGGTCGACATCAATACTGGTGAAGTTGTGGAAGCTCAGTACAACCGCAGTGATATTTGCCAGGTAGCGAGAGCATGTCCGGTCGGTGAAGCAATGATGGCTCTTACGTTGGCAGAGGCTTTGCTTGAGAAATTTGGCGGCGACTCAATCTCTGAAATAAAGCGCAACTACGAAGGCTATGTCGCTTCGCATCAACAATTTGGTGTCGAGGACGCATAACAGTTGCCAGAATCTGCACCCAGCAACCCTAATTTGTACCTGATCGGACTCTCCGGTACAGGGAAGACACGGTCAGGACGTCGAGCCGCTGAATTGCTCGAGCTACCGTTCGTCGAAATGGACGGTGTCATCGAAGACAGGGCAGGCAAGAGCATCCCTGAGATCTTCAGTGACAGCGGTGAGCCATGTTTCAGAGACCTTGAATCAGAAATCCTGGAAGAGGTCGCGGAGCGAGGCGGCAGAGTAGTTTCGACAGGCGGCGGTGTTCCTCTTCGCGAATCAAATCGAGTGGTAATGAAAAATTCTGGATTGATAATTCAACTTAGTGCAAGTCCAGAAACTATTCATGAGCGTTTGACTGGATCGGCATACGCTCGTGGTAGGGCATTGCGACCGTTACTTGGAGATGATGCTCCGATCGAGAAGCTTCGGTTGATGATGCAGGACCGGGCTGAAGCATATTCCGTTGCACATGCAGTGATCGACACAGAAAATAAGTCGCACGATGAGGTTGCGTCAGAAATCGACACTATCTGGAGTGATTATCTAAATAATGACTAACCAGAACGACAAATCACCGAGTCTTGCTGCGGTAGTCAGCACCACCCAGGGCGATTACCGAGTAATGGTTGGCAAAGGCATAGTTGACGACCTCGGCTCTGAGTTGGCGAGGACTGGACTGAAAGGTAGGGCATTCCTTGTCGCAGATTTGGTGATGTTTCCCGGCCCAGTACGTCGTGCCCAGGAAGCTCTTGAGCGTGGTGGGTTCGAATGTCATGTTCTTACCCTAGAACTCAGTGAGGCTAATAAAAACCTGGATACGGTCCAGAAGGTTTACGCCTGGCTGGCAGAGCAGCGAGCAGAACGAAGCGACATCGTCGTAGCGATGGGCGGTGGCGTTGCCGGTGATCTTGTCGGATTTGCGGCAGCAACATGGTTACGCGGAGTTGCAGTTGTACAAGTTCCAACCAGTCTCGCCGCCATGGTCGATTCATCTATTGGTGGAAAGACCGGTGTAAATATCTCGCAGGGTAAGAACCTACTCGGTGCATTCCATCAACCAAAGTTGGTCTTACAGGACGTCGAGCACCTAACAACGTTACCGGCCAGGGAAATGTCCGCTGGATGGGCCGAAGCGGTGAAGCACGGATTCATACTTGATGCTCAACTGTTGGATACATTCGAGCGCCTCGCACCACAAATGAAGGCGCTAGAAGGCCAGGAACCGGTCGATGCCATTCGTCGCAGCGTAGCGATCAAGGCCGAAGTGGTGTCTGCAGACGAATTCGAGACCGGAGACGACCGTGTGCTGCTTAATTACGGTCACACTGTCGGACATGCGATCGAAGCTGTCTCCGGCTACGGTAAGTTCCTCCACGGTGAAGCGGTGGCGGTCGGAATGATGGCAGCAGCGGGTATCGCAGAACAGCTTGGAATGATCGATAAGGAGCTCGTCGATCGTCAAAGAGCCATCTTGCGCAGCTACGATCTTCCAGTATCAGCACCGGGTTTGGATGGCGATGCAATTCTCAATGCCACAAAGAGCGACAAAAAATCCCGTGGCGGGACGATTCGGTGGGTACTTCTTGAGGGTCCTGGCAAAGCCACAACGCGCCGAGATGTACCCGAAGATGTAGTTCGCGACGCTGTCTCTGAGATTCTCAGTTAGATATTTTTGCTACGTAGAAAAACGCCCCTGAGTCAGGGGCGTTTTTAGTCTGTCTAAGCGAATCTCGGTTTAAGAGATTCCACCAGCAACGGCAGGAACGATGCTCAATTCGTCTCGATCTGAAACTGCGCTGTTCAATCCGTCGAGGTATCGCACATCTTCTCCGTTGAGGTAGATGTTCACAAAATGACGAAGTTCACCCGACTCATCAACGAGTCGCTCTTTGAATCCTGGGTATGAAGATTCAAGAGCATCGACGATCGAGCTAATGTTGCTACCGTCTACATCAACGCTCGTCTCACCGTTGGTAAGCTTCCTGAGCGGGGTAGGGATCTTTACCGTTACTGCCATCGATATTCCTTGTTTGTGACCGCACTATCGAATTATTTGGTGCGGAAATTCTGATCAGAAATTGTACTAGTTGATTAGACGATGTTTTGGCTGTGGAGATTCAGCCCAGCGATTTCTCGTTTAGCCAGCCATAATGTCACCTTCCAGAGCCGTTACGTCTACACCCTGGTCAGTGACCCATTTAAGACCGCGGTCAATCTCTTCGAGCGCACCTTCAAGTTCTAACACGACCCAGCCTTCTTCGTGATCAACTTCGGCTCTTCGAATGTTCGTGACAATTTCGAATTTCTTGCCAAGTTCGTAAATCAACGGACGCTGTATCAGTTCCGTGCTAAACGTGAATGTGACTCGTCGAAGTGGCATTAGCTCACCGGGGCTCCCATTACGATTTCATCGAACGAACGAACGGTCGGCTCGATGGTTTTCAGTTCGATCGTATCTTCAATCGCCTCGATTGTTTTCAATCCAGTTCCAGTGATCAAAGCTACGGTTTCTTCGTCGGGACCAATAACACCGTCTCGTGCCAGTTTTCGGAGCGTTGATATAACAACCCCTCCGGCTGTCTCGGTGAATATACCTTCGGTTTCCGCAAGTAGCTTCATTCCTTCGGCGACTTCGTTTTCAGGAACGATTGTTCCCGATCCTTCAGTCTTGTTGGCAATACCTACGCTGTACAGACCATCCGCTGGGTTACCGATCGCAAGAGACTTTGCGATCGTGTCAGGAATAACCGGTTTCGGGTGTGTCTGACCCTCGACCCAAGCTGTAGCAACTGGCGAGCAACCTGCAGGCTGAGCAATGTGCATCTTGGTGTCGGCATTTTCGATAAGACCGAGTTCAGCGAATTCGTTGAGGCCTTTGTATACCTTCGTGAACAAAGATCCGGATGCAACCGGAACGATCACATGCTCAGGAGCATGCCAACCGAGCTGCTCTGCGATTTCGTAACCGAGCGATTTACTACCTTCAGAGTAGTAAGGGCGCATGTTGATATTCACAAATGCCCAGCGCCTGTCATCACCGAGTTCTGAGCAGAGTCGGTTCACATCGTCGTAGTTCCCGTTTACGAGAACCACTGATCCAAACACAGCCGCACCCAGGATTTTCCCTCGCTCAAGGTTCGACGGGACGAACACGACGGTGTTCATTCCAGCCTTGGCTCCGTGTGCAGCGGTCGCACCAGCCAGGTTTCCTGTAGAAGCACATGCAATGGTGTCGAAATCGAATTCAATAGCTTTAGTAGAAGCTACGGAAACAACCCGGTCCTTGAACGAATGAGTTGGGTTGGCCGCATCATTCTTGATCCAAAGGTTATTCAGACCTAGTTCTTTACCGAGATTGTCTGCCTTGAGGAGCGGAGTCATGCCAGCGCCAATGTTTACGGCGTTGTCCCGACTGGCTGGCAGGAGTTCGTCATATCGCCAGATGGTCAGTGGACCGTCTTGAATTGACTCACGACTGATGTTTTTTGCGATCGCGTCATAGTCGTACGCGACCTCTAACGGGCCGAAACAAAAATCACATACGTAGATGGGTTCTTGTGGGTAGTCACGACCGCATTCTTTGCAGCGTAGTGACTGAACGTTAGGCAATGTGCTGGACCTCTCATCGGAAGGAGTTGCGCACATCACTTCCGGCAGTCCAGCCGGGAGTGACAGCAGCAGCTTTTGATCCGAAGCTCGCTGATTCACCGACTACCCGTGATTACTATCTTTGGAATCTCGTGCTCACGGGAAGTTGAACTTCTTTCAAGATTAGAGCCAAGTTGGCGAGGTGTCAATTAACAAATTTTTTCGCTTCTCAAGATTGGTTCGTTCCACTACACCGAGAACCCAAGACTGATAAAACACACTTGAAAACACTAAGTACGCGGAGTGGTCAATGATTATCGAGTGGAACGCCCATATTTTCAGTTCGAACGTCGACAAGTACCCATTTCACCCGAACGCGGCGTACACACCAAAACCTGATGCGTTACTGGCAGATCCGCTTGCCGACTACTTGCGCCGAATGTCAGAGGAAGGAATCGATAAGGCCGTCATAGTTCACCCTGAGCCTTACGGCGACGACCACAAGTTAGCCCTCGAGTGTGTTGAACTCTATCCGGACGTTCTAAAGACCACCGCGCTTTTTTATCCCAAAGATCCTTCCGCACCATCCAGTCTTCGGCGTTTGGTAGAAGAGAATCCCGGAAAGCTCGTCTCGTTCAGATTCCATGCTCATGAAGGTAAACGCCACTATCTCGATTCCTTTGATGACGAAAACGTTCGGACGCTTTGGCGCACTGCCGGGGAGTTGGGTCTGATAATTGAACTTCATATTGGTCCCGACTATGCAGCGCAAGCTGGAAGATTGGCGGCTGAGTACCCAGATTTCACGGTACTGATTGACCACATGGCCGAAGCAAAGTACTCGTCCGGTCCGGATTTTTCAGACGTACTTAGGCTGAGTGAGTTGCCTAACGTTTACATGAAACTCTCTGGGCTGAATCACTACGCGACGGATGAGCCGTACTACGAGAGCGTAATCCCGTTTAGTCGTTGGGTTGCTGATTCGTTCGGGCCAGACAGGATGGTTTGGGGTAGTGGTTCCCCTGGGATCGTTGATGTGCACCTTTCGCACTGGTCAGAATCTGAAAGAGCGAAGGTCAAGGGTTTGAACCTGCAACACCTGTTGAACTGGTGAGTTAAGGTGCCAGTGCGACAAGGAGAGCGCCCGCGCCAATAGCGGCTGCGCCTGCCATGCGTTGCCGTCCAACGTCCTCTTTCAATATGAACAGGGCAAACAAGACACCGAAGACGATCGCTAATTCCCGGAACGGTCCGACGTAACTAACCGGTGCAAGAGTGAATGCAGTCAGCACCAATCCGTACGATGCAAACTGGGCGATGCCTCCCACCACAACAGGACGCCAGTTGGTCTTCATTACCCCTGCGAAATCAGCAATCACGTATGAACGCAGCAATATGGGCAGCGATCCCAGCGCACCTCCGAGTTGAACAGTGAACATGTATAGCAGGGGTTCAACGTACTCGACTCCACGCTTGTCCCAGTTGGAATAGCTGGCAATGACCAGTCCGGTAATTAGGGCGAACATTACCCCCTTATCAGCGACTAGTTTTCGAGGTTCAAGCCAAACCTTAAGTCCTTGACCCGAAGACGATCCAACAGCTATCACCCCGATGAATATTACCGCAATTCCCAGTGCACCCACGGCTGAAACTGTCTCTCGCAGGATCAAAGTTCCAAATACTGGAATGAGGGCAAGACCCAGACCTCGTGCGAGGGGATAAACAATGGAGAGGTCGCCGTGCTTGTAGGCACGTCCCAGGGTGAAGAAGTAGATGATGTGTAGTGCGACGGTTCCAGCTATGAACACCCAGCCAGTCAATCCTGGGAACGATTGGAATGCCAGGTAGATGGCAAAAGGAAACGCGATTACACCACCTGCCGCGGCCATCAGCCAGTTCGTTATTTCTGGATGTTCAGAACGTCGAACAAGGAAGTTCCAGGTGGAGTGCGCGAATGCCGCAACCAGTACGAGCGCGATCGCGGTACCTGTCATTGTTTAGAAATCCGGAGCTGGGTTAGCGGTTTTTCTGCTCTTGGTCGGCTGCAAGTGCCCAATCAACCCGCAGTTCCACGTCACCATCTGCCCAAGGCTTCGTGATGTACTCAACAGCTCCAAGGGAACGCGCCATTGCCATGTCTTCTGGGCGTCCTTTTGCCGTAGCCATAATCATGGGGATTGGGCTCGTTCGAGTATCGGCCTTCAGCGTAGCCAGAGCATCGAAACCATTGACTTTGGGCATCATCACGTCCAGTAGGACGAGATCGGGAGATTCATCTATGGCTAGATCAAGTACCTGATCACCGTCTTCGGTTTCAAGCACATCATGCCCCGCATCTTCGAGAATCGTCGCCAGAGCGAGTCTCACATCAGGACTGTCATCAACAACAAGTATTCGTGCCACAAGCAACCTTTATTCACTGGTTCAATACTGATCGTCCACTGAGTGGGATCTTTGAACCCCGTCCCAATTGGTCTCAATTGGAATCTAACCTAGCCCATACCTAATTTACAGTGAACTGACCGAATTTGCATCGGTGACTCACATAATTCATATATTGCCTGTCGGGAAGCAAATCAGGTAAGTTCACGGTCTAGTTTGGGTCTAGTTTGGAAATTGGAGTGTCACTTGCACTATCAGGACGAAAGAACTACTGGGTGTCGGATTTCCGACGCGTGGACATATCGAGGGCTGAAAACGGTGGTCCTCGAAAATGAACTGCTGCGTGTTTCGATTGTCGCTGACAAGGGTGCTGACGTATTTGAGCTGGTCCACAAACGTTCAGATACTGAATTTATGTGGCGAACACCGTGGTCTGTCCGAAATCTTTCACAGTGGACCCCGTCAACTGGTGATGGCGACAACACGTGGCACGACACATATATAGGTGGCTGGCAAACCATCGCACCTACCGGCGGTCCGCCGCAGAAGTATGCGAATGCAGACATTGGGCAGCACACCGAGGCGACTCTCATGCCTTGGGACGCACAAATAATTGAAGATTCCCCTGAGAGGGTAAGCGCAAAGTTTTGGGTTCGCACAGTTCGAGCTCCTTTCTGGATCGAGAAGACCGTAAGTTTGGAGTCGAACAGCCCAGTTGTCACAGTTTCCGACACTTTGATCAACGAAGCAGAAGAACCAGCTGAAGCTCAATGGGGACAGCACGTGGCGCTCGGGGAGCCGTTCCTCACTCCGAATTGCATCCTGGATATGGCTGATGCGGACCACATCGTTCCTGAACGAGGTGGGGACCGATTACAGGACGGTCATGTTGGGAAATGGCCAACGGCAATCTCGCCTTCAGGTAATCCGGTTGATCTCACAAAATTTCCGGCTAAATCAGAACGTCTGCAGGACTACTCCGTGTTTAAGAACCAATCTGAAGGTTGGTACGCAGTAACAAATCCTGACAAGGGTGTCGGGTTCGGTCTGGCTTACCCGGTCGAAACCTTCAAATACCTTTGGTACTGGCAAGTGTTTGGGGGAGGATGGGGTTACCCGTGGTACGGGCGGACTTACAACGTGGGACTTGAGCCGTTTACCAGCATGGCGGCCGGAGCGCCAGAACCTGGATCAGACCAACGAACTTCGATGATTTTCGAGGCAGGTCAGAAACGAACAGCTACAGTTAGAGCCGTAGTGTTCGAAAGTACAACTGGAGTGACCAACATCACTCCAGACGGAATAGTCACCACCCGATAAACGTCATTGGCCAAACTAAAACGCCCTGTGGTTTACAAGCACCAGGGCGTTTTAGTTTGTCACTTGTTGGGTTATTTAGGCTTCAGCCAGTACACCTTCATCAACCGTGTGAGCTCGAATCCAATCCCAGTCGAGAGGAACTCCGATGCCGGGTCCGTCTGGTGCATAGACGTTTCCTTCAGAATCAATACCGTCAAGGTCGTCGTTGTACCCCAGGTACACAGGTGCCTTGGTTGTTTTGACTTTTGGATGAACGAGTCCCAGTTCGAAGAAATTCGTATTTCGAATCGAAGACATGATGTGACGATGGACAGGTCCTGGACCGTGCAATTCCATGTCTAATCCAAATCCTTCAGAGGCGTGAGCGATTTTCATAGCGCCGGTTACTCCACCGTCCTCGTGCGCTCCTGCTCGAACGTAGTCTGTGCCGTCCGCCGTGATGAAATCAACGTGCTGTTCAAGCAACCGAATGTGTTCGGTTTGAAGCAGAGGAGTCTTCACCATTTGTCGTAGCTTCCTGTGCGCGAACTGCGACACACCACCATCCTGGTAAGGGTCCTCCCACCAGAAGAAACCAGCTTCGTCGCAAGCTAAGCCAAGTTTCAGTGCGTCCCCAAAGTTTTTGATCTCACATGCCGGATCAATGAGCAAGTTCATCCTGTTGCGGAATTTGTCACCCATCAGAAGTACGTTGTCTACTTCTCGCTGGATATTGTCCCGGGCCAAACCCCAGCCGTGAATCTTGAATGATCGGTAGCCCATTTCATAACACTGTTCAGCGAAATCGACATAGTCCTGAGGAGTTGTCAGTCCACCGTTCTCATCTCCGTGCAACGTCGATGCGTACGCAGGTAACGGCTTCTTTTCACCACCGAGGAGTCGGTATATCGGCTCGTCGTATAGCTTGCCGGCAATGTCCCAAAGGCAAATATCGATTACACCGACACCCAACATTGCTCCATGACGGAGTCCACGTTTTGTGTCGTTGTAGATAGACTCCCTTGCGAGTGCGTCTTTTCCAATCAGGTAGTTGGCTACAGTTTCGACGTCTCCCAGGGCGCGTCCGATTTCCGGATACTCACCAACAATTCCCTGGTCGGTGTGTATTTGTAGCAAATGTCCCCGTTGGGTGAGTTTTGATCCTGCCTCGTAGACCATGTTGAAGGTGTTGTAGTCCTTCGACACGTTTTCGAGCTCGTACTCGTAAACGGTGACCGAAACCTTCGTAATTTTCGGGCTGTTCTTCATTTCATCTCCGGTAAGCAATGACGTTCGGGCTTTCACTTGTGATCATGACGAATTTGTGAAGCCGACCAAAGTAGCCGGGATGTTAGCACCGCACGTCTTTGTCGACACCGATCTGCATGTAAAATCTCGGCGATTCCACACCATCAGGATTTTTGTTCAAAGCTCATGAAAGCGATCGTCTACCACAACAACAAAGACATTCGGCTGGAAGATATTCCAGAGCCCTCTCCCGAAAAAGGGGAAGTAAAGATCCGAGTTAGCAACGCGTCCATTTGCGCTACCGATATTGAGGAATGGCAGTTCGGACCACTTTGGGTTCAATACGGTTCGCCAAATCCCCTGACTGGAAAACAGGCGCCGTTGGTGTTGGGACACGAAATTGCTGGGTACATCGAGGAACTGGGCGAAGGTGTTTCAGACTTCGAAGTCGGTGATCGGATTGTTGTTAATAATGTCCTGACGTGCGGGACCTGTTTCTGGTGCGAAAGAGGCCAACAGTCGGTTTGTCCAAATATGGCTGTTGCTGGACTTTCAGCGGACGGTGGACTCGAAGAATTCCTTGTGTGGCGCGCCGACCATGTGATCAAACTGCCTGACACTGTCTCTGATGTTGAAGGACCACTGGTCGAACCAGCAACGGTGGCTGTACACGGTGTTCGGCGTTCTGGTGTCAGAGCTGGAGACACGATTGCGGTACTTGGTTGTGGAACAGTCGGATTACTGACGCTCCAGGCTTTCAAAGCCGCAGGCGCCCGAGTGATTGCAGTTGATGTACGTGAGCAAAGCCTCGCTCTTGCGAAAGAATTAGGTGCTGACGAGACAGTTAATTCGTCAATCGAAAGCGAAGCCGCAGAACAGTTGCTGGAACTCACCGGTGGCATCGGCCCCGACATTGTCGCTGAAACCGCGGGTGCCAAGGAAACCCCTAGGATGGCTATTGAGTGGACTAGACGGGGCGGCACCGCGTTGTTGATCGGAATCTACTCAGCAACTCCAGAAGTTGATTTCAACAACCTCGTCGGACCGGAGATAACGGTTATTGGATCGGTAGCAGCTTCCCCCGGGGATATGCGAGCCGCAGTTGAGTTGATGGGGCAGGGCAAGATCAACGTTAAACCACTCATTTCTGCCACCGTACCGCTTAGTAGGGCGATCGAAGACGGCTTCGATCGGATGCTGGACACGAACAAAGATGTGTACCGGATCGTTATTCAGCCGGGCAGTTGATCGGAGATTTACATGCACTACCAGGATGAGCGCACAACAGGTTGCCGAGTTTCGGACGCGTGGACGTATCGTGGGCTCAAGACTGTAATTCTCGAGAATGAATTGATTCGGGTGACGGTGCTAGCCGACAAAGGTGCAGATATCCAAAGTTTCGTGCACAAGCCAACCGACACCGAGTTCATGTGGCGCACACCCTGGGGTGTGCGGGATCCAAATACGACAGTTTCACCAACTGGTGACCCCAGCAGTGTCTGGCTCGACTACTACGAAGGAGGATGGCAAACCGTGGTACCTCACGGTGGCTACTCTGACCGTGTTTATAACGCCGATTTCGGAATTCACGGTGACGTAAACCTGATTCCATGGGATGTTCAGGTCGTGGAGGACACCGCTGAAAAGGTCAGTGTGAAATTCTCGGCCAAATCGGTGCGAATGCCGATGGCGGTGGAAAAAACTCTCACGATTTCAGCAGGCTCGACAACGTTATCTCTTGATGAATCAGTGACGAACGAAGGAGAAGAAGATCTCGAAATCGTTTGGTTGGAACACATCGCAATTGGCCCACCGATCATGTCCGATAAATCACGGCTGTTCGTACCAGATTCAGAACTCCTTAGTCATCCTGAAGACATTGATCCCAATTCAAAACTTGAACCCGGCTTCAGTGGAAAATGGCCTAACATGAACACCAAAGATGGTTCGGTGTTGGACTTCACAAATATCCCGCCAAAAGAAGATCGGTCTTTAGACATGGCGTACATGACCGGAATGGACGAAGGTTGGTATGCGCTGCTCAATGAGGAAACGAATCTTGGTTGGGCAGTCAGTTATCCGGTCGATGTATTCAAATACCTTTGGTACTGGCGGAATTTTGGCGGCGGATACGGGTATCCATGGTACGGGCGGTGCTACAACGCAGGACTCGAACCTTGCACAAGTTTCCACAACGGCGGACTGAAACAAGCGCAGGAAAACGGAACTGCGTTTAAGATCAACGCCGGACAAACAACATCTGTGAAAATCACAGCCGGACCGTTTGAAGGCGCCGGCGAAGTAAAACGAGTTACTCCATCAGGCGAAGTTGAGTTTGCCTGATCAGAAAACTGGCTAGTTCAGATTAAGAGAGTTTGGGAATGCGAAAGCGAATGTTCGGAGACTCCGGTCTCGAAACCTCAGTCATCGGATACGGCGGCTGGCCAATGGGTCGCGGAATGTACGGAGATTTCGATGACAATGAAGCGATCGCGGCAGCACGCGCCTCGTTCGATAACGGAATCACTTTGTTCGACACCGCGGCGGTTTACGGCTGGGGGTATGGCGAAAAGCTGATGGGAAAAGCTCTCAAAGGAATTCGCCAAGATGTCGTACTAGTAACGAAAGGTGCCCGTGAGTGGGTGCGGGATAATCCGGATCGTCGAGCCGCGACAGTTTCTGATTCAGACCCAGAAAGATTGCTGAAGTCGATTGACGAATCACTTGAGCGATTGCAAACGGATTACATCGATCTGTTCCTCATTCATTGGCCCGATCACACCCGGGCTTTTTCTGAACCAATGGAAGCCCTTGAGAAAGCGAAGCGGGACGGGAAAATTCGCCACACGGGTGTTTCAAACTTCTCCGTTGAAATGATGTCTGAAAGCCGTGAGACAAGTCCAATCGTGACAAATCAGATTGGATACCACATTTTCGATCGACGCCCTGAAGCGGAAGTAATGCCATACGTGAAAGACAACGGTATGGGAATAATGGCTTACGGGTCTCTCGCACATGGACTTCTGACAGGTACATGGGGTGCTGACAAGACTTTCGGGGACGATGACTGGCGCAAGAACGGAGCGAATTTCGGTATTAGCTCATGGGGACCAGAAAACCTCGCCAAGAACATCGCAGTTGTCGAGAAACTAAAAACCATTGCGGCTGACAACGGCAAGACTATGCCTCAGTTGGCGATCGGATGGGTGCTTGCCAACGAGACCGTGAGTGTGGCTCTCGCTGGTTCGGTCACGCCTGCCGAAGCAACTGAGAACATCGGAGGTGACTGGGAGATGCCGGCTGACGTGAAGAAAGAGATTGATGATCTCGTTCTTGCAGAAGGCTCAGGCGTCGGTCTTTCAGGAATGGAAATCGCAACTTAGTCGAGATCCCTCTCAACCACCGATCACACGAAGGAATACAAAGCAGCATGATTATCGACACCCACTGCCACGCAGGACGAAACTGGTTCTTGCCAATTGAATCGCTTGAGTTCGAAATGGATCAAGCGGGTGTCGACCACGCTGTGTTGATTCAACACGGTGGTACCTACGACAACAACTACCTTTTCGATGAAGCAGCAAAACGTGGTGACCGCTTCAAAGTGGTTGTCCTTGTTGACCCAGAAGACAGCGATCCACTTGGCACTCTCGAAAAGCTGGCTGAGCAGGGCGCGGCCGGAGTGCGTATTGCCCCCGATGGTGAATTCAACGCTCTCAGTGACGTAACTCAAATCTGGAAAAAGGCCGGTGAACTCGGCATCGCGGTAAGTTCTATTGGCGACGCCAAGAGGTTCTCCGCAGATAGTTTTAAGAGGCTGGTCGATTCAGTTCCTGACACACAAGTTGTGATTGAGCACCTGGCAGGAGTCGGCATTACCGATCCTCCGTATTCTGATTACGAGTCCGCTTTGGAACTTTCAACTCGAGAGAACACAACGATCAAAGTGCCTGGTCTCGGCGAGATAACACCTCGTCCACCTCGACTTTTACCTGAGTTCAGGTTCGACAACATTCCACCGTTGTTCGAGATGGCTCTTGATGCTTTCGGTGCGAGCAGAATGATGTGGGGCAGTGACTATCCACCGAGTGCAGGGCGTGAAGGGTATTTGAATACATTGAATGGAGTACGTGACTACCCTGCGTTCGCAAATGGTGACGATCTGGACTGGATACTTGGTAAGACCGCCGCAAGAGTGTTTGGGATCTAACCCGGCTTCTTCGCTGGTACTACTACTCAGTCCACCAGGAAGCGCCAACAAGACCAGGTCCGGTATGTGCGCCCATGAACGGGTGGAAGCTGGTCGTAAACAGTTCCTCACAGTCGAATCTGGCTGTGAGCCATTCGTGAACTTCGTGTGCTCGGTCTGAAGCACCGGCGTGCATCACATTTATGTACGCTTTCCCGTTCCCGATTGATTTTCCTATTTCGTCCAACATTTTCTGCATTGCACGTTTTGTTGTTCGTGGACGAGCAATCGCGCCAATATTGCCGGTCGAGTACTCCATGACAGGTTTAATGTTGAGCGCAGCTGTCGCCCAGAAAGCAATTTTTGGAACTCTACCGGACCGATGGATGAACTTTAGGGTGTCAAGGATCGCAAGTAGTCGAACTTTGTTCGCAACTTCTTCTACCCGGGTCACAACTTGATCAATTGAATTCCCCGAAGTAGCTGAACGCACAGCTGCAGTTGTAATAAGCGCCTGAGAACTGGCTGCTGTTTCAGTGTCAAATACTTCAACCCGTTTTGACGGGTTTTCTTTCATGTATTGCTCAGCAGCTACCGTCGCAGCATCAAACGCAGCA
Source organism: Chloroflexota bacterium (assembly GCA_038150225.1). Taxonomy (GTDB): domain Bacteria; phylum Chloroflexota; class Dehalococcoidia; order Lucifugimonadales; family Lucifugimonadaceae; genus Lucifugimonas. The sequence goes on from JAYQWG010000012.1 coordinate 50,713, forward strand.
CTGAGGCGTGCAGATAGGCTCACGCACAAAATGTCGTCGGCCTCACCCCCTGCTTTTGCGTATTGCTTCAGATACTCACCAGGAATCGGTGCCGAGGTTGTTGGAATCGACTCTGACCGTTCGAGCATTGAATAAAAGTCATCCAGTTCAGCATCTTCCCCATCGACGAAAGTCTTGTCGTCGATCGTGATCTCCATTCGGGAGACAAACACCCCCAGGTCGGATATTTGATCAATAGATAGAGCCGCAGCTGAGTCAGTAACTATCGCAACTTGTTTTTCGGGGTTGGTCATGATCGAGATTATGAGAAGTTCGGAGTGAACGGTCAAAGGATTACACGTTTCCGACTCTGATAGTGAGGGCGATGTTGGCTAGAATTGATTGTTCACAATTCAAATTCGCGAAGCGAAGAAATCAGAAATCTCGAAATGACTCCCTCAATTCAGCCAGTAAAACGGCTACCTAACATGCAAGACCTGTCCGAAAAACAAATTCGGGCGCGGCAGCATGTTGCGAAAAAGTTGCTTGGGAATCTATCGCTCCGTGGGTACGAACACGTTGAAACCCCAATCCTTGAACAGTCAGAGTTGTACATACGCAAATCAGGCGGGGGACTCTCGGCGCGACTCTACGATTTCAACGAACCAGGTGGTTTCGACGTTAGCTTACGTCCTGAGATTACTGCAGCTGTTTTGCGAATCGCGATTGAAGATCGGGCAAGCAGCAAAACTACCCGTCTCATGTACGAGGGGCCTGTATTCAGATACGCGGCTCCGGACGATCTGGAAGGTAGGAGTACTCGACAGTTCAACCAGCTTGGTGCCGAACTTATTGGTCCAAACGCTCCAGAAGCCGACGGTGAAGTAATCGCCGCTTCTCTAGAAGGACTTAGAGACGTCGGTATCGATTCAGCGTACGTTGTCATTGGACACGTCGGGATAATCCTGGACACGCTTGAGCAGATCGGTGTTACGGAACGTGCAAAGAACTTCCTCGTCAACGCTATTCCTGAACTAAATGATGGGAACGTCGACGATGTCAGAAACCGCGCAATCGAACTTGGTTTTATCTCGGATGCAATCGTTCCTGATGAGCAAGCTGAAGCGGATCGAGAGAGATTGGCTTCGACGATTGAACAGGTGATGACCGAAGGTATCGGTGTGTCACTCGCTCAAAACACCGGATCTCGGTCTCCAGAGGAAATAATCGCAAGGTTGTCTCGCAAACTCAGTCAGGCTGAGAACCCGGATCAATTTGGTGCAGCCCTGGAGATGCTTGCCAAGCTCGCTACGGTGAACGGGACCGTTCCTGAATCTATGCAGCAAGCTCGAAAATTGCTTTCAGATAATGGGGTTGAGTCGCAGCTTTGTGACCAATTGCAGGCGGTAATCGATTCTGCGATCACAGAAGGTGTCGACCCCGATCAAATAACTGTGGATTTCGGTCTCGCTCGTGGCGTCGCCTATTACACCGGTGTTTTGTTTGACATATACGCCAGTGAGGGTGAAAACACGCTCGGTGGGGGAGGGCGGTACGACGGCTTGACTCGCGCTCTTGGTTATATGAAGGATGTTCCGGCACTCGGGTTCGCCTACAACCTTGATGCGGTGGTCGAGTTGTCAGAAGCGAACTCGAATCCGACTGAACCAGTTGAAAACGTGCCGCTAGAATCTGACTTTTCGGCAGCTGTTGCTAAAACCAAGTCGCTACGTGAATCTGGCAAACGCGCTGCGATTGAATATCCGTACGGTGGAGTGGACCGATCGGAGGCGACAAATGAGTAATCTCAGATTCGCCATCCCGTCCACGGGAGCACTCTACGACGGCACAGCAAAGCTTCTTTCCGACTGTGGTCTGGGCGTGCGACGAGCTAACTCGCGTCGATACACAGCGGATATTCCTGCGCTCCCAGGTGTTGATGTTCTATACCAACGACAATCTGACATCACGATTGAAATTGATGGCGGCAGCGCTGACATAGGAATCGTTGGACTTGATCGATTCTACGAGTCTCGACTTGAGCAAGGTGACACCGTCCTCGTCCACGATGGATTGGGATTTGGCGACAGTAAGCTCGTAATTGCCGTTCCCGACGCGTGGCTCGATGTCACAAATATGGCCGATCTTGCTGAAATAGCGCTCGAATTTCGGGCGCGCGGTCGAGATCTACGCATTGCAACCAAGTATCCCCGTCTTGTGAAACGTTTCTTTAATGAGAACGGCGTCAACTATGTAAACATGGTTCACGTTTCCGGTGGTTTAGAGGCGGCACCTGTCATGGGTTACGCCGACATCATCGCGGACATCACCGCGACCGGAACCACTCTCAGAGAAAATGGATTGCGGATTCTGCTGGATGGCGTTGTGATTTCATCTCAATCAGCAATCGTCGGCGGGGGGTCTGCACTCGCAAATGACCCTCAGAAACTCGAACTAGCTCGTCAGATTCTCGAGAAGATCGAAGCCAACTTGAGAGCTCGAAAGTACCAGCGCGTGACTTGCGACCTCGAAGGTGAGTCGGAAGATGAGGTCGCCAGACAGGTAATGAGTCGAAAGGGACTTGGCGGTCTTGATGGGCCAACCATTTCTGCCGTGCACACTGGAAAGCAAACTACCTGGTTCACGGTGCAGGTCCTTGTGAGAAAGTCTGAGCTTTCGGACGTCGTTGGGCACTTCCGTAACCTCGGTGGAATCGGAATAACTGCAAACGATGTTCAGTATGTATACCGCGACCGCTGTGAAGCGTACGAATCGTTGCTGGAACGATTGAAGCCGTACGTAAACAAGCAGGGCCAGTCGTGAAGAGACTAGTCGGACTCGAAGCTGGACTGACTCACTTCGAGAATAACCGAACTGTCGTCGCCGATTCGATTCTTTCCGATGGCAACGGTCTGTTCAAGGATCAGTTGAATCCGAGCGACTTTGCGTCTCGAGTAATCGACATCGTCAAAAAAGAAGGTGATGCCGGTGTTCGACGCATCAGCGCGTCGTTGGACAAGGATGAGCTTGAGTTTTTTGAAGTAACGCAAGAACAGCTTGATTCAGCGGTCGATCAGCTTGATGCAAACT
>JAYQWG010000013.1:0-52916 GCA_038150225.1 Chloroflexota bacterium
TGATCGAGCTTTCTCCTCGATATGACCTCGAGAAACCATGTCAAAGAATGCGCCCTGCGCTCGGAGTCCTTCCGGGCAGACTGTTGCCTGCTCACCTGCTGCGACGACTATTCCGAGTCCGCCACTAGCTGGGATGATTGCGTTACCTCAAGATGTGTTTTTGACGCTAATAAGTGTCATTGTTTCGCCCTTTTATTTCGCCCCGGAGTCCCGTTGGTCCGCCCAGACCGTAGCTCTCCTGATGCCTAAGCACCTGATGCACAATATTTTGGAATTCGAAACGGGCGCGGGGCACAAGGCTAGCTACACAACCTGAGTGTGAGTCCACCCCCACAGGAATGAGCCACCAGGCTCACGCGATGAGCCAGTTGTGGCGCGCTCAAACTGGAAACTGTGCCGCGGAATCAGGAGGCAGTTGCGGCGCCTCGGCGACGACGTCGGTATCTACGCGAGTTCCTGCGGGACTTGGTCGCGCCGTTCGCGGAGGTTGCTGGACGTGCGGGTAGAACAAACTCGCCATCGTCAGATTTAGCGGCTTCTGAAGCGAACTTACGTGGTTTAGTTGTCCCCGATGCTTTTTTACTTGCCTTGATATCGGGCATCTCTGCCAGATAAACACCGGTCGAGCTGCCCTTTACGGTAGCTACAAACTCAGGCGTACCTTCAGCAACGAGTTGACCGCCACGCTCGCCAGCCATTGGACCAAGATCGATCAACCAGTCCGAATTTTTGATCACGTCTAGGTGGTGCTCGATAAGAACAATCGTGTTCCCGGCATCAACCAGTCTGTGCAGCACAAGCATTAGTTTGGCGACATCATCGAACGACAGACCAGTAGTTGGCTCGTCGAGGATGTAAACGGTTTTTCCGGTTGATCGCTTCGACAGCTCAGACGCAAGCTTGATTCTTTGCGCCTCACCGCCTGAGAGCGTCGTCGCTGGCTGTCCCAAATGTATGTATCCAAGACCAACATCGGTCAGGGTTTCCATCTTGCGGGCAATAGCTGGAATGTTCTCGAACAATTCGGCTGCCTCTGCAACTGTCATGTCCAGCACCTCAGCAATCGACTTGCCCTTGAACTTGATCTCCAGCGCTTCACGGTTGTAGCGAGCGCCAAGACAAACTTCGCAAGGCACCGTCACATCCGGTAGGAACTGCATTTCGATCTGAATATATCCAGCACCCGAACAGGCCTCGCAACGTCCACCTTTCACGTTGAACGAGAACCGTCCCGCCTTGTAACCACGCGCTTTTGCTTCAGGCATCGTCGCGAAAATTTCACGAATGTTCGTGAACACGCCTGTGTAGGTGGCCGGGTTTGATCGAGGTGTCCTGCCAATCGGCGATTGGTCGATATTGATGACTTTATCGACGTTATCGAGCCCAACTACTTCATCGTGCTCTCCTGGTCGATCTTTGGAACGGTAGAAGTGTTGCGACAGTTTCTTCGAGAGAATCTCGTTGATTAGCGTGCTTTTACCTGAGCCTGAGACTCCAGTTACGCAGGTGAGCGTTCCGAGCGGTATTGCCACAGAAACATTTTTCAGATTGTTGGCACGAGCACCAAGTACTGCGATCTCGTTTCCGTTCCCTTTACGTCGCTTCTTGGGAACAGCAATCGACTTGCGTCCGCTCAGGTAATCACCAGTGAGCGACTTCTTCGACTCAAGAATTACCTCGATTGCGCCTTCGGCAACGACATTTCCACCGTGCTGTCCTGCTCGCGGACCGAGATCAACAATATGGTCAGCAGCTCGCATTACGGCTTCGTCGTGTTCTACGATCAACACCGTGTTTCCAACGTCGCGGAGATTCTGCAAAGTGCCGATCAACCGGTCGTTGTCAGCAGGATGCAGCCCAACAGACGGTTCGTCACAGACGTACAGCACGCCCATCAAGCCCGAGCCGATCTGAGTTGCGAGCCTGATCCGCTGTCCTTCACCACCTGACAGCGTTGATGCAGCACGATCAAGTGTTAGGTAATCGAGACCAACCCGCGACAGGAATCCGAGCCGAGCCTCGACTTCTTTCAAAATTTGAGTTGCGATTGCCTGTTCCCGTGAATTGAGAGGATCTTTCGCCTTCTCATCGTCATCAGGCCAAACACCGGTCTTGCACGCAGCCACCCATCGCAGCGCGTTTTCAACTGACAATCCCGTGACTTCCATGATGTTCATGCCAAGAACGGTCACTGCCAGCACTTCCGGCTTCAAACGCGCACCGCCGCAAGTAACACACGGACGTTGAGTCATATACCGAGCGATGTCTTCACGGACCGAATCACTCTCAGTGTCCACGTGCCGGCGCTCCATGTTCGGAATTACGCCGTCAAACGCCGTGTTCCAACTGTAAACACGACCTTTCTGGGTCTTGTGTGAAACCTCGAGTTTCTTCCCGGCAGTTCCGTACAGAATGACTGAAATATGTTCTGGATCCAGCTCGCGAACTGGTGTGTCCATCGAGAATCCGAAGTGAGAAGAAAGTGATTCGAGGGTCGAGTGATACCAGGGTGAGTTCGATCCCGCCCGAGCCCATGGAGTAATTGCTCCATCGTTCAAACTCAACGACTTATCCTGAATTACCAGTTCAGGATCGACTTCAAGCTTGAACCCAAGGCCGGTGCAGGTTGGACAAGCACCGAACGGCGTGTTGAACGAGAAATTGCGTGGCTCAAGTTCCGCAATTGAGATGTCACAGTGAACGCAAGCAAAGTGCTCCGAGTAAACAACATCTTCGTCTTTGCCACCGTCTCGCCCTAGTTTCTGTGCGATCAGGTTTCCACCTGCAATACGCAGTGCCGTTTCAACCGATTCGGTTAAACGACCCGTCTCGGTATCTTCACGAATAACAATTCGATCGACTACGACCTCTATGTCGTGCCATTTGTTCTTGCTCAGCTTGATTTCATCGGCGAGATCACGAGTTTCACCGTCGACACGCGCCCGAACAAACCCATCTCGTCTGATCGACTCGAAAATCTGAACATGCTCACCCTTCATGTGAGTCACCATGGGCGCGAGCACCTGGAGCCGAGTTCCCTCGTCCATTGAGAGCATCGAGTCGACTATTTGCTGCACAGTTTGTCTTTGAACCGGCCTTCCGCAGTTGTGACAGTGAGGACGTCCCGCTCGTGAGAACAGCAAACGTAAGTAGTCATATATCTCGGTGACAGTCCCGACGGTCGAACGAGGGTTACGCGACACGCCTTTCTGGTCGATCGAAATCGAAGGACTCAACCCTTCGATGTGATCGACATCAGGCTTTTCCATCCGACCGAGGAACTGGCGTGCATACGCGGAAAGCGACTCGACGTATCGACGTTGACCTTCGGCGAAGATCGTGTCGAAAGCCAAACTGCTCTTGCCAGATCCGGAAACACCTGTGATGACAGTCAGAGTATCTCGCGGGATACGAATGTCGATGTTTTTCAGGTTATGTTCGCGGGCACCGCGAATGATGATGTCGGAATCTGGCATTTAAGAGTTTTGACCGGCGGATTTGTTCTTCCGTAAACATTGAATTTAGGAGCGACTTTGGAAGAACGAATTGAACTGTCTGAGTGTACCAATCTCCTGCAAATTCAAACGGAGATGTGTCACATAGAACGCGATCCCCACGCCGACAACGATTTTCTACTCCGGAGTGCCGGTACCTTTTCGGCGGACTTCGTCCATGAACGCTTCCGAGCGGAGTCCTCGGTCCAGAACGTGATGCACCTGCTCTCGCAATATCCGCGCAGTCTGCCTTACCTCGGTTTCTCCAGCCTTCATTCGACCGGCCCCACCAACATCTGTACGTCCCAGGAATCGGAGCAGTTTGATCGTGTTTAAACTGGCAGGTAGCAACGCGCTTTCGCCGACTGGACGTGCGTCGTGGTCAACAATTCCACCCCGATCCGCGGAGTACAGGTGATCACCCGGTTGCAGCTCAATTCCGGTTTCGACGCAACGTGTAAGTTCCGGTGCGAATCCGTTTAGCTGCAGCAGTCGCATTTCGAAGAAGTGGACAACTAACTCGGGGTTCTCGGTGTGTTCCAGCTCCCCAAGCATATCCAACAACAATCGAAACAGTGGCTGGTTCGAGCCGCCTTCAACGGAAAACCTTTCCGACATTTCCGATACATAAGCAGCTCTCGAAAACCTGTCGAGATCATCTCGGAGTCCACGAAAACCATTCACCGTCGATGCCTGGCTCAGTCCGTGAAGGGTCTTTGTTTCTCGAACTGAAACATTCACATGCCGCAAGAGGTCGAGATGTCCACCAAGTTTAGAGTTGGGCTTGCGAGCAGATTTCGCGACCCCTCGCACAAGACCATGTATCGGGGTCACGAGCGTGACTATCCGGTCCGCCTCTCCTAGGTTGCTCGTTCGGACGACCACACCATCGGTCGTATATATGACTGGCTTACTGCGACTTACCACGAGCCAATCATAGTCCGCACCGCACCATCATCCAAACTCCGTGCGACCTATTCACACTCAGTCGACTCAGAAATATCTAACGGCGACGGACCAATCAACCCTGTCGATTCGATACGCCCCATCCTCACCGGCTCATCGTTACTCACTGCCAGAACGATGGTTCTGAATGTCGGATCATTTGGAAGCGTGAACACGATCTTTGCGTCCGAATGACCAGAACCTGTTGCTTGGATCGCCCATTCAGCGACACCCACTGTGTCGCCATCAAGTACGGCAACCCTTTCGCCGCATAGATGAAGTAGACCTTCAAAGACTGCCGAAACCGAAAACGATGTGTAGTTGTATGCAACTGCTTCCAGTTGGGCCCCGGTAAGGTACGCCTCCCAGAACCTCAGACCAGTCTCCTGATTAATCTGGCTATCTGACATCAATTCGCTTGGAAATTCTCTTTCGCCGGCTACCCACGGGATTTCAGCAATCTCCACAACTTCTGGCACAGGTGTTTCTTCGAGTAGTCGTTCTTCAGCAGTGAATCGAGGCAGCGTCACCGGCTCAGCCAGCGCGCATCGATCACTATCAGTGAACTCGATAATGTTGTCGCTACCTGAACGGGCTGGCTGTCCTTCGTACAGACCCAGGGCGAAGGTGATTGAATCACCGGTGAACGGGATCTCGTGAGTTAGAGTGACCTCATGCCATCCGCCAGCAGAAGCGTTGATCTCCCACTTCGCGGCGCCTTCAGGGTCACCGTCCAGGTATCCGGTGCCACCAGGGCACAGGTGCATAGTGCCCTCAAACCGGGGACGCCTGCGGAAAAAGAATCTGCCGGACGTTGCTTCGAATTTCGCACCGCTCAACATTTGGGTCCACATTGCGAGTACCTCGTCCGAGTCGGCACGTGAGTAAAACCTCGGATCGAGACCGTCCGGAATTTGGCGAACGCCATCTTCGCTTAGATTTGGCCACGGTGTAGGAGTTGGGTTTTCGGGAGCTGGCGTTACTTCGATCCGGGCGAATGTTGGTTGTACGTAGTCAGGTCGACCTGCCGCTGGAAGCGGTTCGCTCCCGCAGGCGCCCACAACGGTGACCAGCGTGATTGACCACATCGCCACTGCGAATGAAAACCATTTCCTGAGGGATCGATTAAGCAGATTCAGTGAAAATATCTCGACTCTGAGCAGTGAGAAGAATCCGTGCAAGATAGCAAAAAAATCCTACACGGAACCGATTAGCCGTAAACAGGTAGCAAACAAACCTTCAAACTGCCGACACGCCCGAAACCGTGTAAAACGACGGTGAACCAATCTGGAAAATTGCGTTACCGTTACCGTGTAACGATCTGGTTCGGCGTCTGATAGATCAAGAAATTCGGACACTCCCACTTCGTGAATTCAGCATGACTTTAGATCCAAAAACTCTCGGACTACTCAATCAAAGCGAAGATTTGATTGCCGTTTTCAGCACGTACGGTTCACTTGTGACTGGAAATGAATTATTCGAGCGCCAGCTTGGACAGTCACGAAAGTTCGCAGAGTTATTTCCTGATGACGCCGAACTGGTTGCATCGGTTCTCGATGCCCATGAAAAAGGGAAGCAGGTGCGACTCGATCTGGAAGTTCGCACTACCCAAAAAGATCCTCTCATCCTGGACGCTCTCCTGTTCGTTGCTGAAGATTCAGACCGTCAAATCGTCATGGCAGCACGCGACGTCACCTCCGACCGAGCTTATGTCCGACAACTCGAGCACAAAGCAACTACGGACGAACTGACAGGCGCGTTTAACCGGACTCAGCTGCTGATCATGTTGTCGCAGGCAATCCGCTTAAGTATTCGTTCCAAGAGCACCGGATGCTTTCTGTTCTTGGATCTGAACGGATTCAAGAACATCAATGACTCGCTTGGTCACGACGCTGGGGACAAGCTGTTGATTGAAACAGTTCGTGTGCTGAAAGCAAACTTGCGTGAGTCAGATGTTGTGGCAATGGTTGGCGGCGATGAATTCGCGATCATTCTGAACTCGACAGACTCCGAACTAGGATCGAAAAAGGCTGCGCAACTCGCTGAAGCCATATCGTCGATTTCAGCTGGAGATCAGTACGGAGTTACTGTTTCGATCGGCCTTATCGAATTTCCAAGCTCAGATCGAAGCCCCGAAGAAATCGTTACAGCCGCAGATCACGCCATGTACCGGGCTAAGCGAGAGTCCAGGTCGGTCGTGGTGGGTGATCAATAGCGGGACTGATTAACCAGCGTCACCGGAACCCTGGATTTCAGATCGACTTTCGAGAGCATGTGCCAACGTAGAGTCGTCGGCGTACTCGATGTCCGATCCGCTCGGCAAGCCACGAGCAAGCCGAGTTACTTTCACGTTGAGCGGTCCGATCAACTGCTGGATGTACATGGCGGTCGCTTCACCCTCCAGGTTCGGGTTGGTAGCGACAATTACTTCTGTAACAGAGCCATCTCTCAGTCGCTCTAAAAGCTCCCTCAGTTTCAAATCGTTAGGACCAATTCCGTTGACCGGTGAAATCACGCCGTGCAATACGTGGTACTGCCCGGTGAACACTCTGGCGCGCTCTACAGCGACCACATCTAGAGGCTCTTCGACCACGCAAATCCTGGAATTGTCTCTGCGGGGATCACCGCAAATACCGCACTCTTTCGACTCGCTAATGTTCGTACATGTCTCACAGAGCACGATCTTTTCTTTCACACCCAATACGGCCGAAGCGAACTCTTCCGCTTCTTCCTGCGGCATACGGATCAGGTGATAGGTGAGTCGCTGGGCACTTTTCGGCCCAATTCCAGGCAGCCTGTGGAACGCTTCGATCAATCGGGCGACGGGCGGGGCTGCGGAAGGTGCGATTTCAGATGGTGCCATGAAGCTCCGATGGGTTACATGAGACCCGGAATGTTCAATCCGCCGGTGATAGCACCCATCTTGTCGGACGCCATTTTCTGAGCTGTTTCCATCGCCTCGTTGATTGCAGCAAGGATTAGGTCCTGGAGCATTTCAACGTCTTCAGGGTCGACGACCTCAGGGTCGATCGTGATCGACTCAACAGTCTGACCACCCACGACGGTTACCTTGACCACTCCACCACCAGCACTGGCTTCGGTGCGAGCTTGAGCGATTTCATCCTGGACAGCTGCAAGGCGGGCCTGCATTTGCTGCGCCTGCTTGAGCATGTTTTTGTTCATCATCAGAAATGTTCCTGGTTGCGTGTACTAATCGAGAGTGTTTTGAGATTCCACAATGATACGTCGTAACCAACCTACCCGCGCTGCGCCGATCCGATCCTTCCCCTTCCTTGATGGAAGGGGTCAGGGGTAGGTGAACTGCGCTTCCCGAGACCAAGTGACTCTGTCACGCCCGGAGCTAACGGGATTTCACCGTGAACAACCTAGTGTTGTCATCCTGAGCATGTCTAAGGGCAAGTCACCACACCCTACCAACTACTCGCCAGCAGGTTCCTTCGGCTCTTCTGAAACCAACCTGGCACCCATTGCGAGCGCAGAACGAACCATCGCGCTTTCTTGTGCTGCGCTCGTACCCGTTGAACCATTGCCATTACCGTTGGCACTGTCACCTTCGGAATCCGAGTCTGGCTCGTGCGGTGACCGCACCTCTAGATCCAATTCGGTTCCGTAAGTTGAGGTAATCGCCTCTTTCAGCGCGTCCCTGGAACGCTTGTCCTGCATCTCTTCCATGAAATGGTTTTTCATGGTGTTGCTCTTGAAGCGAAGTGAAATCTTTCCGTCCGTGGGCGTCGGAGCCTCAACGTTTCGCAGCAGCGAACCAATCACGAACTTTCGGTTCTTGGTTCTACGGGTATGCCAAACAACCTTCTCCCATTGAACTTCAGCGGGAGTTTTATCTCTCGAAGGAGCTGGTGTCTGCTCGGGTTCTGGTTCAGCTGCCGCCGGTGTAGATGTTGGTGCTGCTTGTGGTCGTGCCGGAGCCGCCCCTGAACTCGCCGGTGCAGCAGCAGGTGCTGCGGCCACGGCTGCCGGTCGGGTGGTCGCCTGCAATACCGCCATTTCCAACGGCAGCGGTGACGATGAGTTGGCTTTGAGATCAGCCTGACCCAACGAAGTAAGAATGTGAAGGATCTGGTTCAGGCTCACCCTCGAAGACCGCATCAGGTTCTGCATGGTTTCGGAGAATTCCGATCCCTGGCTGAGTGATTCTTCTACTCCCGCCTTTAGAAGCAGAGCAACTCGGAGTGCATCGACAGTTCCTTCACGCAACGCTCGAATGTCGTTGCCTTGCTGCGACTCTCGGTTGATAACTGCGAGGGCCTCTGAAGCGTCCTTGTTCAGTAACGCTGTTGCCAGTTCGGTCGAACTTGCCGTGTCACCAAGCCCGAGCAGATCACGTGCCTGGTCGACCGTAATTTCCGACTGATCATCTTCGGAACCAATACGTCCATACGAAATAAACAACTGTTCGAGCAGATTTTCAGCGTCTCGCAAGCTGCCCCATGCGATTCGAGCAATCATTTCGAGCACTTCTGGCTCTGTTTCGATCATCTCCGCTTCACAAACTTCGATCAGACGATCAATTACCTCGTCATTTGAGAGGCGTTTGAAATCAAATCTCTGGCACCTACTCACGATCGTTGCTGGCAACTTGTGGGCATCGGTTGTTGCAAGGATCAAAACCGCGTGTGGTGGTGGCTCTTCCAAAGTTTTCAGAAGAGCGTTGAAGGCAGCATCAGTAAGCATGTGTACTTCGTCGATGATGTACACCTTGTACTTGCCTTCACTTGGCTGGAACTGAATCTTCTCGATCAAGTCCCGAATGTTGTCGATACCGCGATTCGATGCGGCGTCCATTTCGATCAGGTCGAGATAGTTGCCCTGGTCAATCGCAACCGCGACATCAGAATCTGGAATTGGCTCGCCTTGGTCGTCGAGCGGACCATTCAGCGCCTTGGCAAATATCCTTGCAGTCGAGGTTTTTCCAACTCCACGCGGACCTGTGAACAGGTAAGCGTGAGTGACACGATCACTACTTATTGCTCGTTTCAGAGTTTGCGCGACGTGTTGTTGCCCGGCGACATCGGAAAACCGAGTCGGGCGCCACTTTCTATAGAAAGCCTGGTTTGTCGTCACGAAGCTTGACCTTGTTCTAGGCTCGTCTGGCTTGGCTCTGGCTGCAAGAAACGATTCATTACACCGGCAAGAATAACGTCTGTTTTGCCGAACATCACGCGTTCTGCTTTGGGTTCAGCGTGATCATACCCGAGAAGGTGAAGAACACCGTGAATCGTCAGCATGGCTAACTCCGATTCCGTGGTTTTACCGTTCTCCGGGGCTTGTCGCTCAACCTGAGGAAGTGAAATGGCAATGTCGCCGAGTCGACCTGAATCTTCGTCCGACTCAAATGCCCACTCATCGTCACTCTCGCCAGACTCCCCTGCGTGTTCATTGAACGAGAGAACGTCTGTGATCTGATCTTCACCCTTGAAATCGCGGTTCATCCGCTGAATTTCTTCGTCACCAGTGATCATCACAGTGATTTGATCGTGACCAGCAGTGTGTTCGGCATCAAGCGCAGAAACCGCCGCGTCCATCACGAGATTCCCAATGGAGGAGGGCAGGTTTTCGAGTTCAAAAACTACCTCAACGCGTCCGTCAGAAGAGAGCAGGGAATCGGATAAAGAATCGTGGGTCAAGACCTGCTCATGCTAGCACGTCAGCAGGTCACTTCTTGACCGTCTGGCACTAGGTTCCCCTTCCTTGATGGAAGGGGTCAGGGGAAGGTGAAATGCGTCTCTCCGCGACCAAGTGACGAAGTCACGCCCGGAGCAAACGAATGACGTCACCCCGGACTCGATCCGGGGTCAAGCGTCCCTAACCCTCTACTCCCCACTTCTCGCGGCAATCGCAGCCTCTTCTGCGAGCACCCGGATTTTCGAATACAGCGGAGCGTATTTCGGGTCGACATCCGCAAGCTCACCAGCCTCAAGACGAGCCTTAGAAATCCCTAGCCGAATTTCCGGTGATTGAAGTTGTCCAACTTCAATGTACGTTCTCGCAGAGTACAAACTCGGAATCAACGTATCCGAAATGACCTGCGCAACCCAACGTTCAGTCGGTGGCGCGGCGATCTCCTCCGCCATCCGGACTGCTTCTTCAAGTGTGTTCAGAACTTCGGGACCGGTTGGCCAAAGTTCTTCAGGCTCTCGAATGGTCATTACCTGTAAAAAGTTCGATATCGATTGAAGACGAACCAAATTACCACTACAAGGACAGCTCCGAAACCATCTGCGACGACGTCTGATATCTCTGAAGAACGACCTGGCACTTCCGATTGATGTACTTCGTCAAGAACTCCCCAAACGACAGCAAGAAGCACGGTCGAGAACACCGCATAATGCTTCGCCATCACCTTTACCGAGATGAAAGTTCGGAGTGAGAACCCGCTCAGGACGGCGTACAAAACCACATGAACAAACTTGTCAGCGAATGGAAGCCAACTCACCGAATCAGAATCGAAATCTTCAGCCGGACGATCCGACAACGCGTAGATCACAAACATCCACAAAGCAGTCAACACCGCCCAGGTGATCGGATGATTAAAGGATGTTCTGAGGGCAGTCATACTGTTCTATTTCGCGCGTTGCACGAAGCTAGACCAACAGTTCATCCTGTGCCAGTCGAAGGATTGCGACTGCGATCCTGTTTGTCATCTACCGCAGTGGAGAGATCAACCCACAACTGCTGACAGATTTCGACAGTAGAAACAGAACCCACCTCAAAATCGCCTGGGTGTCTAATCAAACCACTCCGAGTCGAACGCCAGGCTCATCGGAGCCCACCAATCATCTTCCTCTGCCTCTGGTACCTTATGCTGGAACGTAGACATCAGGTTGTTCCACTCTTCGGCTCTTTTCGAAGATGTGTAGCTCTGGAAGTCCCGGCGAGGATCGAAATCGTCAGGAACTGTGCAGTACATGAACAGGTGATTTCCACTACGGAAAATCTCCATTCGCTCAATACCGATTCCCTTCAGAGCTTCGAGAACTTCAGGCCATACATTCCGGTGATACTCCTCGTACTTGGCAATGATTTTGGGATCGTCTTTTAGATCCAATACCTGTGCGATTGATTTGGACATTTCTACACTCCATTAGGTCAGTACCGCAGATTTTGACAGTCGAATAGCCTACACTCTCGAAAATCAAGCAACACCAACGATCTGACCTCATCATTAGTGTGCCTGTCCTGAGTTTGTCGAATGGGTCGGTCAAATCACAAGGGCTAATCGATCTCGCTTCCTTGATCGAAAAGGTTAGGGATTGGGGGCTGCGTCAACGTGACCCAAGGAGGCATGTCCGCCCGGTCACTAGTAACGGAGAAAATTCATGCAACGAGTCGGATTCGAAATGAAAATCCACCCCGAACAGGTGGAAGAGTACAAACGACGCCACGATGAAATCTGGCCAGAAATGTTAGAGGCTCTCACCAGGCACGGTTGGCACAACTACACCATATTCTTCCGAGAAGACGGATCACTGTTCGGATACGTTGAGTGCGAAGATTCGTTCGAGGCTTCACTCGCTGGAATGGGTACAGAAGACGTTAACCAGCGCTGGCAGGACGACATGTCACCATTCTTCCAGCTACCCGATGGTGTGCACCCCGACCAAAACATGATCCAGTGGCGAGAAGTTTTTCACCACGACTAGCTCAGATCCCCCCTCCGTTACTTGGAGGAGGTTAGAGGGAGAGTCCGCCGCGCCGCAGTGACTCTTGTCCCCTTTACCGACTGGAAAGGGTTAGGCATATGAGATTCCAAGTTGATCTGTTCAGCAAATTCTCATGTCAACACATTCGGCATCGGCCTTAAGATGTCGCTGTAATCCAAAATTCGAAACTGAACTACTCCAAATGAACATTCCACCGTTTATCGACACTCACCACCACCTCTGGGATCTCGAAAACAACCCTTACCCATGGCTTCAAGAAGGCATTGACCACTTTGTCGGTGACTATTCGCCGATCAGAAAGACCTGGTTGATTGGTGACCTGATATACGGGGCGAGCGATTTGCCTCTTACAAAGTCGGTTCACGTTCAAGCTGAGTGGGATCACAACGCAGACCCTGTCGGCGAAACAGCGTGGCTTCAGCAGGTTGCCGACGACTACCACTCACACGGTATGCCAAACGGAATCATTGGGTTTGCAAATCTTTCCGATCCCAATGTTGAAGGTGTTCTTGAGCGCCATGCCGAACATAAAAACTGGCGTGGTATCCGCCACATGCTGAACTGGTCCGACGACCGACCGAACTTCAGATTCGCAGAAGCTGGCGATCTCATGGATGACGCCCGGTGGCGTTCTGGATTCAAACTGCTTGCCAAATTCAACGGATCGTTCGATTTACAGGTGTGGCCGTGGCAATTGAAAGACGCAGCACGACTCGCCAAAGACATTCCCCAAGTGCCTATCATCCTGAATCACACGGGAATGCCTCTCGGTCGAACCCCCGGCGAGTTGCGTGAATGGCGAAAAGGACTCGAAGCGCTCGGTGAAGCAGAAAATATTTCAGCCAAGATTTCAGCACTGGGGATGCTCGACAAGAACTGGACCGTCGAATCGATAGCGCCGTTTGTACTAGACACAATCGACATTCTTGGAGTTGATCGTTGTATGTTCGCCTCGAACTTCCCGGTCGACAGTCTCTTTAGTGATTACAAAACCCTCTGGCTCGCATACGACGAAATCACATCCGATTTCTCAGTATCGGATCGCTCAAAGCTCTTTTTCGACAACGCTGAAAAGTATTACCGAATCTAAGTTTTTTCCCCCCGAGTTTCGCCGCGTATTTTTATCATCCTGACCGGATCGGAGGGATTTGATCGTAAACCTAGGCTGCACAGCGTAACGGACAGAACCGGAGTACCAACTATGACCGTCCAAACCGTCTATCACACCGGCTTCGTAGTGGCCGAACTCGACAAATCCCTAGAGTTCTATACCGAAGTGCTCGGTATGAACATCGAGCGAGCACCCACTACATCCGACTCACCTTGGATCGCCGAAGTTGTAGGATACCCGGGTGTCAAAATGCGCCAGGCATACGTTGGTGTTGGCGACGGGCACTCGATCGAACTGATCGAATACATGGATCCCAGGGGCGATCGACGCTCCGACCAGTTCGATCGCAACAAGCCCGGTTCAGCTCATGCGGCAATGGTCGTCGACGACGTTCCAGCCTGGCGCGACAAACTCGAATCACTCGGTGTAAACGTACTCGGACCGCGCTACGAACGTGAGGTCGACTACCCGTGGGCTCGGTATGCCATCTACTTTCAGGATCCCGACGGTAATTGGCTAGAAATGATCTCCCGCAACCCAAAGCCAGAGGGCTCTCAAGAGAACTAGAACCAGGTTCTCCTCCCTTGAAGAAAGGGTTTAGGGGTACATGAAATGCGCTACCCACTACCAAGTGACTTCGTCACGCTCTAATATCATCCCTGTCATCCTGAACTAGTTTCAGGCACAACGTCTTCTAGCTTCAAGTAAGCTCATCTGCCGAATTTTTAACTCCGCAGTCGCCCATATTGAGAAACCTGTCCTGAGTCCAACCGAACGGATCGGAGTCAAGTTAGCGTCCCTACCCCCCCCCGTCACCCTGAGCCTGTCAAAGGACTCAATTGCAGTCATTCACCACATCTCTAATCACCAGCCATACTTAATCGATGCGTTCCTGGATCACCGCACAAATCCGAGCATTTCGCAAACGGAAACTTTCTCAACCTGAGAAAACCCTCAACATCGTCGACAAAGCCATTAAAGAAATCGAAAACGGCGGGTACAAAAACGCGATCAAAAAAATCACGAAGGCAATCGACTCATCCCCGGACTCATTCAAGCTTTATCACCACCGTGGCGACGCCTACACCCTAAACGGGCAACACCACGAAGCGATCACCGACTTCGACACAGCAATCAGATTGAATCCCGGTTACCCCGACACCTATCTCGACCGAGGCAACGAATGGTACGAACTCGGGCAGCTGGATAAAGCCCTCAAGGATTTTTCAGAAGCAATCCGACTCAAACCCGAGTGGGGAGAGGCTCACGCCAACAGGGCAGTAATCCACGCCGAACTCGGCAACTTGAAAGAATCAGAAACTGACGCCGAAAAAGCAAAGACGCTCGGAGTAACCCCCGAACGTCTCGAAGAAATGCTCAACACGGTTCTTTCCCCATGGAACGGGGAGAGTTAGATTAGAAAGAGGGGAGACTCTGCTATTTGACACAGGGACGAATGTCCGCACGGTCACTTAGAAGTGAATCGCCTCGTTGGTTATCGCAGCACCAGCTTCCTTCACAGCCTCCGACAACGTCGGATGAGCATGCGTCAGCTTGTGCAACTCAAGGTTTGTGCCCTCAAGCATCTGCAGCATTCCGATCTCGGCGATTAGCTCTGTGGCCTCTGGACCAATGATGTGCGCACCAACTATCTCGCCGGTGTCGTCATCAACAAGCACCTTCGCGAATCCCTGTGGCTCTCCGATTGCAACCGACTTACCTGCGACCTGGAACGGAACCTTTCCAACCTTCAAGTTGATCCCCTGTTCACGTGCCTGGGCTTCGGTCAGACCTATTGAAGCGATTTGAGGCTGGCAATATGTGCATCGAGGCATGTTCGTGTAATCCTCGATCGGAGTCGTCTCGTGACCTGCGATTGTTTCGGCTGCAACGACACCCTGGTCGAACGCAACGTGTGCAAGAGCCAGTTTTCCGTTTACGTCACCAACTGCGTAAACACCACCGACATTCGTGCGCATGTTGCCATCGACCTGGATGAATCCCGGGCCGTAGGTTTCAACACCGAGGTTCTCTAGGCCAATATTGTCCGTGTTTGGCTGAACACCAACTCCGAGAAGGACCTTGTCACATGCGAATTCAGACTTCTCGCCGTTCACTTCGTACTGAACAGCAAGGCGACCGTCTTTGTTTTCTACACCCAATACGGAAGCCGAAGTTGCGAACTCGATTCCCTGCTTGCCGAATTGACGCTCCAGTTCCTTGGAAACCTCTTCGTCCTCTCTAGGAACGAGATTTCCGAGCATCTCGAACATCATCACGTTCACGCCGTAAGCGTTGAAGTAGTAGGCAAACTCACACCCAATTGCGGAAGCGCCAACGATTGCAACCGCTTCAGGCTTGTCTCGAAGTTCAAGAGCGTGACGGGCGGTAATGATGTTTTCATTGTCGATTTCAAGACCTGGAAGGCTGCGTGCACGAGCACCAGTAGCAATGACGACATTGTTAGCTGTGAGAGTCTCACCTCCCTCAACCTCGACAACGGTCGAAGACTTGAGAGTCGCCTTACCCATGAACAAAGTTATCTTGTTCTTCCTGAATAGGAATTCGATTCCCTGGGTGAGTGCCTTTGAAACCTCTCGACTGCGATCAACTGCCTTGCTCATGCTCGCCGACCAGTCGCCCAGCTCGAGTCCCCAGTCATCAGCATGGTTCAAGTGGTTCACGATCTCAGCATTCTTGAGGAGTGACTTTGAAGGAATACAGCCCCAGTTCAGACAAACTCCGCCAATACCTGCAATACCCGATCCGTCATCTTTTTCTACAACTGCCACGCTCAATCCAAGTTGAGCTCCACGTATAGCAGCATGATATCCGCCAGGACCGGCACCAATAACAACAAGGTCGAAGTTCGTCTCAGCCATTCAAATCTCTCGAGTTATGTACAGGGGACTTTTCGGCGCGACCAGCACGCCAATTCAAAATTTCAATCACCGAATTATACGTGCGATTCCTCCAGCTCAAATCTATCACCCTGATAAAAATCGGTGTCAACGCCCCGGACTTGCTCGCCTTGACCCTGGCGGACGAAATTAGAGATCTTTATTCCCTACTCGCTGTCAGAATAAGTAATCAGCACCGTATCGAAAATCCGGTACAACTTTGTCAGGATCACGGTCACTAGGGTCGTCATACCAAGCACGATAAAAAAAATAATCGAACTAATGAACGCGAACGGAATCCAGCTCGCCGGGCAATCGCGAATACCCGAACACAGCCAACCTGCAGTCAATCCGTAGCCGAGCGCGACAGCGGCTCCCAGAACGGTGCCGAGAATGAATCCAACAAAAACGGGGCGCCTACGACCAAGAAAATAAATCATTACCCAATAACCTTAGCTCGACGGCGAGCAAATATCCTCTCCACACTCAGCGGGAAGAACTCGCATTGCCCGGCCTTGCCGGAGGAATTTTCGCTGTATGCGTGGTGTCAACCCGATGAAAAACCTGTCCTGAGTCTGGTCGAAAGGATCGGGGTCAAGCGGACTATTTCAGCAAGAGAACCTCTTGTCACCCAGATCGAAGCGGGGGAATCTTGTCCAATCTGTGCACCTTCTTGCACCGAGTTACGTTCTGTTGTCATCCCGGGCCTGTTTCAGGATCGCGTTCTTACCGCTACCATCTCTCGAGTCAGTCAACAACCAAACCTCATCAGGAAAAGTCACTCGTGACACCAATCCCAAACGCCCAAGACCCACGAGCCTTAAGACAGGCCGTCATCGACCACATGCATGTCGGCATGACCAACCACACCATCCTCGCTGAGGAAGGCGGACCTCTCCTCATGGAATCCGCCGAAGGCATCTACGTCACTGACGTCGAAGGCAACAGATACATCGACGGCATCTCAGGCATGTACTTCCGCAACGCCGGACACGGCCGCGAAGAAATCGCCAAAGCCATCTACGACCAACTCACCAGCGTCAGTATGAACGTCTACTCTGGCGCCACCCCCAAAACCATCCAGCTCGCAGCCAAACTTGCCGAAATCACTCCCGGCGACCTCACCCGCACCTTCTTCTGCCAGGGCGGATCCGAAGCCAACGAATCCTCACTCAAAATGGCACAGGCCTACCACGTCCGTATGGGTGACAAAGGACGCTACAAAGTCATATCACGCAAAGGCTCCTACCACGGCTCCACCTACGGAACTATGTGGCTCGGCGGACACCCCGGCTTCCCCCGGATCGACTACCAGCCAAAACCCGCCAACGTCGTAACCGTCGGACAACCCCACTACTACCACGATGAATACGGCTCAAGCTCTCCTGAAGAAAACGGAGAACGCGCCGCCAAAGCAATCGAAGAAGCAATCCTCTTCGAGGGACCTGAATCTGTCTCAGCAGTTATTGGCGAACCAGTCTCTCAACCCCTCGGAGGCGTCGTTCCGCCATCCAACTACTGGCCAATGGTGCGAGAAATCTGCGACAAGTACGGCGTCCTGCTGATTTTTGACGAAGTAATCACTGGATTCGGACGTCTCGGCGAATGGTTCGGTGCCGACTTCGTTGGCGTCACTCCCGACATCATGTCCTTCGCCAAGGGCATCACGTCTGGATACTTCCCGGTTGGTGGCTCTATTTCAACCTCAAAGGTCGCCGACGCCTTTGCTGGCGGATCCGACCGCGTTTGGAGCCATATGTATACGTACTCGGCTCACCCTGGTGGTGCAGCCGCTGCATTTGCTAACCTTGCCATCGTTGAACGAGAAAATCTCGTCGAAAACGCTCGTATCCGAGGCGAGCAAATCTCAGAATCTCTGAATGAGATGAAAGACAATCACCCGATAATTGGTGATGTCCGAGGCGTTGGCCTCATCCAGGGCGTCGAGTTCGTCAAAGACCGTGAGACGAAAGAACACTTCGATTCATCACTCGGCGTCAACTCCATGCTCACGGAAGAACTGAGAAAACGAGGCGTCTGGATTCGCGTCCCCGCCTACATCCTCCCGTTAGCCCCGCCGCTAACAATCACTGCCGACGAAACCGACACCCTACTATCTGTAATCGACGAGGCTCTAACCGCGGTTGAAAACAGGTTGGGGGTATAACCGTCATCCTGAACTCGATTCAGGATCTCGTTCCCGATGTGACCCAGATGAAAATCGGGGTCAATTCCCGACCTTACACGAGGGACCTTCGGTGGAGTTGCTAGGTGCTCGCCCCTCCGTCCGGGCTTCAGAGCGAGGGCCGAGGGTGGCTGCTGAGCTATCTGATACCAAGGACTCATATCTGCCGGGACATTCACGATCACGCTCGGAACCAACCACACCTATTGACATTTCAGCAGGACAGGACCCAATATCAACGCAGTCTAAGCGGACTTGAAAAACAGAATATGGATTGAATTCTCCTCCGTTGCTTGACGGGAGCGGGCAGGTGGTGCGTTGTGCCGGATGACATGAAATGTCCGGATTGCGTTGTCGGTGATCTCCAAACGATGAACATGGAGAACGACGCTTACTACTTTTGTGACGCCTGTGGGTGGTCTGAATGGGATGACGAGGACTTCTTCTTCAAACAGGGTAACCGAGACAGGTCGAGAGATTCAGATGGCTTCGACGTAGAACAACTCGACTGGTAATCCCAACGGTCACATAATCAGGTGACCTTAACCAATATTTCGTGGCGCAAGTTTGATCCGCCCCGCTTACTCGCGTCTTCCACCCCAACCATACTTCAAAGTCTGGGTCTGACCAAAAACTCTCCCCCTTAGTTGATGGAGGGGGTTGGGGTAGATGAAATACGTTTCCTGCTAACAAGAACGAATGTCCGCGTGGACACTAACGGGAGTACACTTCGCCTGCTTTGACAGATACAGACCAAGCCTCCACCACTTCCGACTCCGCAGAATCAATCGAAGAAGACCAATCCATGTCGGTAGATGAATCAGAGGTAAAAACCGACGCTGGACTGGGCCTTATGTACGGCCTGTCCGCAGGACACGGCATCAAGCACTTCGGGCAAGGAGCTCTTCTGGTCATGATCCCGAGCATCCGTGCAACCCTCGGACTCGGTGATGTTGCCATTGGTGGTATTTCTTCAGCCCAATCGATATCTTCTGGAATTGCCAACATTCCAGCCGGAATACTCACCGACATGTTCCGAAAGAAGATCGCATGGATCCTTCTCGCTTCAATGTTGATGGTTGGAACTGGCTACCTGATTGTCGGAGCATCACCGGTCTACTGGACCCTGTTGATCGGTGTAACGATCATCGGTTTCGGTACATCGCTGTGGCACGCACCAGCATTTGGCACCCTAGCTGCCAGGTACCCGGAGCGTCGCGGCTTCGCCATGGCTGCTCACCTCACAGGCGCCCAAATAGGAAACACTACTTCTCCTCTGATCATTGGATTCCTGCTCGCCGGGTCTATCGGGTCATGGGTTGTGTTCGGTGGGCTCGACTGGCGATGGCTAGCTGTAATCGTTTCGATCCCGATGTTTCTGACTGGACTGACCGTAGTTGCCAAGTTCAAATCTGCAGGCGCTGAGTCCAAAGGCAACGTGTCGCTTGGAGAATACTATGGTTCAGCCAAAAGACTGCTGAGTAACCCGGGCGTGATTGGAATGGCATTGCTAGGCGCAATGCGAGGCGCTGTACACAACTCGTTTCAGGTGTTCCTCGTTATATACATGCGTGAGCAGCTGGACTATTCCGACACATTCGTTGGGTTCCACGTAGCCCTGATAACAATGGCCGGAATTATTTCCACTCCGGTCATGGGCAACATGTCCGATCGCATCGGACGCCGACCCGTCATTTCATTCGCCATGTCGGCAATGACCGTGCTGGTCTTCCTGTTCCTTCAATTCGACTCAGGAATTCCAATGACCATCTTGATCGCTGTCCTGGGGCTATTCTTCTTCTCAGTCATGCCGATCATTAACGCGGCAGCGATGGATATGATCGACTCAGGCTCGGAAGGGTCAGGGACGGCACTCATGTTCACAGGCGGATCGATCTTTGGATCAATTACACCAATCTTTGCCGGCATCATCAACCAGTCAAATGGATTCCACGGAGTCGTAATCTTCGCAGGAGCAATCGCACTGCTAGGTGCAGTTCTTTCACTAGTTCTGCCGATGAAGAGTAAGTCTTAGATCGCTTCGTCAGCTTTGTATCGCGGAAGACTTAGTTCAACTGAATATGTTCAAGCAAGCGGTAATGCTGAGCGACATCAAAAATCCTTCGACGAACTAGAGATCATCACTATGAAAGCAATCGACATCCACGCTCATATCCCGCGAATGCCCGGCATCCCTGAGTTCGGCATTGAACCCGGACTGAGAAAGATGTTCAGGATGGATGGCGAACCCGACGACGTTGCGAAGATGGTCGAGACCTACAGGGCAATAGACACCATAGCGGTGATCTTCTCTGTCGATGCCGAAACCGAAACGGGCGACAAACCGGACCCGAATGATTACGTCGCCGAAACGGTAAACGCTCATCCTGATGTGCTAATTGGTTTTTGCTCCGTCGACCCCCGGAAAGGGCAAGATTCCATAGACGAGCTGGAGCGTTCAGTTTCGACGCTTGGGCTTCGCGGTCTGAAGCTGCACCCAATCCACCAGGGTTTCTATCCGGACGATCCACAGTTCACACCGTTATTTTCAAAAGCTGAAGAGTTGGGTATTCCTGTTTTGATGCATTCGGGATACGCAGCCGCTGGGGCTAACACTCCTGGTGGAGGAGGATTCCAACTCGCTCATGCTCGCCCAATTCCTCATGTGGACTCGTTAGCGGCGCGACATCCCGATTTGACGATAATCATGGCTCACCCGGCGTGGCCATGGATTCAGGAGCAAGTAGCTGTCGCACTGCACAAACCGAACGTATTCATCGATTTGTCAGGCTGGGCTCCGAAGTACATTCCCAAAGAGTTGATATCCGAGGCGGGCGGAAGACTTCGCCGCAAAGTCCTATTTGGATCTGATTATCCGTACATTTCGCCAGCCACGTGGATGGAACAGTTCGATGACCTCGAGATTCGTGATGAAGCTCGACCGTTGATCCTCAAAGAGAACGCTGCGAAGATCCTCGGTATATCAATCGACTAGCCCGGTTACTTCTTATCCGAATACGTGTAGGTGCCTTCCAGCCTTGAGAGTTACTTGGGGGGTTCTCGGAACTGCGTAAACCTGATAGGGTCACGGAGTAGCCGTCGCCACTCTCGTTAAAAACTAGCGCCCCTCCGGAGGCGTGATTGGAGGGGCGCTAGGGCTCGCAGCGGAGACTAAATTGCGACTTTCCGAGCCATGGATCATCGCAATGTGCCGAGGTTTGTGTGTCCGCACAAACCTCAGTTCTTCATCTGTTCGTCTCTACGCGATATACGTGTCTCCTTAGACGGTAACTTTTGGCGTTGATGAGTACTGTCGAGGTACCGCAGTCGTCGCGGCGACGCCACCGTTCAGACTCGCCAACGCAGACTTCAAACGACTGTCGAGAATCCGCAAGCTGCTGATCAGTTTTAACCGTCGGTATTCAGGGATTACCTGGAGCTGCAGTGCGTCGAGCTCCCCCGCGATTTTCAGCACGGCGTTTTCAATAAGTTCTGTGTCAGCCTCGACAGGTGCCGCAGGCTGAATGACCGGAGCTGGTTCGGGTCCACGCTCGACCGGTCGTTTACCGTTCACAACTTCGTCGATGATTTCTTCGATCGTCAGGGTCGCCGAAGTCTTTGCCCGTCCGACGATGCGCTCGACATGGACACTAGAAAGTCGACCGTCGATAAACGGCTGTGCGATTTCTCGCTGTCTCGCGTGGTCATCAATGTCGGCGATCGAGCGTGCTTCTTTAAAGGTCAGCTCACCGCTGTTCACCTTTTCACCAAGCCCTGGATCGAGCGTCCGGATCAGACTTTCATAGTGATGGATTGTCCCGGGCGTTATTCCAGTCCGGCGAGCCAGTTCTTGCTGAGTGATCTCGTGCTGGTCGCGGTACTCCATGAAGGCGCGACCAAGATCCATTGGGGTGACCAGGGCGGAGTGGTACTGCTCAGCCAGCGAAAGCTCCCAGCGTTCCTGCTCCGTCACTTCTTCCTTGACCGTGCATTCCACCATGACATCGCCAGCGTCTCGTGCTGCTGCGAGTTTTCTCTCCCCGGCAAGGAGCATATATCCGTCGTCCGTGGACAGAACTACCGGGTCGCGTTTCGACCTGACAGACCGCGTACTTTCTCGACGTCCATTGGAGCGAGATGGTCGTGGCAGATCCGGGTCCGGAAAGATCTGATCAATCGGAATTTTCAACTTCATGTCCTCGCTGAGATTTGAAATAAATTCGATTGGAATTAGTGACCGCCGTCTCCATGGCAATCCGCATTCCAAATCAGTGAGGTGAATTTTCTAAGTTCCAAAAAGTAGTTTTAAAAACTGTCCAAGACAGGGAAAGGTGCATTCCAAACAACATTTGACTTTGGAATTACTGGGAGATAACGTGATTCCAATAAATCCTTGGAATGCGTATTTCCCAGTTCAAATGACCATCTCAGAACAGCAATCGACTATTCCCCCATATGTCCCGTACAGGACATTCCAAACATTTTTGGAATTTCTTGCGGACGAAGGAATTCCGGACAGAATCGACCGCACAGTTTGGGGTCCCAGGTTCTCCGGTAGCTCTGGAACCCAGTTAATGACCGCGTTGAAGGTTTTGGCACTGATCGATCCCGAGGGAAGTCCAACGCAGGATCTAGACGATTTGGTGCATGCCGAAGGAGAGGCTAGACGGTCGACTCTGAGGCATGTCCTGGAGCGTTTTTACACACCGGTTTTCGCGCTGGATTTAACCCGTGCCAGCCGTGGCCAATTCCACGAAGCATTCAGATCTTTCGGCACAAAAGAAGGTGTGCTGACGAAATGTGAAGCCTTCTTTATAAGGGCTGCACAGTCCGCCGGAATCGAACTTTCGCGGCACATCACCGCGGGTCGACATGGCTCCGGAAGAACCCGCTCAGGAACTGCCTCAACTCGACATCGCCCGGCCTCTCCGCCAGCCCCTTTGACAGAGAAAAGCACAACCAAACCAGCGCCAGAAGCTCCCGCACAATCCACCCCAAACCAGCTCGAGCTAGCCGACAGAATCCTTGCTAAGTACCCGGATTTCGACCCATCGTGGGATCCCGATGTTCAGGCAAAATGGCTTGAAGGAATGACGCGTTTATATGAGGGGCTGAACACATCAAACGCGGATAAAGACGAGTCGCTGGAAAACTAATTACAGATCCAGAAGCTCCGGGTAAATCCTGTACTCCAGGATGTTTAGGGTCCTGCCGTCCGGCGTAATCAGGTCGTACTCATCTTCGACATCACCGCCGAGCCCTTCAGGTATTTTTCGACTGGCTATGTTTGCTTGGTCGACCGGGTACTTCAGGTAGTCGCAGTCGATTTCCTGGGCAGCCCACCTACATAGCGCCGATATCGCCTCGGTACCGAACCCTTTTCCTTGATGTCGCTCCGCAACCCAGAGTCCGAGTTCCGGAGTTCGTGAGTCAGGGTGATGAATACCGGAGCAACCCACAAAGCATTTGGGGTCGTCTCTGAGAACCATCGTCACCTGGTAGTTCGTGCCGTTTAGTTGCCCTTCGATCGAATCAGCAATGAATTTCGCGGTTTCGTCAATCGATCGAGCCGGACGCGGAAACATGTACGTCGTAACTCTGTCCGTGAACTCGTTAAAGATTGGGTCAAGATCGGCAAGCCCTGTCGGTCGAATCAGGAGTCGCTCTGTCTCAACACGCGTTTCTGAAAGGTCAATACGACGTTTCAGGGGCATCAGGCAGTGTCGACGAGTGACAGTCGAGCGTTCGGGTTGCTACTACCCATTTCGACTACTTTCATGCTCTCACTGGATGGAGCGAGTTCCTGGAACATTTCGACTGTTGATGGGTGACAGGTCAGGAACAAAATCTGGAAACGCTCAGAGAGGTCCATTATCGCCTGTGCCGCCGCCTTTGCTCGGTCCGGGTCGAAGTTGACCAGGATGTCATCAAGGATGACTGGCATCGGTTCAGCATTCTTGGCGTACTCTTCAATCAGAGCGAATCGCATTGCCAGGAAGAGCTGCTCGGCTGTACCACGAGAAAGTTCGCCGGCCCGTTTGGTGTGAGCTTCACCCTCGACTACTTCAAGATCCTGATCTTTTTCGCCTATTACTGCACGGACCGCTGTGTACCGACCTGCCGTTAGTCGCTTCAAGTAGCGGGAGGCAGCTTGCATCATCGCTGGCTGCCGGTCCTTCTGGAACTCCTCACGCGTGCTTTCAAATATGTGCTTGGCGATGGTCAACATTGCCCAGCGGTTTGCATCAGAGTCGAGCTTTTCCTGCAACACGTTGATCTTGGAGTGCAATTCCAGAGCTTGACCAGACTTCTCAAATTCAGTCTGTTGGCGACGCAGGTCTCCCTGTTCGGAGTGAAGACCGTTGATCTGTTCACGCAGCCGCTTCTCGTCATCTTCGAGCTGCTGCATCCGAGCCACAGCATCTTCGTGTGGTGTCGACTGAAGATCGTTTCGGTACGGATCGCCATCTTCATTACTTAGAAGCGGGTTGTTTTCGAGTAGTTCAGATAACTTGCGTTCGAGATCTCGACGTTCTCTTACCTGAGCAGCGAGAGCCTTGAACTGTTCGTGGTCCTCAGTTTCACCTGTTTCGAGCAACATCCATAGTCCACCGTCAACCTCTTCCATGCGGTTGATCAACGTGGCACGCTCAACTTCCCAGGATTCCATCTCACGGGTTATCTGTGACTGACGTTCGACCGCACGGTCGTGATCGCGCCAGCGAGTAGCAAGGCTCTCAAGCACCGGTGCAGCCTGCATGGGCTTCGGTTCCGGTAAGTCTGGTAGTGCCGCAGCTTCAAGGACTTCTGAAAGTCGGAACTCGATTTCTCCGACTGCGTCGGACATTTGAGAAACCCGCGCACGCAACTCTGACGTCGCTTTCTGTTGTGCCTTTAACGTCCTGATGCTTGCCATGACGGTAGCAGCTTGTGCCGGGTCGAGATCGATTCGTAGTTCAGTCCGTTCAAGAAGCAGTTGCCAGCGGTTCTGTACGTCGGCAAGTGTGTTTGATGCCAGCGCAAGATCGGTATGAGATTCGGTCAGGCGAACATCTATTGCAGATAGTCGTGCGGCCGCAGTATCGAACTCTCTTGATACAGACTCAAATCTCCGTCGTAAGTCGAGTGATCGATCCAATTCACCGGCTTTTTCTTCAATGTCCCTGATATTCGGTTCTTCAGGCATGCCGAATTCTTTTGCAATTGCAGCAATCTCGGCTTTGACACGTTCTCGTCGAAGTTTGACCTCTTCAACTTGTTCGTTGACGATGTCTTTCGCTTCACCGATTTCGGGTTTCTTAATCGTGATTTTGAAGCCGCCAGCGGCACGAGCCCTGACGATCAAGAGCAATCCTGCAGATACAGCAAGGAATCCAGCGAGAGCTCCTGAGAGTTCGCCGCTCATGTAACTCCACGCCATCGATGCAATACCGATGATTACGACCACTATGGGCATCAGGATGGAGCCTACGAACCCACCAATCTGCTCCGTCTCAGTTTGAGCGAGGGTTTCAGTTAGCTTGTTCTGTGCTTCGCCGAGTTCTGTTCTGATCGATCCTTCTTCGGCGATGGCGGCACGCAACCTCGACAGTCGGTCACGACGCTTTTCAAGATCGGCCGAAGTCTCAGTTGGAACTCCGGTTAATGCATCCCGAGCATTAGCGAGTTTCATGGCTTCATCAGCCATTGTTGTGCGGTCTTTGGTGCGACTTTCTACCGCGAGCTCAGCTTCCTGGTAGGTGCGTCGAGCTTTGGTCAGCTCCGCTCCCGTGGAATCAAGATTGGCCTGTAGGTCGAGCGGTGTTTCGAACTTGGAAACCGCCTCCTCAGACCAGCCAATCACGGCAAGGTCCCGATCCAACTGAGCTTGCTCTTCGTCGAGTTGTTTCTCGATGAGCGGTAGATCTGTAACAGCCTTGTTGTAGTGAGCTGTTTCCATAATCAGGCTATGGATTTCGTCGGCCTTTTCACCGAATGTCGGAACCACACCTTCCGAGTCGTATTCAGATTTGCGTTCCTGTTGCTTAAGATCGCCGTTTTCGAGCTGGTTCTGGAGTTCGTTTTTCTGTTCGACCAGAGATTCGAGCTGTTGAATAGCGTCCTCGGGCATTGAAGCGTTGTCAGGCAACTCGGAAATCTGACGCTCTATTTCAATTTTTCGGTCCCATGGCTTTCGCAGGCTTACAAGAGTTTTTTGCCGCTCGATGGTCGAACGCATTTCTTCGAGGTCTGCTGTTTGAACATCGATCTGCTCGGCAAGCTGCTCAAGACCATTGGAAAGATCGGTGTACTGGTCACTGTTGCGTCGAATCTCTTCTAACTGAGATTTAGCTTCTATCAACTGCTTTTCGAGTGAACGAATGCTTCCAGAACGTGGCTTCAGGTAGATACCGAGTTCTTTATCGATTCTTGATCGAGCATCCGTCAGAGAAACATTGGCTAGGCCCAGGCCAACCGAGTAAATCTTGTCACGAATCTCATCTGAGTTGAGAGATTCGATCTCCTGGAGCTCGCTTAGCGAGATCGAGAACACGTTTGTGTACAGATCAGCGTCGATGCCACCGAGGAGACGCTTAAGTACGTCATCTCCGCCAGGCTCGTGACCAGATACAGTGACTTCACCCCGCCTTTTTCCATCGCGACGGTGAACGTCATAAACAGATTCGTTTGAACTGAGCAGACTGATTGACCCCGCAGCGGCTTCGGGCTTGAAATGCCTGTAAAGGAACAGGTTTCGTACCGCAGCTCGGTCGGCGTTATTCGCGTAACCGAATAGAACGGAGCGAAGGAATGCCCGAATCGCCGATTTTCCTGCTTCGTTTGGACCGTGCAGGAGAGTCAGTTGGCCGGAAAGATCGCTGAACTCACGATCGGCGAACGGACCAAAGTTTTCTATGTTGATACCAGAGAGCTTCACGTTAGCGCCCGTTCTCCAGTAATTCAGCCAAATACCAGGTGGCTTCCTCAGTCCAGTCTGAAAGCTGTTCTGAGTTCGCGGTTGGCAGCGAGTTGCGCCGACCCGAGAATACCTCGGCAACTACTTTTTCAAGTTTCTCCAACTCAGATTTGTCCGACTTGTAACCGATAGTCCTGCTAAGCGCCGCACCAAGGAAATCATCTTGTTTCGCTCGATCTTCGACATCCATTGAGGGTCGTGTCGAGTTGATGATCTTGTCAGTCCAAACCCACGGAGATTCACTACCGCTCCATGCCGTGCGTGCACGCTCGATAAGGTCGTCGATCTCGCCCTCTCTCTGAAGTTGTTCGTGGAGTGGTCCTCTACCTACGAGGTTGATCCTGCATACAACGTCTCGACCTTCAGCTTGAACGCTGAGGTTATCTGTATGTTGTCGCACTGCAGAATCCAGTTGATCAAGCGACTCGAGATTAGAAATATCTAGTTCGTCACGTTCCCATCGAACAACATCGAGAGATGCGAACTCAGTTGTCGCCTGACCCGAACCATCTACGTTGACGACCAGTGCGCCCCTCGCTCCGGTTTCGTTCGGATGCCTCCCCTGGGTGTTTCCTGGGTATGCGATTACCGGGTTGGAGCTTTTTAGTGTCTGGCGTGTGTGCACGTGACCGAGCGCCCAGTAGTCAATTCCCGTTTGCGAAAGTTCTTCGACCGTACAAGGTGCATAAGGAGCGTGCGCGGTGTTACCGCCAACGTTGGCATGAAGTAAGCCAATTGAAAATACATCGCTTTGCGGCGCGGAGAACTGGATGGCGAGATTGTCGGTAACTTCTTGTGTCGGGTAGCTCATGCCCTGAACTGAGGCGAGTAGTTCACCGTCGAATTCGACATTCATCCACTCAGGAGAATTCCCAAAAATGTGGACGCCCTCTGGCCATTCGATAGAAGATTGCCAGCCGTCGAGTGGATCGTGGTTGCCGTGAACGATGAAGGATTGAATTCCATTCTCGGCCAGCTTTGAAAGTCCATCTCGGAACCTGAGCTGGGCCCGGACTGATCGATCGGCACCGTCGTACACGTCGCCAGCAATCACCAGAAATTTAGCGTCGTTCTTGATGCACAATTCAACGAGGTTCTGAAATGCCTGAAACGTCGACTCTCTTAATCGTTCTGCGACGTGCTTGTCCGTTTCGCCTATTCCAGCGAACGGGGAGTCAATGTGAAGGTCTGCCGCGTGGACAAACCGGAATGGTTGCATGGTTCCGCTGTTCAGACTCTATTGGTTTCAATCGCCGGGTGGAGCTCCGCGGGTTCGACGCCCGCAAGCGAATGATCAATTTAGCCTTCAAGTCAGTTTAGCAACGCGAGGGGGAACCATAAGAGTGTGCTGTCACTTACAAACTATGTGGGTGTGAACACGCGTATGCGAACTGGAAAACGTGTATTTGAGAGTGCCTAACTCGATTTCGTCCCGATATACATTCCGCGACCGAAGAGTCCTGATTCGTCAAATTCAACAAATAAACCGGCATATTCGAAGGCGGAAAGGTACTCATCGTGAGTGAACCAACCCATCTCGTGGGTTTCTGTTACGCGATTAACGCCTGATGAATCACCAATCAGGTATTCAAAAACAACTCTTCCTCGCTCGACAGGCTCAGCAACGGTCATTCTAGTTACGACGAACTCCTCGGTTTCAACGGTATCAGAGTGTGCTTTGCCGACCAGCCAGGACTCAGGAGTAATCCATGGCTCGACGAAAAGTAGTCCACCCGGAGCAATGTGGTCAGACATCTTCTGGACCGCCTGATTCATTCGTTCGACAGTTTTGGTGTAACCGATCGATGAAAACAGGCAGGTGACTACATCGAATTGCTGGACGATATTTAGCGCGGTCATGTCCTGTCTGTACAGGCACACGTTTGGGACTCGTTCTGCAGCGACAGCAAGCATTTCCGAATCAAGATCTACTCCGGAGCACTCGTATCGCTGTGCCAGGAGTTCGAGGTGCTTTCCTGTTCCGCAGGCGACATCAAGAAGGGTGCGCGCGCTCGTATTACGACCTCCGATGAGTGAGGTCAGGATTTCGACTTCCTTCTCGTAATCCTTGTCTGAGTAAACGGCGTCGTAGTGCTTTGCGGTCTTGGTGAACATGGGAAGGATTGTAGTTCACCGGCTACAGGAAAGATTATGTTGCCCGTATAGGTCTCTCCACTTCGGTCGAGACGCGTGGAGTCGAGCGTTTGGAGATGTCATCCTGAACCTGCCCGCCCTGAGCCTGTCGAACGTGTCGAAGGATTAAAGAAGAAGAGCCGTCCTAAACGGAACGGCTCTTCTCATAAGTTCTAATAAACCAGAGGTTTTTAGAAGCCCATGTCTCCACCAGGAGGTCCACCTGCCGGCATTGCTGGCATTGGCTCGTCCTTTTCGCTGATCAGAGCCTCGGTTGTGAGGATCATTCCAGCAACGGAAACTGCGTTCTCAACAGCTGCTCGTGTCACCTTTGCAGGGTCGACGATACCGAGGTCGAGCATGTCACCGTATACACCCTTGTGAGCGTCGAAACCGTAGTTCTTGTCGGTGTTCTCGGAAACGTTAGCGAGGATTACTGCCCCTTCGAAACCTGAGTTAGCAGCGATAACTTTGATCGGAGCAACGAGCGCCTTTCGGAGAACGTCGATTCCAGTCTGCTCGTCATCGATCTCCGACTTCACGTCAGCAAGAGCGGCAGCTGCTCGAATGAGAACAGTTCCGCCACCAGGTACGATTCCCTCTTCAACTGCTGCACGAGTAGCTGAGAGAGCATCTTCCATGCGCTGCTTCTTCTCTTTCATCTCGACTTCGGTTGCAGCACCGACTCGGAGAATTGCAACACCACCGGAAAGCTTTGCCAGTCGTTCCTGGAGCTTCTCACGGTCGTAGTCTGAAGTGGTCTCTACGATCTGAGTTTCGATCTCAGCCTTTCGACCGTTGATCTTGTCGACTGAACCATCACCATCTACGAAAGTGGTGTCGTCCTTTTTCACAACAACCTGCTTGCACTTGCCAAGGTCGTCAAGAGTCACGGAGTCGAGCTTTCGACCGACTTCTTCGGAGATCACCGTTCCACCGGTAAGGATGGCGATGTCTTCGAGCATTGCCTTTCGGCGGTCACCAAATCCAGGTGCCTTCACCGCAGCAACGTTCAGTGTTCCTCGGAGTTTGTTCACAACGAGAGTAGCGAGTGCCTCGCCCTCAACGTCTTCAGCAATTACGAGGATGTTCTTGTTTGACTGTAGAACCTTCTCGAGAACTGGCAGGAGGTCGGAGATTGCGGAAATCTTCTGGCTGGTGATGAGCACGTAAGGGTCATCAAGTACAGCTTCCTGTCGGTCGGAGTTGGTTACGAAGTACGGGGAAAGGAATCCACGATCGATCTGCATACCTTCAACGAATTCGGTCTCGTATGAGAGAGACTTCGATTCGTCCACGGTAATGACACCGTCTTTACCAACCTTGTCCATTACGTCGGCGATCAGGCTACCCATCTCGTCGTCGTGTGATGAAAGGATTGCGACGTTCTCGATCTGTTCTTTCGAGTTGACCTCAGTCGACTGACCCGCGATGGAACTTCGAACAGCTTCCATCCCGATTTCCATACCGCGCTTCAGCGCCATTGGGTCGGCACCAGCTGCGACGTTCTTGAAACCTTCGGCAATGATTGCCTGGGCAAGCACGGTGGAGGTGGTTGTTCCGTCACCAGCGTCGTCGTTGGTCTTCTTGGAAACTTCCTTCAGAAGCTGAGCACCCATGTTTGCAAATGGGTCTTCGAGGTCAATTTCCTTAGCAATAGTCACACCGTCAGAGTTCACCTGCGGTGGGCCGAATTTCTTGTCGACGATAACGTTTCGACCTCGCGGGCCGAGCGTCGACTTGAGAGTGTCAGCGAGAGTGTCGATACCTTCCTTGAGGCGGGATCGAGCGTCATCGCTGAACTTTAGGTCTTTAGCTGCCATTAGTTATTTATCTCCAAATATGGCTGACAATTAGCCAACGATTGCGAGAATGTCGTTCTCACGGACGATCAGGTACTCAACGCCGCCTTCTGCGTATTCGGTTCCGGCGTACTTTGAGTAGATAACTGTGTCGCCGACGCTGACTGGAAGATCAATGAGAGTTCCGTCGTCGGTAGTGCGACCTGGTCCGGCTGCTACAACTTCGCCTTGTTGAGGCTTTTCTTTTGCAGTGTCCGGAATGATGATTCCACCCGGGGAGGTCTCTGCCTCCGCATCGGACGGCTGAATTACCACTCGATCTCCGAGCGGCTTGAGGTTCAGTGCCACTGGTTGTTTTCTCCTTAGTCGTGATTGCAAACAAAGTGCGTTCTGCCTCGAACGGTGCGGACACACCTTGGCTGAAACGCCTTCAAATGCCGTGTTAGCAGTGCGGGTGAACGACTGTTAGCAGTCAAGACCGCCGAGTGCTAACGAGGGAATTTTATGAACGCGCTAACTGTGCGTCAACTGATAATGACGGTGTGAACGCGATCCGTGAGTGTGCGAACGGCTAACGACTCTGAGCGAACAGGCTCACGTTCGAGCTAAGGAGCTGACGATTCGAACAGGATTTCGTCGTCGACCTGAATCTTGACTTTGCGCTGGTAGGTTGAGATCGCTTCGAGATTAGCTTCAACACCTAGCCCAGGTGCGTCTGAAGCACTAACGAAGCCTTTGGCGTCTCGGAAAATTCCGGTCGGTTCGGTCAGTCCAAGTATTAAAGGAGAGTCACCTGCCGGGTACTCGATGAGGTCGCAGTCCTCGTAACCCGCGAATACGTGAATTGACGCGGCGACTGAGAAATGACTCTTGAACGTGTGGTTCACGTACTGGATACCGAGTTCGTTTGCTCGATCAGCAACCCGTTTGGCTTCCGTGATCCCACCTATGCGACCAACATCAATTTGAACGAAATCCAGGCCAGTGTTAGTCATCATGTCATCAGCTGACCGGAAGAAATCTGCGCCTTCACCGCCGGCAATTCCAATGTTGATCGAGTTTGCTTTTACGCGATCACTCAACGCTTTGTAGGCACCGACCTCTTCAGTTCGAAGTGGCTCTTCCAGCCAGGTGACATCGAAATCGGCAAACCTGACTGCTCTTTCGTATGCGGCGTCGACGTCATCACCCCAAATAACGCCAGCGTCGACCATAAGTTTTGCGTCGGGACCAAGTCCCTGTCTCGCTGATCGAACAAGAGCTACATCATCATCAAGTGATCCTTTGCCCATTGGTCCCCAGCCAAATTTTGCGGCTCTGAAATCACGTTCGATGATCGATTCCGCAACTGCTTTTGTCTCAGCAGGGTCGTCACCGAACAGAACGCTGGCATATGGCAGTTTGCGATGAGACTCGTCATAACCAATGAGTTTCCACACTGGTTCTCCCAGATGCTTTCCGAGCACATCCCAAAGAGCAATGTCTGCACCTGCAACCGCGTGATCAAGTTGCTGGATGTCGAGTCCAAACTCACCTGCACGTTGACGGAGTTTGATTACGTCTTCGGGAGAATCGACACTTTGCCCGATTAGCGCTTCCTGGATGTTGATGATGTTCGAGTGTGACATCGGCATCACATATGCCGCCATCGACACGAGAGGAGATGCGTCGCACTCACCCCAGCCTTCGAGACCACTGTCAGTTCGAACTCGAACCACGAGAGAGTCCTGGGTTCCGTCAGCTGCGCGTTGAATTTCTGGGAGTGCGACGTAATAGAGGTCGATTGCCTCAATCTTCATGAGTTACGAGGCCTTCCATACAAATAAATCTTCGATGGTCGCGAGAAGAGAGTCCAACTCAGCCATATCGTGCTGATCCAGGTGCTTTCTACCCGGTGAGCGCATTACTGGATTCGTAATTACACCACGACGGAAAAGAATCTCTTTGAATGCACGCATCCCGTAAAGGCTCTCGAAGTTGTTCAGTGGTGTCATTCGAGTGTGAATTTCGCGGGCTTCTGCTTCATTACCTTCTTCAAGAAGATTCCAGATCTTCGAATGGATGTCGCCGTAGTGAGAAGCCGGCATGTTGCCGCACATGCCCCTGTTGTACTCGGCGATTAAGAACTTGCAGCCCATTCCGCCCATCACACCTTTGACCGACTCTCCCGCCTGTTCGAGCAGTGAGGTGGTCAACTGGCCAGCAAAGATTGTTTCCTCTTTGACGTAGCTGACGTTTTCTACGGTTTCACAGAGCTCGACCAGCTGAGCAGCGCTCAAAGGCGCACCAACCGGGTGGTTTTGAATCCAAATTGGAATGTTTACTGCGTCACTTAATTGTTCGAAGTATGTCAGCACTTCAGCGGTCGACGGCTTCATGCTGTGCGGAGGCATAGCGATGATCGAATCAAAACCAACAGACTCAGCGTATTTTGCTAGCTCGATCGAGTGGATATTCGAAACACCAGTTACTCCAGCGACTGTTGGGATTCGGTTGTTCACTACTTTTGTGGTGAGATCGAACACGGTCTTGCGTTCAGAGTCAGTTAGCGACTGGTATTCACTTGCCATTACCGGCATTACGATTCCGTGGCATCCGTTTTCTACCGAAAAGTCTAGAACGGCCTCCAGCGAACGCGTGTCGAGGGTCTCGTCTTCGTTGAACGGCGTTGCGGGGATTCCGTAAATGCCGCGAAAGTTTTCTGAACTGGACATTATTGTTACGTACTGAGAGCTAGGAGGTTTTCTTCAACCTCATGATGTAGTGGCGTCCGCCGCGTGTGTATGGGGTGATCGACTCGTTCATCGTTTCGATGAGTTCTTTGGCTCCGATCATGTCTGATTCGTGTAGCAACCGGGCCTCGGTTTCTTTTGCCCGGTTGAACGCAAAAGCCAAATCGGTGACATCGAGAGACGATTCGAGTTCAAGATCCCACTCGCCAGCCAGCTTTATCGGAGTGAGTTTTGGGTCTTCAATAAGCGAAATGGCAATAAAATCGCCACCGGGCTTGAGGACTCGCTTTACTTCAGCAGGATCAAACACGTCTGTTGTGATCACCATGTCGAACATTTCGTCATCGAACGGTAGATTTTCAACTGGGGCTTTCACGAATGTGCAGAGATGAGAAATCTGTTCGATTTCAGCAAGGTCACTAGCAACTGCGAGCGCCTCTTCATCAATGTCGTTTCCGTAGACCTCACAACCGTAGAGCGAAGCCAGCCATCGAGCGTTTCCACCTACTGCGCAGGCCGTGTCGAGGATCTTCGTTGATTCATTGATCTTTCGTTCCTGGAGGGCTATTCGGAAGATCGTCTGGTTTGCTCCAACGTGCATGAATTCGCCGTAGGACGCATGGTCCCAGCGGGGATATTCATCAAACCATTGTTGGAGGCGTTGTGTCTTGTTGTTGGACGTGATGCTCATTGATCCCTATTCCGCAAGAAACTGAGGTGATCGCTAATTGGAAGCAAGTTTGCCAGAAATATGCTCAAGCTGTGATAAGCAAGGTGGGCGTTGTTAAACGAAAGCACCCCGACTGAGCATCGGGGTGCTATCACGGATCAATCGGCTAGAGGACCGATGGGGCGCGATCCGTGTCACCTAAATGTTGATCTCGTCACCATTTGGAAGGACGAAGTTGGTTCCTGAACCTTCACCAGATGGAGCTTGTTCGTACTGACCGAAGCCCCTGAAACCGTGGTGTCCGGAACCTCTTCCGTGGCGGTGTGGGTGCGAGTGACCTCGACCTTCACGTTCAGCACGGAGTTCTCCCTTTAATTCGTCCAGCCACTCAGGACGATCGGTTACCCATGCCACGATTTCGTCAGCTTCTTCCTGGGTGATGAGTTCTCGTTCTACGAGAGCGGCAACACGTGCTTCAACGCTTTCGATGTTGGCTGGGGGCATCATTCCCGGATGACGACCTTTACCGAAGTGTTTGAGCTCGCTCATAACCTCAGGTTTTTCGTCTTCCCAGGCATCCAATTCGTCAGCCTGTTCCTGGGTTATTGTTCCCGCCTCTATGAGGGTTGAGAGTCGTTCATCTTGCCTGGCTTCCCGGTATTCCTCTCGCGCAGTCTGCATAGCGGTGTCGAGGTCTTCGCGGTCAACTCCGAGTATTTCGGCTACACGGTCCTTGATGGAGTCTCGAGGGTTTGATCCGTCGACCGTACCTTCCTGTGCGAATGCCGCACCGGCGACAGCTAGAGCGCCGATAAGTCCAGCGGTCGCACCAAGCATTACTTTTCGTTTCAACATTTCTAAATCCCTTCACCACTTGTTGTGGCAGTTCAGCGATTGCCTTGATTTTACTGTAGGAACTGAATGTTGAGAACTTTTCAAGACATTGTGGAGAAATGTTTAAGGTCGGGTGATCACAGTGCAGGTTCCCACTTACCTTCGACTCGAACTGCCTCATCATCCCCGGGCCAGGGTGGAGTGGTTGTGATGATAATGTCCAGATGTGAATTGATTGCCGATCGGAACTGAAATGTGGTGCCAAGAGGAATGTCGGCTTTTATGCCAGGAGTGAGTTCCAACACAGATTCGCCGTATTCTGATTTACGCCAGAGTTCACCTTTGCCATCAACGCATAGCCAGCTTTCTTCCACTGTCTTGTGATGAACAGCAATTGTGGTCGTCCCGGGTCGCAATCGACAGTGGACCATACTCGAAGCTGGATCAGGACTGTTGAGCAGGCGTATTTCGGAACCGTCTGGTGCGATTACATCCGGTTCAGTGGGTAAATTTGAGAGATCGTGCATCTGTCGCTTGTGTCTCAGGCGGATCGGTTAAATCAAAACACCCAGAGCATAAACCCTGGCTGCCTCGATTGAGTGATGACCGAGATTAGGAGACCTGGGCTGTTTCCTCAAGGTACAGCAGTGTTGCCTGCACGCGAGGATCAACAGAATCACTCTCTTCAATATGAAGGTCGGCGTATATGGAGTTGAGCATTGGCTCGACGAGATCTTCGTCGATCGAAAGCTCCTCAGCGATCGCCGAGTCGGCATAGCCCGATGCCATGAACATCAGTGCTTCCATTTGGCTGTGTGTTAGTCGCTCCAGGATAGATCGTTTACGAGGAAACAGATCGTTCATAACTTCTGGATCCATAGTTACTTGCCCAGCGTTTGCTGACTCAATTGCCCGAACTAGTGATGCAACGTCGGTGATGCTCTGTTTCAGAAGGAAAGACCAGCCCGTGGTTCTGTCATCCATGAAGCTGGCGAGGAACTCTTTGTCTCGGTGGGCGGACAGAACTACGACACCAACATCAGGAAACATGTCCTTGATTTCGTTGGCAGTTGTAATACCGTTTGGGCCTTCTCCGAGTTCGATGTCCATGAGAACCACATCAGGCTTGGTTTCACGAGATATCTCTATCGCTTCCGTGCCGGAAGAAGCCGAGCCAATGATGTTGAGGATTTCTTCTTTGTCGAGAGTAGCGACGAGGATTTCTCTGAAGAGAGACTCGTTGTCGCAGACGAGTACGTTGATCGGTGCTGTTGAGGGTTCTTCTGAGAAGTCGAACTGCTCGAAAGACATATGTGTTTGATTCCTTGCCGGAGAAACCGTGTCTTGGCTTTCCCTCAATCAACATTAGGACCATTGCTAAACGTTGTAGCGTTCGCATGGTTCGCGGGACTGACCTCCCAGGCTCAAACGTATTTCGAGGATCACTAGGCGCGATCCGCTGGGTAAAAAACCGCAATAAAGAAAAACCCGCACCGGAATGGTGTGGGCTTAGTTTCACAAAGTTGTTGCGATCCTAAATTAGGCCTCTGCGCTTTGCCTCAGATACAGCATGTGCCCTGTTGCTCACGCCCATCACGTCGAACACGTGTCGAAGTTCTCGTTTGACCGTTGCAGGGCTCAAGAACAGGTTGTCGGCAATAGCTTTCGTGGTTTCGCCATCGGCAACCATTTTCAGGACCTTCGACTGTCGTTCAGTAAGGTTCTGGTTTACATCACCTTGAGTTTGAATTTGTCGGTATCGGTCAACAAGCAGGGCATTGAGCGCCGGTGAAAGTGGAGATCCACCTCGTGCGGCATCTTTAACTGCACGAACCAGCTCTTCCTGGCTTGCCCTCTTGAGAAGGTTGCCAACTGCGCCGGCTTCAACTCCAACGGTGAACGACACGGCAGGGTGTTTGCAATTCTGACTTACCTCGAGTCAACGGGGCAGCTACCTGTTCAGGAATCAGAAGGCGAAGTCTCAATGGAAATCGGCTCATCACTCCAGATGGCTGCATAGAATTTCTAAGTAAACACGTACGTAAAAGAGACTGGTCTAAACGCCAGTCTCTTTTTCTTTGGTCGAATGCTGTGATTAATCCAGGTGGCGTTCAAACCACTCGATCACGCGTATGAAGTAGTACTCGCGAATAGCCGGGTTCTTGGCACGGAAAATCCCATGGCTTGTTCCAGGTAGTCGACAGAATTCCACTTCTTTGCCATGACGCTTTAGTGCGACGAAATATTGCTCAGCCTGCTCTATTGGCACCCTGATGTCGTCCTCGCCATGCAGAAGTAGAACAGGAGTATTTACGTCTCTGGCGAACGTCAGTGGTGAATGCGCTTGATATTCGGCGAGCTTGTCGAACCTCTCCCCGCCGAGCTGTGTTTCAGAGAAATTCACACCGATGTCAGAAGTGCCGTAGAAGCTGCTCAGATTAGTTACCGGCGCCGCTATTACCGCTGCCCTGAATCGATCAGTGTGTCCCACCGCCCAACTCGACATAAATCCGCCATAGCTGGAACCGTGGATCACGACTTTGTTTTCATCAATGTATTCGCGCTTTGCTACTTATTCCATCGCGTGCATCACATCTTGAAAATCTTCACCACCCCAATCTCTGTGAACCGCTTCAATCGATGCCGCG
Source organism: Chloroflexota bacterium (assembly GCA_038150225.1). GTDB lineage: Bacteria > Chloroflexota > Dehalococcoidia > Lucifugimonadales > Lucifugimonadaceae > Lucifugimonas. The sequence goes on from JAYQWG010000013.1 coordinate 38,111, forward strand.
CCGTATGTGGATGAACCTCGCGGATTTGGAGCCACGACCACGTATCCGGCTCCTGCGCGAACCTGGTGGATAGGGTAGAACGCGTCAAAGAATGAACTGTGAGGCCCTCCATGGACATCGAGAAGTAACGGGTATTTCTTTTCGGGATCGAAGTTCGGTGGGAACCAAACTCTGACTTCAATCTCCATGCCAGCGCGCTCGAAAGAGAATTTTTCTAACGAGGCAATTTCGTGAGATGAGAAGAAGTTCGAGTTGATTACTGATTTCCACATTGGTTCCAGTGAAGCGGCGGAGAAAATCTCGATTTCACTGAACGAACCTGGATTAGTATTGATCGTTGCAACGTCTTTGCTAGTTGGGGTGAACGAGATCTCGGTTATCGACCTGTTTCCTCCGGTGGTAGCTATGTCACCGGTTTCGGGATCCACTCGGCAAACGAATGATTGCCCCTTCGAGTCGGCACCGAAAGTGATTCCATTCGAATCCCATTGAATTTGCGGGCTGTCAGCAGTGATTGGGAATCCAGTTCCATTGGCATGGGGACGAATCGAATCCTCGGTGATTACCCGCGGAGATTTGCCTAATTCAAGAACGTAAATGTACGACTATGCAGTTAGGCCGTATCCACCAGCCTCACCAGGATTCGGAGACCCACTTACTGCGAGTTTAGTTCCGTCAGGGGCCCACGCGATCGACTCTGTCATGAAAAGTCCGTCAGACCACAATTCCTCGTGAGTGCTTCCAACGGGACGAACTCGTAATTCGGTGTGTGAGCGTATTTCGCGATCATCGACTGCATACGTGATGTATGCAATTTTCGATCTGTCTGGTGACCAAACTGGTGGATCATCGTCACCTTCTCCGCCAGTGATCTGTGTGACGGTTTTGCTAGTGACATCGTGAACGAATAGGTGGTAGAACGAATCCCCGCGCCAACCAACCCCATCCTGCTGGTAACGGACGCGGCGCGCTACGCGAATTTTTGGTGTGCCGTCCGGAGCTTCAGAAAGAGCCAGCTCATCTGGATCCAGTACCAGACCCCGGTAAGCTAATTTCCTGCCATCCGGTGACCACGCGTATGCATCGACGTCACCCATCGCGTGGGTTACTGTTCCTGGTCCTGACCGTTAGCACCCATCCTAAATATCTGTTTGAGACCACCCGGAGCTTTGTCGATAAACGTCAGCCAAGTTCCATCAAGTGACCAACTTGGCTTACCGGCAGTTCCAGTCTGAGTCAACTTTCTTGGAGTGTCCGAGCCATCAGTTTTGAAAACCCAAATGTCGGAAGTTGGCTTGACGGATCCCTTTGGAGTTTCTTGAATCGTCGCGGCCACGGAAGTCCCGTCTGGAGAAACCGATGGGTTGGACGCGGTTTTCAGGTAATAGTGATAGTCGGGTTTTATGTTTGATTTCACGATCGATTCTCGAAGTTCACTGGATCTGGATGACACGAGATTGTATCGACTGGCAGAAACGTTGATTGTGTGGTCAATAATTTCCGCCCGACCAAGATAGAATCTCGCTTAGTTTGATCCCATCCCAACTGGAGGGCTTGATGAAAATTGCCGATATCCGAACTGTCGTGGTCGGAAATCCGTGGAAAAACTGGATTTATGTGATTGTTGAAACCGACGATGGAATGATCGGCGTCGGTGAAGCTACTGGCGGATTGGAAACTCAACCGAGAGTTGCCGCGGTCGAAGAGGTGAAACACCTCGCTATTGGGATGGACCCTCGAAATATCCACGAGATTTTTCACAAGATTCACCTCGCTACTTACCTGAACATATCCGCGGCAATGACAGGAATCGAGATGGCATGCTGGGACATTCTTGGAAAGTCCCTCGGGGTGCCCGTGTACACGCTCCTCGGAGGCAAAGTGCGTGACCGTGTCAGGGTTTACGCCAATGGTTGGTACTCAGGCGACAGAACTCCGGAAGGTTTTGCCGAAAAAGCCAAGGAAGTAGTCAACAAAGGTTATACAGCGCTTAAATTTGATCCGTTCGGTGACGCGCACATGCAGTTGTCACGTAGAGAAACCAAAGAGGCGAAAGCACTTGTTGGTGCAGTCAGAGAAGCCGTTGGTGACGAGGTCGACATTCTTATCGAAGCTCATGATCGTTTCGATACTTTCGCTGCAATCGAGATAGGCAACTGGTTGAAGGACTACGAAGTTACCTGGTTTGAGACTCCGGTGATGTCGAACGACGTGCAAGCACTCGTCGAGGTTGCGAGGCGTGTACCTGTGCGAGTTATTTCCGGTGAACGAATGCAGTCGACAACCGAGTTTGCAGATTTCCTGTCCCACAAAGTCACCGATGTAATTAACCCTGAACCACTGAAGGTCGGCGGTATTTGGAAGTCGTTACAAATTGCAGGAATTGCTGCTGCAAATCACGCAGAAATAGCTCTGCACAACGCCGAAAGCCCGTTCAAAACCATGGTGGCGCTTCACATCGACGCGGTGACACCGAACGTGTTCATCCAGGAGTGTTTCGACGACTTCATGGAGCCGTGGGTTAACGACGTTTTGTCAGGATTCCACAGAGTAAAAGATGGCTATCTTGAAATGCCGACCGCCCCAGGAATCGGTGTTGAACTAAATGAAGCAGAAGCCAGGAAACACCCTTATGGGAAGAGCAATTTCCTCAGAATGTTTCGACCCGGCTGGGAGAAGCGTGATACCGCTCAGCAGGAGTAAGGACTAGCGCGTCCTGACGCTGCCTTTGACCATTGATGCCTCGTCGCTTGCGAGGAACGCGAATACCTTTGAAACCTCGTCTGGGGATACAAGCGCACCAATTTTGGTTTCAAGATCTCCGGAGCGCCCACCGGCTTCGTGCATATCCTCGACGTTAGTGATCTTCAAAGGAGTCGCAACGGCACCAGGCAGAACATCGTTTACTCGAATGCCATACTTCTCAAGATTCGATTCCATCACTAGCGCCAAACCGTGGACTCCACCCTTAGATGACCCGTAAGCGAACGAAGAGCTGCCACCGTGAACTCCTGCACCTGATGCAGTAAGGACGATCACCCCATCCCGTTGTCGCTTCATAACGCCGGTAACGTGCTTACAAACGGTGTAAGTTCCACGCATGTTGATGTCGACCACAGTGTCCCAGGTTTCGTCAGGGAACTCGTCCAGTTCAACTGCAGCACCTTGCAGTACTCCAGCGATGTGAATCAGAACGTCGATACCGCCACCAAGCCAGTTTTCGGCGGCAGCGACAGCACCAGAAACTGCCGCGTCATCACGTACGTCGACATGCCAGTATCTTGCGTCACCGCCTGATTCGTTGATGTCAGCGATAGTGGCTGAGCCTTCCGCATCGTTCACGTCGAACGCGGCAACTTTTGCACCTTGTGCAGCTACACGCATTGCTGTTGAGCGACCAATTCCGGTTGCTGCACCTGTAACGATTATTCGCTTGCCATTGAGATCTGGCATTCCAAGCTCCTGCTGTGATCTAAATTCGGACGGTGATTATTCGTCCCACTTGATTCCTACTCGGTCGGCTACGCGCCTGATTCCCTCGGCCGCCAACGGGATTTTCTCCGGTGGAAGATGTTCGACGAGAACGTGAGCTTTCGGATTTACCTTCTGGAGCCCAAGTAGCAATGCTTCGTTATCGAGCAGACTTTCAGGTTGGTCGATTATCGACTCTTCAAGATGAGGTAGAAGAGCTTCGACAACGGTGAAATCTTTGGCATGGCAACCGAGAATTCGATCAGGGATCAGCTCGTAAAAATCGTTGATCAGCTTTGTGGTGTTGTAAGCAGTGTCGATCGAATCGACAAAGTTAACCGGGTCCATGTTGAGACCAAGGTTTTTCGATCCAACGTCGTCGATCAGATCTTTGACTTTCTGAGGACTCGACACCGGGCAAACGATTCCGCCTTCGACCGCGATCATCACACCTTCGTTTTCGGCGACCTTACAAATTTGCTTGGTGCTGTCGACGAGTCGATCCCAAACTTCCGGGGAGTGGTTGTCAGGATGAGGCATCCATCCACCCTTTGGGTTCATAGAACCGGGGCGCAAGTACGTGTTGGGGCTGCCTAGTCGTGAGGTGACGTTCACCATTCGTTTCACGAACTTGATCTCTTCTTTTCGGACGTTTTCATCGTCCGAAACAAGATTCCCGCCGTAGTTTCCTACGGTTTGGGGCATAGGGAAGCCGCGTTCGCTGAACATTGACTTCAAGCGAGAAACATCTTTGTCTTTCATGGACTGGGGGTCGCTAACTCGGATTTGAACCGTTCTGAAGCCGTGTTCGGCTACATTGTCCAGTACCGCACCGTCGATCGATTTCCAGTCGCCTGGTACCAGACCTGCAACACCCAGGAGCATAAAAAGACCTTTCTGCTAACTTCACACCTACTACGGGCGAACGGAGTAACTCAACTGAGATACTTCAATGAGTCTTGAACAACCGAACTCAACCGGTTTGCCCGCATCAATTCGTCAGCAGAACACTTTATCGGTCTCAAACGAATTTTTGTGAAAAATAGCCGGTGAATTTGTCCGAGTAGAAATGCAAACAACTAATCAAACTTCAATTGGTAAAGAGTGGCAGCGAGCCGTTGAGCTGGAGCACGCTCAGTCTGATCGATTGAGAGAAGATCTGGACGACGGTGACTTCTGGAAGCCGGTCGCCCATCGGTTTACACCTCCGTCGAAAGAAGAGGCGGCGAACGACGACACAGTTGTTCAACTCTCCAATCTGATTTCTTCTAACGAAACCGTACTGGACGTTGGTGCAGGTGCGGGACGAATAGCCCTACCGATTGCTGACCATGCGAAACACGTAACTGCAGTTGAACCCTCCAAAGGTATGAGAGAACGAATGGCGCAAACCGCGGAGGTGTGGGGAGTTTCCAATCTTTCGATCATCGATTCTGAATGGCAGCACGCAGAAGTAGAACCCCACGATCTAGTCGTGTGTGCGCATGTTGTGTACACGGTTCAAGACATCGAATTTTTCATTCAGAAACTGAGTGCCAGCGCGAAAAAACATGTGGCGTTGATCTCGTTTAAACGACCGGCAATGGCACAGTACTTGCCACTATGGGATTCAGTTCACGGTGAAGCGCGAATTGCACTACCAAGTCTTTTGGAAATCGAGCAGTTCTTACCGGCACTCGATATCAGTTACGAAAAGATTCCGCTCGACACCTGGATATCGCGACCGTTCAAAACGATCGAGCAAGCACAAACGGAATCTCAGGCACGGTTGTTTATCTCACCTGATTCGGAGAAAGCGCAAGTTTTGGCCCGCGTTCTCGAAGACTCACTTGTTGAGGTTGAAGGTGGATACCGATTTAAATGGTCTGAACCGCATCAACCGTTTATCGTTTTGTGGAATACCGGGTGACCTGGCAACGAAGATCTTTCATCTGTTCGATGTAGTATTCCAACCGCTACACCTAAACAATTTCAGCGCGATTACGAGCAATGGCAGATCGTTCATCACAAGAAGACACGTTGCAGGACGAGAACAACGACGCTCGACTAATCCAGACACCGCCTGATGTTGAATCGCTCGATGAACTTCAGGATGTAATTGAAGAACTTGTTGAGGCAGGTGACAGCGCCCAGGCAGTTTCAGAACTTCAAGAACTTCGAGTTCCGGATAAAGCCGAAGTATTAGGTGAGATCACTCCCGCCAGCGAGCAGGTTCTGCTCGGCAACCTGAGTAACGACGAGATTGCCGACGTTCTTGAGCACATGGATGTAGACGAAGCAATCGAGGTCTCCGGGCTTATCGATGTCGAACGTATGGCAATGGTTTTGGATCGAGTGTCGAACGACGTAGCAGCCGATGTTTTACGAGGAATTGATTGGGCTGACGCAGCTCGGATCTTGTTCCATATGGAAGATCGGTCTTCCGTTGGCAAATTGCTGCTCTACCAGGACGATGACGCTGGTGGACTCATGTCGACCGAGTTTGTCGCTTTGCGTGAAAATTGGACAGCTGATCGATCCCTGTACGAGCTCAGGAACTCCGGTTTGGACCCCGAAGATATGCGTCAATTGTTTGCGGTTGATGCCGCGGGTGTTCTGGTCGGAGTTCTCGAGCTAGCTGAACTGGTTTTTGCTCCAAAAGGGACAACAGTTCGTGGTGTCATGAACTCTGATGTGGTTTCTGTGGAAACCGGCACGGACCAGGAGGATGCAGCAAAACTTATGCAACGCTACGAGATCCGCACGATACCGGTTGTTGATCGATACGGCGTTCTCGAAGGCACGATTGCGATCGAAGACATTGTTGACGTGTTCCAGGAAGAAGCTACGGAAGACATGTTTCGCATGATCGGTGTGCAAGGAGACGTTCGAAACCTCGACTCGTTCCGGGGCAGTTTCCGCAGTCGACTGCCGTGGTTGTTGGTGAACCTTGGAACCGTTCTCGCGACTGGTCTGATCCTGAACCTGTTCACCAACACGCTTGATTCATTAACAATTCTCGCAGTCTATTTGCCGGTTGTGATGGGGCAGGCGGGAATCGCAGGTAGCCAAACGCTCACGATCATTGTTCGGTCCATGGCGATTGGAGAAATAGCGTCAGCCGATGCGCGTCAATTAGTACTAAAAGAAGCCGTTCTGGCAATAGCGCAAGGTGTTGTCGTGTCCTCAGTGATCGTCGTGATTGTATTCGCCTGGCAACAGGACGCGATTATGGCGAGCATTGTTGCAGCCTCTCTGTTCCTGAATATGGTTATAGCTGCGCTCTCAGGAGTTGCAATCCCGTTCACACTGAAGGCATTCAAGATTGATCCAGCGACCTCGTCATCAGTGTTCTTGACGACCGTCACGGACATCGCAGGAATAACTGCTTATATGGGGTTGGCAACAGCGTTCCTGCATTTGCTAGTCGATTAGGCGCTCGAGGAGCTTCAATCGACTATGCCCGTCTCCTTTTAGTTTTTGTAAGGCTTTAGTTTCCTTCTACGAAGGCCGTCACCATGTGCCGTCGTTGTATTTTGCCGGTTGCGGTCCGAGGCAGCTCATCCGCAATGTAAACGGTGTCAGGAACCTTGAAGTCTGCAAGTTGTTCTCGGCAGTGCGAACGGATCGCCTCCTGGTCTGCATCACCTTTGAGCACTACAGCAGCGTGAACAACTTCACCGTACTTCTCATCAGGGACAGCGAAGCACACAGCTTCTGCTACGGCAGGGTGCTGGAGTAGAACTCCATCAACCTCCAAAGGTGAAATCTTTTCTCCACCTCGGTTGATCAATTCCTTGATCCGACCAGTGAGCGTCAAATAGCCCTTTGCATCGAGAAAGCCCTGGTCACCGGTGCGGAACCAACCGTCGACAAACGCCTCGGCGTTCGCTTCAGGGTTGTTGTTGTAGCCGTGCATTACGTTGGCGCCCTTGATGACAACTTCACCAATGTCGCCAGTTGCTTGGAGGTCGCCCTTGGCTTCCATGTCCATGATTGCGACTTCGACTCCCGTTGCCTGCCCCACAGTTCCCGGAATTCGGTCTCCCGGAGGCATTGGTGACGACGACATTTGGTGAGATGCCTCGGTCATGCCGTACGCCTCAAGGACCGGGGCGTTGAATCGAGATTCGAGACGCTCGAAAACTGCTGGAGCGAGCGCAGCCGAACAAGAACGTATAAACCTGAAAGATTTCTCAGGTGCGTTGTCGTCATCTGCACGCATTAGCAAAATTTGATGAATGGTCGGAACAGCCGAGTACCAGGTGGCGTTTGTTTCTCGCTGAATGTCCCAGAATGTCGAGGCCGAGAATCGTGGCGGCACGACAATCGAGCCCCCAGAGTTCAAAGTAGAGAGGGATGCCCCCATCAGACCATGGACGTGGAACAGAGGCATGACGATTATCGACACGTCCTCAGGAGTGAGTTCGTAGTGGGTCTTGATGTTGTTAATCGAAGCCATCAAGTTCGCGTGGGTTAGCGGAACGCCTTTAGGTCGGCTCGTAGTTCCTGACGTGTGCAGGAACAGTGCAACATCGCTCTCAGAAGGTGGGGTAGGGTCGACAGATTGTGTGAGAGCCGATCCGTTCTGGCTCAGCGCAGTTTTTGATCCGTCAAGCGATGCTTCCACAACTGGAATACCGAGCGTGTTAGCTGCGTCTCGACCGAAATGATCACCAGGTGGAACGATAGCCATTTGTGAGTCGGCGTCTTCCATGTAGAACTTGAACTCATCCACCGTGTATGCGGAGTTCAATGGCGCGGTTACTGCGCCCGCTCGGGCGACTGCCAGGAACAAAACCATGAATTCGAGCGAGTTAGGTACGACGATAGAAACCGGTCGACCGGGTTTAACTCCTGCACCCGCGAGCAGGCCTGCCACTCGTTCAATTTCATCGGCATAAGCCGCGTAACTGAGCGTAGGGCCACCTGGGATGATTACCGAGTTATCGGATGAATTTGCTGGGTTGAGCAGGTTTGCGAGTGTGTTCGTCGACATGTTTTTCCATATGTGAAACTCGGTTCGTCAGAGACACAATCCGAGTAAGTGACGGAGTTCTAAATTCGGTCATAACCGAAATCCGGAGGGAATTGTATTCCCGATACCGGGTGTTGGCACGACCAGATTAAGTCTTGCGGACAGTCGATGCTGCAGCGATCAACATTCCTACAGCAAACGCTCCAAGTACGAGGATTTCAGTAGATACGTCTGTTAGCGAAGATCCCCTGATCATGATGTCTCGAAGCGCCCGGTTGGCGTAGGTGAGAGGTAACGCACCGCTCAAACCCTGGAAATACCCGGGCAGCTGCGAGGTCGGGAGGATCACTCCGGACAGGAATATTTGCGGAGCAATCAATAGCGGAATGAATTGGACGACCTGAAACTCGTTCCGGGCGAAAGTGGATACAAAGATTCCCATCGATACCGAAGTTATGGTGACGATCAGGAGAATCACGATGATGTCCCACAGTTGGCCCGAATAGTCGACTCCCACAACGAACAACGTGTAAATGAGGATGATGATCGACTGGACGAGCGCGAACACAAGGAACCCGGCAAGGTAGCCAACGAGCAGGTCAGATCGAGTTACAGCGGTTGACAGTAGACGTTCCAACGTGCCTTGAGATCGCTCCCGTAGAAAACTGATTCCGGTCAAAACGAATACGAAGAACATTGCCATAGTGGCGATCAGTGCGGGCGCTGCCTGGTTCAGAACAGGTTTCTGATCTTGGAAGCTGAACCCGATAAGCGACATAACGATGATTGGCGCACCGATGATCAAAGCGACGCTTCTGCGATCTCGCCTGATTTCACGAGAAATACGAGACGCGATCGCAATTTTTCGATCAAACATCCGCATCTCCACCTTTCGAAAGGAAAAGAAACGCGTCTTCGAGTGAAGCCGAGTCATCTCCTGTTGATGCTCGTAACTCCGCAGGAGTGCCCGTGGCAATGAACCTGCCACCGCGCATAAATCCAAGGGTGTCGCAGTGGGCAGCGTCGTCCATGGTGTGACTGGAGATCAGGATCGTTCTGCCTGATGCGGTCATTTCCTTGAACTGATCCCAGAATGAAGCCCTGAGCTCAGGGTCAAGCCCGACCGTGGGTTCGTCGAGTAATAAAACATCTGGCTCGTGAACCAAAGCAGCACCCAAACTTACTCGTTGTCGCATCCCACCACTAAGCTCGGTGATGATGCTGTCGGCGCGATCTCTAAGTCCAACGATGTCCATTGCCATCTCGACCGCATTCCTTCGGATAGATTTGTCAGACAATCCTTGCATTCGGGCGAAGAAATCTAGATTTTCTTGAACCGACAGCGCTTCATACAGTGCATTCAGCTGTGGCATATACCCGACTGAGTCAGCCAATTCTGAACCGGGTTGTTTTGAGCGGATGGACACTGATCCCGAGGTAGGTTTTAGTTGCCCGATCAATATTTTTACGAGCGTGGTTTTTCCTGCACCATTTGCTCCCAAAACACCGAACGTAGAACCACTCGGTATATCGATGTTGATCCCGCGTAGAACCTCACGGTCTCCGTACGAGAACGTCATATCATTTATGGCAATAGCACTGGAAATACTTCTACTCCCAGCTCCAGGTGGTCGTCGCACTCAAAGGGGAATCTGAACTTACCTCAACATGACCTGTATTCCCAAATCCTTCACTCGCGAGGCGCGTTCCATCGACGGTTGTGGTTTGTGGTTCGACGCAAAGAGCGTGCTCGGGCGAGTAGAACATGAAGTGAGTGATTTCAGCTGACCCGTCCATCGTCAGTGTGAGTTCGGGCCACTTGAGAATCGCTTTGCCGTTTTTGGAACGCAGGAAACAACCGTCCACTTCGCCAGTTGCGAACATAGTTCCATCAAGAAGTCTGCGAGTTGTGTCGGTGACCTCAAAGTTGCCTGTTGCCGTGACTGTCGAATCGAGCTCCCACTGACCTTCGATGTCAGCCTTCGCTTCAACAACATCCGATCCTAGAGACTTGTTGAACCACGGATGCCACCCGACACCTCCGGGGAAGGAACGGTATTCGCCGTCAGAGGCTGAGAGTGTCATTGTTTGTACGAAGTTATTTCCATCGAGAGAGAGTGCGTGTTCGACTTTGCCCTCGTATGGCCATGGTTCTTCAAGATCAATCGAGAGAACCAGCGATGATTCAGTTTGTGAAATGATTGCCCACGGGCGCTCACGAAGTAGTCCATGAATAGCGTGAGGTGGTGAGTTCACGGGCATGAAATGTTCGCCGTCCTGAGCAATTAGTCGCCCGTCCCTCAACCGATTAACCCAGGGTGCCATGATGAAAGATCCATCTCCGTGAGGTAATTCGGTTGAATCAAGTTGCTTTGTGCCACCTGCCAGCAATTCGTATTTTGTGCCGTTTTTGTTGACTCGAATAGATCGAAGAGATGCGCCAGCATCTGGAGAAATTGTCACCGTTGCGGACTCATTGGAAATAGAAATGTTGTTGGGCATGCGTTTTCGAATTGAGATTGGGGTTATCATTCGCCGGTTTCGAGCAAATCCTAATGCCAGACATACTCTCGGTCGAGTAACCGGAGCATGAATTCTGCGAGAACCAAAGGCTGATCATCAAATGTCCGAAATCTTCCCAAACGCCGATGCGACGACCGTTCATTTCGCTCACGTCGCTTACCGCATGGAAGAGCGATATGAACTCCGTAGTCCCAAAGTGAACTACTTCCAGACCTGGTCTGCCGAAGACACGATGGAGCGAATTTCTGATGCAGATGTATTCGTGGTTTCAGGCTTTTGGGACAACGATCTTTTGAAAAACGCTGGAAAGCTCAAGTACATCCAGTCGATCGGTGCTGGTTATGACCAGTTCACGCTTGATGAACTCAAAGAACGCGGGATCCAACTTGCCAACGCGTCAGGTGTGAACCAGAACGCGGTTGCTGAGCATGCAATGTCATTGATCCTGGGTTTGAACCGCCACATTCACACAGGTCGAGACAACCAGCGAAATCATGTTTGGCGCGGAATGCTTGGTGATCTTTCGAAGCGTGAAGATGAGTTGATTGGCAAGACAATCGTGATCGTCGGCATTGGAGCCATTGGTTCGCGTCTTGCCCGTTTCGCCAAAGCGTTTGACATGAAAGTGCTGGCTACCAAGCGCAACCCAAACACCGCTGAAGGACCAGCGGATGAAGTTGTTACACCTGATAAGTTGGCAGAAATCGTCCCAGATGCTGATTTCGTTGCGCTTACTTGCCCGCTTACACCCGAGACGACCAACCTGGTCGATTCAAGCTTTTTGGAGTCGATGAAATCTTCGGCTTATTTGATCAACGTCGCTCGAGGTGGGTGTGTTAACGAACCAGCTCTCGAAGCCGCCTTGAAGTCAGGCGCAATTGCCGGGGCAGGCATTGACCATTTCTGGGACGAACCGCTTCTCGAAAACTCACCGTTCTGGGACATGGAGAATGTGATCATCACTCCACACACTGGCGGTGAAACACGACTGTACGAAGAGCGTGTCCTGGACATTCTTGACGACAACCTTGGTCGTCTCTGGGCAGGTAACAACGATCTTCGGAACTTGATCGTTTAAAGCGAAAAGGGCAGGCATTCGCCTGCCCTTTTTCAGTACATTCCGAGTTGGCTAAGCTGCCTTGCCGGCTGATTCGAGCATTGTCGACGAAAGGATGCCGTAGACAGAAGTCCACGCTTCCTTGGCTTCAGGAGTCCACTGGTCGCCCAAACCTTGCTCAAGCGTCCACAGAAGAGCTGCACCTACAGAGTTCTAGTGTGCTGGAGTGACTCCGTACTCACCGTGGCGTTTTCCTAGAGCCTGAACTGCTGGTACCAGCAGTTCAGGATGGTTAAGAGTGGCAACAGCGAATGAGATGGTTGCCATCAACTGCTTCTTCTGAAGTGACAGATCTTCTTTGAACAAGCCTCGGGCGTCTGGGTCGATTTCGAAGAGCTTGTTGTAAAAGAGGTCAGCGGCTGTCTCTTTGATTGGTTTTACAGCCGCCCAGTTGTTTTTGACCAGCTTGACCTGGTCGTCCGTTAAGTCGGGCATCGAAATACTCCTGGATTGTTTCGTCGGTTATCAGGCACGTATTTCTCGCCGTGCCAATTCTTGTCCAGTTTCAGCTTCGCGAAGCCAGGGCTAATTGTTCTTGCGGGAATCACCGATTCGCGCCAGTGGTAGCAACAGGAGCAGACGATGTCGCTAAGTGGTTCGCTTGTACTCACGTAGCTCGAATTCTTCTCCGGCGGCGTCTTCGGGTTTGTAACCGAGAGCGTCTTTAGCATGTTGGATATCAAAGATTTTCCACATGTTGTCCGAAGTCGCGTTGAAGATGTCGTATTTGTGTGAATCAGGAGCACTTATACAAAGGTCGATAATTTGGGCAGTGTCGCGATGACTTAGCCAGAGCGACAGGGCGTACGGCGAAAAGGTCGGATCGTCTGTTTCCAGCACCCACCCGATTCGCAAGTGGAATGAATTTATCCCGTGGTAATCGTTGTAGTAGCTACCCAGGGCTTCACCGTAGGCTTTGGCGACCCCGTAGTAGCTGTCCGGGCGGATCATGTGCCGTTCTGTGACCAGTTCGTAGTTGTCGCGTTCGAGTAGGAGGAAATTTCCTTCGTTGATGTGCTTCCACGGTGGGTCTAAATAGAATCCACCTTCGGCGTGGTTCGAGCTGGCGAAAATAACTCGCTTCACACCGGCGCGTTTTGAAGCTTCGAAGACGTTGTAGGTCGCAACAAAATTGTTCTGGAGAATTGACTCCCAGGATCCCTCTGGTGACCTGTCGGCTGCGAGGTGAACAACTGTGTCGATTCCCTCAAACGCCGGTTGAATCGCATCTAACTCATCAAGATTTGCGACGGTTGAAGTAATCCCTTGAGCTTCTTTCAGGTCGAGTGATGAGAACTCGTACTTGTCACCGAGTTTGTCAATCAAAATCGAACCGATTAAACCGGCTCCACCTGTGATCAAAACTTTTCGTTTAGAGTTCAAGTGTTCCTACTTTGACCTGTATTCAGACCCGGCACGGTCTTGCGGCTTGTATCCAAGTGCTTCTTTGGCGTGAGAAATGTCGAAAATCTTCCACGTGTTGTCCGAAGTGGCATTGAAGATGTCGTACTTGTAAGAGTCTGGTGCGCTGATACACAGATCCATGATCTGAACAAGATCACGGTGACTCAACCATAGCGTCAGCCCGTGCGGATTCACGGTAGGGTCGTTGTCTCGGATTACCCACCCGATTCTCAGGTGAAATGAGTTCACACCGTGGTAGTCGTTGTAGTAGCTACCTAGTGCCTCACCGTACGCCTTTGCAACGCCGTAGTAGCCGTCCGGACGGATCTGGTTTTTCTCTGTAACTAGTTCGTATCCATCCTGTTCGAGCAGGTGGTAATCGCCTTCATTGACGTGCTTCCACGGTGGGACGAGGTAGTTGCCGCCTTCTGCATGATTCGAGCTAGCAAAGATGACTCGCTTCACTCCGTTTCGTTTCGCCAACTCAAATACGTTGTAAGTAGCGATGAAGTTGTTCTTGAGATTAGATTCCCACGAGCCGTTCGGTGATGGATTCGCTGCCAGGTGTATTACGGTGTCCATCCCCTCAAAGGCAGGTGCAATAGCATCGAAGTCGTCAACGCTTGCGACGGTGGACAGCACGTTTTCATTCGGCTTTAGGTCGAGCGATGAGAACTCGTACTTATCACCAAGATTTTCGATCAATAGTGATCCGATCAATCCGGCACCGCCGGTGATCAGAATCTTGCGTTTGTCGGTCAAGTTGAACTCGTAATCTAGAACCTGTGCTGGTTCGGCTTGAAGCTGGCTTCGTAGTAATCGGCTACGTTTGTACCTGGAGGTGCCAGCTCGTCAATTGCGGAGAAATCTTCTTCGTCGAGCTTCACTTCAAGGGCACCGAGGTTGTCCTCCAACTGCCCCATTGTGCGTGGACCGATGATTGGAGCGGTTACTCCGGGCTGAGCGGCAACCCAGGCAAGCGCAATTTGAGCAAGTGTTGCGTTGTGCTTTTCGGCAATTGGCTCTAGCCCTTCAGCGATGTCCACAACGCCCCAGCTAAATCGTTTGAACTTATTTGGATCAGTCTCATCACCAAACCTGGTTCCGGATTCTTGTTTTTCGACCCGCTTGTACTTACCGGTGAGTCCACCTGCTGCAAGCGGTGACCATGGGATGAAGGCGAGTCCGTAGGTTTGGCACATTTGAGTGTGTTCACGCTCCGCACGCCGATCTGCGAGGTTGAACGGTGATTGTTCGCTAACTACTCGGTTGAGTCCCCATCGCTCTGATGCCCATAGAGATTCGACTACTTGCCACGAACCAAAGTTGCTGGT
>JAYQWG010000014.1:0-1681 GCA_038150225.1 Chloroflexota bacterium
CTTGCGTAGTCACAGACGAAATGCAGGGAGCAGCGGACTTCTTCAGTTTCGGTACGAACGATCTGACCCAGACCACGCTCGGATTCTCACGAGATGATGCCGAGAACTCGTTCATGGGTAAGTACACAGAGGACGGATTATTAGTCAGCAATCCATTTGAAACCCTCGATGTTTCGGGCGTTGGAAAACTGATCAATATGGCTGTCGGTTCGGTTGAATCGAGCGGACACCACATGAGCTTCGGTGCTTGTGGTGAACATGGTGGTGACCCTGCGTCTATCGAGTTCTTCCACGCAGCAGGTCTCGATTACGTTTCCTGCTCACCTTTTAGGATTCCAATTGCAAGGTTGGCGGCGGCTCAAGCGGCAATTTCGGTCTGATCAATGTTCGAGACCGATTGAGAAATCCGGCTTTGAGAGTAAAGTGGCGTTCATTACTGTGAACGCCACGTTTTTGTAATGGAGATCCCAAAATGTCAGTCACTACGTTGTTGAGTGACCAATTTTCACATCACTCGACAAACACCGGAGAGGTCGAGATTGGCTATTCGATCGGACCGGATAACGGTCCAACAATTTTGCTGCTCCATGGTGTGACCAGCCGCCGAGACGGATTTCCACATGTGATCGACAAGCTTCTAGACAAATACCGAGTCATTACTGTCGACCAGCGAGGACATGGCTACTCCGGGCACGTATCAGGTGCGTACGAACGCGAAGATCACGCAAGGGATATTCGATTCATCATGGCGGAGGTATGTAAAGAACCGACGATCGTCTGGGGACACTCGATGGGTGGCGGTAACGCGGTTGCGATGACCGCTGAAGTTCCGGCAAATCTGAAGGCATTAGTACTGGAAGATCCTGCGGTGTTCGGAAAAGTTCGACCGGCGCGAACGGGGTCTGGTCAGCTAATGAACTTCTTTAAGGTTTATCTTGGGCTTATCGAAGAAGATTTGTCCGTCGATGAAATGGCGATTCAAATCCAGAATCTTAGTCCGTCCCAACCGGAATACTATGCTCGCTGGAAAGCCGAGTGCTTAGTACAGATGGATGTCGAAATATTGAAAAATGTGGTTGCTGGAACATCTAAAGGGTTCGATGATCCTGCGGCAATGCTCGCAAATATCTCGGTTCCAACGTTGCTGTTGCAAGCGGACCCTGACGCTGGTGGGATCCTTCTCGACGACTATCTCGCAGGAATAGTGCCTGACAACGATACTTTCTCGTTCGAAAAGATCGTTGGGGCAGGGCACAACATCAACCGGGAATTTCCAGAATTAATGCTCCCGGTGGTTCTGCCGTGGCTGGCAGAACACAGCTAAAGCGGCAGGTTTCGTTCGGACAAGTGATGCTCAGGCGGTATCCTTAACCTGTCGCGAGGAGGACGGATGGTCGCCGCTGCGCAAGCAGGGGAGGAAAGTCCGAGCACCTCACGAGTCAGAGTGCCTGCTAACGGCAGGGCGGGGTAACCCGACAGATAGTGCAACAGAAAGCAAACCTCCCGAAAGGGTAAGGGTGAAAGGGTGCGGTAAGAGCGCACCGCCCGGATGGTGACATGCGGGGCACGGTAAACCTCACTCGGTGCAAGACCAAATAGGGAAGTGATTACCGGACTCGGGTAGCTTCCGGGTTGGTCGCTTGAACCTGCGGGTAACTGTAGGTCTAGATGGATGACCGTC
>JAYQWG010000014.1:1781-13763 GCA_038150225.1 Chloroflexota bacterium
GTGTCTGCCATTTTCTTGAAGTACTCGACGGTGTGACGAGGTAGAGGAACGCCTTCCTTTTTCCGCTTTTCAACGTACTTTGTGTCGGGGTAGCCGGGGTAATAAACCTCGCCTTCAGCGTTTGGTGACTTCTCCTGTTCTCGGAAGGCCCGAAGCATCTCATCCATGTCTGCTTTGAACTCGTCGGCAGGACGGAACCCGTCGATTCGAGTTGCCTGGAAGTAGTGACAGAAACGTCCGCCCTTGGGACTGTCCATCATGAGTCCGGAAAGACGCTCACCCGGCAGGATCCCACCGAGGACATCAGCCATGATCCCGATTCCGGTTCCCTTGTGTGCGCCGTGGTCGTAATCACCACCCAGAGGAGGTTGGCCAATTGCTTCGCTGCGTTTTGAAATATCGGTAATCGGGTTTCCGTTGACGTCCTGCGCCCATCCCTCTGGAATATCGACACCAAAAGCCTGTGCGATCGAAACTTTTCCATAGGAAGTCATCGAAGAAGCCATATCGATGACGAAAGGTGGTTCCTCGCCTGCAGGTGCGGCAAATGCCATTGGGTTCGTGCCCATCCACGGGTAACGAGCGTTCATTGGGATGATTACTCGTCCACCACCTGAAGACATCGAGAAACCGATCATGTCGTGCTTCAAAGCAAGGCGGGCGTAGAAACCGGCAGCACCGTAGTGAGATGAGTTTTTGACTGCTACTGAAGCTTGCCCAGTGGTTTGTGCCTTCTCGATTGCCAACTCCATTGCCTTCACGCTGGCGATCATGCCCATACCTGCGTCCGCATCAATTACAGCAGTTCCGGGTGTCTCATAAGTCACCTGGACTTTGGGGTTTGAATTGATGTACCCGTTCAGCAAGCCGGTCAGGTAGTGAAGGTCGAGGTTGTAGCAAACACCATGGGTGTCAATCCCATTCATGTCGGCGTCAACCAACACTTCTGCACAAAGACGCGCCTCATTCGAGGGCATGCCAGCGGCGGTGAAGAGGTTGGAAATAAATTCTGTTAGCGGGGCTTGCTGAACGTATGTTGGATCTGGAACGTGCTTCAGTTTTTCGAGGACCATAGGAGTTATTTCTTCGTTCATGAACCGTGGATGGTTGTTAGGCGAACGATGATATCGACAATATTCCGAGCGCGGCAGACCACTCGTAGTGGTTTGCACGAGATACCGAGATTGGGGTTCGACTTAGTTAGAGAGGCTCGTTACGTCCTATTCCTGAAATCTTTCAGATTCTGAGGTATGTCTTTGTTTTGCTCAGGGTAGTCAGTTTCGAATTGGTCTACCGATGAGTGCAACGATTCTGTATTTGGGCTCCGATTACCTATTTCTCTGTTCACCTTGCCAAGTAGCTTGTAAGGGAATTTGAACGATTCGTTAATTTTCTTTTCGACTAAAGAATTCGCATTGGTCAACAGGTAGGTGTCGTCAACTTGTAATCCAACGTTACACGCGGCTTCGATCATCCAGTTCAAAGTTGAGTTGGAAAGACCCGGTGGGTGATTTCCACCCCCTATATCGGTATGACAACCTCGGAACCATTGCTGGTCAATTACCTGATTTTCACGTCTCAATTTGTCTGCGTCTAATTCAGCCTGCGTTGGTTCGATAGGGTCCTCGGAGAAAAACTGTGGATAGGATTGTTCTAAATCCATGCACCGTTCATTCGCTTCTTCAGGCCATTCCCGTTGAACTTTCGGATCATTCCATATCTGGGGTCCAAAGGGGCGAGGTTTTTCATCGATTGCCAATGCCTGATATCCGTTTTCGACTAGCGATGAAAGCCTGTAGTCGTGGAACCCCCATATTTCGTACCAATCTTTTTCTTCACGACTAGTCTTGACCCATAGTTTTTGAATTTGCCCTACCGAACCAACCGTGTCGTACACCCCCATGAACTTGATGGTGACTTCGTTTGAGTTGGTCGCTCTAAATTTCCTAGCCGTGACCGAGTCTGGACCGCACCGTTTGTCGGTGTACATCTCAAATCCGACAGCTAGCGCACCAGCGCGGTCACGACGAAGTAGGCCGATGTTACGAATCAGTCCTCCAAGGCTCCTGACCGTATATGCACCTCGACTAAAACCGAATAGGAAGATTTCGTCACATTCGTTGTAATGCTGGCCCAACTGTAGATAGGCTTGTTCGATGTTTAGTGTGAGCCCATCTCCGGTTGCTCCTCCCCAGATTTTCTCCTTTGTACTTCCGTTGCCTACCCCTCTGTCATACCACGCGTACTGGTTAGGTTGATCTTTGGTCGCCAAGTAAGTCATTCGGATGTTGCTGACTTGCCGCCGGAGTTCGTCAGCGCCGGTGCCCTCCATACATATAACTATCCGTTTCATCTCAAACCCCTCTTCGTAAGACAAGCAATGAATGCGAGATGGTTATGTCAATGAAATGGTGATATGCAATGGTAAATTATCGCAATACCGTCGAAATTGTTTATATATCTGGCGATATACGTAATATATGCCTCGGTATGTGTCCAAAACAGTGGTATGTTGTCGAGGTTGACTGACGGCTACTTACCCGAATAAGGGATTAGATCCGCCGAAAGAATCGATTGCCGTGCCGGTTACAGCGGAGCTCGCGTCGGAGGCAAGGAACAAAGCGACTTCCGCTATTTCAGTGGGATCCATAAGCTTTGGGTTTTCAGCCCGACCGGCGGTATTGAATGCTGCTCTGAAACCTTCGGTGTCGGTACCTCCGGGACAAATGGCATTAACCTGGATACCGTGTTCGTAAACCTCGGCGGCGAGGCTTTGAGTGAAGCTGATTAACCCTGACTTCGTGACCCTGTAAGCGCTGCGTCCCGCTCCACCCGAGCGACCACCAATCGACGAGATGTTAATTACTTTGCCGTGTCTGCGATCGATCATTCCGGGAAGAAGCTTCTGAGTGATCAGAAATGCACCTGTTAAGTTCACGTTGAGTACATCTCGCCAGAGTTGTGGATCGAGATCAGTCACTTTTATTCGTCCGTGAATAATTGCGGCGTTGTTCACGAGAATGTCGACGCCTCCGAAAGTAGATATCGCGTCGTTAGCTAGTCGATCGATGTCCGACTCGACACCGAGATCAGCAATTACACCGAGGGTTTGTGCGCCGGTAGCTTCGATTTGTCGGACTGTGTCGTCGATCTCAGATTGAGTCCGAGCGGTTGCAACGACGTTTGCTCCTGCTTGCCCGAAAGCAATAGAGATTGCTTTGCCGATTCCCTTCGATGCGCCGGTAACAAGTGCCGTTTTTCCTGAAAGTGTTGTCATAAGGTGTGATGGTACGACAAGTAGCCCCATTCACCGGCATACTTGGACGCAGAATTTCATCATCAACGTTCGAACACACGGAGAACCCATGGCAGAAAAAGTAGTTGTCACCGGCGGATCGGGTAGGGCAGGCGAGTACATCATCGCCGAGCTTGCTGCGAACGGATACGACGTTTATAACGCCGACTTCGCACCGCCTCGTCCTGGATCTGCTTCAAACGCAGCCCAGTTCTGGCGAATCGATGTGACCGACTATGGCGAGGTTCTAAACGCTCTGACAGGTGCTGATGCCGTGATCCATATGGCGGCAATTCCTGCTCCGAACATGGATCCCGAGCACAAATTGTTTCGCATCAACATGATGGCGAATTGGAATATCCTCGAAGCAGCCGAAGTTCACGGTATTGAGCGAATATGCATGGCTTCATCCATCAACGCTCTTGGTGCTGGATGGGGCTCGAAAAAGCACATCCCGGAATATCTCCCGATTGACGAGGATCACCCGACACGTGTCGAAGACGCCTACTCACAGTCGAAGTGGTTAGGCGAGCAAATGGGCGATGCGTTTGTCAGACGTCGTCCCGGCAAGGTCCAAATAGCGAACATGCGATTCCACGCTCTTTGGGATAGAGAAACAGCCGAGCGTCACAAGGAAACCGGTGACCGATCAAGTGTCGGTGGACGAGCACCCCTTGGTTTCTGGAGCTGGGTTGGTAGACACGATGCGGCTCGAGCTTGCAGACTTGCCATTGAGAAAGAATTTGGCGGTCACGAAGCGTTCTTCATCAACGCTACCGACACGGTCTTAGATATTCCAACGATGGACGCAATTGAAGCTGAGTACCCTGGCGTCGAAATTCGAGAGCCGATCACCGGATTCAAGAGTCCGCTGTCTGTAACAAAAGCGGAAAAGCTTCTCGACTGGATGCCGGTCGAATCGTGGCGCGAAGGAACCGTAAAAGACCCTGAACCCAACGATGGTCAGCCTGCTCAATATCAGGCACAGTGGACGCGCTAAAAGGCTCTACGCGGTAGCCCCGCCATCAATGGAATACGCCTGACCAGTTATCCATGATGACTGGTCAGACAACAGGAATGTCACTAGGTTTACGATTTCTTCGGGTTTGCCATATCGACCCATTGGAATCCAGCGCTGGAGTCGCGTGCGATTTCGCTCGTCGTCGTTTTCGAGGATGCGTGCCATATCGGTTTCGACTGGTCCAGGACATACAGCATTGATCCGAATATTCGCCTGGGCATAGTTCTTGGCAACTGATCGGGTCAGGCCCAGCACGGCGTGCTTGGAGGCCGTGTAGGCAGCATGACGAGCGTGTCCATGCTTGCCGTTGTACGACGAGTCGTTGACTATCGAGCCGTGACCTTGATCGCGCATAACGTCGATTTCGCGCTTCATACATAGGTAGACGCCACGCACGTTGATGTTCATCACCTGGTCAAATGTTTCGTCGCTTAGATTGTGAAAATCGACTTCCTGCTCAAGGATTCCAGCGTTATTGAACGCTCCATCCAACGACCCGTAAGTCGACACGGCGTGCTGTACTGCTCGATCAACCTGCTCCGGGTTTGTCACATCGGTTTGGACGTAGGTTGCTGTTCCCCCTGCCTGCTCAATTTGTGAAACGGTATCGGCGAGATTTGACTCGCGTCGGGCAGCTGCAACAACTTTGGCTCCGTTGCTGGCGAAAACTTTTGCAGCCTCCCTCCCGATACCTCCACTGGCACCGGTCACGAGAACGACTTTGTTGACGAGCAGATCGCCCATTTAAGACACCTTTTATTGTTATTGCAGTTGGTGGATTGGATTTCCAGCGACACGTAGCATACGTTGTCGGTCTATTTCACCAGACTGATTTCACCTATGAGTATCGATCTAAAAAGCGTAAACGACGAGAACTTCGTCGAGTGGCGCCGGGCAGTGCGAGCCGGATTCGGACAGCACGTTCACCCGGACGACATTACGCGCCTTAGGAATGATAGAGCCGAGCTAGATCGACTCGTTGCTGCTGTGGATTCAGACACCGGCAGGATCGTTGGTACTGGGGGAGTTGATTCGTTCACACTGACTGTCCCGGGCGGCAATCAAGTGCCGATGGCGGGAGTCGCCTATATGACGACTGCAGCGACTCATCGTCGGCAAGGTACGTTCACGAGAATGATGAACCGCATCTACGACGAGGCCCTCGAGCGTGGCGACTTGGTAGCTGGACTCTGGGCATCGCAGTCACATCTTTACGGTAGGTATGACTACGGTCTCGCAGTGAACTCCTTCGACTGGAAAATTGACCCACACTACGGTGAATTCGCGCATTCACCGGGAACTGATGCTTCGATCTATTTTGTTCAAGCGGGTGAAGCTGCCGGAATTCTGTCTGGAATTTACGACCAGTACCGATCTGACACTCCGGGAGGCGTAGACCGTACTGCCGGAGCCTGGCGTTACCTGCTTTTCGATGAGGAACGGGTGCGTGGTGGCGCGTCAGCGTTGTTCTTCGCTATTTGCGAAGAAAATAGCGAGCAAACCGGTTACGTGATGTACCGCATGCGTCGGCAAGGTGATTCCGACATGGGGACGTTGCAGCTCGAAGAGTTGATCGCCCTCACTGACACCGCGCACGCCTCGTTGTGGCGATTCTTGCTGAATTTCGATCTGGTCGGACAAATCACGGCAGAAAACATGCCCGCGGACGATCCGCTTTGGTGGATGTTGGCTGACCCTCGTCGACTCCGTCGATCACGTCACGACTCACTTTGGCTTCGTTTTATCGATATCGAAAAAGCTCTTGAAGCCAGGTCTTATGGCATAGATGGCAAGCTGAACATCGGACTACATTCTGAGCACCAACCAGAAGTTACCGGGACGTACTCAGTTGAGGTGACCGCTGGAAATGCACAGGTGCAAAAATCGAATGCCAAAGCGGACGTGAATATGACGCCGCGAGATCTTGCCGTGATTTACATGGGCGGCTCCCATCCGTATTCACTGGTCGAAGCAGGGCGAGTTTCCGCAGTGGACCAGGAACAACTTACGAAGCTGCACCTGATGTTCTCAACCGATTCTGCTCCGTGGTGCCCCCACTACTTCTAGGCTGAAAGATAGACCGAATGACCATCGAGTACCGCCAGATCCAACCAGCCGAGCACAGGAAGTTCGGTATCGCGATCGAGCGTGGATTCGGTTTTCACTACTCGCCAAATTCTGAACAGTTCCGCCTGGACAAGGAAGTGATCCCAGCTGATGGAACGATGTGTGCGTTGGAGGACGGAGAGATAGTCGGTACATCCGCAGTCGTCCCATTCCACAAATCTTCGATTCAAGGTGGAACTATCCAGAATGCAGGTGTCACTGCAGTAGGTGTATCCACGACTCACCGCAGGCAAGGTGTTCTCACCAACATGATGCAGAGACTGCTTCGGCAGGAGCGCGAGAAAGGATTCCCTGTCGCTTCTCTCTGGGCATCCGAAAGTTCGATTTACGGTCGATTTGGATACGGCGTTGCCATTCATCACGAGAATTTTCGAATTGATACCCGCCGAGCGAGATTCAGGTTTGCTCCTGAAGTTCGAGGTCGAATTCGATTTGTAGACGCTGATGAGGCTCGCAAGTTGTTCCCGCAAGCTTGGGAAGCCGCGCGAGAAGTAAGAGCAGGAATCCCCAGCCGTGACGATGTTCATTGGGATCGTTGGGCAATGGATCTAAACGATGGTGGTGGTGAGTGGGGCAAGCCGTGGACGATCGTTTACGAAGAAGATGGAAAAATTCTTGGTTCCGCTAAGTACCAACTCAAGGAATTGCATGTCTTCGGTGAGCAAACACATGGCGCAATCAATGCAGATGATGTCGTGACTTCCAGTCCCGCTTCGCATGCGGCGCTGTGGACCCATTTGCTAAACGTCGATCTATACGACACCCTCACCACATGGCGTTCTCCAGTCGATGACGGACTACCGTGGATGCTCGAAGACCAGCGTCAACTGGAGCGAATGCCTTACGACGCTATCTGGTATCGAATGTTGGATATCAAGGCAGCGCTTGAAACTAGGAAATATCTCGGTGATGGCTCGGTCGTGTTCGAGGTCGTTGATGAATTCCTGCCTGAGTGCGGCGGTCGATTCAAACTTGAGGTCGATCGCGGAAGCGGGTCGTGCAACGAAACGACTGAGGAACCTGATTTCACCCTACCAACCGCGTCATTAGGGGCAATATTCTTGGGTGGTTCTCGACTGAGCGATCTAGAACGGGCAGGTCGGGTGGACGAGCACACTGACGGGTCGCTTGCTACCGCAGACC
This sequence comes from Chloroflexota bacterium, assembly GCA_038150225.1. Classification (GTDB taxonomy): domain Bacteria; phylum Chloroflexota; class Dehalococcoidia; order Lucifugimonadales; family Lucifugimonadaceae; genus Lucifugimonas. Next base: position 9,368 of record JAYQWG010000014.1, read on the forward strand.
GCATGTTTGCATCTCTCCGGGCACCGTGGTGCCCGATGATGTTCTAGGGATTCGTGGTGCATGTGCTGCCAGACAGCGCTCGCAACTACTTGGTGTCACGACCACGCAGTTTCGAGACCGGATTGACCGTGCGAACTCTGTTGTGACGTTAAAATACAGTCATGGCTAACTTCACTCCTGCACATCTAGGCAAATGGGAGCAGCTGTTCCACGACCTCATAGACGGAGAGGGAGCAGCGCTCACTGAGGACGGCACATGGATGCTCGGCGACAAGCCGGGGTTGGTGTGTGTGTTCGAAGACGAGGAACCGCTGTACATCGAAGCGGCTCCGAGCATCTCGAAAACCCTGAACTGCTACATCAAGGGCGGATCCGAGTGTGAATTCCGAACCATGGTCGGTGTGGTCGAAATGGGAGCGGCGATTAAGAACGCTGCCCAACGAGCCAAGTCAGGACCGCTTGCTCAACGCATTTCGAAGCGGGTAGAAAAATTTCGATACCGAGTTGCACCGGGTCCTGTCAAACAGCTTGATGCACTGGCAACCGCTTTCAATGTGGTTGCTGATACACGCTATGCCGGTCCAAGCGCGCTGGCGAACAGGGCACTCGACGCGCTGCCACAGTAAATCCAAAAAAATCTGAAAGTAAAAAGCGGCGGGAGTAATCCCGCCGCTTTTCGTATCTGCTTTTCGAACTCGACTGTTTAGTCGTCTGCCATTACTGGGTGCTCTTCACGTTGTGGCTCTCGGTACATGCCACCGTTGCGGTAGCGACTTCGAGCTGCAGGGTGGTGTCGCAGGAATGGCGGAATTGCCATTGACCCTGGGTCTTCCAGAGCCTGTCGAGCAATCTCGTCAGCCTCTTCCTCAACCTCACCAGCTACTGGGAAGCCAGTTGCAATGAGTGTGAGTTTGACTTCGTTCTCCATCTTCGGGTCGGTCGACATACCGAAGATGATGTTTGCGTCAGGGTGCACAGTTGCTGCAATGACCTCTGATGCCCGCTGAACCTCATCGAGTGTGAGGTCAGTACCACCGGTGATGTTGAAGATGACACCCTTGGCGCCAGCGATTTCAACTTCAAGCAATGGTGAGTGAATAGCTTCTTCAGCAGCCTCGATTGCGCGCTCTTCACCTGAGCCCTTACCGATAGCCATCCAAGCAGGTCCGGCGTTTTCCATAACTGCCCGAACATCAGCAAAGTCGAGGTTGATTTCACCAGGAACCAGAATCAGTTCAGCGATTGACTGGATGCCCTGGCGGAGAACATCGTCAGCCATCTTGAACGCTCGGTCCATGGTGAGCTGTTGGTCTGAAATAGCGAGGAGTCGGTCGTTAGGAATAACGATAAGAGTGTCGACCTTGTCTCGAAGAAGCTCGATACCTTCAAGAGCTTTGCGCTTTCGAACAGCACCTTCGAAGCCGAACGGCTTGGTCACAACACCGACCGTGAGGGCGCCGATTTCCTGGGCGACTTCGGCTACAACTGGTGCTCCACCAGTACCGGTACCACCACCCATTCCGGCAGCAACGAATACCAGGTCGGAACCTTTCAGTACTTCCTTGATTTCGTCACGGTCTTCTTCGTGACACTGTCGACCCTTCGAAGGGTCTCCACCGACACCCAGACCTCGTGCGGTCTGGTCACCAACTCGTAGTCGAATCGGGACAGTGGCAGCGTCTAGAGCTTGCGAGTCGGTGTTCACCGAGATGTACTCAACTTCGGGAACTCGCTCGCGGTACATGCGGTTTACGGCGTTTTGTCCGCCGCCGCCGACACCGACAACTTTAATGTTTGCGGCGCCGACTGATCCTTCTGGAAGCGGTGTGTTGTGGTCAGGCATTTTCTGTTCGATCTCCCCGGCTGGTTTGTCGGGCTCTAACGGTGTTTGAAGTCGAAGGTTCGATAACAATTGCCGTTGTTGTTGAGGCAGATGTGAGGACTATAGTTAACGCGGAGTGCGCGCTTCCTAGCGTTTTTTTGCGCGATTTTTCGATTTTTCCCAGTTACGGAAATTTCATGATTCAAATTGCTTCGTGCGAAAGCCCCGTCTACACTTGCGGCGTTTTCCCGGTGGCTCGGCACCGAAACGCATTTCATGATTGGCGACTAAAGCGTGGGAGTTGAATCGCATGAACGGCTACGAGGCAATTGCAAAAATCCTTAAACGAGAAGGTTTTGAGTGGCTGGCTTGCTTCCCAGCGAACCCGCTGATCGAAGCTGTTGCAAAAGAAGGAATTCGGCCGATCGTGTTCCGCCAGGAACGTGGTGGAATCATGGCTGCGGACGGTTTCTCTCGGCTGATGGCCGAAAAAGGCAAGTACGGAGTGTTCGCATGCCAGGGTGGGCCAGGTACTGAGAACGCCTTTGGTGGTTTCGCTCAAGCCTGGGCTGACGCGGTACCAGTTCTATTTATTCCAGACGGTCCAGGCACCGACAAAACCGACACCGCACCGAACTTCTCAGGTCCGGCGAACTTCCAGGGAATCATGAAGTGGGCAGGGTCGATCAACCATGCAGAACGAATTCCGGCTCTTATGCGACGCGCCGTTTCGGCGCTCAAGAATGGTCGACCCGGACCAGTGATGCTCGAAATGCAGCGTGACGTGATGGGCGACGAAGTGTCGAGCATTGATGCCTACGGAACGCCTTCGCAACATGTGGTTGCTCCCGACAAGGTTGAACTACGCGCGGCGGTAAAAGCATTGCTTTCTGCCAAGCGCCCCGTGATTTGGGCAGGCCAGGGAGTCCTTTACTCCGGCGGTTCAGACAAACTCACCGAGCTGGCCGAACTCACCCAAATTCCGGTGATTACAACCATGCCGGGTAAATCGGCAATAGATGAGCGCCACGAGCTTTCACTTGGTGCTGCAAACCGAACAGCCCCTAAGGCTGTGTGGGAATGGCTGAAGTCGAGCGATGTTTTGTTCGCTATCGGTGCGAGCCTGTCAAAGACCAACTACGGAATCGACATTCCTGCGGGTAAGACGCTAATTCACTCAACGAATAATCCTCTAGATATCGACAAGGAATACCCGACTGATATCGGAATGGTCGGTGACGCGCGTAAGACTCTCTGCATGCTGGTCGACGAGATCAAGGCTGAGATCGGTGAGAACGGGCGAAAGGACGACTCGTCGACTCGAGAGGCTGTTGCACAGGTCAAAAAGGAGTGGCTCGAAGAATGGGCTCCTCTGCTGAACTCAGACATGAACCCGATCAATCCGTACCGGTTGGTGAACGAAATCAACAAAGCGGTTGACCACGAAACGACGATCTTCACCCACGATGCTGGTCATCCACGCGACCAGGTGATGCCGTTCTATACAGCTACGGTTCCGCACAGCTATATCGGTTGGGGCAAGAGCACACATCTCGGGTATGGAATTCCATTGATGATTGGTGCCAAGATGGCAGATCCGTCCAAGTTCTGTGTCAACTTCATGGGTGACGCGGCGTTCGGGATGTCAGGTCTTGACCTGGAAACAGCTACTCGTGCTGGTGCACCTATTACAACAATCTTGTTGAACAACGGCACGATGGGTGGATACAACCGCTCACTACCGACTGCGATGGGCGAGTTCGGTGCAGGAAACATGACAGGTGATTACGCTGGTGTAGCTGAATCGCTTGGTGGTGTCGGAATTCGAATTGAAGATCCGAACGAAATTGGTCCGGCACTGATCCGTGCTCGCCAGATCAACTTCGACGAAGGCCGCAGCGTTCTCCTGGACGTCAAAACACAGCAGGAGCTGAAGTTCTCGAACTACGCTGACTAGTCGAAAACACTAAAGTGTGATTTCGGGGCAGATTCCAGTGATCTGCCCCGTTTTCTTTTGACGCACCGCTGTGTGAAACGGTGAGTTGGCCGGCGAGAAAAATTCGGACCAACAACTACCGGAGGGTTGGCATGACGAACGAGGAAGATCCAAAACAGCTCGACGCTGAAGTCGTGGACGATGGTGGGACACAGGAAACCAGTATTGGCACAACTTAGAATGTCGCAGGCTTACTGACTTATCTTCTTGGATGGATAACGGGAGTCGTGTTCCTTCTTATCGAGAAGGACAACAAATTTGTACGGTTCCACGCCATGCAATCCGTGGTGGCATTCGTACCGATCACTATTGCCTCGGTTGTTTTTGGCTTCATCCCGGTTGTAGGCGGGATTTTGAATCTGCTGCTCTCGCTTATTTCACTCGTTCTGTGGTTGGTATTGATGTACCAGGCATTCCAGGGCAATTACTTCAAACTGCCAAAGGCCGGTGACTACGCCGAGACCCAGCTGAAGAACATGGGTTCGAAGTAACGATTCGAATTAATTGAAAAAGGCGAGGCAATTTGCCTCGCCTTTTTTGTTGCAAAAATTTGTCGGGTCAATCAGTTCCGAAGGAAC
>JAYQWG010000014.1:13863-49163 GCA_038150225.1 Chloroflexota bacterium
TTGCCTCGCCTTTTTTGTTGCAAAAATTTGTCGGGTCAATCAGTTCCGAAGGAACTACGAATCCTGGAACATGCTTCATCGACAGCGACTCGGGCTGCGTCGAAAATTCCGATTAGCTCGTTAAATGCGTGTGCCATACCGTCGTACCGTGTGTAAGTGACGTCGACTCCAGCTTCTTTGAGAGCTTCAGCGTAGTCACGGGCTTCATCGATTAGCGGGTCGAATTCGGCCGTGATGATGGTCGTGTCCGGCAATCCTGCTAGCGACTCCGCCCGGATCGGTGACGCGTACGGATTGTGGGCGTTTGCTTCGCCTTCGGGTCCCAGATACTGCTCCCAGAAATAACGCATTGAATCCTGTGTGAGTGCGAACGACTCCCCGTGCTCCTGGTAGGAAGGCCGACTGAAGTCGTGATCGATGACCGGACAAAAAAGCACCTGGTGCTTGATCTTCGGACCACCTCTGTCGCGTGCCATTTGAGCGACAACCGCCGTTAGATTCCCGCCGGCCGAGGTACCGGTCACCGCAACTCTAGACGCATCGACGCCCAGTTCATCAGCGTGCTCGACCACCCACACCGTGGCTGCGTAACAGTCTTCCGGAGCCCCTGGAAATCTAGTTTCGGGAGCGAGTCGGTAGTCGACTGAAACTACGACAGCGTCAACCTGATTGCATATACGACGCGAAGACGGATCTTCGTGGTCGAGATCGCCAATTAGCCAGCCGCCGCCGTGGAACAGCATTACCAACGGATGCGGTCCCGGAGTTACCGGCCGGTAGATTCGAACCGGTAAATCACCTGTAGGACCAGGAATCGTTCGATCGGTGATTTCACCCACTGGTTCAAGATCGGCGGGTATAGCGGCGCGCCATATTCTGGAGTTCTCGCGTGCCTGTTCCGGAGACACCTGGGTGTTGGGAGCCAGGTTTAGTGCCACTCGCTTCTTTTTGAATGCTTCGACCTGTGGGTGTAACGGCATTTGTTTACCGAGTTCTACTTCGCGAACGAAGCCAGGATCCGTGCTGACGCCTCTTCACATGCCTTGATCGAATCATCAATAAGTCCAAACGACCCGTTGAAGCCGTGAGTCATGCCCGGGTACTCGGTGTACTGAACATCAACACCCGCTGCTTCGAGCGCTTTCGCGTAATCGGCCGCTTCGTCCAACAGCGGATCGTACTCGGCGGCGATTACTGTCGCGTCTGGAAGTCCTGACAAATCCTCAGCGCGTATTGGGGATGCGTATGGGTTGTGACCATCTTCAGGTGAAGCCAGGTACTGGTCCCAGAACCAGATCATTCCGTCCCGAGTGAGTCCATATCCTTCGGCTTTTTCGTGATACGACTTTCGTGCAAAATCGTAGTCGATAACGGGGCAGAAGAGGACCTGGTGCTTCACCTCCGGACCTCCACGATCACGGCACATTTGCGCGACCGCACCAGTCAAATTTCCACCGGCTGATGTACCGGATAGCGCGAGATTGCTCGCATCAACTCCTATTTCGCTGGCGTTTTCAACCGCCCACACGGTGGCTGCGTAGCAATCTTCAGGTGCCCCTGGAAACTTTGTTTCAGGAGCAAGTCGGTAATCGACGGAGACGAGAACCGCATCTACACGATTCACCAAACCTCGTGACATCGAATCTTCTGTGTCTAGATCACCAATGACCCAGCCACCGCCGTGAAAAAGCATGATTAGCGGGTGCGGTCCTTCGGTAGTCGGACGATAAATGCGAATCGAGACGCCACCGGCTGGTCCTGGAATTGTGCGTTCCGAAATTTCGCCAACAGGTTCTTGGTCGGAAGGAATTGCTTCTTTTCCAGCCCGTGCGTTGGCTCTCGCTTCATCCGGGCTGACCTCGCTGTTCGCGGGAAAGCCAAGTGCCTCTCGGCGTTTCATTAAATCGGCGACTTGGGGATGTAGTGGCATGCTTTGTTCCAATCTCAGGCTGTAATCATGAACGAGCGAACTGTATCAAGCAGATCAATTGTTTTGGATATGTGTCGTCGGTCAATACAATGAATCGGTTTGGATTTCACATAGCTAGCTACAAAACCCGAAGAACTTAGAAGACGAGACTTAGATGAAGACAACCGGATTCCGCACTCTTGTGCTGGGTACTCCCTGGCGAAACCTTACCTACTGCATTGTTGAAACCGATGAGGGCATCATCGGTGTTGGTGAATCACGAGTACTGGGCAAGACGCACACCGTTACGCAGTACCTTGCGGACGTGGAACGTCACTTCATCGGTCACGATCCATTTGACATTGAAGCGTTATACCGACGTTTCACCCTGCTCGATTTTGGAAAGCCAGGTGAGGTTGTTTACACCGGTCTGGCTCTTGTTGAACTCGCCTTCTGGGACATTATTGGCAAGAAGACCGGACAGCCGGTCTACAAATTGTTGGGCGGACAGGTCAAGGACCAAATTCCTGCATACGCCAATGGTTGGTACACAGTTGAGCGAACACCTGAAGCGTATGCCGAGGCCGCTCGCAAAGTAGTCGACCGCGGTTACCGCGGAATGAAGTTCGATCCGTTTGGTAATGGCGATATGGAGCTCGAGCGACCGGAGTTCTACCGATCACTCGACCTGATCGAGGCGGTGGCTGGCGTAGCTGGTACTCGTGCACAAATCATGATCGAAATGCACGGTCGATTTGCACCGGTGCAAGCTCGTGAAATCGCACGACATATTGAGAAATACAACATTGGTTGGATTGAAGAGCCGGTACGCCCTGGCGACAACCCGGCGCTGAAATCAGTTCGACAGCACACTTCACTACCGATCGCTACCGGCGAACGACTGTATGGTGCACCTGAATTCCGAGAAATCTGGGGTGCGCAAACCGTAGACGTTTTGCAGCCGGACATTACGCAGTCGGGTGGAATTCTCGAAACGAAGAAGATTGCGTCCACCGCCGAGTCTTACTCGATCATGGTTGCGCCTCACAATGTGGGTGGAATTGTGTCCACTATGGCGGCGCTACACCTATGTCTCACACTGCGTAACGCAAAGATTCTTGAGCACTTCAACGATTTCGCAGATCCGCATGTGAAGAACGCTGGATCGGGTTACCCGGAGGTTGTCGACGGCTACTTCCCGGTTCCGGACAAGCCAGGCTGGGGTATCGAGATTGATGAAGATTTCATCAAGGCGAACCCGCCCGACAAGACACCTTCAGGAGTGATTGCAGATCCGGGCTTGAACATGTTCGTAAACGCCAATTGGGCAAAGCGCGGACAGGCGGAGTAGAGAAAACAGACGTGTCCTGACCGTGGTGGAGCGACCTTCCGGTCGCTAATAACTTAGCGATCTCGTTATCCTTCGACAAGCTCAGGATGACGAGATCGTTTTGTTGATTGCGGTTGATGATCAGCTCGGTTTCCAATCTGATGGAACCACTGACCGTCTTCCATATGAATCAGCTATTACTAGCTCGCTAGTCATCCTGAGCCTGTCGAAGGATTCCTCTGGCAAATTTGCCCGCTCTCGTTCTCGCGCCTACACTGCCGCAATCTCAATTGAACAGCGCTTGGCGCGAGGTGTGTAATGCCAAAGATCCTGACCCAGAAGCAGGTGGACCAGTACAACCGTGACGGATTTATCGCGGTGAAAGGGGTTTTCACCCCGGACGAGGTCAAAGAACTTCAGAACGTAACCGACGAATTTGTCGAGAAATCTCGAGAGGTTGCGACTCATACAGAAGTGTTCGACGTTGACCTTAAAGCCGGTCACTCGGCCGGTACACCAAAACTCCGCAGGATCAAGGATCCGCACAAGCACCACGCCGTCTACAACAGGGCAATGCGCAACGAGAAGTTGCTCGACATCATCGAGGGCTTGATTGGTCCGAACATTCGACACCACCACACCAAGTTGAACAACAAGGCTCCCGGTGGTGGTGCGCAAGTTGAGTGGCACACGGATTGGGGTTTCTACCCTGCCACCAACGACGACATTCTTGAAATCGGTGTGGCAATAGACCCCATGACCATTGAAAACGGAGCGCTAATGGTTGTTCCTGGGTCGCACAAAGGACCGGCATACGACCATCATGAAGACGGTGTGTTCGTCGGGGCGGTCCAAATGTCAGATGTCGATATGGACGCGGCACAAAGCATCCTGCTTGAAGAAGGTGATGTGTCGATCCACCACGTTCGCGCCTTGCATGGGTCTGCTCCGAACATGTCTCAGAACTCGCGTCGTCTGCTGCTGATGGGATATGCCGCCGCTGACGCCTTCCCTATCGGCGGATTCGGTGACTGGACCGTGTGGCAGTCGAACATGTTGCGAGGCGAAGGCTCTAACGTGCCGAGATTCAACGGAGCCCCTGTGAGGGTTGCGGAACCACGACCCGATAACAAGGGTTCCATATTCGAGATCCAGGAAGAGCTTTCAATGACTCACTTCGAGGAAGTGAAACCAACCTGATCTTTTCACACAAAACCCGTCGAGATCGTTTACGAACGGGCTGATACCACTTTCTTACGATATTCCATCGGAAATCCAATAGCAGTAATAGAAGTGAGAAGCGATTTGATCACGAGCATTTTGTCTTCGAATGACTGTGTAAAAGGTAACTAGATCCTCACAAAGTGGATGCCGTTACCCCCAATCCTTGGAGTGGAGTCCAGGTACTGATTCAGGGATTGCAGTGATGCTCTCGACCACGATGTTCATGGTTCCTTCTCGGCGCGAAACCGTTCCGGTGGCGAGCAGCAATGGTTCCTTGATGATCAGTTTGAGCTTCTGATAGACCGCCGGCCAGACAATCAACGGTGAGTGGCCGAACTCATCTTCCAGCGTTACGAAAACGGTCTTACCGCTTGGCTTTTGCCGCCGGATGACCAGCCCTGCTACTGAAATTCGATCACCATTCGCGTAGTTTCGAACCTCGCTACTTGGGATCACATTTGAAGGTAAATGTGGACGCACAAGCTTCATGAGGTGTCCTTCCGGGTGAACACCTGTTGCTGAGTACTCGCCAATCATGCGGTCCCACTCAGACTCTTCGGGCAGCGCGACCATGTCCTGATCTACAGACATTTCGAATGCAAGTTGGCGTGATCCGTCCCTGTGTTCACCGCGTGGACGGTAACGAAGACCCGTCTCCCACCTGAGAAGTCGTCGGTTGGCTATATCTGGCGGATCCCGGTCTTCCCTGACAGCAGTATCGAAGTTATCGAGAGCCCCGGCAGCTGACAAAAGATCGAGCACTTCCTGTTGAATGCCCGCTCGCGTCATGAGATTGGCAAGCGAAGTGAATTCACCGTCTGAATCTCGAGATTCGAGAATTGGAACTGCCGTGGCATCTCGAAGTTTTGCAACGTGAGTCAGCCCCATTCGTAGCGCACCGTCCTCAATGACAGCCTTCAAGCCACTCCGGTTCACATCGGGACCCAGAACTTTCACACCGTGACGAGACGCGTCTTCCTTGAGAGTTTCGAGGTTGTAGAAACCCATTGGCTGGTTATTGAACAACCCAACGAAGAACTCGAGCGGGTAGTAGTGCTTGAGCCATGACATTTGGTAGGCAGTGACCCCGAATGCAAAGGCGTGTGCTTCTGGAAATTGGTACATCCCGTGAAATTTGCCAAAAATACGCTCAGCGGCATCGGGCGGGACACCTTTACTAATCGCACCTTCGAGAAATTTATGCTTCCAGTGCGCTACGTGGCGTTCATTGTTGCGGCGCGTAAAGGCTCGCCGCATCTGGTCGCCTTCAACCGCCGACATGCCAGCCACGTACATAGCGAGTTCACCAAGCTGATCCTGGTACAGCGGGACACCGTAGGTGCGGCCAAGTGCTTGTTCCTCAAGCGGGTGGTCGAACTTCCAGTCCGGATCCTTGCCCATATGCCGCCTGATGAGCAATGTCACACCATCGTTCACACCAACACCGGGTCGAACTGCGCCAACCTCCCACGCCATCTCGGTCAGGTTTTTTGGGCGGAGGCGAGTGACCGTTTGCATTTGGGCGGCTGACTCAATTTGGAAAACGCCAATGGTGTCGGCGTTATGGATGTCTCGGTAAACCGCCTGGTCTTCGAAGTTGATCCGAGAAATATCGGGTCGTTCTTCAGTTTGTTGTTTGATGAGTTCGAGCGCTTCTGTGAGTTGTGAGAGGGCACCAAGTGCAAGGAAGTCGATCTTCACGAAACCGGCGTCCTCGGCGGCATTCTTATCCCACTGACAGATGTAGCGACCATCGATCGCACTGCGTTGTAGTGGGACAGTTTCTGAGAGAGGGCGCGCTGAGAGGATCATCCCGCCGGGATGTTGAGCGAGATACTTCGGGAAGTGATTCAACTGCTGGGCAAGTTCAATGAGCATTTGCCACACGGGAAGATCAACCCTGTCCCTGTATTCAGGTAACTCAGCCATGCTCTGCGCCAGCACCGGGATTGAACTGTGTCCATCGAGTCGTTTGTTCAGACGCCCTATGTCGTCTTCCGAAATACCCAAAGCTTTTCCGAGGTCTCGAACAGCTCCTCTTATCCGGTAGGTCGAGATCATTCCTGTGAGAACGGCGCGCTCGTATCCCCAGCGTTGATGTATCCGCAAGATCAGCTCCGCACGGATTTCGCGCGGGAAGTCGAGATCGATATCCGGCGGTGCTAGCTTTTCGCAATCGGTCGTATCGGGTAGGAAACGATCAAGTCGTAAGCCGAATTTGAGTGGGTCAATGTGAGAAAGACCGGTCAAGTAGCCAATTAACAGGGCGACCGAAGAGCCTCTGCCCCGACCGGGAGGATGCTCTTCAATAGGCAAGCCGGGTTCAACGAGTCCGAGGTCTTCCTGCACTTCGCGGGCAATGCGGATGACGTCGTAGTACTGGAGCAGAAACCCGACAAGGTTGTGTTTCTCAAGGAGTGCGAATTCACGGTCTAGTCGATCCACAACCTGGGGAGTGAGACTGCCGTATCGACGTACAGCGGCTTCTTCGCATATTTCGCGTAGATGAGTGGTTTCTGTGTGTCCCGGAGGAAGGAAGTCATACGACGGAAAATCGTAGATAGCGTCGGAAATCAAGTTGAAAGTGCAACGTTCGGCGATCTTGACTGTGTTGGATATCGCGTCAGGGTGCTCGTTGAACAACACCGCCATATCGTCGGGTGACTTCAGGAAAAATTGGTCGTTGGCTCGACGCTCCCTGTGGGTGGCTTCAAGTGATTTGTTGTGCTTGATGGCAACTAGCGCGTCATTCAAACGATGCCTCTCACGCACGTGATAATGAACGTTGTTGGTCGCAACAATTCCGACACCGAGCTCTCGTCCGAGGGCTGCCATGGCTCGATTGCGTGCCATGTCGCCCATGACCAGGTTCTGCTGCAGCTCCAGGAAGAAATTGCTTCTTCCAAAAACCTCGATGTAACGGGCTGCGACGTTACGAGCGCGAACACCGTCATCTGAGACGAGGTGAGTGGAAATTTCTCCTCGCCTGCAACCCGAAAGACAAATAACGCCCTCTGAGTGTTCGCCGAGTAGTCGAGGATCAAGGTGGGGATCGTTGCGCTCCTCTGCATCGACGTGAGCGCGGGTGGTTAGCAAGGAGATGTTTTTGTAACCGGTTGCGTTCTCGGCGAGCAGGGTGATGTGCGGACGCTCAGCTGGTTCATATTCGGCATCTACGGGGTCATCAATCCCGCGTGCCAGGGTGAGCTCGATCCCAATGATTGGCTTGATGCCAAGTTCTTTTGCAGCCTGAGCAAATTCCATGGCGCCGCTCACATTATCGTGATCGGTTATTGCCAGTGCTTCAATGCCTAGCTCTTTGGCGGTTTGCAGTAGGTCCCAGGCTTCGGACGCTCCTTCTTGAAAAGAATAGTTCGTGTGGCAGTGAAGTTCTGCATATTGAGTAGTAGTTGCTGCTTTGGAAGGCGTGAACGCATTACCTGAATATTCGTCTTGCTGTGCCTTCTTGATACCTCTACCGCCACTGATCCATCCCGCGTGAGACGGATTATCTCGTTGGGCGTGCGGGGCAGTGTCGCGACTTTGACTTAGCGCCTCTCGTGCCTGCTTTCGTGGCGAGCGCGTTTCATACCGCGGGTCGGTGGTGTTGGCAGTGTTCTCCGATTGTCTACCGGGTGAGCCGTTAACTTCTTTTGCCGACGGCAGTGCTTTTTCTATGTCATCGGGTAGACCCGGCACAGTGTCCTCTTATTCAGATTCTTTCTTCTCACACATGCGCGAGAGGGACCGGACAGAGTGCATTAGCGAAACTGTAGTTCAAAGTGCAAATGGCACCTCAACTCAATAGACAACAGTTGCGTTATTGCGTTGACACCTGATATGACATACACGCATGAATTCGAATTCGAATAGTGCCGTAACTACTCGCGACTTGATAGAAACAGCGGTTCGACTGCTAGACGGTGAAGATGTTTCTATCGATGAGAGGCAGCAATTGTTGTTGGCAGGCGGGTCAGAGTTCAAGGCGTTTCTGAGCTATCACAGAATCAGCGCGGTACTGAACCAGTATTTGCATGGCGCTCCTGAAACTCATGTTGGTCAAGAGGCCGCGAAAGTCGCAGTAGATCTTAGGGAATTTCGCCCCGTGGCGGAACAAATCTCAGTAGCCCTTGGGCGTGAGCGAATCCCATATGCGTTCTTGAAGGGTATTCAGTTACTTGAGAATGTTTACGAATACGATCCTATTCGACCTATGGGAGATATTGATCTCCTCGTAAGCAAACGAGATGTCAGTAGAACATGTTCGATACTCGAAGAACTGGGCTGCGGTTACCCGACGAGACAAATCGATGCCTGGTTCTTAAGGCGATTTCACTATGAAATCACGATGGAGCGTGGTCCAGTGGACATCGATGTTCATTGGGGGCTTGACCATCCGTTAACGCTCTATCCGGTATCAACTGAAGAATTACTGAAATCAACTGAAAAGTTCTCGATCGGAGAAACCTCAGCGAGCGGAGTAAGCACAGAACTCATGCTCGTTTGTTGTTCGCTGAACGAACCGTTTCGCATGACGGGTGCATCCTGGTGTTTGGCGGTGCCGATCCAGCTCAACCTGCTTTTTTTGATTCATCAATCGGCCATATCGACACCGTCCGACGACGGCAGCAACGTGTTGCCACCAGCTCTGGTGGCAAATCCATCATTTGGATTGGGACTCACGGCGCTGATATCGGCGATTACAGGGTTGCTGCATCACTGATAGAGCAGGGCAGTGGTGGTCTGAACAATCTGTTATCTAACCTGGTTACCGACAGGGTTTCTCTCAGTGATTTACCCGGATTGTTCAACCGAACTGAAGGATCTGAATCGTTCGGAAAGATCCTCGTGCTACCGGATTAGCTAACCTGACTGCCTGAACCACTTGTTCTTAACAAGGTCTAGGTAAACAGTTATTTGCTGCCCATTGGATAGTCTCAGTCTGTAATAAAGACGAGTGATTTCATCTTCTGATCCACGCCACCACTCATCATTTATTTTCCACAGATCCAGCACGCTGGAGACATTGATCCACTTACCATCAACTACTAGATAATTACTGTATGTTTGTTCTGAAATGAGTAAACTAGAGTTTACTGAATAATGCTTGTGATTTTGTACTGGCGGCACTCTGATAGACGTTGGTGTTCCCAGGTTGTCAATACTTACTTCAATGACCCTCGGGGCGTTTAAAAGTTTGATCCCATTGCGGTTTTTACTGGTGGCTTTTTCTTTTGTTCTCTTGCGAGGCATGGCTACCCGCCCGATCCACTCATTTGGACAAGAGCAAACCTTCTCTCAGGAATTCTTGACCAGGGCTCCAACTCCCTGGCCTGGTACACAGGCGGGGCTACCTTCAGGCGGCTGCGTAGTTGGTTGATCGTTTCTCTAAGGTCGTCGTCGCGTTTGACTTCTAACCACATCGACTCCTGCCTGCCTGCTGCTCCCGTAATTCCAGAAAGGGTGATGCGCATATCTTCAAGAGGACCGGGTATTTCGGCTGCATCAAGCTTCGACTTGATCGCAAACAAAGCCTTGTTTTTATTCCCTACCGGATCCTTGAACCCAATGCGCATTGTCCAGGGTGCATTCTGGAACACCTGCGACTGTAAATTGGCGTGTCTCGCAAACCGATTGGATAGTTGAGGTCTGCCGTAAGCTCGATCAAGCAAGCTCTCCACTGCAGGAAGGATGGTCGCCATGCTCACAGTTGGATCCGGGAAGTCCAGGTGCTCAGAAACCCCCAGTGCACTACGTTTGGGCATGAGCGGTCGATGATCAATACCGTTGGCGAGTTCCCACGCAGTTCCTCCGTTTGGTCCAAACTGAGCCTCCATTGGGCCGCGTGGAATGTCCGCTATGTGCCCCATCGTCTTTAGCCCAAATGAATGGAGCCGTTTAACGAGTTCGTAAGGTATGGGCAAAGCATCAACAGGGAATTTATCGAGGAACTTGCCCGGTTCACCTGTCACCTTACGTCCACTGTTAGCTCTGCTCAGTAGTGACGCTGCGTAGGCAAGCCACTTGTTCTCGCCAACGCCAATGCGAAGATCGAAGCTATCCACTGTGCTCGCAAGAAGCCGAACAACATTGGCATCGTCACCGTAGAGCCCTTCAAGACCCCAAATACCAACGTAAGCCAGCCCTGGAGCGGCGACTTCTATATCCGGGACCAATCGTTCGAGGTTTTCAACGATTTCGTCGAAAACCATTCCATAGAGCGGTATATCGGCCTCAACAACCTGTACGTCACGATGCCTGGCAATTGCTTCGGCAAGGGGCATTCCCGATGAAACCTCAGTTAGGTCTGGAGACGCAGCAATAACGACACGAGCAGAAAGTGCGCCACTACCTGTCTCTCGAATTTCTTGATCTTCAATAAGGTCCAGGGCTTTGCCGGCGACAATCAACGATTGATCACCCAGTTCGGGCTTACGAGCTACCTCTACCTGCCACGGGAAGTTTGGTATTCGAAGGCAAGCGACTGTTTTGATTGTGGTAACAGGTTTGCCGAATCTGCGTGAGTGAGACACACGGGGAGGGCGATTACTCGACTGCACCGCCTTTGGGTTAGCGATGTTGTTTTTTTCTTGTGTACTGACCATTCGTTGTGTTTAGAAATTCGGCAGATTTTCGACGCGTTTAGTGATGGATCTGTTTGGGATCTAAGCGATCCAGGTGAAGGTCAATCAGCGCAGTGCGCTGTAGGTGAGGCGATTTTGCTGCCAGTGCACCTATCGAAGCTCTTGAAGACATAGAAATCCCTAAGAAAACCTCGATCGGAATGCCATAATAGAACAAATGTTCTATATGTCAAATATCACTGGCAAAAGTGGAATAGGGGATCGGATTAAAAGAAAAATACGAGCGTGAAAGCCCGGAATTTGAACTGCGCACAGCTAGAAACGTTAGCGCTTGCTGCGCATTAGAAGAGCCGCAAGGGCAGATGCCGCGACAGCTCCAACAATGACGGTTTTCTTTGCCATGCACGCCCTCCTGTTGTGAGACAGCTCTCAAAAATCGCTCGACCGAAAACAAAGTGATGTATGACTGTTGGACGAGTCTGGTCACAGATCGGTTTCCGCTCATACCCAATTGTCACTATCGAACTTGCAAAAAGTCGTTAATGGGCTGTGAGAAAGCTATTAATAAGTGGGATGCAGAAGGGCGAAAAGAAAGCCCGGCTTGATTTCAAGCCGGGCAGTTCAGTAGAAAACTGAATTTTTCGAACTAGAGTCCTGGCTTGAGAACCATGTTCAGAACAACCAGTAACAGAAGAAGAAGGTCGATCCTGGAAATCAGCTCCAGTCGCTTGATATCTGATTTGCCTTCCTCAGAATAAGTCCATGTTCAGTGACTGCTGCATGGGCTTTTTTCAACGAAGGAGAGATCAAAGCCGCACCACCCAAAAAGGTGAGAGCGAAGCCAACAAGACCGAGCTGAACGAACAACTCGTCAAATCCCCAGCCTGCTTCTTCTACAAGCCAGGCACCGGCAGCTAGAACAATCAGTGAGAGCGGCATAAAGACTCGCATGCCGACCCATTCACCAAGTCCAAGAAACCAGAGTGCTTCCTCCTGGTTGCCGGATTTACCAACCCGCCATGCGAAGACATTGATAATGAAATTACCACCCACCCAACACGCAGCACCAACAATATGAATAGCGATCAAAATTTCAGCGAGTGTCAAAGTTAGCCCTCAGAACCGTTCTAGAAATGTTTCAACATTGAAACGCGGCGAATCATCTTCAAGTTATGAAAGTGAATTCAATACACGAACTCGAAAAATCGTTCAACTAAATCGGAAACATCGAGTATCAATTAACGAGTACCGGTACTGGATTACATCGAGAGCCAGTCGAGGTAGTCTGGATAACCTCGAAATTTACCGGGCAAAAAGAATCTAAGAATCGTTCCTGATGAGAAGAACCAACTTACTGGCACCGACCTTGCGGCAAGCACCTGCTGATGCAGAGACGATCAGCCATCAATTGCTGACTCGAGCAGGCTTTATCCAGCAAATCGCAGCTGGAATATTTAGCCTGATGCCATTGGGTAACCGTTCAATCACGAAAATCAGGAACATCATTCGTGAAGAGATGGACCGCGCAGGTGGTCAGGAAATCAACATGCCCGTCGTCCAACCACGTGATCTATGGGTCGAGTCGGGCAGGGCGGAGACGTTCACGCCACCGCTGGCGACGTTCGAAGATCGCCGAGAGCGAGACATGATCATTGCTCCGACTCACGAGGAAACTGCGACGGCGATGGCGAGGTCAGGCGTGACCAGTTACCGAGACCTGCCATTCACGATCTACCAGATCCAAACAAAATTCCGCGATGAGACACGTCCTCGCGGTGGTCTTTTGCGGGTCCGTGAGTTTGAAATGAAGGACGCGTACTCGTTCGATGCCGACGAAGCGGGTTTGGACAAAAGCTTCGACGCAATGGTTGAGGCGTACCAGCGAATCTTCAAGCGATGCGGTCTGGATGTAGTGATGGTCGAAGCAGATTCAGGTGGTATTGGTGGTAAGGATTCGAACGAGTTCGTTCTACTTACTGACAGCGGTGAAGACACGATCCTGATGTCGACCGAGAGTGATTACGCGGCAAATGTCGAAAAAGCTAACTTCATCAAGAAGGAATTCCCGAAAGGCGAGCTTGGTGAAGTTGAAGAGTTTGCAACACCGGGCATCAAGACCATCGAAGAGCTCGCCAAATCTGAAGGCGTATCCGCTTCAAAAACAGCAAAGGCTGTGTTCTATACAGTCGATGGTGAAGTAATCATTGTCACGATTCGTGGTGACTATGAAGTCAACGAAACAAAGCTGAGGAATCTGCTCGGTGGTGCGGAACCGCGACTTTCGACACCTGAAGAAGTAAAAGCAGCTGGATTGGTTGCTGGATCTGCTTCCGCCGTTGGCTTGGATAACTTCAAGAGTGTTGTTGATAACTCGATAACTATGGGTTCGAACTATCTTGCCGGTGCGAACAAAGAGGGTTATCACCTACGAAACGTCAATATCGAGCGTGATTTCAAGGCCGATATCCTCGGTGATATTGCTGAAGCCAAAGCCGGTTATCCATCACCCGATGGCAAGGGCAAGCTTGTCGCCCGTCGTGGAATCGAAGTTGGGCACGTATTCAAGCTGGGGACGGTGTACTCATCATCAATGGGCGCCGACTACACCGATGAAAACGGAGCACAGCAAGAAATCTTGATGGGATGCTACGGCATCGGTGTCGGGCGCCTTCTTGCTGCCGCAGTAGAAGCCAACAACGATGAAAACGGTATGGTGCTTCCGCAGGCAATCGCACCATACGACGTTTATCTTGCCGGACTAAACCTGGACGACGAAGACATTGCAGCGAAAGCGGAACAGACCTACCGGGATCTTCTCGATGCGGATTACGAGGTCCTGTTCGATGACCGAGATGCCCCTCCCGGAGTGAAGTTCAAGGACGCCGATCTCATGGGTATTCCCGTGCGCGTGGTGCTTAGCGCAAGAAGCATTGGCAATGGTGGAGCCGAGATCAAGGACCGTCGGGGTAAGGACTCAGAGATCGTCTCGACTGAATCTGTAGTTGATTCGGTCAAGAACATCCTGGGTTAGATTTGGAGCTAAATAAGGCGCTTCAACTCACCTAGCACCTCGTGAAAATCTTCGAAGTGTGAGTGCTCAATGCGTTCGCTCTCGCAGTACTGCGTTAAACCGTCTGTGCTGAAGAGGTGGTCCACTTTGGGAGCTACGCACCGATCAGACGAACCATTCCCGGCAAATATAACTCTGTAGCCCTGTCCACGATAAAAATCGGCCCGGGCACATTTACACATCGGAGTGAAGTCACAATCTTCAATGCCATCAGGCATTACGTGTATGCCCCGACCCTCCGAATCGTATTTCACGATTGGTCTTGACCGTTGTAACCGCTGCAGACCGTGTTTTTCAAGCACCGGGTCGATGTAGAAGTGCATTCCGCTGGAAACTACTTCGAAGACCACATCATGTGACTCGCAATATTCGATTAATTCTTCGAATCTAGACCGGAATTTCGCATAGCCAATTGCGAACTTCGCAGCTTCTGCTTCTCGTTCTTTGCGCAAATGCTGAACCTCAACATCTGCCAGTAGGCGTAGTGATATCTTCCCTGCACTGAACTGACGCTCAGTTTCCTGCCATCCGTCATCTGCGAATGTGGTGACGATCTTGTCTCCGATGTCTTCGGTAGTGATTGTTCCATCGAAGTCGACGAATAGAGCGTATTTGTTTTGAACTGATTCAGATGTCAAATTTCGTTGTCTAGAAAGAGAGGTAAACGGAGGTGGTTCGTGGTAATATTGCATAAGTCAGGGCTCATCTGAATCAAGAGCTTGACACTTGGAAGTGGGCGCCGCCCACTTTTTTGATGTTTGCAAATAATGCAAAACGATGACGGAGGATAGGCGTTGAAGAGTGATCTGCTACTAGCGGTGACCCAGCTCGCTGCGGAACGTAACTTACCTCAGCCAGTAGTTGTTCGGGCTGTGGAAGCTGCTCTCGCGTCTGCTTACAAGCGCGATACCGCAGCGAAGGGCCAAGACGTAATCGTCGAGATGGATCCTGTGAGCGGTGACGTTGTCGTACGCACCGTCATTCACGTCGTTGAGGAGGTCGAAGACCCTCTCATGCACTTCACCGAGGAGCAAGCTCAAGAGCTTCGCGAAGGTGCCGTTGTTGGCGACATCATTGAAACTGGACAACTCGAGTACAACCCTGGCCGAATCGCTGCACAGACCGCAAAGCAGGTCGTTATGCAGCGACTTCGTGAAGCTGAACGCGACATCGTCTTCGAGGAGTTCATCGACAAAGAGGGTGAAGTACTCACGGCAACAATCCAGCGAGTTGAGCCTCGTTGGGTGACCGTTGACCTCGGGAAAGCTGAGGCCATCATGCCTCCAGCAGAGCAGTCGCCGTTCGAGCGATACCGCCCTGGTCAGCAGCTGAAGTTTTTCGTAGTCCAGGTCGGACGGACAATTCGCGGTCCAGAAATTATTGTTTCTCGAACCCACCCAGACCTGCTTCGCCGACTATTTGAAGTTGAAGTTCCAGAAATTTTTAGTGGTGTAATAGAAATCAAGGCAATTGCCCGAGAGCCAGGTGCCCGATCTAAGGTCGCCGTTTCCTCTAATCAGGAAGGTGTCGACGCGGTTGGCGCTTGTGTTGGTCTTCGGGGTATCCGAATTCAGAACGTCGTAAACGAGCTTCTAGGTGAGAAGATCGACGTTATTGAGTGGGATGAAGACCCGGTCAAGTTCATTTCAAATTCATTAAGCCCGGCAGCTGCAGACAGTGTTGACCTCAACGAAGAAGAGCAGTCGGCAACCGTCCTGGTTCCCGATCGTCAGCTTTCATTGGCGATCGGTCGAGAAGGCCAGAACGCCAGACTCGCCGCGAAGCTCACGAATTGGCGAATTGACATCCAGGGTGCAACGCAGCCTGTTGAAGAAGAGCCAGAACCTGAGCCAGTCGTTGCTGAGGAAGCGGTTGTGGAAGCACCGGCTGCTACAGAAGAAGCTGCCGCTGTTGAGACTCCAGTAGAAGAGCCCGCAGCAGAAGCTGACGTTGAGGCACCTGTCGAAGAAGAGGCTGTCGAGACACCTGCAGCAGAGGTTGAAGAACCCAAAGCTGAATCCGCAGAGGAAGACGATTCGAACCTCGAAGCTGAACTGCTTGCTCTTGAAGAAGAACTGGCTGAACTTGAGCGTGAAGAGCAAGAGCGTAAGGATGCCGAAGAGGCCGCAACGCTCGATGTATCTTCAGACGATCTGTGGCAGGTCGATGCTCCGGGCGGCGATTCGGGTGATGACGGTGGTGCTATCAGGTTCGCCGAAGACATCGCCGGATTCCGCGAAGCCGATCCTGGTCGACGTGGACGACGTGGCGGAAGCAGCGCTCGTAACCGTCGACGCCGGTAGATAGCAATTAGATTGATCTAGGCATGTAAATACGAAGGAGCGAGATTTCTGGTGGCAACAAAGCGACAACCGCCAACTCGTTCCTGCGTTATTTGCCGCAGTAGGAGAGACAAATCCGACCTGCTGAGGATCGTCCGGACTCCGGATGGCCGGGTTGAGTTTGACGAGACTGGTAAGGCCAACGGCAGGGGCGCATATGTTTGTGCCGATGAGTCTCACTGGGGCGACCGAGGGGCATTCGGTAAAATTAGGCACTCATTACAAGTACAAATCGACAATTCAATGTTCGAAGCACTTTCCAACGAAGTGCTCTCGCACTTGCAGACAAATCAGTAAATCAAAGGGATCGACCTCCAAATATGGCTAGAAAAAACGCACGGGGCGGACGACGAGGACCAGGTGGCAAACGAGGCAATAGGCCCGCGCCAGGTGGTGCTTCTTCCGCGCGAACTGCCGTTGAAGAGCGAGTCCCAAAATCACCCGTTGAACTGCCAGCTCAGACAACTGTTGGTGAATTAGCGGAAATCCTCGAGGTCTCGAATGTCGACACCATCAAATCGCTAATGCGTATTGGTGTTATGGCGACTGTGAACGAGACCGTTGAGTTTGATGTCGCTGCGAAAGTAGCAGCTTCGTTCGGTATCGGCGTTCTCAAGCCGAAAGATCGTGAAGAAAGTTCAGCATCTGTACAAGTTGGTGTTGACGAAGATCTCACTGACGACAACGCCCAAACACGTCCTCCGGTAATTACCGTTCTTGGACACGTTGATCACGGTAAAACCACCCTTCTCGACGCAATTCGAGGCGCACGAGTAGTGGATTCCGAGGCCGGAGGAATCACTCAAAGCATCGGTGCTTACCAGGTCGACAAAGATGGCCAGCTTCTCACGTTCATCGACACCCCTGGTCACGCTGCGTTCACCCAAATGCGAGCGAGCGGTGCGCAGGTAACTGATATTGCTGTGCTGGTAGTTGCGGCGGATGACGGTGTGATGCCTCAAACCCAAGAGGCGATTGACCACGCCCGGGCTGCCGGTGTACCGATCATCGTGGCAATCAACAAGATCGACGCTCCCGGTGCGGACATTGATCGTGCAAACGCTCAGCTCGCTGAACACGAAATCATCGTTGAGGCATACGGTGGTGACACCGTTGCCGTTCCTGTCTCGGCTCTTAAGGGTGAAGGAATCGACGATCTCCTGGAATCACTTCTCCTGGTTGCTGAAATCCAGGAACTGAAGGCAAACCCAGACCGTTCTGGAATCGGTGTTGTAATTGAGTCCCACATGGACCGCGCACGAGGTGCTGTAGCGTCTGTGCTGGTCAAAGCAGGAACAGTAAACGTCGGTGACAACGTTGTTGCCGGCACGTTCCGCGGTCGAATTAAATCGATGGTCGACGGTTTCGGCAAATCTGTGAAAGAAGCTGGCCCATCCGTGCCAATCGAAGTGCTTGGACTGAATGGGACACCGGCCGCAGGTGACCAGTTCGATGTCGTTGCAAACGATCGAGCAGCACGTGATCTGGTCGAGACGCGAGAACGACTTGCTTCCCAACGTCGTGACACCCGTGCTGCAACTACGATGGCGGAAGTCATGCGTCGCGTGCAGCAGTCCGGTGCCAAAGAACTCAATGTCGTTGTGAAAACCGGTAACCACGGTTCAATTGACGCTGTACAGCGTGCTGTTGAACAAGTATCGAGCGACGAAGTACAGGTCAAGGTGATCAGTGCAGCATCAGGTGCTGTAAATGAATCTGACATTCTCCTGGCAACCGCTTCTGATGCGATCGTGGTTGGATTTGAGACCACCGTTGAAGCAGGAGCACGTCGACAGGCCGAGATCGAAGGAATCACGATCCGCACCTACGACATCATTTACAACCTCGTCGATGAAGTGAAAGACGCTGCTCGCAGCCTGCTGGAACCAGAACGCAAGGAAGTTGTCACCGGACACGCCAACGTTCTAGAAGTGTTCAAGAGCGGCAGGAGAGAGCAAATCGCTGGTTTGCGTGTAACCGACGGAGTGCTCAAACGAGCAGGCCGCATGCGCGTGGTCCGCGGTGGCAACGAAATCTTCGACGGCGCGATCACTTCGATGCGCCACCTCAAGGATTCCGTCCGGGAACTTACTAACAACTTCGAAGGTGGTGTCATGATCGACGGATTCCACGAGTACGAAGTTGGTGATGTTCTCGAAGGCTATGAAATTCAGGTCACCCAGCGCTAATCCGGCGTAAGTATGAGCAATGGAGGCTCCTGCCTTGAACCGTAAAGGTGAGAGAGTCAATC
Source organism: Chloroflexota bacterium (assembly GCA_038150225.1). Lineage (GTDB taxonomy): Bacteria > Chloroflexota > Dehalococcoidia > Lucifugimonadales > Lucifugimonadaceae > Lucifugimonas. Next base: position 32,574 of record JAYQWG010000014.1, read on the forward strand.
ACACGATTCAACGCGAGCTTGGAATCCTCATTACCGACGAATTGAGCGATCCAAGATTGTCACCGATGACTTCGGTAACTGGCGTTGATGTAAACCGGGATTTATCGATCGCCAAGGTCTACATCAGCGTGCTGGGCACTGATGAGGAAAAAGAACAGAGCATAGAAGCTTTGCGCTCTGCTGCTTCGCGTCTTCGGACCGAGATCGCACAACGAATTCGCATTCGTACGATGCCTCGGTTGAGCTTTATCCTCGACAACCAGATGCAATCAGGTGCCGATATGGAAGCGCTAATTGACCGTGTGATGAGTGAAGATAGTCGTCGGCACACCGACAGGCAGGATAGTTGAGTACGTCCGCGTTTATTGGTGGTTACCTGAACATCAACAAACCGCAAGACTGGTCTTCGACCGACGTTGTCCGAAAACTGAAAGGACTCCTGAAGGTCAAAAAGATCGGTCACGGTGGCACTCTCGATCCACTTGCCACTGGCGTGCTTCCGATATGTGTTGGAGCCGCGACTCGCTTTGCCGACACTCTGCTCCTTGGCGATAAGTCATACCGAATGACCGTCGAGCTCGGGAGTGCCACAAATACTTACGATTCGACCGGTGATGTTACCGAACAAACCGATTGGACTCATGTAAACCGAGAAACCCTCGAAGAAGCCCTCGCACAGTTCAGAGGACAAATCGAACAAGTCCCACCGATGTACTCGGCGATCCGACACAAGGGCAAGCGGCTCTATGAGCTGGCTAGGAAAGGCATCGAAGTCGACCGAAAAGCTCGGCAAATAGATGTTTCGAGACTCGATGTCGTTTCGCTCGAAGGAAACGAGCTGATTCTCGATATCTCATGTAGTCACGGTTTTTACGCAAGGTCGCTAGCACATGATCTTGGCTTAGCGCTCGGTTGCTTCGCCCACATGACCGCGTTGGTTCGCACCAGAAATGGCGTATTTAATCTCGAAGATTCGCACACACTGAGTGACGTCGAAGAGGCGACGGCTGCTTCCGAATTCGGTTGGCATGATCTCGTAATGCCGATCGATACGACGTTACAGCACATTAGCGGAACTTCCCTTTCCAACGATCAGCTTGAAATGATTAAATACGGAAGGCCACTAGCTATCGATTCGATTTCACTTGATCACCTGGCTGAGGTTGACGAGGAAGTTCGAGCATATGATCCAGACGGGAACCTTGTGGCTATCCTGATTTACGAACCTCAACGACTTGGCTGGCGTCCGCTAAAGGTGCTGGTTGCGGTGTAAATAGTGAGGCAAGTTCGACGGTTGGGTTGTTATATTCGGAATAAGATAAATCGTAGGATGATTTTCAGGGCTTCCTTCGACTTACATCAGCAGTTGAAAACGGCAGGATCCAGACTTGCACGATAGTCCGCTTCACGTAGTTGCAGAGTTAATACTTCTACTTTCGATCATCCTCATTGCTGCCAAGATCGGTGGCGAGGTATCTGAGAGGTATCTCAAAATACCACCAGTTCTCGGTGAACTTGGTGCGGGAATATTGATCTCCCCATTTCTGCTCGGCGGTATTCACTGGTTCGGCGGATCGCCAATTTTCGAACTGCCTCACGAAGGCAACTTGCCCGTAGAACCCCAGCTCTTTTTCATTGCTCAAGTGGCGGCGGTGGTACTGCTCTTTGAAGCTGGGCTGGAAACCGACCGTCCCCAATTCATAAAGTACATTCGACCCGCCACGGCAGTCGCTGCTGGTGGTGTGTTCCTCCCGTTTGCGATGGGATTCGCGGCTACGGTCGTGCTTGGCTTTGCCAGCATGGACTCGATTCAAGACATGATCCCGGCAATGTTCGTCGGTGCGATCATGACCGCTACATCGGTCGGTATTACGGCGAGAGTACTCGCGGACATAAGGCGCCTTGATTCACCAGAAGGTGTGACGGTGCTTGCCGGGGCAGTGGTTGATGACGTCCTCGGCATCATCATCCTGGCGATCGTTGTTGGTATTGCTGAAGAAGGAACTGTTACAGCATCGTCTATTGGTGTCATATTCCTGAAGGCTGTTGGCTTCTGGCTTGGACTGATGATTATCGGTTCAATTGTTGCCCGATACATTTCACAACTTGTGCTCTGGTTCAAGAGTGCGGGTGGGGCAGTGGCACTTGCTCTGGCACTCGCATTCGTCGCTTCTGCAGTTGCAGAGATTTACTTCGGTCTCGCGATGATCATTGGTGCTTACACGATCGGTCTTGCGCTTTCGAGCACGGAACTCAAACACCAGATCGAGCAACCGATGCGCCAGATCAACAACTTCATGGTTCCGATCTTTTTCGTCGTAATTGGTATGCAGGTCGACTTCACCGCATTCGGAGCTGGTGACACATCACTGGCTTCAGCGGTTGTGTTCGCTGTAGTACTCACGTTATTTGCTGTAATTAGCAAGATTGTCGGATCAGGTGTGCCTGCACTGTTCGTAGGGTTCAACCGAATCGGCGCGTGGCGAGTTGCTCTTGGCATGCTGCCACGTGGTGAAGTGGCTCTGATCGTCGCTGGAATTGGTCTGACCTCAGGAGTGATCGGTCAGGACATTTTCGGAGTTTCTATCGTGATGACCGTTGTCACCACGGTTTTAGCTCCCGTGTTCTTGATACCAGCATTCCGGGGCGGAAGCGGGCTTAAATCTGGCGCAGAAGTGGGCTCGGACTCGGAGTCAGAAGACTCCGATCACTAGTACTCGACCTGGCAGAACCCGTGGTTGCAGTAACCCCACGGGTTTTTCGCTAGATACTGCTGGTGTTCTTCCTCGGCGTAGTAGAACTCTCCGGCTTCAGCGATCTCAGTCGTGATCTTTCCGTGCCCGGTCGCAGTCAGCTTCTCCTGATACCTATCAAAACTGCTTACAGCGGCATCCCGTTGTTCTTCTGAATTCCAGTAGACGGCGGTGCGGTACTGACTGCCAATATCGTTACCCTGACCCATGTACTGGGTAGGGTCGTGATTCTCCCAGAACACCTTGAAAAGGGCATCTAAGTCGACCTTTTTGGGATCGAACACCACGAGAACCGCTTCAGTGTGTCCGGTCATGGAAGTACAAGTTTCCCGATAAGTCGGATTCGGTGTGGTACCACCGCTGTATCCGGCTGCCGTCGTGTATACCCCTGGTACCTGCCAGAAAAGCCGCTCAGCACCCCAGAAACAGCCCATGCCAACAATGAGCGTGTCCATACCGTCTGGGAACGGCGGAAACATAGAGGTACCGCTCACGAAATGCTTGCCTGAAATCTGGATCGGTTCTGAACGTCCTGGTAGACAATCTTCGGGGTTGGGAACCGGAGCTGGAGCTTTTCTAAATATGTTCATGCGGACCCTTCACGGCACTTGATTGCTAAATACTACTCCTGACGGTTTACGTCTTAATTCGAAAGAAAGTTCAGCCTCCAAGGCTCGGGTGATCTAGAATCGGCTCATGGAATTCAAGCAAATTATTCGATCTGAAGAAGAACTTCGCGTTATTACAGGTGAGCCTCATCAAATTGTGATCGACAAGGTGCAATCTAAACTTGATTCTCACTGCCGAACTTTCATAGCGCGATCACCGTTCGTCGCGATTGCTTCCATCGACTCTTTTGGAAATATGGACATTTCGCCCAAAGGAGATCCTCCGGGGTTCGTTGCAGTTCTTGATGACCACACGTTGGCTATCCCGGACCGCAGAGGTAACCGGCGCCACGACACTTTCACCAACGTGTTGCAGAATCCGAGCATTGCTCTCTACTTTCTTGTTCCTGGCGTTCGTGACACGCTGCGAGTTTCAGTGTCGGCAAAACTGGTGCGAGACATCGAATTACGAAAACAGTTTGAGATTAAAGAAACGATCCCTGATTTCGTGCTCGTGGTCGAAGTGTCAGAAGTATTTTTCCAGTGCGCTAAGTGCGTAATTCGTTCTGATACTTGGAACCCGGAATCCTGGTCAAACGCGTCTGATGTCCCATCCCTTGGTCGTATTTTGAAAGATCATGCGCACCTGGATGATTCGGAAGATGAAATCGACGAAGCGGTAGAACTTTCGTATAAATCGAACTTGTATTAGCTATTCGCACGAAGTCGCGTTTGTCGCTCCGAATACGGGCTAATTGTTGCCATTAGTTTTCGAATCTGATTTACGCCCGCCACAAATGGAGGGATATATGGCACGGCGTTTTCTTTTTTTGACGATGTTGATTGCATCGATTTCGATGGTCGTTCTCGGGTGCAAGGTGGATGAGGAAGGCAATCCCGTTGCCGATGATGGCAGCGAGGTAGGTGAAGAGCGAAGAGTTATCGAGTGGCAAGGTTTGATAGACCACGCGGGCGAAGACATCAACTTCTATGTCGCTCAGGGTGGTAGCACTGAACCGCCCGGACGCGTTCGACAGGTAAAAGTCGATGATCATGGTCAGGCGCGTTGGAGCGGATACATCCGCGAAATCACGGAAACCAACGGGGTCGTGTACTACTACGTCGACGCCAATGAAGACGGCGGCTGTACAACGTTGTAACGGGAACCATCAGGTCTAACCGTATTTCCTGATGCCGAAGAGAAAATCACGATTCTCTGGGGCATAGAAGGCAACGACCGCGACATGACCTGCGAAGGTTTTAAGAAGCAGTAGGGTCGGATTAAAGTCCCGGTCGACGCATACTAAAAAAAGTCTTCTCTGCGCAACTTTGAAGCTTGTCGGATCCAATTTTGTAATTGGTCAACATTTATTTCGTCCTCTTGTCGAATGTCGAGATATCGGACACTTTGATGTTTTGAACTGCCCGGAGGCAGAGGGTCGAGCGATGATCCGTTCAGGAATGTGACTTTCACGTACTTCGTGAAGCAATGAAAGCTCAAGAACCAGCCATAGTCTTCGACTCCATAGAACGGCGAATTCCAGCGGACAGCCTTGCGGACGTCGGGCAACGTGTGGGTCACAAGATCGTCGATGACCGGCCCAACGCGTTGCTTCCACTGTGGCATGGCGGATATGTACGCCTGTACGGGCGCGTCACCGTCAGCCTTCGGAATCTGTGGATTTTCACCAGACAGGAGTTTGGGTGTACTTGGTTCGTTCTCTTTGGACATATTGCAGCCGTACTCCTTTCAGTGGTTAGCCTAAACTGACCCGCAATACACAAAAAAGTGTTTACAAATACCCAAATTTTCGAGGTTGAGAAATCAGTTGATGTTGCTGATTTGAACTAGAATTCGGGTGTGCCCCTGTAGCTCAGTTGGATAGAGCACCGGCCTCCGAAGCCGGGTGCGTGAGTTCGAGTCTCGCCGGGGGCGCCATTTTTACTGGCTACTACGCTCCTTTACCTATTACCCTGCTGATTAGCGTTTTATCCTGCGCTTAGTCTTTCCACTAGACGCATTTCACGACGATCATCAACGACGGGGCGACGATTGAGCAGACGAGTTGAGTCCGTATCCAGAGACGAGCGAATCAATGATGTTCTGTGTCGCGTAATAAGTGAAATTCGGGCAACGGACCGTCTTGGTAGGATTACTGTTGTAACCCCAACTCTCCAGGCTTCTTATTACCTTCGCCGCTCGCTCGCTAGAACAGGTCTGTTCAACGTAGATTTTCGACGATTGGAAGACGTTGCCGAATTGTTGGCAGGCAACAGTGTTGAAGGCGCTCGACTTACCGATCTTGAAGCATCTGAATTCGTTTACTCGATCTCTACCGAATCGAGTCACGGAACAGCTTTAGGCGGTGACCGGTACTCACCCCAACTGCAAACAGCGCTTCACTCGACGTTCAGGGATCTCGAAAATCTCACCCAACACCAACTCGATTCTCTGGGCTCTGCTGGTAGTTTTCAGGCGGAGCTGGTCTCAAGATTCGACGAGTACCGCAATCGGACAAAACAATTTTCTTCAGGTCGACGAGTTGCGGCCGAAGCTGTAGAAATTCTGTCACGGCAAGGTGGCGACGATATTTCGAGGCGTCTGCTCGGAAGGGTCGTGCTCATCGAAGTTGCCCCTGTAGCCCCAGAGCTTACAACTCTCTTTGATGCGCTCGCAGAACTCGTCGACACTGTGAACGTATCTGTAGGCAACGAGAATTCAGGATCGACCCAGAGCCACGAGCAGGTTGCGATGTTGGCTGTCAACACAGTCCCGAACGAAGTGAAGGAGATCACTCGTCAAATTGTTGGACTGGCGCGTGACGGTGCTCGGTTCCCACGTATTGCAGTTTTATTCGAGGACGAAGCATACGCCGACAGAATCTCCGAATCATTGATGCAATCTGGAATCCCGGTTTCAGGTCCTGACCGTTCCGCACTCAGAGATACGCCGGTTGGCAGATTCGTCATCGGTCTACTGAACGTATTTGCCAACGACTTTGATCGGAACGAAGTCACTTCATGGTTCTCATCATCCCCGGTAATCGATCCCGTGAGCGGTCACCCAATACCGGGGGCAAGGTGGGACGCCATAAGTCGTGCAGCTGGTGTCACTCGTTCGGTTGGTGATTCCTGGAGACCTCGTCTTGAGCGATATGCGCGATCGATCGTATCCCGCGCGAAGTCAGCCGAGCGACTGGGGGAACGAGGTGAGTCTGAAATTGAATCGGCTGAGAGCGAATCCTCCTACACGCTCCAACTATTGGATTTCATCTCATCGCTCCAGTCCCAACGGAATAAAGCGGAATCCGCGTCGTGGACAACACACGTCGGTTGGATCAGGTCGCTGATGTCTCGTTACCTCGATGTCGAGAACGTCGGAGAGACGAGACCGTTTGAACGGATGATGAATGTTCTGGATCGTCTCGAAAATCTGGATTCGACAGGCCTTAAGAATCCGGGCTTCGATCATTTTGTTGACGTTTTGCGTGACCAGTTGAATAGAAAATCCGCAGGCCTTAGATCACTGGGACAAGGTGTTTATGTTGGTCCCACGTGGACTGCAGCAGGTTGCCCATTCGACTACGTGTTTGTTACCGGGATGGTCGAAGGTAAATTCCCTAGCCTTCACAGAAGCGACCCACTGCTCCCAGACCATCTCAAACGTCTGATCGATCCCGACGAGAAGGTGTTGCCCACGCGTGTGCGCATTTCAACGGATAGTAAGCAAGTATTTGAGTCGATTAAGGCGAGTGCTCGAGAACTCAGGCTCTTATGGCCTCAAACGTTACCTGGCGAATCGAGGGAGTTCGGACCTGCCAGGTGGTTCCTCAATGAGGTTCGCCGAGTCGCTGGTAACCCATCTCTCAAAGCGAGCGAATTAACTACATCTAATCTTCGACACCTTTCGATTGTTACCTCTGATCACGCTGATCCGGAGCAGAGTGCCAACGCTGCTGAATATGATCAGTCACGCATCGTGGAGTGGATTCGCTCTGGGGCGGTGAAGCAGGAACTAACGAGCGACGTGCGTTCGACAATAGTTGATGATGCGGTTAAGTACACGGAAGCTCGGGATGGAGAGGATTGGACCGAGTTTGATGGCAAAATATCGGTAAAAGAGACGCCATCCTTGTCTGGCTCGGCCACAGCATTCGAAACGTACGCCGCTTGTCCATATCGGTATTTCTTGAGCAGGCGACTGAGAGTCGAGGAGACGAAGTCACCTGAAGATGAAATCAGCCTCGATGCACTTGAGTTTGGGACCTTAATTCACCAGGTCCTAGAGGATTTTTTCGAGTGGCGTAACAAGGAAGATGTACTACCGCCGACCGACAAGCAGGAGACCTGGCTTCAAAACGCCGTCGCGCGCGAAATCGAAGCACTCAAAGAAGAGGTTCCAGGGCGCTCGGATGGTGCCTGGACTGTGGATCAATCTCGTGCGTGGCTGATCCTCAGGCAATGGGTACGTCGAGAAAAGAATGTCGCGAACTTAGGCGAGATGAACCAGGTTTTCGCCGAATTCGGGTTTGGGTACGGTGATGAGCCTCCGGTAGAAGTCGTCACTGACCAGGGGCGAAAGGTGAGATTCAGGGGGCAGGTCGACCGTGTAGATCAATCGCAAGATGGCAGCAAGGTGACTATCTACGACTACAAGTCTGGTGGTTCATCTTCGTACACCGGTTTAGACAAAGACCCGGTCAAGAATGGTACAAAAATCCAACTGCCTCTTTATTCGCGTGCAGTGCGGCGAGCGTTTCCGGATGCTGAAATTCAGGCGGCATATTGGTTTGTCCGTGAGTCTGGATCGAACGAGCTCAAGCCACGCCCGGAAGCGTACGACGAAACCAAAGCTGACCAAGCTCTGACTAAGGCAATAGATGTGGTCGCAGGGGGTATTGAGAAGGGAGTGTTTCCGGCTAATCCAGGAAAGTCTGGATGGGTGGGCGGTCGTTCGTCTTTCGGAAGTTGTGGATTTTGCGAATTCCAAAGGGTGTGTCCGCAGGATAAACAGGATCAGTGGAACCGAAAGAAAAACAGCTCCGATGTACTGAACGACTATCTAGCGCTCGTTGAGCCTGATGAGGATGAAGTCGATGACTAGCTCCTCAAGAGACCGCATTGTCGGCACAGCTCGTGGCTCACTGGAAGAGACGATTTACGCAGAAGCTGGTGCAGGTACCGGTAAAACGACCGCACTCGTTGAACGCATAGTCAATCTTTTACTTAGCGACGATGTGAAACCAGAAAACATAGTTGCCGTGACCTTTACCGTGGCAGCTGCGTCGGAGCTTCGCCAGCGAGTTAGGGAGAGTCTCGAAGAACATGCTCTTGGCTCGGCAAATACAGGTGCAAATTCGAATCGACTGAACGAAGCTCTGGAATCCCTCGATGCAGCATACATTGGGACCATCCACAGCTTTGCACAAAGTTTGCTGGCTGAAAGACCGTTGGAAGCAGGCTTGCCGCCCGTGTTTGAAGTAAACGATCCGGTCGTAAGCGATGACTTGTTTGATCGAGTATGGCGAGAGTTGCTGGACACCGAACTAGGCAACGTCGAGTTCGCACAAGCAGTCGGAGATTTACAACGCCTCGGTATCTACAGTCCACTCCAAACGCTGAAGTCTGTCGCTGATCAGTTTCGTTCTGACTACGATCTCCTCGAATCGATCATACCGTTGTCAGCAGCACGATCGTCACTGGATCCATCCAGCGCATTGGAATCCATTCAAGGTGAACTGAAGAGCGCAATTTCTTTCGTCGACTACTGCACCGACGATACCGATCGAATGTTCGGTCATTTACAGCTCGACGTAGAGCAAGCGTTGATGGTCACGAGCACAGCTTTAGATGCTAATGACTATGTTGAATCGGTTCTCGCTGTGACACAAATGCCCAAGCTGAGGACTTCGATAGGTAACGCTCAGAACTGGATAGAGACCATCAGCGGGGAGGATTCACTAAAGCAGGTACGGGCATCTTTGAAATCCGCGAGTGAGTTGATTGACGCCACTCGACAAATGATTGCCCACACAGCGTTGGTGTCGGTGATTAATCACGTTGGTCAGATGGTCCTGGATTTCACCGATCAACAGCGTGAAGCAGGATCGATCGACTTTCAGGATTTGCTGGTGCTGTCATGCAAGCTGCTCGACGAAAACCAGGGAGTGAGGCGCGATTTTCAACGGCGATACCGAAAAATCCTGATCGACGAATTCCAGGACACCGATCCGCTCCAACTGAAGCTGGCGATTCTTCTGTCGGACTCTACCGGGAACGGCGAGCCTGATCCCGGCGCACTCTTTGTAGTCGGTGATCCCAAGCAGTCAATTTACCGGTTCAGGCGCGCGGACCTTTCGCAATTGAGTTCCCTGATCGCGTCCTTGAACGCCGAGCGTTTGGCACTCAGCCGCAACTACCGGTCGCATTCCGAAATCCTTGAATGGGTGAACAAAGTATTTGACCCATGGATGAGCGGCTGGCAGCAAGATCCGTCGGAGCCTGTACAAGCAAGCTATGAACCATTAATTTCCGGTCGAGAGATCGAAGGAGGGACCGAGACAGGTCACGTTCTCATTGTTGGTCACGACCAACACAAATACATCGAAGAGGTGCGGCAAGCGGAGTCTCAAGATATTGCACGGTTCGCGCTGGATGTCGGGTCGGGTGAATTTCAGATTCCGACCGGGAATGGTGAAACGAGAAATTCGTCGTACCGAGATTTGTGCATTTTGTTCCCGAGGAGGACCGGACTTTCAACGCTAGAGTCGGCGCTGGACGAGCACGGAGTGCCGTATGTGTTGGAGGGTCAATCCGCGATATTCGATAGCCAGGTGATCAGGGATCTAACAAGCGCTCTAGTTGCTATAGATGATCCAACTGACCAGGTTGCGGTTGTCGCCGCACTGAAATCGATGATGTTTGCCTGCTCAGACCAGGATTTGTATGACTGGGCGAGTGCAGGGAACAAGTTTGAATACTCCCAGGGCGTAACGTCTGTCCTAGATGACTCGGCTCCTGGTATGAAACGCGTTCACGCAGCTATTTCAAAACTCAACGAATTTCACCATATCCGGCACCTGGTGAGTACTCCCCAGTTGATCGAAAACTTGCTCGCTGACCTGCAAATTCGGGAATCTATCCTGATTACAACTGGCAGCGACCAGGATGTCAGGATGATCGAACTCCTGCTGGAGTCAGCGCGAAGTGTTCAGTCGATTGGGACTGGCTCGGTCCGGGAGTTTGTTCGATGGGTCGACCGACAAATCGAGGAAGAACAAACGGTCTCTGATGCGACCTCCGCAGAAAACGAAATGGATGCTGTCAGAGTCATGACGGTCCACGCTTCCAAGGGACTGGAATTCCCAATAGTTGCTCTATCCGGGCTTCAGGTTCAGGGGACCGCTTCCAAAGCGAACGCGCTGATCAAAGAAAGCAAAGGCATTCCAGAGTTATCGGTGACTATCGGAGCCAAAGATTTAGGGATCCGTACCAACAACTATCACGTCATGGCGGATCAAGACAAGCTTGCGGCTGAGGCAGAGCAGGTGAGGTTGGCGTACGTTGCGGTGACGCGTGCGCGTGACTATTTGTTTGTGAGTATTCATCGAACAGAAAAGGACAAGAAAACGCTCGCTCGGAAAATATGGGAGATGGACGGTCGTCGCGATGATCTACCTTCTTCATACACGACCCAACGAGTGACCTCACGTGACCAAACTACACACGAAGCTTCGACCTCAGGTCACAGGCAGTTCGTCGATAAAACTGAGTGGGTCGAGCGCACAGCTGAAGTCATTAGATCGTCGAGTGCTCGTGGTTACACCACACCGAGCACTCTGGCCGATCACAGCATGTTCGAGTCACCTAAGCCCGAGGACAGCTCGCAGACCCGCGAGCAAAACAACGCGCAACGTGGACGGGCAGGTACGGCAATCGGCTCAGCTGTCCACCAGGTGCTGCAAGATGTTGATTTTGCTGATTTGTCGAACCTCGACCAGCTGATCAATTCGGCAGTTGCAGCGTACACAGGCGAAGCGACCTACGAAGATATCGCTCCGAGAGTTCAGAGCATTCTCAACTCGCCAACAATGCAAAAAGCGTCCGGGTTGAAAACCATTCATGAAGCTTGGGTCGCCGCTGAAGTGGAACCAGGCGTTGAACTCGAGGGTGCCGTCGACCTACTGATTGAGAATGAAGATGGAACACTTTCGATCATCGACTTCAAAACCGACCGCGTGTCAGGTGATGATCTACTCATCCGGGCGCGAGGGTACGAACCACAGCTTGGTGGTTATGCCCTGATTCTCGAATCGCTCGGATTCGAAGTACGAGATGCTGTATTGATTTTTTCAGAGGGTGGCACGAACGGCACTGCACTTGAGCATGTTGTTGAAGCTCTAGAAGATGCCAAACTTGATGCGCTAACTGGCGCCAGGATTCGTTCAAGCGAAGCGATTCAACCTATCCAACTGATTTAGCGTTCCCATCGCTGTAATTCAAGAGCGTTTTGTCGTTACTATTCCGCCATCTGTTTATCTGGGCTACGGAGGTACAAGTTGGGACTGCTCGATGGCAAGAAAGTACTAATTACTGGTGCTCGCAAGGGCATAGGCAGAGGCATTGCCCTGACACTCGCCGATGAAGGAGCCGACGTTGGTGTCAATGACATCGTTGATGACGAGGTTTCTCAACGAGCTGCTGAACTTGTTTCTAATCGGGGCGTAAACGGAACTTTCCACGCTGGAGATGTGTCGACGATCCCCGGAATCAATACAGTTATTGATTCGTTCCTCGAGTCCCATGGGCGAATCGATGTTCTGATCAACAACGCGATCTTCCCCGATCAGCAGCGCCCATTGTTCGACACTGATGAGGTGTACTGGGATCGAATGATGGACCTATCTCTGAAAGGCTACTTCTTTGCTTCACAGCGCGCGGCGAAGGAAATGATCAAGCAGGGGAGTGGAGGTCGAATCGTTTGCCTGTCGAGTGTCCATTCATATACGGCAATGGAAGGTTGGACAGCCTACGGCACTGCAAAGATGGCATTGCGTCGTATGGTCAAGGGATTCGCGATAGACCTTGCCGGCACAGACATCACCGCGAACTGTATTGCCCCGGGCGCGATTTCCAATCGCCTGCCGGAAGGCGATGACGATGTGATAGACGGACCGCCTCATGACGCTGACCGATTCAAGAATTTTGTCCCTGCTCACAAGGGCGGTCTTCCGAGCGACATTGCCAATGCCGTTTTGTATCTAACGTCTGAACTCGGCCAGTATGTAAACGGTGAGACGTTGCTAGTCGACGGTGGAATGATCGCTACACGCAAAATTCACGATTAGTTTCTGGATGATTTGATGACAAAGCTTCTCGAAGGCAAGAAGGCTCTCATTACGGGTTCTAGAAGAGGTATAGGCGCGGGAATTGCGCAAATGTTTGCCGAACATGGTGCTGATGTCGGAATCAATGATGTGACGAGAGACTCAGAAGCCGACAAAACAATTGCTTCCATTGAATCGTTGGGTCAAAAAGCATCGTGGCATCAGGCGGATGTCGGAAGCTCTGAAGACCGCGAGCGAATGCTAGACCAGTTCGTGTCAGAACACGGTCGAATCGATATTCTCGTGAACAACGCAGTTGCGTCGGCGGATGTTCATTTCACCAAGATCACCGAAGAATTCTGGGACCGACTTGTTGGGCATGCACTAAAGGGTTATCTGTTCCTGGCACAAGGCGTTGCTAACAGGATAATCGCACACGGTCACGGTGGCTCCATCATCAACATCAGCAGCGTTCACAGCTACCGGGCATGGCCGCATGACACGGTCTACGGAGTCGTGAAAGCCGGCCTTAATCGAATGGTGATGTCGATGGCACACGATCTTGCAGGAACAGGAATCACAGCTAACTGTGTCGCCCCCGGTTACATCGATTCGCGTGTGTTGTCTAAAACGGATGAAGGAACCCGAGGAGACGATGAGTATCTCGGTAGAGCAAAGGGATTTATCCCGAGCCATCGGGGTGGATTGCCGGCTGACATTGCTGGTGCTTGCGTGTTCCTGGCAAGCGATCTTGGAAATTACGTGAACGGCCAGACGATCACCGTTGATGGAGGATTTCTTGCCGGTGGAGTGCCACCCGATTCAAAGCCGCTTGAACCTGGTATGCCGGGAGCAGCTGAGTAAGTGTTGAAGATGTTTTGAACACTCGACCTGATCCAGAAAATCAAAGTCCCGTCTACGAGACTCCGTGGTGGGATTTTTACTACGACACGACTGTCAAAGATGACGGCTCTTGCGGCAACTATGCATGGATAAGGACCCACGGCGGTCGCGGGGCAATAATGGTCATTCCGGTTACTCCGAGTGGGCGTCTACTTCTTATCCGCGTTCATCGATACCCTGCCCAGAAATTCATGTGGGAGTTTCCAGCTGGACTGGTTGATCCCGGAGAGAACCCTGAGGCAGCATCGCTAAGAGAGCTGAAGGAAGAGACTGGTGTCGACGCCATTTCGGCTACCTACCTAGGCGCACAAACACCGATATCCGGCCTAGTCGGAGATAAGTTCCACTCAATTCTCGCTGAGATACCTGAAGTCAAACTCGACGATCTGGTACTTCAATCTGAAGAAGGGATCGTCGAAGCAAAACTGGTGAGTCGAACCGAAATCGCGTCGATGATTGTGAATCAGGAAATCGAAGACGGCGTGACCTTATATTCTCTTGCTCGATACTGGGCGTACCTCGAAGCAGAAGGCAATTAAATGCAGGACATCTATTCACACATCGATAACCACGCTGATGAATCCATCCAACAGCTTTTCGAGCTCGTCAGGCAACCTTCAATATCCGCGCAGAAAGTCGGTTTCGACAAAGCTCCCGGTGTTATGAAAGACCTGTTGGAGCGAAACGGTTTCGAAGCCGAAATCGTGCCCGTGCCTAACGATGGGTTGCCGACCGTGTACGGCTACATGGCCGCGTCGGACAATCCTGAATCTGCTCCAACGTTGTTGTTCTACTGCCACTACGACGTCCAACCGGTCGACCCGCTTGAGTTGTGGGATACAGATCCATTTGAACCTACTCAGATCGGAGATCGCCTTTACGGTCGAGGGATGTCCGACGACAAAGGGAATATAGGCGCACGCCTTGCTGCGATCCGAGCTTTCATTGATGAACGCGGAGGTGTTCCTTGCAACATCAAAATGTTCTGTGAAGGTGAAGAGGAATCTGGGTCGGTAAACCTGCCTGCGCTTATCGAACAACGAGGAGACGATTTCAAAGCCGACGCATGCATCTGGGAAGGTGGCGGGCGAAATCTAAACAACGACCCGTTCATGTACCTGGGTTTAAAAGGTGTCCTCGGCGTTGGACTCAGCGTCAGCATGCTTGCTGGCGATGCTCACTCCTCTTACGCAGCGATTCTCCCGTCGGCAGCCTGGCGACTCCTTCGTGCGCTTGAAACGATCAAGGATGAAAACGAGAACATCTTGATCGAGGGCTTCTACGATGCAATTGTTGAGCCAAGCCCTGAAGCGATTGCCGCGGTTGAAGCTCTTCCCGACGATGCTCCTGAATGGAAAGAGACTTTTGGAGTCGATGGGTTTGTTAGGGGACTTGATGGTGAAGACCTCAGGAAGCAACTAACGTTCCAGTCGACTGCCAATATCGCTGGTCTCGATTCCGGCTATCAGGACGAGGGTCTGAAAACAGTTTTGCCAGCTGTGGCTAAGGCGAAAATGGACTTCCGGTTGGTGCCAGAGCAACGCCCATATGACATATTCGACAAGCTACGAAAACATCTCGACAAACATGGTTTTGAAGATGTCGAAATCGAGGTGCTCGGAGCCGTCAACCCGTACCGAACAGACCTGAACTCACCCTGGGTTCAGCTTGTTGCCGAAACCGCTGAAGAAATTTACGGACGGAAGCCGGTAATGACGCCAAATATGGCGGGAACGGGACCAATGTTTGATTTCGGCGACACGCTCGGAATGCCGATCGCAACGTCCGGTATTGATCATCCTTCCCACAAAATCCATGCACCGAACGAAAACATCACAGTTGAGGATTTCACTCTAGGAGCCAAGCACGCGGCTCTATTAATTGAACGGTTTGCTCAAGACTGGGGCTAAGGGTTGGTTCACCGGCACACGCTGTCGATACTTCCCGCTAGAATTGGCGCGTTTTGAAATTCACTAGTTGGAGTAAGTAAGCCCGCATGGCAGTTATCCAGCCCACCCCCGATCACGTGCTCGACAAAGAAACGATCGAGCAGTTGAAGAGAGTAAACACAACAGCAGTTGTTGATGTGCTCGCTCGAAACGGATACGAACCTCACTACGTTTATATGCCGAATGTTCGAACAATGAACCCAGGCAAGCGCCTTGTTGCGCGCGCAATAACGGTTCGATTTGTTCCGGCGCGTCCTGACGGCATGGCCGAAAAGCCCGGTGGCGAAGAGTCCCCAGAATACGCTGCGTTTGAACTGGCTGGCCCGGGCGACGTAATCGTCATGGAGTCGATGCGTACTAAGCGAATGTCGATTGGTGGAGACATCAAGTTTCTGCGGTTAAAGCAGCGTGGTGTCGACGGTTTGGTGTGTGACGGCGGAATTCGCGATATGCACACGGTGAAGGACTACGGGGTCGGAATGTGGGGTCTAGACCAAACTTCAAACTTAGGCACCCGCGTTGGAACTCCGTACTCAACTAACGACACAGTTGCGGTTGATGGAGTTCTCGTACGACCAGGTGATTACATCGTGGCAGATGACGACGGTGTAGTTGTCATTCCTCGCGGAGTGGCACCTGACATTGCCCAAAAGGCCATCGAGTACGACGACCTCGAAGAGTGGATCAGGCGCAGGCTCGACGAAACGAACCAAACCCCTGGCATTTACTACCCACCTGACGACGAGGTAATGGCAATCTACCGTAAGTGGAAAGCCGACCAAGGCGAATAGGGAACAAATCCTCTCCCGCGTGGAGAGGATTTTTCTTATAGCTCGATGTCGATACTTTGTCCGTCGTAGGCGTACTGGATATCGAGACCGTAGGCATCTCTCAGCTCGGCTAATTGAGCGTTCACTGGTTCGTGGTCGATGTCGTGTGTGGCATCTGTCAGCAGTGTTCGCTTAATTCCGAGCTCTCTGGCGGTTTCAACCGCTTCTTCTAATGTGAAGTGGGTGCCGTGAGTTCGCTCTGGTCGAAGCGCGTCCAAAAC
>JAYQWG010000014.1:49263-51881 GCA_038150225.1 Chloroflexota bacterium
ACAAGGTAGTAGAAAAGCAGTTTTACTACCTCAAAATCCTGATCTCGAATATATATAGGTAGTGTCGACTGGGAATTGTTAGTCCAATCGCGCAAATCGTCGAAACCACCAACTGCATCCTGGTGAGCGTGGGTAATAACAAGTGCGTCGATTGTTTGAACGTCGTACTTAGGGAACCAGTGCAGTGCCGAATCGTAGAAGAACTTTCCGGCGTCAATCACAAGATTCGTCCGATTCCCAACCGCATCGGTGCGCTGAACCAACAGCGAAGTGTTTCTGCGACGATTAGGTGAACCTGGTCTCATGGCGTCCGGGCACACAACACACGTGCTCTCCGTGTTGGTGAGACAAGACGCCCTGGGCACGCCTTCCGACGTACCGGTCCCCAGGAACACGATTCTCGCTGAGTCGCCTGATTTACTCATGTAACCAGAATACCCAGAATTGCTCAGCGTGATCTGAGGAATGAACTCAATATTCTGACTACACTCCGTTCATGCGATCCCAGATTACCGAGCTAGAAGAGATGTTCCAGTCAGGGACGCTTGTGTTTCCCGACCCAGCCCGACCAAATACCGTCGCGCTCACTCGGGCGATTAGCGAGATTTGTGGCGGACGGAAATATCAACCGGATTCCGTGAAAACCGGATTCAAATCCGCACTCGGGTTTCCAAGGCACCTTGTTCACGTTGTAACCGATGGTTTCGGAATGAACTTTGTCAAAGAACTTTCGAGCGGCTCGTTCTGCAAACGACACCTCAACTCCCAAGCTTTGGCTGCTTTTCCGAGTTCGACTGGTCCGAACCTTGTTTCGCATTCGCGTGCGGAGTGGCCGGGAGTACATGGAGTGCTTGGTTGGTACGTTTATTTACCGGAGCTCCGAGCAAGGACTACTCCATTCCCATGGATAAGAACCAAAGACGAGACTAATTTGAGCGAACTAGGCATCACAGGTGAATTGGTTTATCAGGGTCGTCCAGTCAATCAGTCATTCGAATACTCGGTCGCGAATTTCATTTCATCCGAGTATTCCGATTCGATCGCTACTAATTCTTTGCACGCTCTGGGAACCGTAATTGGTTTCTCAAACCTTGATGATGTTTTAGCTAAAGCAATTCAACGTGTTGATTCAACCTCGGGATCGACGTACACATATTTCCACTGGCCGATCATCGACAAGCACGCGCATGAAGTGGGCACTGATGGTGAAAAGACGCTGGAAGTAGTACTCGAGTTCGACCGAAAGATGCAGCAGTTGAGAGGACTACTTCCTGACGACGCTACTTTAGTAATTACCGCCGATCACGGTCACTTGAACTACCCTGAGGGACACAGGATTCAGGTGCAACAATCCGACCCGATACGTGAACTGCTGTTCGATGCTCCTTCTGGTGATGAACGCGCAGCAATATTTCATGTAAATGATGGGAGTGAGGAAGAATTTGAGCAGACGTTCAACGAGCGATTTGGCGACCGCTTCTTGTTGCTCAGACGATCTGAGGTCATTGAACAGAAGCTACTTGGTCCCGACTCACTGTCCGATGTCACGTCAGGTCGACTGGGTCAATTCATGGCAATCTCAAAAGGTTCCTGGGCCTTTAGCTTTAGAGACGGGCCATCGCGTGCGGGATTAGAGCTTAGGTCACAACACGGGGGATTGACCCCTGATGAAATGTTGGTCCCCGTAATCATCGCCTGATTCACGGATCGAATTTGTCGCGAACATCGAATTCGCTCGCTAAAATTCCTGCGGATATAAATCAAACCCGGTAGATACCAGCAGGTGACTGATGCGAGAAACAATTCGCGGTGAACTGAAAAAGAAACTCCAGGCAGGCGAAACGGTTGTTGGGCCATTCGTTATCGTGCCGTCGGTAACGATGGTCGATGCGCTTGGGTACGCAGGCATGGATTTCTGCATCCTCGACACCGAGCACGGTCCACTGTCAATGGAAAAGGTCACCGACCTGGTGGTCGCTGCTCAAGGAAGCGGCGTTGCCCCGATTATTCGCGTTGGTGGCAACGAAGAATGGCCAATCCTACGAGCGCTGGATATTGGTGCTGACGGAGTCCAAGTCCCTCAGATCAACCAGAAGTCTGACGCGGAGAAAGTGGTTCACGCCGCCAAGTACGCCCCACTGGGAGAGCGGGGCGTGTCTGTGTTCACTCGGGCAGGGAATTACTACAAAGACGAAGCGGCGGGGCACCCTGAACGACAGAACGACGAGACTATGACCGTTGTTCACATTGAAGGTCAGAAAGGTCTAAATAACCTCGAAGAGATCATGACCGTAGACGGAATTGATGTCTTGTTCCTGGGTCCATACGACATATCGCAGTCGCTGGGCGTTCCGGGCGATGTGCGGTCGAAGATTGTCGAAGATGCTCTGAAAGAAGCCGCTTCGAAGGCTCGAGCGCAGGGCAGGGTGATTGGTTCATACGCCAAAGACGTTGAGATGGGTAAGTGGCTGATCGACCTTGGTGTGCAGTACCTGTCAATCAACGTAGATGCAACGATCTACATGCAAGCATGTGAAGACATCGCAAACGCCTTGAAGTAATGGTCAGTTGGGAAGGACGATCGGCAACAGTTCTCTCAAGTTGTCGATTGCTGCTCC
>JAYQWG010000015.1:0-1411 GCA_038150225.1 Chloroflexota bacterium
ACGCACGCCAGTTCCATTTCCATAATCATCGCTGGACTGGAAAGAACCGCGTGCTTATCTTTGCCACTAGGCGAATAAAGGTGATCGCCTTCAACAAGAAGTGTTCGGGAAGCAGTTATTCCTGATTCGAACCGGGGCATTGCTAAAGAGCGATGATTCCATATCCAGCATCAACTGGAATTATTGCTCCGGTGATGCCTGTGGACATGTCACTCAATAAAAACAACGCGGTGTTCGCTACTTCGTTGTGGTTGATATTGCGACCCAGAGGTGCTCGCTCTCGGTGAGCCCTCGTCATCTCTGAAAATCCTGGAATGCTTCGAGCTGCGAGCGTAGGAAGCGGTCCTGCGGAAATAGCGTTGACCCGGATGTTTTGACCACCAAACTCAACCGCGAGTTGTCGCGCCTCGTTTTCGAGCGCGGCTTTCGCAGTTCCCATTATGTTGTAGCCAGGGTATACACGCTGTGAAGCATCGAAAGTCAGTGTGATTACTGATCCGCCGGATTCTCCAAATAGCGGAGCGGCTTTTCCGACCACAGGCATCAATGTGTACGCACTAGTTTCGAGAGCAGTCCTGAATCCTTGCAGGTTTGTGGATGAAAAATCCCCGCCCAAATCGTCGCGTTCCGCATAGGCGATGCAGTGGACCACGAAATCAATCTCGCCCCACTCGGACTTGATCTTGTCGTAAACAGCCTGAACCTGGTCGTCGTCAGTAGCGTCGCATTCAAGCAGCAGTGGGTGACCGAGTTTCGAAGTTACTTTTTCGACTCCACCCTTCAGGCGTTCGTTCAAATATGTGAAGGCCAGTTCTGCGCCAGCTTCTGCCAGTTTTTCTGAAATAGCCCAGGCGATGCTTCTTTGATTCGCAACACCGAATACGACACCACGCTTACCTGAGAGATCTATTGATACGGCCATTTCCTGCGGTCTTCCTATTCAACAACATCAATGTGTAGATAACTGTTGCACGACAATTTACCAGTCCACCAAAAAAATGAGGCGACCAACAAGCAGTTGATCGCCTCATTGAATCTGCTAATGTCTGGTTTACCAGTTGGTGTGTGATCCATCGGCGCGGTGTGGGTGTGGAGCTTCCCAGAACGCGAATGGTTCAGTGAGTTTGCTCTCGTCAACCTCGACACCAAGTCCGGGCTTATCGGGAACCTTGTATCCATTTCCTTCCAGCAGAACCTGTTCAGGAAAGATGTCGAAATCAGGGTTTTCCGCCCGTTCCATGTTGACCTCAAGCCACGCAAAGTTTGGAACTGCTGCGCCTAGGTGAACCGAAGCTGCGGTGCAGATCGGACCAAGCGGGTTGTGAGGCATGAGATCGATATAGTGAGCTTCCGCCCATCCAGCTACCTTCATCGATTCAGTAAATCCACCAACGTTGCAAATGTCGACTCG
>JAYQWG010000015.1:1511-6846 GCA_038150225.1 Chloroflexota bacterium
CCCATGATCGCCTGGTTACCAAGGGCCTCACGTGCTTTGATCAACCACTCGGCAGAGTTTGCGATCGACTCACGAGGCTCAAATAGCCCGCCTGACTGAATGTCCATGTTGTCGTACGACAATCGGAATGCGTTGATTCCCCGAGCCATGAACTCTTTTGCCTGCTCGATCATCTCTGGTCCGTAAGGACCCGAAGTTGTGGCGAAAACCGGAACAGTGTGTCGATGCTTGCCACCGAGCAACTCGTACACAGGAACGCCAATCTTCTTTCCGACGATGTCGTGAAGGGCAAGGTCGATTGCAGATATGGCAGCAGTGAGAGTTCGACCACCTTCGAAGTACTGGCTGCGGTACATCTCTTGCCAGAGCCCACCGCGCCTCATGGGATCGCGACCAATCAGGAACTCTCGATAGTGCTCAATGATTCCCTTGACCCCGAGTTCTCGACCGGAGAATCCAGATTCTCCCCAACCGTAGATACCTTCGTCGGTTTCGATTTTTACGAGCATCTGGTTTCGACGACCGACCCAGACAGCAAAAGGTTTTACATCAGTAATTTTCATTGTTTTGTTCCGTTTCGATGGAGTCGATTATCTACCAGTTGGTGTGTGATCCGTCGTTTCGCTTCAGGTGAGGCATTTCTGAATACCTGAACGGCTCGGTCAAGGCAGCTTCGTCCACCTCAACTCCAAGTCCAGGTTTGTCCAGAACTGTCACTCGCCCAGGTGATACCTCAGGCTGGATCGGGAACACTTCTTTGCTGTAGAAGCCGTTGTCTTCACCAGCCGACTCACGAATTTCTAACCATGAGAAATTCGCTGTCGCCATAGCCATGTGAGAAGTTGCGGCAACACAAATTGGTCCCAACGGGTTGTGCGGCATCATGTCGATGTAATGTGCTTCTGCCCAGCCGACAACTTTCATCGCTTCGGTAATTCCACCAACGTTACAAATGTCGACTCGTGCGTACTGTGCAAGTCCGCGTTCGATGTAAGGGAGGAACTGCCACTTCGAAGCGAACTCCTCACCGATGGCGAACGGCATGTTCGTCATCGTACGAAGAGATTCGTATGCCTCTGGTGTTTCATCTCGGATTGGTTCTTCGAGGAAGTCCAGGGTGTGGGCTGGCATCATCTGACAGAACGAAGCGGTTTCGGCGACCGACAGCCTGTGATGGAAGTCGTAACCGATAACGGGTCGGATGCCCAGCTTTTCGCGGGCTTTAATCAAACCCTCAGCCGAGTTGGCGATTGCCTCACGCGGCTCGTAAATACCGTCTTTTTCCGGCTCGTATGAACGGTGCAGGCGGAAACAGTCGAATCCCTCGGCGATCATTCGCTCTGCGACGTCGATCATTTCTTCAGGAGTGCTACCCCCGCCCGTTGCAAACGTTGGAACCCAATCGCGTTGGCGCCCACCCAGGAGTTCATAAACCGGGACTCCCAGTTTCTTACCAACAATGTCGTAAAGCGCGATGTCTATGGCGGAAATTGCTGCAGTTAGGGTTCGACCACCTTCGAAGTACTGGCTACGATACATTTCTTGCCAGAGTGCCCCGCGCTGCATGGGATCTCTGCCAACCAGGAACTCTCGATAGTGCTCGACAATCCCTTTGACACCGATTTCTCTACTTGAAAGGCCGGATTCACCCCAGCCGTATATACCTTCGTCGGTCTCAACTTTGACCAGCATTTGGTTTCGTGTGCCGACCCATACCGGGTACGGTTTCACATCGGTGATTCGCATCTAATGGTGTCCTTAATAACCCTTCAACAACCGGAGTTTCCAAATCTGCGCACCAGACTGTATTCGATAGCACTGGGTGTCAATAGAACATCGTGTTCGATTACCGGTGACTCAAGCAACTCCGCCGATACGAGCAATCCTGTTCGGTCAACACCTGCTGAGGTAGAGGAAACTAGCGGCGGAAGATCGGATAGGTGGGCGGTCGTCTTGATCAACGACAACTACCATTCGGTCGACTTCGTGATTTGGGCGTTGAAGAAAATAATTCCTGGAATGACCGATGCTGATGCGGTGTTGATAACCATGGAAACCCACAACACTGGAAAAGGCGTCGCGACAGTGTGTGGTCGGACTCAAGCTGAAGAGTACCGAGATAAATTCAGAGTTCTCCAGCTTGGGTGTGAAGTCGAACCTGGTTGGTAAAGAACTTCATTTCGGCCCAATAACCACTGCGCGTACTCCTGATATCACTGGCTCACCGAGCCTGACGGAAAATTAATCGTTTGGTATGGACTCGGTGAAGACCCTTCTGAGTGCGCGTATCGAGTGTCGGATTGCGTCCCTTGCGGGCCGCGTGCAGTCCCACAAATAGCATGAACCCATCGGTGCGAGCCACCGAATACACACGGCTCAGTCACGCTAAATTTGCGGTGATATTCATGGATTAACGGCAGCGCAACAAACGTGTGTCGGAAATATCAACAAGGCTTATGCGCCCGGCATGCAAACGCCAATCAGGGTCTGAGGAGACCACAAATCCATGTTCGCAGGTAAACAAGAAATGAAGCAGCGTGGGATAACGGGACTGGAAACGGCAATCATTCTTATTGCCTTTGTGGTCGTTGCATCCGTATTTGCATTTACAGTTCTCTCGACCGGTGTATTTGCGTCTGAACGATCAAAGGAAACGATCTTCGCCGGTATTCAGGAAACAAAGTCGTCATTAGAACCCCGCGGTTCGATCATTGCCTACAAGGCTGACCGTGGCGGTACCGACACGATCTACAAGGTCACATTCGTAGTTTCTAACGCAGTTGGTGGCGAAGCAGTTGACCTCACACCTCCATACACCGCTGACGATTCGGGTAACGACCCTGACATTTCTAGTGGTGCAGAGTCGAAGACGGTTGTTCAGTACTCTGACACCAACCAGTTCTTGAACGATGTTCCTTGGACTGTTAGCTGGGTCGGTAGCAACAACGGCGACAACCTCCTCGAAGAGGGTGAAAAGGCTGAAATTTCAGTGTGGCTGCTTGTTCGAGACACCACCGGAGCAATCTCATCCAGCTCAGCAACTGCCTATTGGACAACCGATGCCGACGGTCGGAACGGAATTCTCTCGACCGGCACGATTCTCGACAAGAACGACAAGTTCTCGATCACTCTCAGCCCACCAGACGGTGCAGTGGTGGTCTTCGAGAAGTCATTGCCGCCTAGACTTGATGCTGTAATGGACCTCAAGTAGTTGATATTGCGGATTTAGAGCCACGGTCACAGATGCCCCTCTTGTGACCGAAGCCCCGGTTTCTGAATCTAATTGAAACGGTCGCTCCTGACCTACCCCCTGGAGCGACCGTTTTTTTGTTAACAACAAAGGCGAGATGAATTTCATCTCGCCTTTGATATTTCAGTGAGTCAATAGATACTCGCCTGAGAGTCGCTTACCAGCGCTCTCGGCGTCCACCGCCACCGCCGCCGCGGTATCCACCACCGCCACCGCCTCTGGGAGACTGGTCACGCGCTTCATTCACGACGATAGGTCGTCCATCCAACTCAGAGCCGTTCATTTCGGCGACTGCCTGTGCTGAAGAACCTTCGTCAGTGAAAGTGACGAAACCAAATCCTCGAGACCGTCCGGTCTCTCGGTCGTTGACTACCTGTGCCTCTTCAATTTCACCAAACTTTTCGAAGGCGGCACGCAGACCCGCTGAGTCTGTTGCCCATGCCAGGCTGCCAACAAATAACTTTTTACCCAATGTTCAAGCCTCGTTCACAGAAATCCAAATGCCCGCTCAAAAGATCTTCGAGCCAGTCAGTTCCGCGCCACGCGGTCATCGTCCTGTGATTCCATTTTTGGTCTCCGTGATCAGGCAAAACCTACCAAGCCCAGTGGGCGACAATAGTCCTAATTCAGGAAACACGACGACAAGAATAAACACACTTCAACCGAAAATGTTGCATTATTCCCGTTCAACATCGAAATTCGACGGGGAAAAAAAGTGAAAACTCTGGTTAGTGACTCAAAAGTAAGCGTAAATTCCAGTATGTAATGCAGACTATTCATCGATTTGAGGCGTATTTCCGGAATCACAAAAAGTTGAACGGCTACCGTGTGGTCGGCTCAATACTTGCAAGTCGCGCCAACGCTGATTAGTGTTCTCACGTCGAAAAATTAGTTGATGAAAATTCGGGCATCACAGGTCTGGTTCGAGTCCTGAACAATGTTCGAACGTTTGAACAGATAGGTAATAACAAATGCAAGATCCAAAAGACATTCAGGACATTAAACGTCCGTCGAAGGAGCTCATCGATCTGTTGTACGAACACGTAAGTTCTGCAACTGCCGCCGGTGACCTGAACAAGTTAGGCGTTTCAAACGCATTCATTGACGGACCGAAGCCTTACACACCAGGAACCAAGATCGTTGGTCCCGCAATTACGCTTCAGTTCATGCCTAAGCGTGACGACGTATACGGCGATGGTGAGTACGTAGAGCCTGAAACTCAGCTTCACCGACACGCTCTTTACCTCACACAGCCTGGGGACGTGGTCGTCGTTGACGCTCGTGGCAGCATGAACTCAGGTGTGTTCGGCAACATGATGCTGACCTACTTCAAGGGGGCTGGCGGTATTGGAACCGTCATTGACGGCTGCATTCGTGACTACCCGGAACGACCCGACGGATTGGGCTTGTGGCTAAAAGGCGTAACTCCAAACTTCCACACCCAGACCGAAATCTTCCCTTATGCAGTGAACGTTCCAGTTGCCGTATCGGGAACATATGTAGCTCCCGGCGACATCATCATTGCTGACGACGACGGAGCGGTTGTGGTTCCAATTCATCTTGCAGAAGAACTCGCTGAGCGAGGACAGGAGCACGCTGAGTGGGAAGAATTCAGCCGAGATAAGCTTGAACAGGGCGGTGACCTTCGCAGGTACTACCCACTCAGTGACGAAGCTCGACCTGAATACGAAGAGTGGAAGAAGAAGCACGGAAAATAAACCGGCTTCGTAGCAAGCACAATAAAAAGAGCCCCGGTCGTACTCCGACCGGGGCTTTCTTTTTCCTGATGGTACCCCTGGCGTGAATCGAACACGCGACACGCGGTTTAGGAAACCGCTGCTCTATCCACTGAGCTACAGGGGCATAACTTCATTGTAGGCAGCGATACGGTTTGCGGGCATACTTCTCACTGGAAAATCTCTCTATCTCCAGTTCAAATGTGAAGGATTTCACATATTGTGATTTTCTTCACAATACCCTCATGCGTTTTCATACCCTTCGGGATCAGCGTTACCTAATATCTAAGTGACGAAGAATTTAGCCCTGAATTTACAGACCGGGGGTTGAAAAATTATCTACAGAGCA
>JAYQWG010000015.1:6946-31737 GCA_038150225.1 Chloroflexota bacterium
CGCCGTCGCAGCTCATAGCTGTGGACGGCACCCAGGAATCACCGAGCCGGTATAAGTAGAAATCGAAGCCGGAAATCGCATCAAGAAATAATGAATGCGACGGCCACACAAAGTGATAACAAAACGAAAAGACTGGCTCGTCTGAACCGCAACGGGAAGATCGGATAACAACCCGAATCAGGGGAGGCAGAGATGATCTACAAGGCAGGATGGGTAATACATATTGGCCTATAACGCCGTCGCAGTAAGGAACTGTAGGCGGGACCCAGGGATCACCGAGCCGGTATTAATAGAAATACCAAGCCGGAAATTGCACGAGATGCGACGGCTACACAAAGTGAAAACCAAAATAAAACTGGCTCGTCTGACCCGACCAGTAAATCGTAAGAATTAGAGCGGGAACTGAATGAAGGTTGCCGCTCTTGTCGTTTAGGCCCCTCACGCTATTTGTGAAGCACATGTGAGGGCGGGCAGTGCCCGATCAGACCTACTAGTGACCTTCGGACGAAGTGCCCAGTCCGGTTACCGACACTCGATATACAGGATCAGCCTCAGGATCTGACTCAACGATTACGTTCGCCCTACCAAGCATGCGCTGACAGTTCTGACTCAAGTGCAGCAGGTGTAACTCTCGTCCCGACTCCTCATACTTCTTGGCAAGCTCAACAATTGCTTCGATACCCGAGTGATCCCAAACCCGTGAGTGCCTGAAATCGAGCACCACTTCCTCCGGATCGTGTTCAGGGTGGAACAGGTCACGGAATTCAGTGATTGAAGCGAAGAACAGTTGACCGTGCAGCGTATATACCTTTCGGTTTGGTCGGCTGGAAGCACTTTCCTCGATGTAGATAGAACGTGCGGTGTTCCATGCAAACACCAGTGCAGACACGATCACACCAACGATCACCGCGATTGCGAGGTCGGTTGCCACAGTAACGGCCGACACGAGAATCATTACGAACGCGTCGGAGACCGGGACCTTGCGGATGATTCGCAAACTCGACCAGCTAAACGTACCGATCACCACGACGAACATCACTCCAACAAGCGCTGCAATCGGGATTTGTTCGATCAGCGGTGATGCCACCAGGATGTAGATCAGCAGCAGGATCGCAGCAAGTGCTCCGGAGAGTCGCCAACGTGCACCAGACTTCATGTTGATCATGCTCTGACCAATCATGGCACAACCACCCATTCCTCCGAAGAAGCCGGTGATGATGTTCGCAGTCCCTTGAGCCATGCATTCGCGGTTGTTCTGACCCTTGGTGTCAGTGATTCCGTCGATCAACTGGACAGTAAGTAGAGATTCGATCAAGCCGATTGCCGCGAGAATGAACGCGTGCGGGAGGATGATCCAGAGAGTTTCGAATGTGAACGGAACATCGGGGATGTTGAACGTTGGGAGTCCACCGGAAATGCTCGAAAGGTCTCCAACGGTCGGAGTGTTCACACCTCCGAAGATCACAACCAGTGACACAGCAAGGATTCCTGCCAGTGCAGCCGGGAATCTCTTCGTGAGTCGTGGCACGAGATAAATCACTGCCATCGTGACACCGACAAGCCCAAGCATTAATGCAAGATCACCACCTGCAAGCCAGGTCTCGTGTCCATCAGGACCTTTGATCTTGAAGCTCTCAAGCTGCGCAAGGAAGATGACGATTGCCAGCCCGTTCACGAAGCCGAGCATTACCGGATACGGAACCATCCTGATAAGGCGACCTTGTTTTAGTGCACCAACCCCGATTTGGATCACACCCATAAGGATCACGGTGAGGAACAAATACTCGATTCCGTGATTGGCAACAATCGAAACCATCACGACTGCAAGAGCACCGGTCGCTCCTGAGATCATTCCCGGACGCCCGCCGAACAGGGAAGTTACGAGACCGACGATGAATGCTGCGTATAGACCTACGAGAGGTCCAACTCCAGCTACGAATGCGAAGGCTACTGCTTCAGGTACGAGCGCAAGAGAGACGGTAAGTCCCGACAGGACTTCAGTACGAATTTGCGCTGCTTTGGAGTTGACGTTCATGGGGGAGGAGCGACTGTGAAGATCGTGAAAATTCTTACAAACAGTCGTCGTTTTTACACCCTTCCCGTAAACACCGCCTCAACTACCTGCGCCGAGTTTGGGTCAATAACGACGAATTTCGTCAAATCATCGTTCAGACAATGTTTCAATAAGGGCGCGGGTTCGGAATATTGGTGTTGACGGAGCCGCGCTGTAGGGCTGACCGACTGAATCCTGTGGTGAACACCGCATCCTTGTCGCTTCTAAGCTCGTGTAGACTCGATAACGATGCGCAATCGCCTTCAACCAGCGGCTTTCAACAGTTCACTCGGTCGCTTCCTACTTATCTCCTTCGCCACCTTTGTACTGGCGATTTTTATTGCGTGTTCGGAAACAGACCCGACTCCCACGCCAGATATCGATGCTACAGTCGACGCCAAGATTGCTGCTGCAGTTGCTACTGTTCCGGTCACGCCTTCTGTCACGCCCGACATCGTTGGAACGGTAACAACGGCGATTGACGCCACAATTGCAGCTCAGCCGACAGCGACAAATACGCCAACGTCGACTCCTACTGCCACGCCAACACCGACTCCTACGCCATCACCAACGGCGACACCAGAGCCTACCGCTACTCCGACGCCTACCCCAACACCGACCGCCACTCCAACACCGTCACCTACTCCGATCCGCGGTGTGGAGGATGTAGTCAGCGCAGTCGAATCTGGAGTTGTGAGAATCCAGGCCGGAGACAAATTCGGATCAGGCTTTATCTACAAGGTGGACTTTCTCGGCCGAGCGCTTGTAATGACCAACCAGCACGTAGTAACGAACCGATCAACTGTGACAGTTCGGGTAAACAACGAACGAAACTACTCCGGTTTGATATTGGGTACAGACGCCGCGCGAGATCTGGCGGTGATACGAATTTGCTGTGATGAAAATTTCACGGTGCTTCCAATAGGAGATTCGAGTACCCAGCCAAAGGGCTCAACAGTTCTCGTCATGGGTTACCCGCTTGCGGTAGAGGACACGGCGCGGGTGACTACTGGCGTCGTGTCAGCCGTTTATTTCGACACTGACACCAGCCGCCACATGATCCAGACCGACGCAGCGATCAATTCCGGCAACTCCGGAGGACCGCTCTTCAACCTGGTGGGTGAGGTGATCGGTGTAAATACCGAAGTAATCCGTGTCTCAGGATCCGGTGTTGCCGTCGATGGGACAGGGTTCGCAGTGGCTCAAGAAACATTTGAGCCTTTCTTGCCTACCCTTGAAAACGGCGGTTAGTGAACGAACTCGTCGTTCTCGTGAGCTGCAACCCAGTTTCGGCCGTTCTGAACGATGATGTCCTGTAGGTTTGTCATTTCGAACCAGTCGCTCATTAGACCTTTGCCGACTGCTCGTGCACGAACTTCCATGTCAGACTGGATCTGGTCGATTTTCGGGTTGCCAATTCCTTCACCCGGCATGTTCATCGATAATGCAAGATCGAAGTGCCCGTAGGTGATCGCGGTCAGACCTTCTACGGCGAGAATATCGTCGAGGTTTTCGTAACCGGTGTACGACTCCACCTGGGCGAAGATCAGCATATTGTCGTTCGCAAACTCGGTGAAGTTTTTACGTCCGCCGTACTCAGTATCGAGAATGTCGTTGTCGTTGAACTCGGTTCCACGGTGAGTGCCCCAGGAACGATGGCCTTTAGGAGCGAACAGGCAAGCCTCAACGAGATGCTGTGCCTGTTCGCCTGTCTCGATGTGAGGAGCCATGATCCCCTGGATGCCGCGATCGAGCCACATCACGATTTCAGTGTGCTCAAAGTTTTGCGGTCGGCACGTGACCGACATCCCACCCATATGCGCAGCAGAAACAATCTTGTCGATTTCTGGCGGACTAAACGCACCGTGCTCTCCATCAAGATGAATGGCGTCGAAGCCTGCTCGATATGCGAACTCAACAACTTCCAGTGCTGGCCAGGTCATATTCAACGACCGACCCTTTTTGCCGTCCTGATTTCTGCCAATAATGGAATTACGAATCATGTTGTTTCTTTCTGATTTGGTTCGATGTGAGTTTGTGTTTCGAAATTAAATGTTTTAGTCGAGTCCTGCGAGGTTTTCAGCCACGCGAGTGTTAATCGGTTGGCCGGCCTCAGGGAAGTTGAACGAGCTACCTGTGATCTTTTCGTATAAGAAGATTTCACGTCGAGATAGCTCGATGATCAGATCCTCAGGAGCGGCTGGCAATTCGTCGTCGTTGTACGGGTCGCTGTTCTTACTGAACCACAGACGCAGAAACTCTTTATCGACATTCTCGGGCTCCTGACCTGATTCCATTCGGTCTTCGTAGGAATCAGCGATCCAGTAACGGCTTGAATCAGGAGTGTGAATCTCGTCGATTAGTACGATCTCGCCGTTCTCGTCACGACCCATTTCGTACTTCGTGTCAGCGAGAATCAAGCCGTGCTCAGCAGCCTTTGCTTGTCCGAATGCGAACAGTTCGTGTGCAATCTGGCTACAACGTTCCCAGTCATCGGCAGACATCCAGTTCTCGGAGACAATTTCGTCTGGACTGATTGGTCTGTCTGATTTGCCCTTGGTTGTGGGCGTAATGAGATTTTTGGGAAGTTTCTGGTTCTTGATCAGACCCTCTGGCAAATCGTTGCCGCAGTAATTGCGATCACCGTTCTGATAAACCGTCCACAACGACGTGCTCGTTGATCCGGTGATGTACCCGCGCATCACAAACTCAATCGGAAAGACTGCACATTTCTTGACTACCGCAACGTTCGGGTCTGGAATCGAAATGATGTGGTTCGGCGCGATGTGTTTTGTCTGCTCAAACCACCACGCACTCGTAAGGTTTAAGACCTGCCCTTTGAATGGCACTGCTGCCAGGACTCTGTCGAATGCGCTTTGACGATCGGTTGTAATGAGTACTAATCGATCACCCAGGTCATAGCGATCTCGAACTTTTTCTACAGACTTTTGTCCGCGAGAGAATCCCGTCTCGGTCAAGCAGTTATTTAGCTCCGAGCGTATTCGTTCCGAGTACTCCGCGGGAGTTTGGATCGAGTTCTGGGTCATGACCTATCTTTCTTATTGAACCTGGCTACTTGTTCGGAACCCATTTCAATATATTTTGAGCAACAGCGACCGATTCACCTCGTTGATTCACGATATCGATGTCGCCAATGGCACGAACACGCTCTGGGTCGATGCTTGAAATCTCGTAGTTAACAGTAATCGTGTCCCCGATATAGACCGCACCAAGAAACCTGATCTTGTCGTACCCGAGCGATACGGCCGTGTGGTCGGGAGTGTTTTTGGCATGTTGACTCAACATTGCCGACGATGCGGTCGACATGTAGCCGACCAGCAACGCTCCATGCGCTATCCGCGCGCCATACCCGCTTTCGCGCATGTACTCCTCGTTCACGTGGTTTGGCGCGAAATCACCGGTGATGCCAGCAAAACCGTAGACGTCATACTCGCCCACGGTTTTAGAGACTGAAACCTTGTCTCCTACGCCTACTGGAAAAGGCTCCATCGATGCCGCCTAAATAAACCTCGAACGTTCTTTCGCGCCCGCAGAGTGGTCAATGTACACGGTGATCGTTTCTGAGAAGAAATCGAAGCCTTCAGTTCCCTGTTCACGTTGACCAATTCCTGAGGAACCGAGACCACCAAACGGCAGGTGAACCTCTCCACCGAGCGTAGGGGCGTTCACGTGGACCATTCCCGTGTGAGCGGTGTTGATGTACTCGTATGCCCGGGTCAAATCTCGGGTATAGACCGACGAAGACAGTCCGAACTCGACCGAGTTAGAAATATTCACGGCATCGGTGATGTCCGAAGCTTTGAAGACACTTAGTACAGGACCAAAAATTTCTTCCTGTGCGATTCGCATATCCGGCTTCACGTCGGTGAAAATCGTTGGCTCAACATAGTAGCCATCAGCGAATTCACCGTCCTGGAGGTGATGACCTCCAAATGTCAGTCGTGCGCCTTCTTCTGTCCCAATGCCGATGTACTCAAGAACGGTATCCAGCTGGTTCTTACTCGAAAGCGGAGCCACATCCTTTGTCTCATCGAGACCATCGCCCACTGTTAGTGCATTTGTTTGCTTGATCAGTTCGTCCATGAAGTCGTCGTAGATACCGTCTTCGACGATTGCGCGTGACGTGGCTGTGCAACGCTGTCCGGTCGATCCGAACGCACCTTGAACAACGCCCGGGACAGCTTTGTCGAGATCGGCGTCGTTCAGGATGATGGCGGCGTTTTTACCACCCATTTCACATTGAACTTTCTTCAACAACTCCGATGCACGAGCTGTTATGGCCGTGCCAACAGGGGTTGAACCGGTGAAAGAAATTCCACCTACTCGTGAGTCTTCTACGAGCGTGTTTCCAACCGAGCCTCCCGGACCGGTGATCAAATTCAACACGCCGGGTGGAAGTCCGGCTTCTTCAAATATCTCAACAAGTTTCACAGCAGAAAGCGGAGTTGAAGATGCTGGCTTGTAAACCACGGTGTTACCGGCAATCAAACAGGGTGCAAGCTTCCACGCCGGAATCGCCAGGGGAAAGTTCCACGGAGTAATCAAAGCAACCACACCTAGCGGGCGCTTCATCGTGTAGGCAACGGTGTCTGGAAGTTCAGAAGGAGTCGTATATCCGAACAGTCGACGCCCTTCACCGGCTGCGTACTCGATGATGTTCATCGCGCGTTTGACTTCACCCATTGCATCGGCAATAGGCTTGCCTTCTTCGATGGTGATGGCACGAGCCATTTCATCAGCTCGACGCCCCATGATTTCGAGGGCTTTGAACAAGATTGCGCCACGCTGTGGGGCAGGCATGGTGCCCCAGACTTTCGTCGCTTCATGAGCAGCAGCAACGGCATTTTCAGCATCCTGTGGAAGGCTCGACTGGAAATTGCCAACTATCTGGTCTGTGTGAGCCGGATTCGCAACTGGATACGTTTGACCTGATGTCGAATCGATCCATGCTCCGTCGATGTAATTCTGATATGTCTTAATCTCGTTGTTGTCGCTCATTATTCGTCGCTGTCCTGCGCCTCTGAATCAGTAATTAACTGCTTTCGAATCGCCGTACGTAAATTAGTGCTCGGATAGTACCGCGATAACCGTGTTTCGGGCTGGCGAAGCAGGCTATTCAAAGATATTCTGACGCCCGCACATGTGTTGTTCGCGCTCTATGGCGCCAAGCGGCATACTGCAGAATCGAAAATTACTCATGTTTGGAGTAGCGAAAGCATGGCATCCAGCGGTAGTTCAACCGTAACCGTTCATTTCTCGTCCACTGACCAGGTCTCAACCGATCACTTCGTCAACGTCTCTGATTACGACAAGCAGCGTCTCGAAGACGTCGGGTTTGTCGCATCGATGACGTTTGTACTGATGTGCAACTATCACCAGACCGGTCACTTTGGTGGTCCAACCGCTTATATGCCCTATACGGTCGCTACTCACCTCGCGGGGCCTGAAAACGGTGGAATGACCTATGACTACCGCCGACCCAAACACCCATATGCCGACAAGTTCATGTTGGCAGGTGGCCACAACGCACCCGCTACTTACGCCCTGTGGATGATCATGGGTGAAGCGCTTGCGCGAAAGCACGCTGCAACTGGTGACGACCGATACAAGGCCGATCCTGAAGCTTCGATGCTCGCAATCGATTCGCTTGGATTCCGCCGAGGTGCTGGAGCACTGAAGACAATTCTCGAAGAGAACGACCTTGCAGATCACCCTGCTATGGCACAGGCAAAGATCCGAGGCATTCGTGCTCTGTCCGGTCACTCAGAAACCACCGACCTCACGAACGACGTAAATGGTGGACCTTCAGGTGTTGGTATTGCTACTGCCGCCGGTAAGGCTGCGTTCTGGGACATGATGGGTGCTCCTTCTTCGCTGAAGATCATGGCGATTGAAGGTGAATTTGCTCTTACGTCGGGCCACTCACAGGAGTTCAAAACTCAGGCTGTTGCACAGCGAGTTGGTAAGCGACTCCGTGTTCTCATGTCATACAACAACGCCGGTATCGACGACGAACTCATCGGCAGCGTTGTCAAAGAAGACACCTACCGGATTGAAGATCAGTGGACTTCGTACGGCTGGAATGTAATCAAGGTCGACAACGCAACCGACTACGACCAGGTAGTTGGCGCGCTGAAGACTATGGAATACTGGGACGAATCTGACCGCCGACCAATGATCGTCATTGGAAACACGCTCAAAGGATTCTGGCCCGGTGCCAAAGACGGTAAGCTCCCGGGTGATGTAGCCCAGATCGTTGACCATGCCTCGCACGCTTACGGCATGCCGATGAACGGCGAGTACTTCCAGGCGCTGGCAACGTCATTTGAAGAAAAGTACGGCGTTACATTCGAAGGTATTCGCGACGGTGCTGTATCTGATAACCGCGAACGACTGCTCCAACTCAAGACAAACATCGACATTGCCCTCTCAGTACTCGACCAGGACGGTCTTGGTGACTGGCTTGCGGAGCGACTGGTTGACATTGGCGATCAGGTCAACGACAACCTTCCTCTACGTGTCGACGCTGACAAAGATCCGTTCCTCGATGAACGACTTCTCGTGAAGAACCTGCCTACTGAGGCAACGACCGTCACTGCTACCAACCCGGTCAGCGGTGAAACCAAAGATGTCGACATCACATTGTTCGAACAGCCTGGTGCCGTGAAGGGAACACGTCGAGCTATTTCCGAAATCATCAAGTGGGCGAACTACGTGACCGAAAACCGTTTCGTGATCGTTGCTGCTGACCTTGCTGAATCAATCAACGTTGACCACGGCTCAATATGGGGGCACTACGACCCACTAACTAACCAGGCAGGAACGCGCTTGAAGGCTCCTATTCAGGAAGCCGGAAACGCACTTACTGCAGTTGGTTTCACAAGTCAGACTCTTTCCAAAGACCCTGACAAGTTCAACGGTGTTTGGTCGATTTCAGGAACATACGGCGCGTTCACTCCGCTGATGTACCTTCCGCTTCGAGTCTGGAGCCAGCAGAACCAGGACAGCCCATTCCGAATGGGTGTTGCTCACATCCTTGCTGGTCACTCGGGTCCGGAAACTGCGGCTGACGCCCGAACTCACTTCGGAATCTTCTCACCACAGGTGTGGAAGCTGTTCCCGAAGGGACAGGCGATTGTTCTCAGCTTCTGGGACTACAACGACGTGGCACCTGGATACTTCGCAGCGGCTGAAATCGCTGCACGAGATCCAAAGGTCGGAATTATCGTCATGGAAGTCGCACGACCGGACTTCGCTGTCGCTGACCGATCAACATTTGCAGACACCGACCCGCATGCAGCCGCTAAGGGCTTCTATCTGATTCGTGACTACGACCCAGACAAGCCAAAGCACGGTGTAGTCATTTCGCAGGGTTCCAGCTCGACTGTGAACCTCGTGAAGGTTCTGCCGCAGCTTGAAGAAGCTGGGGTGAACGTCAAGGTTGTCGCCGCGATCAGTGAAGAACTGTTCGACCGTCAGTCGCAGGAGTACCGAGACAGCGTCCTCTCCGATCAGGAGAAGGTCGATACGATGGTAGTCACGACCGGAACTCGCCGTGTATGGCCGGTAACCGGACTTGGTGTGCTGACCGACGAGTACTCGCTGACCTCAGACTGGGACCACCAGTGGTTGAGCGGTGGTACTGAGGACGACGTGATCAAGGAAGCACACCTTGACACTGAGTCGATCTACGACGCAGTGAAGAAGTTCGCTGACGACCGAGATTCTCGACTGTCACGTCAGGCAGCTGCCTTCAACGGTCACAACGGGTAACGCATAAACCGACACGTGATCAGGGCGGTGGAGGTAACTCCATCGCCCTTTTCTTTTACTGAACCTATTTCGGAGCAAACGAATTGACCAAACGGATACTGATCGCCGGATGTGCACAGGAAGTTTCGACCTTTAACCCGGTGCCCAGCACCTATGAAAACTTTTCTGTGGCGTTTGGCGATGAAGTTATTGAGAGAGCCCTTGGCAAGAATTCCGAGGTTGCTGGTGCTGTTGAAGTGCTGCAGGATCAGGAAGGTTTCGAGGTCGTTGGGTCGTACTCCGCCGGAGCAACCAGTGCTGGGCCGCTAGATCGAGCCGGCTGGGAGCGAATTTCATCAGAATTTCTCGATGCCCTGAAACCGTTTGTCGGCGAAGTAGACGGTGTGTTTTTCGCTATGCACGGATCGATGAGTGCCGAGGGTGAACTCGACCCTGAAGGATATTTGCTCGAAAAAGCCCGAGAGATCCTTGGTGATGAAGTTCCGATTGTCTACACCCAGGACATTCATGGCGTCACGACAGAAAAAATGCTGACCCATGCCGACGGGGTTGCTGTTTACCACACCTATCCACACGTTGATTTTTCTGACACCGGAGCGCGGGCTGCCCGGCAGTTAGTTCGAATGATCAATGACGGTGCAAAGCCGGTGATTGTCCGTGTTCCAATTCCGGCTCTTGTGCGTGGTAACCAGCTAATCACAGAAACCGGACTCTTCGGTAAACAGGTTGCATATTTGAAAGAGCAACACGACAACCCAAAGGTGCTGAACGCCGGATTCCAGATTGGAAATCCGTTCACCGATGTTCCCGAGCTTTGCAGTCAGGTAATCGTTGTTACCGATGACGACGAGAAACTGGCACAGGAGATAGCCAGCAAAGCGGCCATCGAGTTCTGGGGCAATCGTGATGAAATGCATGCAGATCTCATCGATCTTGAAGAGGCTGTTGCCCTTGCTCGAGAAATGGTTGGTCCGATCGAGTTTACGGATGCTGCGGACGCACCAAGTTCAGGTGCATCAGGAGATAGCAACGCCATCGTCGCGGAAATGATTCGAACTGAATACCCGCATACGGTACTCGCGCCAATAGTTGATGCGTCAGCAGTTGTTCGCGCAGTGGAAGCGGGAATTGACGGCAGGATCACCGTGAAATTGGGTGGGTCGTTGGACCGAAGGTTTACACCTATTGAAGTCAAAGCAACCGTAGTTTCGATCTCAGATGGCACATTCCCGCTTGAGAAGTGGCCGTCTATCGAACAAGCGGGTCCGACTGCGGTGCTGCAGTCGGAAAACATCACGTTCGTTGTGTTCTCGAGAGCAGTGAACCTCGTCGACCGTGCGCCGTTTTATGCCAACAACCTCGATCCGAAAGACTTCCACTCGATCATCGTGAAATCTCCTTACTGCGAGCCTGAATTCTTCGACGACTGGTGTGAGATCAATCTCAACGTTGATGCACCAGGATCGACCAGCGCGGACTTGCATTCGCTGGGTCACACCATTGTTAATCGACCGATCTACCCACTTGACGGTGGTGTAGATTTTGAGCCACATCCGGAGATTTATCGGTAGC
Organism: Chloroflexota bacterium; assembly: GCA_038150225.1. Taxonomy (GTDB): domain Bacteria; phylum Chloroflexota; class Dehalococcoidia; order Lucifugimonadales; family Lucifugimonadaceae; genus Lucifugimonas. The sequence continues at coordinate 18,366 of JAYQWG010000015.1, forward strand.
AAACAATTCCTTTACCCTTCAAATTCAACTGCGCTCAGGGCAGGCTAGCTCAGGATGAAGGAATCCAACGAACGGGCTACATCGATCTGTCAAAACCACAACGACCTGAAAGTCGAATCTCGTTTTCATTCTCCCCGATCGTTTGAGGCAGGATACCTCGGCTGCCTGTGGCAGCGATTGGGTCCAGAGATAACAAAAAAACGGCTCATCAACGAGTCATTTTTTGTTCACAACCGTGATCTAAACCGTCACCAAACCTCGTACAACTCCCCTGAAATATGATTTCAAGGTTTCGGCAATCCCTGCCCAAACCATTAGTGGGTACAAATGTTTTCGGCACCCAGCACGTGGCACCGACAGCATGGTGGTGAAATCTAATGGTGCATTGAACTACTCAGAGGAAACCACGGGGAGTACCTATGAAGAAGATATTCAAAAGGCCATTCGCGATGGCGGCACTGGTCATTACTGTGGCGATTACTTTTTCGCTGGCGTCTACCAGCACGGCATCGGCAGCAAAGCCTGTCGAGGTGGTTGAGTGGAGTAATGGATTCCCGAGCGGACCACACTACAACCTGAACATCCACGGCAAGAAAGCTGATTACACCTGTGATTCGGAACCAGGTGGCGGGTCAATCTTTGTGCCTGAATATGGCACATCGGAGATTCAGTACATACAGAACAAGAAGTCAAGCATCACCGAACTTACGGTTCTCGATAAATGTGCCGAGCAGTTCGATGGTGATGCCGCACAGGTTCAGTTGCCAAAGGGAAAATATCAGGTCTATGCACGCATCCTTGCAAAGCCTACGAAGCACGATGAACCCCGTGAGGTTTCTTTCTTCCCGAAGCTTATTGAGGCTTGCGACGACGTCACCGACTACGACATCAACGGCGATGGTGTGATTGACGTAAATGACTTACTTTTGACCGACATGAACGGCGATGGCGTCGTTGATGCTCTTGATGACCACGATCTCAATGACGATGGCAATGTAGACCAGTTGGATGTCGACATTTGGCTTGAAACTTTTGGAGATCTAATTTCGTGCACCGACTCGGACCTTATCGCTCTAGGAATGGTGAACGGCACCGATGCTTTTACTCAGGACGGTCAGTCACTTGAACGAACTAAGGGTAAGAGCAAGGCAGTGAACATTTCTGAGATGTTCATGTACAGCGGTATCGTATTCGACACCTCGCTCGACCAGGACTTAGATGGCGATCTCGACATCGATGATCTGCTTCTCACCGACATGAATGGAGATGGCGTTATCGATGAACTCGATAACCACGATATAAACGGCGACGGCGTGGTTGATGTTGTCGATTTCGAGCTTTGGCTCGATATGCTCGAAATTGAGGGACTTGTAATCGATTATCGAACCGACCCGATTTGGGTATTCGATCTCGCGGATCTAGTCGTATATGGCTGGGACTAAGAGAACAACGGTTCGAAGCTTGTGCAGGTTCGTTTTTACCCGGAAGCGACGACCGAATACATAGTTGAGTAATACTGCTCGCTTGATCGTCTGAGCAAACATGACCGGTGGTGAGGGTCCCCTTACCACCGGTTTTATTCCGTTTACGACGAAACTTGAGAGTTACTATCGGGTTGGGTCGGATTTTCGTCTAAAACATAAACGTAAAACATTTTCGTTATGAAACAGTAAAACACCGATTTCTGAGTAACTCGTCAAACGTTTACGGTGGTGGAGCTGGGGGGGATCGAACCCCCGACCTCGTCATTGCGAACGACGCGCTCTCCCATCTGAGCTACAGCCCCACATTCGACTAGTCCGGTGCGCTGTTATTCGCACGTCCGTCAGGCGAATTTAGGATCAAACTCAGACTAGCAAAAACTCGAAGCCAAATCTTCTATCGTCATTCTCCATCCTCGGTGCTAGTATTCCGCCGATTTGTGAATGCAAACCCTGCGGTGCTATCGAGTTAGCACTGTAAGAGGTCTGAAAACTGAAGCGAGGAAAAAGTTGCTTAAGCACTTCCAGGTGCCGGACGACGTTGCGGTTCGAGTAGACATCGACAAGCTGCGCAGTGCGACCGAAAAGGTCTTCATGAAGTGTGGAGTACCCGAAGCAGAAGCCAAGTTGGGCACGGATGTGCTCATGTTCGCCGACGAGAGCGGAATCGATACCCATGGTGTTTCGAACATGCTCCGGGCGTACGTGAACCAGTATTCCACTGATGCGCTGAACCCAACTCCGCAAATGGAGATAATCAAGGAAACTCCTTCAACTGCAACCATTGATGGCGATGGTGGTCTTGGATTGATGATCGCCCCGAAAGCAATGGAGATCGCCATTCAAAAGGCGAAGGAAGTAGGCACTGGAGTCGTCGCGATTCGAAACTCTGGTCACCTGGGTGCAGCCGGATATCACGCCATGATGGCAGCCGATGCTGACCAGATTGGCTGGTGCATGACCGCTGGTGGCAAGGCGATGGTTCCTACCTTTGGTGCTGAAGCTCAGATTGGTACAAACCCGATCGCTTTCGCAGCTCCTGGTGACAAAGAGCCAGCTTTCATGTTCGACGCAGCTATGACTTCGATAGCGGGTAACAAGATTGGTCTTGCCAATCGCATGGGTAAGCCGATGTCACCAGGCTGGGTAGCTCATGATGATGGAACTCCAGATATGGATGGCGGTGCCGCTGCGGATTTCGCAGCAAATTCAATGAGAATGCAGCTTCCGGTTGGCTCCACTCGTGAACTGGGATCGCACAAGGGGTACAGCCTCGGTGTGATGGTCGACATTCTTTGTGGACAGCTTTCGTTTGCACCGGGATTCGGATCACTCGCACGAACCCGCCGTGCTCACTTTGTTGCTGCATACTCAGTTGACGCATTCGGTGATGTCGCCGAGTTCAAAGCCAACATGGATGGCATGTTGAAGGGTCTTGCTGACACCAAGCCCGCACCGGGTCACGACCGGGTGTACTACGCTGGATTGCCAGAGCACGAGACTCGGATAGAACGACGTCGAGATGGTGTGCCCCTGCATCCAGAGGTTATTGACTGGTTCCGCGACATATTCGCAGAATTCGAACTGGAGTTTGACCTGGTTTAAGAGGTGTAATGGCTAGACCTAAGCCTACTTAAATACGCCGAAATAAGAATCAAAAAAGCGGTCTGCATCGACGGTAACCCCGATTCGGTGCGGACCGTTTTCATTTGACACCCAATCGATGGTGCCATCAGATCGATCAGCCGACCTGGTAACAACTGCTGTGCCCTGTTCGTACGTGCAGATCGAGTCATCAAAGATTGTCACCGCCGCGAGCGGGTCATGAAACCGAAGGATTTCTCGTTCCTCGAACCAAACCTTCGACATCTCGTACACGGGCTTGAGAATCGGGTGAGTAAATCTTTCTTTTACTCCGGATGCATTCATCGCAGCTCTGTAAGTTACATCAAGTCCCAGCGAAGTGTGTCCTGGAGCGTTCGTCGAGTAGAGGATTGAAGCGGCGGCAGGATCGCAATGAGCGTTCCACTCTGAAAAAGGTAAATCTTCGGCATCGGTGAATCGTCCACACATCACTCGGAGTGATTTCAACAATGGTGGGACGTCCGGGTGTTCGTTGAACAGTTTTCCAATGTTCGTCATTGGACCGACTGCCAGCAAAGTGATCTCACCTGGAGAAGTGCGAACGCTGTCAGCTATGAACTCGACAGCGTCTTGATTTTCGAACTCGCTGTCGTGATCCCAGTTAGAGAGAACCGATGCTTGCGGTACTTTCGGTTGTCTGGTTGGACCATCCAATCGATCTTCAGTCCCAATCCTTATAGGCACTTCCGCGCCTGCCGCTTTACACAAGGCACTCGCGAGCATTGCTCTGACTTCAGGTTGCCCCGACACCGTGGTGACGCCGACAAGTTCGCACCGCGGCTCGGCTAGCAAGTAGGCAAGGGCAACAGCATCGTCTATATCAGAGCCAATATCGGTGTCGAAAATTACCTTTTCGATGTTCGTCGTCACCGTGCAGACCTGCGTTCTCTCGACTGTGATCCACGCGGTGCCTCTTCAATTTCAACCTTGCCGAATAACTCATCTTCTGAATCGAAGTTGTCGGGTCGTTCTGGCGTTTGTTCGTGTGAGTAGTACGACTCTCGGACGATGTTGAGAATTGCGGAGAACTCTTCAGGTAGTGCGTGCTCGACCAGCAACAGGGAATGCGTTTGCTCTTCGGACGACATGGCGACCCAGCCACCGACCGCCTGGGCAAGCATGTCGAGGTTCATTGCCTCCACTACGCGGGTGAGACTTTTTCGTACGGAATCGTTGCCCGTTGCTGCAGAAATAACGGAATCAACGATTCCAAGGTCAGAGGGACTTGGAGAATCATCCGTAACGGAAATCACGCGGTCCGCCGCAATGCCGAGCATGATCTTCTCTGAGTTTTTTAGACTTCCGTCGGAATTGGGCATTTCAACTCGCAGTAATTGCCATCTGCCATGACTATTGGCGAATCATACATACGTTGTTGATATTCAGCGGTCTTAATTGTGTGTTTCGGACGTATTCTGGTTTCTCAAACGCAGACCTAGATATTGAAAGGCGAATAAGTTGCTCAAAGGTGTACTGATCGGATTCGGGATTATGATTGCCGCTATTCCAATACCGATCGTTCACTTCATTGCTGTCCCTCTGAGTCCATTTATTGCTGGATTCATTGGTGGAGGTGTAGCAGAGGCCGACGACAACGACATCATCAAGTTCGGCGGCCTCATGGCGCTACTAATGCTGCTTCCTGCAATTGCCGTTCTACTTATCCGCTATGCGGCTGGTGTTGAAGAACTTCTTGGACTGTCCGCAACGCTCTGGGTCATCGTGGTTGTAGCGCTTATTCCGTACACCTGGTTCGGAGCAACTGTGGGGGCAATGATTAGCTCATACACCCGCAAAGGTGAACAGTCGGAAAGTTAGTTTGAGGTCGCCAGTTCCCGGGTGAGCGCCCTGGCAGCGCGTTCACGCCGTCTCCTGATGCGACGCTCAGGCACTATGAGAATTGGTCCACTCGCATCTCGGGCAAGTATGTCGGCGAGACTGCCAATTACGGCGCGCGTAAACCCCGACCTCATTTTCGATCCCACAACAATCCACGAACCCGGATTATTCGATTGAATATCGGAGACTGCCTCGCTGTATTGGAGGGTGGTTTCCTGGTGGTCGGCTTGAATCCCGTCGGAGTTTAGGTTCTCAACTATTGAGTCAATTTCTGACCGGTCATGGCTGGTGCCCTTCGTACAAACGATGATTTCTGTACGACTAGTTCCAGCAATTGCACTGGCATAAGGGAACGCGGCAGCGGTAGCTTCGTCCTTGTAAGGGATAATCAGTTTGGACGGCGGTGCTGGAGATGCCCCGTTTAGAGTTCGATGATTTGGGTTCACGATCAACAACGGTGCCGTTGTGCGCTTCCACAAGTGATCTAGTAATCCCGGTGCAAAGAAACGGTGAGACCGTGCGCGGGCTGATGTTGCCATCGCTACAAGACCAATAGAACTGGTGACTGACCTGGAAGCGATCATAGGAGCGGGATCACCCGATGCTAGTCCCCATCGAGCCCGGATGCCGTGTGGAGACAGGCGACTGATTATCTCTTCGAGATACGAAGTAGCTAGTGCGGTGCCACGATCGTGCGGAGCATCGGGATAGTTGACAGTACTGCTCAGCACTCCTCTCATATGATGTGTTGGTGGGAGGCTGTGAAACAGTGTGAGCTCGCCATGGAACCAGTCCGTAATCATCGAAGCATAAGGCAAGATTTGTTCGCCTCTGCTCGCACCACTCAAGGGGACCAGGACTCGATTCAGGTTCAATTCTCGACCGCGCTCAACTGCCGATCTCCGAGTCAAATCTGGGTCGTGTCGAGTGCTTATGGGACGAGGTTGTGCCATGGGCTGGAAAACTAACTGTTTAGAGCGAGTGTATAGCTTTCATAAACAGAGCCAGTCGATTCACTTGTTCCGCGATTTCGATATTTTCGCCTTCCGCATGGGGGTTTTGTCCCTTTGAACCCATACCGTCAGCTGTCGGCACTCCCATGGCTGCTGTGAGATTGGCATCACTGCCGCCACCGGTCGATTCTTCGGTCATTTCAAACCCGAACGACCCCGACCAATCAATCAACTGGCGAGCGAGCAACGCAATTCCTTCCGAACGCTCCATTGGTGGGCGATGGAACCCGCCAGAAATGTTGATTGAGGTGTTCGGAATGCTTGTTTCAAAGCTGTTGATTGTGCGTTCGATCAATTCAGCCTGTGAGTCCGTATTCACTCGAACGTCAACTGTGGCTTCGGCATAGGCGGGTATCGTGTTTCTGGCTGACCCCCCTGAAATGAGACCGGTGTTCACTGTTACACCGTTGTCCCAGTCGTTTAGGTCTTGCAGTTCGATGATCGTTTTGGAGAGTTGGTGGATTGCTGATGCACCGCGTTCTGGAAATGCGCCTGCATGACTTGCAACGCCCTCAACGGAAACGACGAACTCGCCCAGTCCTTTTCGTTGGGTTTTCAGAGCACCTTGCGCACCTTGCCCCGGTTCCATCACAAGCGCGTATGCAGCTCCTTTAGATAATGACTCAACTACCGGCCGAGAAGACGGGCTGCCTACCTCTTCATCAGTAGTGAACAAGACAGTCAGAGGGCGGTCAGGCCAGAGGTTGTTCTCCTGGAGCAATCGCAAGCCAATGACGGTTGTCGCAATTCCGGCTTTCATGTCCAGAACGCCGGGACCGTACATCCGCCCGTTTTCCTCGAAATAACCAACGCGTTCGAGTGTCCCAAATGGCCAAACGGTGTCCAAATGCCCTACGACAAACCCGTGCGGTTTAACGGCTTCAGATGACCAGGTCGCCGAAACATGATCCCCGAACTCCTTCTGGGGGTGGACCTGGCTGGTGCCGCCCAATTCCTCAAGGAGCTCTCGTCCGATTTTGGAGAGCTGATCGTTTGCTGCTTTATCGCGAGTTGGCGATTCGATCAGCACTAGTTTTTCGATCAGATCAAATAGATCTGATTCGGCGTTTTTCGCTAAGTTGAGCCAGTCCGTCAATCCACCTGCTCCGGATGAGTGCGCCTGAAGGCATTTCGGAAATCATCAGGAATTGTAGGTGTAACCAGGCGGACTAAGTTCCGAGTACTTCCTCGATCGCCTCGATCAGTTCGTCTTTTGGCGCGAAATTTTCGAAGCGATGCGTGACTATCCCGTCTTCGTTGACTACGAACGTCCATTCTTGTGAGGAAAGTCTCCACTCATCAAGAAGTGGAGTAAGAACTGCTCTGCTCAGGTCTCCCTGTATTTCATGGGGATTTTCATAAAGATCGACGTGCAGGAAATCAAATTGCTCACCGTAATCTTCACGCAGTTCACTCGCCACTTCGACTTGTGGTCCACAGACGGCATTTGTGCAAAACGCGGGACTGGCGAACACCACCATGAACGGCCTATCACCAGCGACGGTGTCGGCAATCGAAAGTCTGTACAGCTCGGGGTCTCGATGGCTTCCAGTAGTTAACTCAGAAATATCAGAAACAGAGTTGAGTGTTCGAGATGCGGACAGTGGTACGGGCTCGCCAACCTTGACCGATTCGGGACGTTCGTTCACCCGAAAGCGGACTTCCACTGATGCTGTGGAGCCATCACTCATTGGCGCGCTGGCTACTGCTGACCAATCACCAGTCTCGCTGAAATCTAGCTCAGTTGTGTAAATCCCTCTCGTACCAAACGGGAATTCATAAAACCTTGCAGTATCTGTTTGCGATGCGGTCGAATTTTCCGGGTTGTCATACCCGTTTGGGTAGTGGTTGACCGAGAATCTCACGATTGGGAATCGCAACAAGCCGTCTTCGCTTGAGAGAACGACTCCAAAGCGTTGAATACCTTTGCCAAGGTCAGGCGTTGCAAGTTCGGCGTTTAGACCGTTGGGAATTGCAGTCCAACTTGTGTCTTCGGAACCAGTTGGCTCTGGCTGAGTTCCGGAGGTTGGCTCAACCTCAGATTCAGATCCCGAACAGGAAACCACAATTGCTGCGAGCGAAATCGTGGCAAACAGCAATATGGCGACGCTTCGTTTTATCCGCATGTTTAGAACCCGCCACGGTTATTCCCGAACGTGAATGCGAATATCGCAAACTTGTCGGAGTTTGAAGAAAGTTTCAAAACGTGCTCAGAGAACTGAGGTATTTCGAGAAATTTGTACATTCTTGCTTCGTTGACGGTGAAGTATGAATTTCCATCTGAGTCGAATTCAATGTCGTCACCGGCTTCCTCTTCTCTCAGAGGACGATCGTCGATTTCGACGTAAACATCGAAGTCACCTGGTTCAGTCGGGTCGATAACTACGTTCGCGCTCCTGCCTACGAATTTGAACGCGATGTGATCTTCAAGGTCTGATGTTTCGCGGGCGTGAATGATTGATTCAGGTCCGTTTTGCCAGTTCCCTTGCAGGTACCATTTCTGGAGTTCGTAAACACCGTCATCAACGTACTCTCGGACCCTGTCCTGGTCGAGGTAGTACTGCTCCTGACCGGCGTAAAGTCCGTTGATAGAAAAGTTTCTCTCGTACCCCGCGTAAAGTTCTCGAGTGTATCGGTCAGCGTTTGGATCGCGATCTGGATTGTTTACTGTGCCAAGGGGAATGTCCGAAATATCGTTACCAGCATTAGTCAATGCTTCACGTATCGCTTCCTCCGCCTCCACATACGCACCCTCGCCGAAGTGTTGATAAACGATCTCTCCATCGGGATTGATCAGGTACTTCGCCGGCCAGTACCGGTTACTGAACGCTCTCCAGGTTTCAAAGTCATTGTCGAGCGCAACCGGCCAAACAACACCTTCGCGTTCTGAAGCCTCCGCAACATTATCAACAACTTTCTCGAACTCGAATTCTGGTGAGTGAACACCGATCAGCACCAGGCCATGGTCGGAATATTTCTCATACCAGTCCTGGAGGAACGGCAAAGTCCGCAGGCAGTTAACACACGTATACGTCCAGAAATCGACCAGTACGACTTTGTTGTCTTCAAGTTGATCGGCGATCGTGAACGGTTCGCTGTTGATCCAGGTGTCGATTCCCTGTAATTCGTTTCTGTCGCCAGTTAGAGATGAGGAAACGTGGTTTTCAGCAGAAACCGGCTCCGTTGATTGCGGAGAGTCGGAGCCGCATGCTGCCACGAGGATTGCGACGATGACGATGGAGCCGAGAAAAAATAACCGAGTAATCGGGACGCGCTTAGAAAAATAAGTCGTTTGAAGGAGCAAGATTGTCACCAGTGGAAGAGGTAATAGATTCTGACTAATTTCTACGCCACTTCATCCGAATCGGATTCAGGTGATCTCAGGTGAGGTTTTCAACCGGACAACTATCAACGACTGCCCATTCTCGCCATGATCCGTCATAGTCACGAACGTTCTCAAAGCCAACCAGCTTCAAGGTCCAGAATCCGTGCGCCGCACGGATGCCTCCCTGTCAATAAGTAATTACGTTCTTGTCAGGTGTGACACCAAGACCAGCGAGCATTTCTCGAATTTCATCGGCAGGTTTCAGGATGGGTATTTCGTCGTTTGAGTGGAAATTAACCCATTCGAGGTGAACAGCCCCTGGTATGCGGCCGCCTCTTGCCCCTCCTCGCTTGTTTAGACCTTCCCATTCGGCGTCGGAACGGACGTCGAGTAGTACGACGTTGTCGTCGTCGATTGAATCCAGCACACGCTGTCTCGAAGCGAAAATTTCCGAGTTAACTTTTGGAGTGAAACCTTTGTTGTTGTGCGTTTCGCCTGAGCGGCTTACAGGTTCAGTAGACGTCTTACGACCTTCCGATTTCCATTTCTGGAGACCACCGTCAAGGAATCTGACGTTCGTAAACCCGTGGTAGTGAAGTGCCCACATGAGACGGAACGAATAAACACCTCCCGACCTGTCATACGCGATAACCAGCGTGTCGTCACCGATACCCAGGTCTTGCATTGTCTGAGCAAACACTTCAGGGACTTGGATATGCGTGCGGTCGTCTAGAGACGTTTTGTAGTAATGGTCGACCGGGTTTACAGCAACCGGAATGTGCTCTTCGGCGTACAGTTCAGGCACATCCGTGTCTACCACTCTTATGTCAGGGTCATTTATGTGATCTGCGAGCCAGTCTGTGGTCACAAATACGTTGTCCAGCGCATAGCCCCGCTCGGAAGGGTGAGTGATCGTCATGTAGTTGCCCGAATGTTAGTTTTTTACGGAATTATTCCTCAGTTGTCGATAACTTAGTGTTCGCGGGAGGCGTTAGCAACTGCAGAAATCTCACAGACCTCTCATTTAACTAGGTGAAACACGCAATATCACGTGCTAACTTTTACAGTCGAGTAGTTTTTGTTACCTGACTACCTACGGTTGTAGAGGGCATCGATTCTCACGTGAATTAGAATTATCCGGGTAGGTCACGGCGAATCGAACATAAATTGAATTTCATTCTTGCTGGTATAAATATCGAACGTACTCCGGTCGAACTCCTGGAGTGCGTCGCTGTACCAACACATTCCCTTAAAGAGCATCTGGACCGCCTGGCGAAACATGCTGGCGGCGGTGTGATTCTCTCGACCTGCAACCGAACCGAAATCTACTCTGTCGCCGACGATCCCGAACTCGGTGTTCGACAGCTCAAAGAATTCATTGATGCCGTTCCTGAGCATGCAGGCCTGGGTTCAATTGACGAGCACATTTACACACTTACTGGCGACGAAGTAGCTCGTCACCTTTTCTCTGTAACTTCCGGACTTGAGTCTGTCGCGCTTGGTGAATCGCAAATCATCGGTCAGGTCACTCGGGCGCTCCAGGCAGCAGGAGAGGCTGGCACCCTAGAGCCTGTGCTTTCGCGCATGTTCCATGCTGCCCTCCGTACCAGCAGGAAAATCCGAAAAGAAACCAGCCTTGGTCGAAACCGACTCTCAGTCTCTTCGCTTGGTGTTCAAGAGCTCCAGAAATCAGTTGGCGACCTCAAAGGCAAAAAGATGCTTCTGGTCGGAGCTGGTGAGACTGGAAAGCTGACCGCACGGGCACTTCGACGTTACGGTGCTGACGACATGATCGTTACCAGCCGCTCGATGAACCGAGGTCGAGTCCTCGCAGAAGAGATGGGTGCTCCTCAGATTCCTTTCGAGAACATTGAAGAGACGCTCGAGTCGATGGACCTTCTTATTACTTGTACCGCTGCCACAACCCCGGTTGTACCAGCTGACATGGTTCAACGATTCATGGCAAAGCGACCAGACCGTGATCTCCACGTTTTGGATGTCGGTATGCCGCGGGATGTTGACCCTAAGGCATCTGAAGTTTCGAATGTGCACATGATTAGCCTTGCCGAACTTCGCGAGAAGTCAGCCGAGAGTTGGGAACTTCGTGAAGAGGCTGCAGAAGAAGCCCGTGAACTGATCGAAGATGGAATCCGACGGTTCAAGGAGCGATTGACTGGTCTCGATGCTGAGCCGGTAATCAAAACCCTGGGTGCTCGAATGGAAAAGATGCGCCAGGAAGAAGTTGCTCAAACACTAGGCCGACTCAAAGGGTTAAGTGAAAAAGACGCGAAGTCAGTCGAAAAGATGACCCGCGCACTTGTTCGCCGCATCCTCGCCGACCCGATCTCGTTCCTCAGGAGCGAAGAAGATAGCGCAGCCGAGGCAGTGGAGAAGGTTTTCGCACTAAAGCACGAATCTGAAGAAGAGTTCGAGCTTGATTAGCGCCTAAACAAGTCAAAAAGAGCTATAAGGGCACTGTTTCAGTGCCCTTTTTTTGCGCCAAAATGGTCACGCCAATGAAGACTGCCCAAACATGGAGGCGCAAATTGAGCCGTGCTAAGTCAGCACAACTTTTCGACGAAGCGAAAAAAATCATCCCAGGCGGCGTGAATAGTCCTGCAAGAGCGTGGGGATCCGTAGGCGGAACCCCGATATTTTTCGAGAAAGCTTCGGGCTCAAAAATCTGGGACGCTGACGGCAACGAGCTTATCGACTACGTTTGCTCGTGGGGTCCCATGATTCTCGGGCACTCTCACCCTGCGGTTATCGATGCCGCGGTTGAAGCGGCAAAGCTCGGCACTTCATTTGGAGCTCCAACTGAACTTGAAGTTGAGATGGCCCACAGAGTGGTCGATGCCGTTCCGTCAATTGAGGTCGTCCGGTTCGTTAGCTCCGGAACGGAAGCAACAATGTCCGCCTTACGCCTGGCAAGGGCAAAGACTGGCCGTGACAAGATTCTTAAGTTCAACGGTGGATACCACGGTCATGAGGATGCTTTGCTCGTCGAAGCAGGGTCTGGTTTGGCTAACCAGGGGATAGCTTCATCAGCAGGTGTTCACGCTGGATACGCTGCTAGCACTTTGGTTGCAGATTTCAATAATCTGGATTCTGTTCGACAACTCCTGGAGGCAAACAAGGACGAAGTCGCGGCCGTAATCGTCGAGCCAATCGGTGGAAACATGGGAGTTGTTCCGCCTGACCCAGGATTCCTCGAAGGTCTGCGTCAGCTGACAACCGAGCACGGATCACTTCTAATATTTGACGAAGTGATCTCCGGATTCAGAGTGGCACTTGGTGGCGCTCAATCGGTATACGGGGTAACTCCGGACATTACGTGTCTCGGCAAGATCGTCGGTGGCGGATTCCCTGTTGGAGCATACGGCGCCAGTGCGGAAATTATGTCTGAAGTTGCACCTCTGGGTCCGATGTACCAAGCCGGAACCCTCTCAGGTAACCCGGTTGCCATGGCAGCAGGTATCGCAACCATCGACGAGCTTTCGAAGCCCGGTGTGTATGAAGGATTGCAAGCCAAAACCGACGCTCTTTCGTCAGGTGTACAGTCGGTATTCGATAGTGCCGGTGTTCCCGCGGTCATTAACAAGGCATGCGGATTGATGACCGTGTTCTTCACCTCGAATGACGTGAACGACATGGCAAGCGCATCAGCGACAGACCGCGAAGCCTTCGGAGCCTTCTTCCACTCGATGGCAGACAACGGCGTCTACCTACCCCCTTCACAGTTCGAAGCATGGTTTGTTTCTACTGCTCACACAGATGAGGACATCGCCAAGACTTTCGAAGCTGTGAAGAATTCCCTGCCTTCATAGTGTCCAGCGCTAAAACTGCTTTAAAAGCCCTCGGCAAAGCGCCGAGGGCTTTCGTTTTGCCTGCCCTTTCCTAGCCCCCTATCGGCAGTTTCGCACTCTGCCTAGCCCCACTTTCGCAACCGGCCTAGCCCTGCTGTGTGCGATCCGACATGACTTGATCTAACCCCACCCCGACTGTTTCAACTTTCTTTGTTGTGTCTAAGGTTTGCAGGAGGTTGCATGAAAGTAATACCGGCTCTGTAG
>JAYQWG010000015.1:31837-51734 GCA_038150225.1 Chloroflexota bacterium
GCGTCGCAGCCTCCCCATCTAACTCCCCCAAGTCCGGAGGGAGGGTTCGTTGAGCTCCGGGCGTGACTTCGTCACTTGGTCGTGAGCAGCACAGCTCTATTTCCGACTTCATCCTGAGCTTGTCGAAGGGTCAAGTCAGAGAACTGACTACAGCGTTATGACCTCAGGACCGTCAGGGCCGATGTAGATGGTGTGCTCTTTCCAGCCAACGTGATCGTTTTCACCTTCGACGAGTGGTGGGTATTCATCGAGTACACCTTGTTTGGTCAATTCTTTCAACGTTCGCTCAAATGGCTTACGAGGCAAGTGAGAAAAATAACGTCGAGCGATTGGCAATCCGTTCCATTCATTGATCGAATCGAGAACTTCGCTGTCGATCTTGTTTGAAACTTTCGGTTGCCTGGTCAATCGAAATACTTCAGGCTCTCCGTCGTCTCGAACTCGACCCCTTCCGGAAGTCGCAAAAGGTTCTATCGCAAAAATGAAACCTGCCTCCAGCTTACCTGGAGCTCCGATTCGAACGTTAGGAATTTGCGGTCGGTCGTGTAGTGTCCAATGACCTAGCCCGTGACCAGTTAAATTCAAGATCGGATTGAATCCGGCACCATCAATCACCTCACCGACGCGATCGCCAATATCGTCGACTAGCACGTTTGGTTTGCACATGGCAATCGCAGCGTCGAGTGCATCCGAAGCAGCAGCGATCATAGAACTCCATCGACCATCCCTCGATAGATCGACAGAAACTCCGGTGTCGGTAACGTAGCCATCGATGTGGGCACCAACGTCTATTTTCACGAGGTCGTTTTCTTCAAAACGAGTTTTGTCAGTTGGCGATGAACAGTAGTGAGCAGCTACGTGATTTCGACTGGTCTGCGCCGGAAACGAAGGCAACGCTCCGGCATCACAGATACGCTCTTCCATACCTTTCTGCAACTCACGTAGGAGTACACCAGGAGCGATATTTTGTGCTGCCCAGTTCCGTGCATCGGCTGCGATCTTCCCAGCCTTGCGGAATATTTCGAGTTCTTCAGGGGTAGGAATCACGCGCAGGCCGAATCGTCGAGGTTCCACCTGTTGAAAGTGGGTTGTTCGCCTGACGCTAGAGAGTCCCGGGCGTGCTGCCACATTTCGAACCAAGCTTGAGGATCATGCAGTTCCGAGTCCGGGTTGGATGAACTCCTGGCGACGAAACCTGGGAAGACTTCACGACCGGTTGCCTCGCCGGTTGGTTGGTATCGAAGGTCGAAACTCCACCTGATTCTATCACTCACATTCGGAAGAGCTGCATGAACAGTCTTCTTTGTCAGAAGCAATGCCCCACCTTTTTTTACAGGCACGGGCATTGAGTCGCCCACATCGAATAGAGTCTCAGGAATTTGCAGACCAGGACGATCCTTGTAGCCAGGGCAATGCGTAAGGAGTTCGCCGCGGTGAGAGCCCGGGACAACCGTCAAACAGCCGTTTTCAACACTGGCGTCCATCAAAGGAAACCACACAGTCAGTAAGTTGGTGTCGTCAGCTTCTGCGTTGATTACGCCGGCATCCTGATGCCACGGTGTTGCGCCGAACATTACGTTGCCATCTTTATCTCTAGGTGACTGATCTTCGGGAACTTTGATACGCACGTGTTGCACTGGATTCGAGTAAACCTCGGAGCCAACCAGCGATTCGGCAACATCAAGTACGCCGGGAGCCGTCAACGCTCGAAATACGGCTGGTCCCGCCCAGAATGGAGTATCGGGTTTGACGCCGTTTTGAGGAAGCGAGAAATCGAAGTATTGGTTATGAACTTCGCCAGACTCGCTGTAGATCTTGGTAACGCGGTCGCTGAATTCAAGTTCAGAGTAGGTAGAAGAAATCTTGCCTTCAGCAATAAGATCTTCTGCCAGTCGGTCGAGAACATCAGCGTATTCGGCAATAACGGGATCGATAGTTTCTTCAGGGTCGAATACATCGTCGACGTGAATGAAACCATATTCTTCGAAATGCTCTTTTTGTTCCGATGTAAGCGCCGGCAAAACAAAACCCCTAACGCAGCGAAATATCTCACGCTGATTTAGGGGCGGATGTTACACCTCAACGAAACTTGCGTCAGCAGTTTCGAGAGGCTTGGTTTCGATGAACGGGTTATCGCGTTTTTGTACGGGCGTTGAGCGAGTCAGTCTCAACACCGAATCCCTGGGCTGACTCGACAGCCTTGCGAATTCCAGTGAGAGTTATTTTGATGATATTGAACATGGTTGATCTGTGCTGAAAGTGCTCAGGAGTAACAGGATTTTTGAGCAATAAAAAACCCCTGCGTTTGCAGAGGTTGTGGCTCGTAACTTCTGGTTATTGCTGTGATTTCAACAGGAACAACAAGGTGCGGCACCGACAACCCCTGCGGTCGTACAGAGACACATACACAGACATGTAGTGTTTGGGTTGTGGTTGCGCTTCGAGCTAATCATGTTCGTACCCACCAGAATACCGCTGTTTTCGGGGTGCACGCAAATTAATCAGTGGAACCAAAGTGAGATTGCTGTGAGAGCACCACGCCCTTTAAGCGCCGATACCGAACAACGATTGCGCATTTTCGCCAGCAATAGCCGTTCGAGATTCGTTCGATAGATCGGCTCCAGCAAACTCGGTAAGTGCTCGCTTTTGACTGACTACGGGGTAGTCGCTTGCGAACAGGATTTTTTCGAATCCTACTGCTTTGGCAGATACTTCAAACACATCAGACCGGTACAGGAATGGAAATGCCGCAGAGTCGAAATAGACATTCTTGAGTGCGGCTTCAACTTCAGGCATCAGACCGTAAAACGGCAGTCCTCCACCGAAATGGCTGAATATGAACTTGTTGTTCGGGTAAGCATTCACAAGAGCCATCAGAAGTTCAGGCGTGACAGTCCCCTTGCCCGGATAGCCGTGTCCAACGGGTTCCGATGTGTGTACAAGGACTGGAATATCTAAATTACGAGTCAGGTCTAGCACCGGAGCCAGTGAAGCCAGGTCGGCATCGAGAATACCTTGAGTGTTCGGGTGGAGTTCTCCAACGCCTTTGGCCCCCAGTTCCACGCAACGCTCGATCTCATCAACGGCTTGCTGACCCCAGAGAGGGTTCACGCTGCAAAGCGGAAGTAGGCGATCAGGGTATTCGTTCGCTATTTGAAGGTTGTAATCGTTTGACATGGCAGCCAGCTCAGGATCGGTCCATCCAAACCCCGCACACACGGAAACATCGATCGCAGACGCATTCATGGACTCGATTAACTGATCAGCCTGAACGATCTTCGAATTCGGATTAGAGAAAAGCTCGCGAAACGTTCTGTCTGACCTCAAAAATTGATCTTTGGAGAAATTCACCTCGGGAGGCATAACGTGAACGCATGAATCTATTTTTAGTAGGGATCCCAATTTGGTTGAATTACGCTTCTGGCTGGTGTGTGCACAAATTTCGACCGAAGATACACTTTAGTACTAACAAACGTGCATATCCGGCGAATATGCTTCAGGTTATACCGTACGAACTGATCTCACCGTATCAACTTATAAGGAACGCGCTCACAAATGGTGTCGATGAACCGAGACGACGGTAAGGTACTAACCAAGCCCGATATCCCGCATGCTGAACCACAACTCGGAAAAGTGGCGGTTCTTTACACGTCTCCCGAGACGGTGATAGATGATTATGCTCGGCTTCTTGACCTTGCTGACTACCAGACCGCGCTGACTCCTGACATCGACACCTTTCTCAAGGTGAATATTTCCTGGCAGCACTACTACCCAGCTTGTTCGACCGCTCCGTGGCAAATAGACGGTGTCGCCCAGAAACTAAAAGCTGATGGTTACGAGAACCTGACTGCAGCGCACAACGGAACGGTCGTTGTGAACCCTGTTGAAGGTCGTGAGAAGAACAAGCACAAGCTTGTAGAAGACAGACTGGGTCTCGATCACGTGACGCTTGACGTCCCGCCCGTGAAGTGGGTGCCATACAAGCCTTCGGCGAAGATGCTTGTGCTGGATGAGGTTTATCCAGACGGTCTTTATATTCCTGAAGTGTTCCCTGGAACAAACATCGTTCAACTACCGACCGTCAAAACCCACGTGTTCACGACGATGACCGGTGCATTGAAGAATGCTTTTGGCGGATTGCTTCACAGGTATCGTCATTGGACGCACGCTGTTATTCACGAAACTCTCGTTGATCTGCTTCAAATCCAGAAGGAGATACACAGCGGGTTGTTCGCTGTTATGGACGGAACATTTGCTGGTGACGGTCCGGGACCACGAGCAATGCGGATCCACAACAAGAACATCATCCTCGCTTCTGCCGACCAGGTAGCTATTGATGCCGTTGCGGCAAAGATGATGGGCTTCGATCCAATGTCTATCCCTATGATCAGGATCGGACACGAGATGGGGCTTGGAATTGGTAAACCAGAAGAAATCGAGTTGGTAGGTGATGACGTTGCCGACGTGAACTGGAATTTCGCTGGTAACGAGAACACGTTTGCGTCACGAGGTCAAAAACTGATCTATCACGGTCCTTTGAAGCCACTTGAAAAGATGCTGCTTCGCTCTCCGATTGCTCCCTGGGCTTACTGGGCTTCGAATTTCTATCACAACAAGTTCTGGCTACCGATGGTTGGACGCAAACGAGTTCGTGAAGCGATGAAGACTCCATGGGGCAAGCTCTTCGAGAACTACTAAATTAGATTATTCGATACGTTCTCCGACGCTTTAGACTGGCGTCGATATGCAACTTTCACGCCTGATCGATATCCATGCTTCTTATGGCGCACAGCCGGTACTCAAGGGGGCGTCATTAGATATCCATAGCGGTGACCGGATTGGTCTGATCGTTGCGAACGGAACTGGCAAAACCACCTTATTGAAAATCCTGTTAGGGATTGAGAATCCAGATTCGGGCAAGGTAGTGTGCTCTACCGATTTGCGGATCGGGTATGTGCCTCGATATGTCGACGGTGATGACAGTACAAAAGCGATCGACTGGGTTCTAAGCGACCATGTTGAAGCTTCAGAGAATCTGAGAGAAGCTGAGCGACAACTTGCAGATGCTGATTCAGACTCGATGCCCAGGATTCTCGATGAGTATCAGCGAACGCGGGATCATTACGACTACTTGGATGTCGATTCAGCCGAAGACTGTGTGAGCACTTTGATCGATTCACTTGGAATCGGTAGCCGGTTGCATGAGCTGCTCGGAATCTTGTCAGGGGGAGAGAAAAATGTTCTTTCTCTTGCGAAGGCGCTGCTAAATGAACCGAATCAGCTTGTTTTAGATGAACCAGGAAATCATCTAGATTTCGCCGGACTTGCCTGGCTAGAAGAATTTCTTATCAAGTTTGAAGGTGCGATCCTGATCGTATCTCACAATCGTCACACGCTAGACCGAGTAGCCAAAAGCATTTACGAACTTGGTGACGGTCAATTAGAGGGATACACCGGCGGTTATTCCGACTACCGCGCCACGAAACTGCGCAATCTGATCGCTCAACAAGCTGACTACGCGGCTAACCAAAAGCGGCTGGCTCAACTAGAAGCGCTGGTGAAACGACTGGAACTCACCGCCACTCCTCGAGCGGATACCAAGGCAGGAAAACGCCTTCGTGCCCGACGGTCACAGCTGGAACGAGAACAAAGTCAGGCCATTGAAAAACCTGAATCTGCCGTTTCAGCAATTACTGCTGATTTTGGTGACAATCGAACCCAGGCCAACATCGTTTTACAGATCAACGACTACTCCAAACGATTCGATGAGTTGTCACTGTTCGAGAATGCCAATCTCGAAATAACAAGTGGCGAAAGGGTCGCAATCATTGCTGGGAACGGAACCGGCAAAACGACCTTATTGAACGATGTTGTTGATAACGCTGACTGGTCGAGCTCAACTTTGCGCATTGGACCGAGCATCCGTTTGGGATACGCAGCCCAGCAACAAGAGATCCTCGATTCAGACGTCACTATTCTCGAGCAAACCATGGCAGCACCACCGGAGAGCAACGAGTCAGTCGCTTTTGCACTGCTCAGGAGCTTTTTGTTTACAAAGGAAGATCTGACAAAGAAGGTGTCACAACTGTCAGGCGGCGAAAGAAATCGGCTTCAACTCGCGAACCTAATGAAACTCAAGCCGAACTTCCTGGTGCTGGACGAACCCAACAACCACATGGACATCCCGGCCCGAGAGGCGATAGAAGAGGCGTTGTTGGACTACGAAGGCACCATTCTCGTCGAGAGTCACGATCGTTACTTTTTTCACAAAGTCATCGATCGTGTGGTCGAGGTTGAAGATCGAAAACTCAGATCGTTCGATGGAAGCTTTTCTGAGTACTGGCAGCAAACAAAGCGCGAAATTGTCTTGGAATCAGGCTCGGTTAAAACACGAGGTAGTGATCGCAAGCGCAAGAAGAGTTCTTCCGAACCGGTCACTCAGTCTGATCCGAAAATCTTGAATCTCGAACGTCGAATCGAAGAGGCAGAAGAGAACAAATCCCTGCTGGAACGTCAGGTTGCTGAAGCGTTCGAACGAAACCATCTCGATACAGGGAAGAAATTTGCTCGCAACTTGGATAGAGCGAGCAGTTTACTCGACGATCTTTATGAAAAATGGGCTGAATTATCTGAACGTGCTTAAAATCTCGAGTCCATGCCACAGCCAAAAGTAATCATCATCGGCGGTCCACCTATGGTAGGAAAGTCGACCGTAGCGCGAAAGATCGCCTCTCGTCTCGAATACGGTTGCATATCTACTGATGACATTGGTCTGGCAATAAAAAACGTCACGACTGCCGACACACATCCCAGGTCTCATTCAATGGATGGTGTCGATTATCGAGAGTATTACCAACGATGCACTGTCGACGAACTGCTTGCTGATGGAATGGGAATGCACGATGAGATGTGGCCCGGGATTGAGGTGTCGATTCGTACCCACGCCGACTGGAGCTTTCCGGTGGTTTACGAAGGATGGGCAATGTGGCCGCCGAGTGTTGCTCAGCTGGTGAGTGAACTTGAAACCGTTCGTGCTATCTGGCTAACAGCGTCAAGCGAGTTTCTAGAAGAGAGAATTCGCTCCACTAAACGCTTCTATCAAGGTGCTTCGGACGAGGAACTGCTGATTCAGCTTTATTTACCTCGAAACATCGAGTACAACCGGTTGATGCTGGAGTCAATCGACGAATATGGTCTCGAAGCTGTGGACGTTACTGACTACGACTCAATAGATGATGTCGTTACCCGGTGTTTCGAGATTCTGGAGAACTAATAAATGCGGCTCGGATTTAATTTCATACGTGGTGTCGATGACACGTCGTTCGAGGATCTTCTCACTTTCTCGGCTCAATATGCAGCGACTGATGTCGTTCTTCAGTCTTACACAGGCAAAGCCGCCCATGAGCGATACACGGTCGCTCCCGGCGAAGCGAAGTGGGAACTCGACGATCTCGTCGCATTGCGCAAACAGGTCGAGTCGTACGGACTCCATCTTGAAGCTTTGGAGAACGTACCGAGCGCGTTCTACGACAACATTGTTCTGGGCGGTCCAAAGCGGGATCAACAGATCGAAAACATGATCTACACGATCAGGAACATTGCTCGTGCCGGAATTCCGATCTTTGGGTACAACTGGATGCCGTCGGGCGTTTGGCGGAACGCTGAGAACTCCCCGCATAGAGCGGGTTCAACCGTCACGGCATACGATCACTCTCAACACATCAATGAACCTCTTACACACGGACGTGAGTACACCGAAGAAGAAATGTGGGAGAACCTCGAGTACTGGATCAAGATCATTACACCGGTCGCTGAGGAAGAGGGAATCCGTATTGGAATTCATCCTGCCGATCCGCCCGTCGATTCAGTTGGTGGAATCCCAAGACTGTTGAACAGCTTTGACGCGTATAAGCGTCTCACCGAAATTGTTGATTCACCGTCTAACGCAATCGAGTTTTGCCAGGGAACCTTCTCCGAAATGGCAGATGCCGAAGGTGAAGGTATTTACGACATGATTAGGTACTTTGGTGAACGCAACAAGATCCTTTACGTTCATTTCAGAAATGTGTCTAACGCCGGTGAGCCGTTCGTCGAGGAGTTCATCAACACCGGTCACGTCGACATGATTCGAGCACTAAAGCTCTACAAAGAGATCGGTTTCGAAGGGGTGCTGGTGAACGATCATGTCCCAATCACTATTGGAGACACTGGTTGGGGACACCGTGGACGGGCATACGCGAACGGTTACATCCAGGCTTTGCTAGACGTATTCGACCAGTAGTTGATTACGCCCCGGACGGAGGATGACTTCCACCGTCTGCTCTACCGCCCTGCATAGTTGAGTCATCCCGTGAGTAAACCCCTAGATCGCGTCCCTGGTGTACGTGAACTACGAGGTCGTCCTTCTCGATGCCTATCGAGTCAGTCAGGTCTTCATCGACCATCGAAATAAGTTCTTGAATCGAGTCCTGGGTTAGCGATTCGGCGATAATCATCGTGCCATGAACCATCCCAGGGGCGTAGTGCAGGTCAAGCCTGCCGACGGGCTTCGCATCCTCAAGGATTGTGTAGCACTCACCTGAGATAGTTCGAACTTCCCGCTCGAAATAAAACTGCGGCATCCGATTACCCTCGGATCTGGCCCTTACCGCGGACCTTCCACTTATAGCTGGTGATTTCTTTCAGCCCCATAGGTCCGCGAGCGTGCAGTTTGTTGGTTGATATTGCGACTTCAGCGCCCAATCCGAACTCTGCACCATCGTTGAATCTTGTGGAAGTGTTTGCGAACACGGCTCCAGCATCAACTTCGTTCAGGAATCGCTCAATGTTGCCTGTATCGCTCGACACGATTGCTTCGGAGTGTCCAGACCCGTATGTGCCAATGTGGTCGAGTGCCTCATCCATCGAATCAACAATCTTTACCGATGCGATCAAAGACAGGAATTCGGTTCCGAAATCATCCGAAGCGGCAGGAGTTACTGAACCTCCGGTAGCAATGCCATCAAGGACGCTCATTGCCCGACCGTCAGCTCGAAGTTCTACACCGTTTACACCAAATTGTTCAGCGAGCTTAGGAAGGAATTCACGAGCGACGTTCTGGTGAACAAGAACAGTATCGAGAGCGTTGCAAACGGTTGGTCGTTGGACCTTGGCGTTCACAACAATGTTCAAAGCGTCATTTAGATCTGCAGTTGAATCAACATACGTGTGGCAAACGCCAACACCACCAGTCACCGCAGGCATCTTCGCGTGTTGACCAACGAAATTAACCAGGTCGGCGGAGCCACGAGGAATCATCAGGTCGATCGCATCGTCCATTTCGAGAAGTTCGCGCACAAGAGCTCGGTCAGTCGATTCAACGAACTGAACAAGGTCACCTGGCAGTCCGGTGCTTTCGATAGCATCCTTCACAATTCGGGCGAGAACAGAGTTCGTCAGAATGCACTCTTTACCGCCTCGCAAAATAACCCCGTTGCCGGACTTGAGACACAACGTGGCTATGTCGATCGTTACGTTCGGGCGGCTCTCGTAGATAACGCCGATTACTCCGAGTGGGACTCGCACGCGTTGCAGATCAAGACCATTCTGCAATTTGCGCTCTTCGAGAATTTCACCAATTGGATCGTCGAGTGCGGCAATGTTGCGCGCTGCGTCAGCAAGATCCTTGACTCGCGCGTTGTTCAGGGTCATTCGTTCGAGCATTTTGAACTCAAGACCATCACGTTTTGCGGCTTCTAGGTCTTGTTCGTTGGCTCGAAGAATGGTGTTCTTCTCAGATTCAATCGCTGACGCAATAGCGTTGAGCGCAGCATTTTTCTGCTCGGTGGTTGCGACCGCAAGTTGGCGCGAGGCTGCGCTGGCCGCGAGAGCCTGTTCATGGAGTGATGATGCTGTGGTCGTCATGTAATTAGAGAGATCTGATGTATTTAGGGGATAACGAAATTGTTTCTGTGGATCACTTCGGCACCGTAGTAGTGGCCGAGCAACTCAGGCAACGAGCGGGAATTTTTTCCTTTGATTAGCTCTACTTCTGATGCCGGGTAGGCCGCGAGACCCCAGCCAATAGTCGAACCACCTTGATCGATTACCTCAATGATATCGCCTCTGGTGAACGAACCTTCCACATAAGTGATACCAGCCGGTAACAAAGAATTGCCACGCTTCCGCAGAGCATTCGATGCGCCATCATCCACGGTCACTCTACCCCTGTGCTCGGTTCGACCTGTGAGAATCCACCGCTTCCGACTTTCGCGTCTGGTCACTGATGGGGCAAAACGGGTACCGATGTGCTCACCTTCGCAAATTCGTACTAGGACATTGTTCAACCGACCTGATGCAATGATCATTGGAATACCTGAGTCCATGGCAATATTCGCTGCTTCCAACTTGCTGGCCATCCCACCGCTTCCTCTGCCGTCGTGGGGGCCGAGTGCAACTCTTTCTATCTCAGGAGTAATCGTCTCGACTTCAGATATGAGCTCGGCGTTGGGGTTCAAGTGAGGGTCTGCTGTGTGAAGTCCGTCCATGTCCCCGAGCAAAATCAGTAGATCTGCATCGACCGTGTTGGCGACCATCGCCGAGAGGCGGTCGTTGTCGCCGTAGACCTCTCCAGCGAGTTCCTCGACCGCGACTACGTCATTCTCATTCAGGACAGGTACAGCGCCTATCGCAAGGAGAGCGTCCAGAGTGTTGCGTACGTTCAGATAACGTGCTCGGCTTTGAAGGTCACCACGAGAAATAAGAGCTTGCGCAATCTCGACGTTGTGTTCGGCAAACAGCGCTTCGAATGTCTTCATTAGCTGCGGCTGACCGAGTGCTGCGAGTGCTTGCCTGTATGCCACAGTTCCACTTTGCAGGCGGTCTTTTTCAGGAGTCCTCGAAAGGGACTCGCGTCCGGCAGCAACAGCTCCGGACGTGACTACGAGTACTTCAACTCCGGTCTTCTTGACATCTGCAATCTGGCGAAACAGTTCACCGATTGTTTCCAGGTCGAGCTCGTCCTGCCCGCCCGTGAGCAGGTTGGTGCCGAGTTTCACCACCACTCGCCGGGCTGAAGATGACCCGTTTGAGTTTCCGTGGTTATTTGCCTTGGTAGCAGCCATCTATTGATTGTCGACTATTATTCGGAAGCTGGACAAAACGACCGTGGTTATTTTGTATTGTCCCTAACTCCCTCTGCTAGGCGGTGCTAGCATGAAATGCACATAGTTTGAAGGCCACCGGATTCGTCCGATGGCCCTCTATCTGTGTTTAAAAACACAGCGCGACGGCAATTTACCAGTTTGTTAACTGGTGAAGACAAAATCAGGAACGGAAACATAAATGAGCCTTTCGGGGCTACTACCTTTACTCGGTCAAACGGAACAATTCTCTGGGCTGATCAACAGTCTTAAGTCCCCACGTGGGCAGGCTGCTGCAATCGCTACCGACCCGGCGACCGAGGCGACGATCGCTACTTTGTGGCGAGAGATCGACGCGCCAGTTTTTGTTCTGACCCCGAATCCTGAGTCAGCGCGTAAATTGCACGACAGGTTATTTACGTGGCTAGGTGATTCGGCTCCAATTTTTCATTTTGCTGAATCTGAGGACATTCCATTCGAACGGTACGTTCCTGATCTTGGAGCGAGCCACCAACGAATCCGTACACTGGCCGCGCTACGAGGCGAAATCAAGAACGCTCGGCAGCCGCTTGTCATTTCGTCGGTTAGTGCAGCGTCCCAGGCGACTCTAGAGCGTGCTGCCTTCGATGGTTCAACTCACAGTTTGAGTGTTCGAGATCGAATTAACCTCGACGAGCAAATCAAGACCTGGCTCGCGATGGGTTACTCCCACGAACCTACTGTCGAAGTACCGGGAACGATGTCTCGGCGCGGTGGCATTCTCGATATCTTTCCGGTTTCGCGTGACTTCCCGATCCGAATCGAACTTTTCGATGACGAGATCGAAAGCATTCGCAGCTTTAATCCGGCAACTCAGCGGTCTTCTCGGAAGATGCGGAACATCACGATCCCGCCGGCGCGTGAGACGTTGCCATTGCTTGCCGACCAGGACCGAGTGCAAGAAATCCTTGGAAAGATGGACCTGCTCGGTACGTCAGAAGAAGCTCAGCGCAGAATTCCTTCCGAGTTAGGACAAGCACTGGCAGGGCAGACGGTCGACGAAATATCGTTCTATGCCGGCTTCTTCAACTTCGGAAACATCTTTGACTACCTGCCGACCGAGTCGCTCCTAGTTCAACTACGCCCGGGAGCTATTGCAGAAGCATCACATTCCCAAGATCGCCGAATGGTTCAACTTCGCGAGGTGAAAGAGAAACGGGGGGAGGTTCCGGTTGGGTTTGCTCAACCACACATCGAGTGGGGGGTCATTGCAGACGCGATCGACGCTCGACCTCGTAGCATCACTCTTTCTCCATGGGGCATAGACGCTTCTGAACTGCCAGGTGGGTCACTGGCATTACCGTTCACACCTTCACCGCTTGTATCTGGCGGAGTTGAAAATGCGATCGAATCGATAAAAAAAGGTGTTGTTGATAAGAAACGTACGGTCGTCATTACGAATCATGCCCAACGATTCCATGAACTTGCCGAGGAAAATGAACTCGAGTCGTCACTTCTAGAATCGATCGATGAATCCCCAAATCCTGGCGAAGTGTCGATCATTCCCGGTCATTTGCTGACCGGATTCGGAGTCGAAGCGGCAGATGGTTCGCAGCTAGCTATTTACAGCGATGCCGAAGTATTTGGATTCCAGAAAGAACGACGGCGTGTACGAAAGCGTCCGATACGCAAGGGACCGGCTCTCGAACAATTGAAGCCCGGCTCTTATGTAGTTCACGTCGAGCATGGTATTGCCAAGTTCAATGGAACCGAAGTCATGGGTGACGAAGGTCAGGAATACCTGGTCCTCGAATACGCCGAAGAAGACAAGCTTTACGTCCCGACCGATCATTTGGACCGTATTCAGCTTTATCACGGAACTGCCGACGCGGCGCCGCGACTCACCCGTCTTGGTACCCAGGAATGGAGCAAAGCACGGGCGAGGGCGAAGAAAGCTGCGGAGCAACTTGCTGGTGAGTTGATCGCCCTTTACGCCTCGCGACAGGTGACAACCGGATTCGCTGCCACCCCCGATACCCCGTGGCAGGATGCTCTGGAAGCGAGCTTCCCGTTTGAAGAAACGCCAGACCAACTCACGACCATTGAGGCGGTGAAAGAGGACATGGAGTCTTCGAGTCCGATGGATCGCCTGGTGTGTGGTGATGTTGGGTACGGAAAGACAGAAATCGCGCTACGAGCTGCGTTCAAAGCTGTTCAGTCCGGAAGACAAGTCGGACTCCTCGTACCAACGACTGTTCTTGCTCAGCAGCATTTCGAGACATTTTCAGAGCGTCTAGGACCGTTCCCTGCAAAGGTCGAAGTTCTATCAAGGTTCCGCACTGATAAGCAGCAAAAAGAAACCGTTGCGAACATTGCGAACGGTAGTGCCGACATTGTTATCGGTACACACCGACTCCTCCAGAAAGACGTGCGGTTCAAAGATCTTGGTCTTGTGATCATTGACGAGGAGCATAAGTTCGGCGTCGGTCATAAGGAACGCCTAAAGCGTTTACGAACCCAGGTCGATGTCATGACCCTAAGTGCAACACCGATTCCCCGAACGCTCCACATGTCACTTTCAGGCGTGCGGGACATGAGCACAATCGAAACTCCACCAGAGGAGCGTTTGCCGATCAAGACCTATGTCTCAGAAGACAGCGATGACCTCATTCGTGAAGCCATCCTTCGAGAACTAGATCGTGGCGGGCAGGTTTTCTATCTTCACAACCGTGTGAAAGACATTGAGCTAGTCGGTAATCGGATCCAGAAGCTAGTTCCTGAGGCCCAGGTTCAAATCGGTCACGGTCAAATGGCTGAAGACGAGCTTGAGCAGGTGATGGCCGCATTTGATCGCCAGGAGTTCAACGTCCTGCTTTGTACGACCATTATCGAATCGGGAATTGATCTGCCGAACGCAAACACGCTGATCGTCGATCGCGCTGACATGTTTGGTCTGTCGCAGCTCTATCAGCTCCGTGGTCGAATTGGACGTGGGACTAACAGAGCGTATGCCTACCTGATGGTTCCGCGCTCGAAGCAACTGACCGAACAGGCTGAACAACGGCTCAACACCATTCTTGCCGCCACCGAGCTTGGAGCCGGATTCCAAATTGCCCTTCGTGACCTTGAGATTCGAGGAATTGGTAACTTGCTGGGTGCCGAACAGTCCGGACAAATATCTGCCATTGGATTCGACCTGTATACGAAGCTACTTGCCGACGCAGTTCGTCAACTCAAAGCCGATCAAGGTGATGAAGAGGCGGCCGAACCCATCGAACCCGAATTCTCTACGGTTCGCGTCGATATTGGTGTCGATGCTCGAATTCCAGACAGCTACGTCGAAGATCTTGCTCAACGACTCTCCATATATCAGCGACTTGCTCGGATGCGTTCTGAAGAGGAAATAAACGACATTGACGAAGAACTTCGTGATCGATTCGGTCCGATGCCCACTCACGTCAAGCTGTTGATGAAATCAACTCGTATGCGGGTGATGGCAGAAAAGGCTGGCATTGATCTTGTGTCTGCTCGTGAAAGTCGAGCAACTCTGACATTGCATGAGCCAATGGGTGGTGCCAGGGCTCCATTGCAGAAACAGCTCGGTACCGGAGTTGATGTTGGGCACATGCAGATCCGCGTCGACATTGATCGAGACGATCCCGAGTGGGTCGACGAGGTGATGGCTGTAATGGATCAGGTCGTGATGTTCAGGGAGCGAATGATCCAAATGATGGAGATGGCAATGGCGGGTGTCGAAGCCGAAGCTGCTCCAACCAAGCAGATGTTCCGAAGGTAATCACTTCCGCAGAAACAGGTTTCAGCGAGGAGTTGGTGTAATCTGCGCCCGTTCAAACTAGTCGTGCTGTTGGAGCATTCATGGGCGCAAAGAAACCACTTACACCAGATGTCACCATAATTGGCTGTGGGACCCCGACCCCGTTGCCAGATCGTTTTGGATCGTCATATGTCGTTCAAATCGGCGACGAAAAACTGCTTTTCGACTGTGGTCCTGCAACAACGTGGAAGTTGGTGCAGAACAGTATTGCGCCAACCGATATCGACAAGGTTTTCTTTACCCACCACCACTTTGATCACGACGCAGATTTTCCGACTTTCATTCTGACGCGGTGGGACCAAATGGTGCCGACCGACAAAACACTTGAGGTTTACGGTCCTAAACTCACCGAAGAATTCACCAACGGAATTCTCGACGAAGACACCGGATTGTTCGCTCACGACTGGAAAGCCCGTATTCATCACCCGGCATCGCAAATCACGTTTGCCGACCGAGGTGGAATCCTGCCTAGAAGTAAGCCCGATGTCGACCCGCACAACATGGGACCCGGACTGATCAAGTCGGGCGCGAACTGGGAAGTGACCGCAGCACCAGCTGATCACGTACAGCCGTATCTCGATTCGCTTGCCTACAGAATTGACACTTCAGATGGTTCTGTAGTTCTCACCGGTGACACTGCACCTTGTGATTCGGTAACCGAACTCGCTAAAGGTGCGGATGTCCTGATGATGATGTGTTGGGAGACTCACGACAATATGGACGGCAATCCACACGGTGACGCGTCATCTTCGGTTCTTGGAGCTGCTGAAACCGCTGCTGAAGCTGGGGTCAAACAACTTGTGATGGTCCACATTGGTGCCAGGTTGACCACAGCCGAAATGAAAGGACCACGTGAAATTGAAGCTGCAAAAGCTTGGAATGGCACCCTCATTTGGGGCGACGAGGGAATGAAGGTTCCCTGGCCGGCCGATTAGCCTTCAGACTCACTTATTCATTAACCGATAATCCCAAATGACCACGAACAAAAAGTACCCGGCAATAAATCCTCTCGATGTAGCAGTTGAGAGCAACGTAGAAATGACTACACGAGACGGTGTCGTATTACGTGCAGATGTTTATCACCCGACCGACGGCAATAAGTATCCCGCGTTAGTTTGCCGTACGCCCTATCAAAAACTAACGCCGCGCTACGTTGAAACGGCAACCGACCTGGCATCACGCGGTTACTGCGTGGTGATGCAGGACTTCCGAGGTCGATATGCCTCGGATGGTGAGTACGAGTGGATGTGGCGGGAGCGTACCGAAACTCACGACACTGAAGACGGATACGACACAGTCGAGTGGGCAGCCAAACTCGAATGGTGTGACGGGCGAGTCGGGACCTGGGGGCACTCGAACGCTTCGTGGGCGATCTGGATGATGCTCGATTCGCAGCCGCCAAGCCTCGCATCAACCCTCGCCAGCGGTATTTCGCAAAACATTCTCGATATTAATTTCGGAATCTTTGAAACAGGTCGAAGGCTGGAATGGTCATACATGATGGCTGCCGACATGCGCCGACGCGCTGAAGGGACTGATGGCCCCACAACTCCTGGCGAAGCGACCAAGCGCTGGAACGATGTTGAACGTGGCAAGTACATCTGGTGGTTGCCAATAGGAGATATTCCCTCCCAGGTGTTCTCAGATCTGAATCCGCAGGTTCAGGAATACCACCGGAACCAGAACAAGGAATTCCAGCACTTCGGTGACATTCATCACAAAGTTCAAACCCCGATCTACCAGATCACGGGTTGGTGGGATCGACTGATTGGAACGATCGACCACTACGAAGGGTTGACTAAGAACGGTCCCGAGCATCTCAAAGACAAGCACCGTTTGATCATCGGACCCTGGGGGCATGACGCTACGGATTTCACAGGACAGATTGGCCCAGTTGATTACGGATCAGACGCCGAAGCTACGTATGCAGGTTTGATCGCCCGTTGGTACGACTACGATCTCAAAGGCATCGACAACGGGCTTGGTGACGAAGCGCCGGTTCAAATGTGGGTGCTTGGAGAAGACAAGTGGCGCGGCGAAAACGAGTGGCCGTTAGCCCGAACCGAGTACACGAACTACTATCTTCACTCCGGCGGTAACGCGAACACCCCTAACGGAGATGGTTCGCTGTCGACTACGGAGTCCAGTGCGGAAGAATCCGGCACGGATGAGTACGACTTCGATCCCCGTGATCCCGTAATGAGTTTGATGCGATCTGACTCCCAGGCAGCCCCGGTCGATCAGTCGCCACATGATCATCGCAAGGACATTCTCGTCTATGACTTGCCAGTTGCAGATGAAGAACTTGAAGTGGTTGGTCCGGTGCGACTGAAACTCTGGGCAAAGACTGACGGACCTGACACCGACTGGACCGCAAAACTCTCCGTTGTTTACGAAGACGGTCTTGCGGTAAATCTGACCTATGGAATCATGCGTGCGCAGTACCGCAACGGTTACGAGAATCCAGAACTACTCACGCCGAACGAGATCTACGACTACGAGATTAAGTTGAACCCGATCGGTTGTCGATTGAAGCCAGGACAGAAGCTCAGGCTTTCGGTTTCAAGCTCGGATTTTCCGAACTTCGACCGGAATCACAACACTGGCAAGGACTACTGGTCGGATGCCGAGCTTCGTGTTGCGCACCAGACGATTTACCATGATTCAGAACACCCATCACATCTTGTGCTGCCGGTGATTCCGATTTCATAGAAACAACGATGACTAATCCAAAAGACTATTTCGAAAGTGTCCGAGCTTCCGGACGAACCCTGGGTTTTCTTGGACTCATGCTTGGAGCTTCAGGTGGAATATTGACGGGTGTTGCCGTAAAAGGACTCGTGGACGAGCCACTTGTCACCGGAACCAATGCCGTTGTCTTTTACCTCGCCTTCGCTGCGAGCAGTGTAATCACCCTGTTTGTAATGCTGAACTACACAACGCTCAACATCCGAGTCGACGAAGATAACCTGAAGATCACTCTCGGAATGAAATCGAAGACGATATCTCTGGGCTCGATCGTGTCGGCTACGGTTGCACAACCTAAATCACGAATGACACGGGTAGCGTCTAAACAAGGCAATATCCAAATGTGGAGCGTCCTTGGTGTAAATACGGGGATCGAACTCACGACTTCATCGGAGCCGAACGCCACAACAACATTTATCGCATCGAAAGATCCTGAAGCTTTGTTGGAAGCTATGGGCTCTGCGCGCGAAGGTTCTGACGAAGAGCCCGGCTCGACCTCATAAATACTTTTAGCGCTAAATATCGTTCGCGTTTGAAACGTTCGTTGCGCTGGTCTAATCTGCGGCAAGACTTTTACGGGTGGCGATTCGTCACCTGATTGCATGCCGGAGATAAGCCTTGTCAGACCGACCGAATATCGTCTTCCTGTTTCCAGATCAGTTCCGCTCAGACTTCGCCGGATTTAACGGCGCTGATTGGCTGAAAACTCCAAACATCGACTCGATTGCTGAGAACGGTGTCAGGTTTACGAACTCGTTCTCCGCGTCACCAATTTGTGTTCCTGCGCGCACAGCTCTGCTAACTGGCATGAACGCCATGCGAAACGGTGTGATGGGCAACCTACACAACCTGCGTGCTGATTGGCGCGATGCAGGTTTACGAACTTGGCCTGAAATTCTTGGCGAAAACGGCTATTACACGGCTGGAATTGGCAAGATGCACTTCTACCCGTGGGACGAGCGAAGAGGATTCCAGTACCGGGTTATCTGTGAAGACAAGCGGTGGCTCGAAGTACGTGATGACTACTACCACTACCTGAAACGTCATGATCTGCACAAAATGCACGGCAACGAGATGGACGGCTACCACGAGAACAAAGGCGCCGTTATTCACAATGTGCCGTGGGAGCACTCATGGGACAGGTTCGTCGGCTCAGAGGCTGTGAAATTTATTGATGACTACGGTGCCGATCAGCCATTTGCGCTAATGGTTGGATTCCCCGGACCGCATTGTCCGTATGATCCGGACGAAAGGTTCCTGGAAGACGTCGATGAGTCGAAAATCCCCGAAGCAGTTCCTGAGGTACCGGGACACACCCCGCAACTACGAAAAGGAAACGTCGAAGGAAACCGACGACCGTGGAATGGTGTCGACTACTCGGAGTTCACGGACGAATCGAAGCACAAGATTCGAACCCACTACTCTGGTCTCGTTCAACAGATCGACTTCGAGGTCGGAGCAATAATCGACGCCCTCAAGAAGAAGGGATTGCTCGAAAACACCTATGTGATTATTTCGTCGGACCACGGCGATTACCTTGGCGATCACAACCTCATCGGAAAAGCATCTTTCTACGAATCCGCTATTCGAGTGCCGATGGCAGCCATGGGACCGGGTATTGAAGCTGGTCAAACGCAGGAAGGTCTTGTTGAACTTCGAGACGTGACAGCGACGATGCTGGCATGGGCAGGAGTTGACCAACCTGATTGGTACGATGCCAGACCGTTGCCCGGCGACGGTATGCCAGGAATCTCAGGGCGAGACAATATTTTTGGACTCCTTAGCGATGGCTGGATGAACTTCGATGGTCGTTACAAGTTGCACAAGTACCGGACAG
The DNA here is from genome assembly GCA_038150225.1 of Chloroflexota bacterium. Taxonomy (GTDB): domain Bacteria; phylum Chloroflexota; class Dehalococcoidia; order Lucifugimonadales; family Lucifugimonadaceae; genus Lucifugimonas. Next base: position 51,357 of record JAYQWG010000015.1, read on the forward strand.
GCGAGACTTTGCTGTTCGATATGCTCAATGACCCGGACGAGCAAGTGAATCTTTATGAAAACGCTGAGTTCTCCGATATCGCTCGCCGATTGGAAACTGAACTTACGCAGGAACTGATGGCATCCATCGAGTCGAGCATGGACGATCGTCTGGCTCAGAACGGCGACATGTCTCAGGATCCAACCTTTGGTCTGGAGAGCTGGGTGCGACCGTGGCCGAGTCCACCTCGTACGGCACCACCCACATACGAACGACCTAATTAGAAATAGCCATTCAAAAACACTGATGTGAAGCGTTTGGATCATGATTTCCAGAACGCTTACCTTGTTTCGACGAAACGAATGTAATCAAGGAAAACTGAAATGGCGGAACAAGCCA
>JAYQWG010000016.1:0-47083 GCA_038150225.1 Chloroflexota bacterium
AACTTATACTTCACATCCTCTCAGCTAGCTTGTCACGGAAATCGTGACCCGGAAATATCCAAACCGCAACGTGTCGTGTTGATGACAGGTCTCGCCAACCCCGTTGAAGAGTCTCATTATGGGGATTTAGGAATTGATCGAGTACTTTCCAAGCCTTTCAAGCTTGACCAACTGAGAAGTGCGCTGTTTGAATAGCAACGAAATGTAAATACCCGAGGTTCCTAATAGAAACTGGTACGCATCAGCGGTTGAAAATCCGCATCATTGAGTCGAAGTGAAGAAGTCAGCGACATATACAGAGCCAATATTGAGGTCAATTTGGGCACGCTAGTAGCCGAAGATGACCACTCGACGCTAGATGCAGTTCTTGCGATGCTTGAAGAACTGGGCATCGAGGATGTAGACGTGGCGAAAAACGGCGAGCAAGCCCTGTCGTCGATGGGTGAGAATTCGTACGAGGTTCTTCTTCTTGACTTGATGATGCCGAAGATCGACGGCTACCAGGTCCTGAAAGAGATCCGCCAAGGCACGGTCGACCGTCCAAACCGCGTCATCGTCATGAGTGCTCACGCCCGTCCTGACGAGCTCGAAGGTTTACTGACGCTCGGAGCGGACAAGTTCATACCAAAGCCATTCACGCTAAACGAACTTGAATCTGCCCTAGACGGCAACAACCAGTAGAGCTATTTCGCCTGGATGATGTCCAATTGAGGCATCTCGGTTAAGGCCCCACGCTCCAGAGCTTTTCCAAACAAGGTCTCAAGAGCCGCCCTGCCCTCATCCCCCATGTCTACGGTATCGTCGTTGACGTACATTCGAACGAATCGTTTGCCGTCTTCGAAACTCACTCCTCGTCCAAAGCCAAGAGCGTAGCCCAGGGCTTCATCCTCGTTTGCACGAGCATAGTTGATGCTTGCCAACGAAGCGTCAGCGATCGTTTGTTGAAGGTCTGAGTCAAGATGGCGGCTTACCAGATCAACCCCCAACGGAATTGGCAACCCTGTCGATTCATGCCACTTTTCACCCAGGCTCATAATGCCGTGGAACCCGAGTTGCTCGTAGAGGATTTGCCCTTCGTGGAGCAAGATTCCGACATCGGCAGTTCCTTCTTCGATCGTCGAACCGACGTCGTCGAAATCAACGAAGATTGGCTCGCAATTCTGCGGTCCGAATATTTGGAATAGCAACCAGGATGTCGTGAAACGTCCGGGCACCGCTACACGCTTACCTTCCAGGTCCGATTCACTCATTGGTGTTTTGGACACAACCATTGGTCCGTATTTGCGTCCGATTGACGAGCCGCACGACATGATGCGGTAGTGCTGAGCGACATCCGGGTAACGGGCCGCTGAAATCGCAGTCACGGGCAATTTGCCGGTCACCGCAAGTTCGTTCAATGATTCGATGTCTTCCATGTGATGTGCGATGGAATACCCGGGAATTTCAACCTGTTTTTTCTCCATCGCATAGAACATGAACGCGTCATCAGCGTCTGGGCTGTGTCCGAATACGATGGTGTTGTTTTCGATCATCGAAGTCTCTTATCTTTACTTGAATTGGGTCTGAACTGGTTATTCAGCAGCGACCAGTTCGTAATTTGTGAGTCTTTGAGTTGGATTAAAACCGGCCTCAGAGATCATTTCCTTGACTTCTTCTTCGGTCGTGCGGTTGTAAAAACCTGCTGCGAGCATCACGTTTTCATCGAACAAAGTGCCCCCGAAATCATCGGCACCAAAACGAAGTGCAATCTGACCTGTTTTCTTGCCTTCTGAGAACCATGAAGCTTGAATATGAGGGATGTTGTCGAGCATGATCCTTGAGATCGCGATGATCCTCAAATACTGGTTGGGACCTGCTTCCTCATCAACCATTTTTGCGAGTGCGGTATTGTCTTTCTTGTAGGACCACGGAATAAATGCTGTGAACCCACCATCGTTCCCGTTTTGCAATGCCTTGTCCTGCACATTCCTTATGTGGATCAGCGATTCGATGATGTGCTTGTTCTTTTCAACATGGCCGTACATCATCGTTGCGGTGGTTTTGAAGCCCACCTTATGAGCAGCTTCGTGCACTTCTGTCCACTGGTCGACGGTGTTCTTTGGTTTGAATCGCGATACCGTTTCCTTGACCTCGTTGGACAGGATTTCTGAACCACCGCCCGGCATCGAGCGTTGCCCTGCATCCCAGAGTTGTTTGAACACGTTCTCGTAGTCGAGTTCTGAAACTTCTGACATACGGACGATTTCGGGTGCCGACCAGTAATGAGGTGTTACATCGGGAAACCGCTTCGTGGTCTCGCGCACCATTTCGAGGTAGTAATCGAGCTGGAGCTCAGAATTTAGGCCACCTTGCATCAGGACGGTTCGAACTCCGTGTTCACGGGCTCGCTCGATCTTGTCCATTATTTGCTCAACGGTGTACGTGTACGCAGACGGATCTTTGGGGTCCGTGCGGTAAAACGCACAAAACGAACAATATGCGTCGCACAAATTCGTGTAGTTGAGATTCGTGTCGATTACGTACGTAACGTCTTTATTCGGGTTGTGCTTCTGCCGATAAAACTCCGCTAACGGCGAAAGATCGAGCAATTCGGCTTCTTCGAGGAGCCACAAGCCTTCGTCGAAAGAAAGTCTTTCATCGGCAAATACTTTTTTACTAATTTGCTTGAGCATCGAGAGTTCGAATCCTATTTAGCGGTTAATTCTTCAGCAGCGCTCGGGCGCCATTCGGGAAGCTGAGAGAGTCGGGCAGCGAATTCTCGTTGCCCCAAACGTTCCTCATCACCTAACTCATAGATGAAGTTCGATACATACGTGTGAACTTCAGAGTGAGACATCATTTCGTTGGCCCTCGCAGTTGCGATCTGATCAAAATTGGCGACACCTGCCTGAGTCGCTGCCACCAGAGCAGATTCAAATTCGTCACGCATATCGGGGGCGATTTCTGATCGAATCACCCATTCAGCGAAAACAAACGGCAGAGAGGTCAATTCTTTCCAAGCAATTCCCAGGTCGGTGACGTATTTATGAGAGGTAGTCTTCAGTTCCTGTAAGGCGGGATCACCGATGATCAAACTAGCGCCTGGGGATTCGTTGAGTTCAACAAGATCGTAGTCCTGAACGTTCCAAAGATCGTTTAGCAAGACTCGAAGCAGTTGCACCGATGTAGCAGTGTGCTTGGTGATCCCAATATGCGATCCAACGAGTTCACCGGGTGGGACCTCAGAAAACAAGAACACACTTTGCGCCGGTCCATTTGCCGCAACACCAAGATTCCCGATCGAATTGACCTTGTTTCCAAGCCTGTGAATTTCGGCGATTGGCAAAGGTCCAGCATCAAGAACACCTTTTGCCACCGACTCTGCCATCGCTCGCGGCGGCAATGGCACGAGTTCGCACGATTCAGGCGGAAGATATCTGTAAAAAACCTCCGAGTTGAGATAGGTCATGTGACCAATTCGGAGTCGTCTACTTGTGGTCATATACCTTGATTTCGTTGTACAGAGCGTCACGTTCCACAGGAATTCGATTCGCTTCTCGGATGGATGCGGCCATCTTTTCCCGAGCGCGCCCCGCTGGAGACTCAGCAAGCGCTGCGTGAGCAATTCGTTCTTTACCTATCGTGCCATCAAGATCGTTTGCACCGAAGTTGAGCCCGACGCTTGCCGTTGCTTCACCGAGCATCACCCAGTAGCTCTTGATGTACTTGATGTTGTCGAGCATGAGACGCGCCGCAGCGATCATCTTCAGATCGTCCATTGCAGGTGTGTGTCGTGGACGAAGCTTGGTCATACCAATCTGATACTCCAGCGGGATAAATGCAAGGAACCCACCAGTTTCGTCCTGGATATTCCTCAAACGCACCAGGTGATCAATCCGTTCCTCGAACGACTCGATGTGTCCATATAACAACGTGCAGTTGGTTGGGATGTCCATCTTGTGGGCGATTTTGTGGATATCTGCCCATCGATCAGCGTTTGCCTTACCCGGTAATAGGATCTTGTGGACACGTGATGAGAACACCTCCGCACCACCTCCGGGCATGGATTGGAGTCCCGCCTCTTTTAGGATTGCAAGCGATTCTTCGGGGGTTACTTTCCATCTGCGCTGGAAATAATCGATTTCTGACGCCGTGAAACCCTTAATCTGAACATTGGGATTCTTCTCATGAATCGCTTTGACCATGTCGACGTAGTACTCGAAAGGCCATGTTGGATGGTGGCCTCCGACGATGTGAATCTCGTGGATGTCGTCATCGACATGATCTAGGATTTCCTCGATGGTCATTTCGTAGGCGTCAGCGTCGCCCGGTTTTTTGGCGAAGTCGCAGAATTTGCAACTCAGAACGCAAATGTTCGTCGGGTTAACGTGGCGATTGAGCACGAAGTAAACCTTGTCGCCCGTCACCCGTTTTTTTGCAAAGTCGGCCATCCGACCGACACCCGCTATATCGTCCGACTGTAGGAGGGTTACACCTTCGTCGGGGCTTAGTCGTTCACCTGCCTGCACCTTGTCCCAGATTGGGAACAATCGCTTGTCAAGTAGGTTCAGATCGACCTTGAGATTTGGGTCGGCTACTTCCAGTACTTGGACCATTTTGAATCCACTTTCTTCACTACATCAGGATCCATAACGAGCGGCGCCTGATAGCCGGTTTTCCAGGTAGCGTCGATTCCAAGCACACCGGAATAAACAGGTGCGATACCTCGGAATTCTTGTTTCGAAAATGTCACGTCCCGGACTGCGTCAAACCTGGTGAATATTCCCCAGAGAAGATTTTCATCATCATCGATATCGACGTCCGTTGAAACTGCCACAACCAGTTTCACTCCGCCTAGCAACGGACTATCAACCAGTTTGTCGACCACGTCTCGAGCATTTCCATCCGTCTGGACCACAAGTAATGTTTTGCCGACGAGACGGTGCTTGAGCACACCTGAAGCGATGCTCGAAAGATTCGCAGGGAGTGCAACTGCCATCGGTTCACCGTTGGTGCCGTTGCTGGCTGTGGCGTCGAGGATCATCTTTGACCCTTTGTGGAGGCTTGCACCAGTGAAATCTAGAGTGTCAGCTGCCGTGCGAGCGAGGAGATGAAAATCTTGCTCGGCATCGAAGTTTCGTCGAATCGCCTGTAGGACCTGGCTCCGGTCCCGCGGATTCACGTCAGGTCCGACGAGAATCAAGGTCTTGGTAAGTGACAGTTGTCCCTCACCCAACAGACCAAGCGCAGTTTTGATCGGCTCTCTCGCATACCTGGGATCCACCGAAACGACTAACAAGTTATGGAAGCCTGCCTCGTAGTACGCCCACATATCTTTGACTTCTCGGCGAATGAGAGTGACCAGTGGGGTGAGAGCCAACTGAGAAGCATCACCGAGGTACCTGTCTTCTTGCGGAGGCCTGCCGACCACCGTAGCGGGGTAGATGGCGTTTTTACGGTGCGTGACCTTATTGATCTCAAATACAGGATGTTCACCGGCTGCTGAGTAGTGGCCAAAATGGTCACCAAACGGCCCTTCGAGTCGACGCACTCGAGGTCTTAGAACGCCCTCGAATATGAACTCAGCGTGTGCAGGAACTTTCAAATCGACGGTCTTCGCTTTCGTCAAAGGGGTACGCTGACCTCTGACAATTCCTGAAAATGCAACTTCATCCAGACCTTCGGGCAACGGCATGATCGCAGCCATAATCAACGCCGGGTCGCCTCCAACTGCTACCGCTACATCCAATGGATTACCCATTTTTTCTGCGGTTTGGTAGTGGAAACCACCGCCCTTTTGGATTTGCATGTGCATTCCGGTGGTTCGATCGTCGTAGACCTGCATTCGGTACATGCCCATGTTCCCTGCGCCAGTGCGAGGATCTTTAGTCATTACCAACGGCAAAGTCACGAACCTGCCACCATCCTCAGGCCAACATTTGAGGATCGGTAGTTCGGATAGGTGCGGATCTTCAACATGCTGTTGGACTGCAGCGCGCCGGACAGATTTAGGCCGGATTTTTAGCAGCCGCCAACCAGTCGACCTGTTTCGCCAAAACGAGCCAAGGCTCGGTGGATTCACGTCTTCCATGAACCGGACAATCTCTTCACCGAGAGCCTCGGGTGGACGACCTAGCGCCAACTCGATTCTCCGCATCGTTGCCATCGAGTTGATGACAAGCGGATAGCTAGCACCTTTTACGTTCTCGAATAACAACGCCGGCAGCTTTTCTTTTACCGCCCGAGTGGCGATTTCGGTTACTTCAAGTTCAGCGTCAACCTCTTCCGTGACTCTGTGAAGTTCGCCTTCTTTTTCAAGAAGTTCCAGGAAAGATTGGAGATCGGTGAATGCCAACTAAGACCCTTCTTCGGAATATGTGGCAGGTTCAGGACCCATCCACGGCTTCATCACTGGTGACTCGATGCCCAGTGAGGCAAGTATTCGACCGGCGACCATGTCTACGAGATCGTTGACGCTCTCCGGCCGGTGATAGAAACCGGGAGAAGCGGGTAGAACAATCCCGCCAGCTTCAGTTACGGCAGTCATATTTTTGAGATGAATCAGGCTGACGGGCATTTCTCGAGGGACCAGAACCAGCTTTCTTCTCTCCTTGAGGCAAACGTCTGCCGCTCGCTCGAGAAGTCCGTTTGAAATACCGTGTGCAATCCTGCCCAGGGTTCCCCCTGAACATGGGACAACCGCCATGCCATCAGTCACAAACGACCCGCTCGCGATCGGTGACGCAACATCTTTGTGGTGAAGGAGGGTCAGTTTCCCTGGTGCTTCGGTCGCCTGAGCCCAATCGAGCAGCGGAGCATTGTCTGTCTCGGTGTTGCCGGTTAGTGTTATTCCCTCTTCTACATCGAGCACTTTACGGCCAGCATCTGTGACCACACCAAACACCTCGTGTCCAAGCTCAAGTAGTTGTTGGAGCACACGTCTGGTATACGGAGCACCGGACGCACCGGCGACTCCCAGGATGTATCGTCCCATCAGAACACCTCTCCAATAACAACTAATGCTCCGAACACAACGGCAATCACTCCATTCATAGTGAAGAATGCCATGTTCAGTTTGGACAAATCGTTCGCTTTCACAAGTGACTGCTCATACGCGAGCAATACTGCAGCAACAGCAACACCAGCAAAGAACCACGGACTGGCACCGAGAGAGCGTCCGGCTTCCGCAAGGAGAACAACAGCAATCAAATGCGCCGCTCTTGAGGTGTTCAATGCGGTGACGAGACCAAAACGCGCCGGGATCGAATGTAGACCTTGTTGTCTATCAACTTCCATGTCGGCGGTGGCGTAGAGGATGTCGAACCCCGCTACCCACAGCATAGAACCCAGACCAATCAGCACGAATCCAAACGGCATTGTGCCCGTAATCGCAAGGGCAACTGCCGGGGGAACTATCAGATATACCGCTCCCATTCCGAAGTGTGCCAGCCAGGTGAATCTCTTCATGTACGGGTAAAAGATCATGACGGCTAGCGGTATAGGCGCGAGGAACCACGTAACGGGATCAAGCTGGGACGTTGCAGCAATGAAAATCAGACCGAAAACCGCCATGTAGCCGAGCATCGCTCGCCGGCTAATAAGTCCTGCTGGCACTGCTCTCGAAGCCGTTCGAGGATTACGAGCGTCGATCTCCGCATCGATCAGTCTATTTGCGGCCATGCCGAAGGTTCGCATGCCGAACATCGCGATCAACACCCATAGAAACAGTATCCAGTCGGGCCAACCACCAGAGATCAAAAAAGCAGAAGCGATTGCAAAAGGGAGTGCGAAAACCGAGTGTTCAAATTTGATCGCTTCGAAAAATACTGCGATACGTTGCACGAGTCTCAGGTCTTGACTGCTAGCCCCGGTGCTCATGATCGACTGTCCGATTCGTTGATTGATACAGCTCCGACCGATCGCAGTAACAGAGCATTCAGATCGTCGGCACATTCGCGCGGCGAGGGTCCATTTGAGTACAACCAGTGGACAACGATCTCGTTCATCGCCCCAAGCCAAGCCCTGGAGGCGAGGCGACTATCAACTTCAGGAATCGTTCCTTCAGCAACAGCACTATCCAGATGAACCTGAATGACATCGGCAAATCGATCGAATACCTCGGTTCGCTTTTTAGCAAACGAATTTCCCATCGAGTAACCCTGGGTCATAAGGATCCTCGCGAGTCTTTTTTGTCGAGAGAGAGCAAACAGAACTTCTCTTAGAGCTGCTGAGGCGGCATCTACCGAGGAATCCTGATTCCCGGCTGCTTTTTCTGCCTTTGAAACGAGCTTGTTTGCGAGTCGATCTATCACCGAGAAGAAGAGCTCTTCTTTACTCGGGAAATGGAAATAAAGTCCGCCCTTGGAAAGTGAAATTCTGTCGCCGATTTCATCGACGAGTGCATCGTGATACCCACGATCGGCAAATACAGCTGCTGCCGCTTCGAGAATACGCTCTCGAGTCTTTTCTCTTTGGTCGCTTGATGCGGTAGCCAGTGTGGGTCGCCCTTGCAAGTTATTGACCTTACCGACCGACTAGTCGGTTGGTACGAATAATTCTATTTTCAACCCGGTGATTCCACAACTCTTTGATCACTAACACGATTCTCGCGCTTGAACTAATGAAGGGTCACGAATATCGTACTGTTCGAGATGGAACAAGACCTCACACATTACCCAGACGATTTTTCGATCTTTGCTTCGGATATTCCAACTCCGGAAGGTCCCGCTGTTGGGCCGGACGGACTGCTGTACCTGGTGAGTGCAGATGACGGAAAAGTGTTACGGGTTTCCCCCCAGGGTCAAGTAGAAACAGTAGCTGAAACTGGTGGACGCCCTAATGGAATCGCGTTCAACTCATCAGGCGAAATGTTTGTTGCGGATGCCGGACTCAAGTCCATACTGCACGTCTCTCGCTCGGGTTCGGTCGACGTTTTTATCGACGAATTCGATGGAACCAGTTTTGGTGGACCTAACGATCTTTGTTTCCTGCCAACGGGGGACTTGCTATTCACCGACCCGATTAGACGCCCTGCGCCCGACCCCGCAATCAGTCCTGTTTATAGGGTCAATCCATCAGGGGAGGTTTCCGCATTTGCAAACGATCTCGCCTACCCTAACGGAATTGCCCTGGCGTCCGAGCACACGGTTTATGTCTCCGAAAGTCGCGCCCAAAGACTGGTCTCGTTTACATTCGACGATTCAGGTGCTCTGATCGACCAGAGCCTGATCAGACGATTCCGAGATCCAGGCAGCCCTGACGGCATGGCGATTGATTCAGAAGGCAACATTCTCCAAACACTGCCGGGGATAAAAGCTATCGCTTATGTTTCTTCTGATGGTGAGTTGATTGATCTCTACCACCTGCCGAGCTGGAAACCAGCCAATCTCGCGTTTGGTGGCGATGATATGAAAACGGTGTACGTGTGCGGCGCGGCGCAAAGCACCGTCTACAAGTTCACTCACAAAGTTGCGGGTAAACCGTTGTTGTAAAAATGTTTAGCGGCGTTTGAACTCGCGTTCCAGGTCGTTGACGCTCAGTTGAATGAGAGTTGGGCGACCATGTGGGCAAGTATTCGGGTGGGTTGTTTTTTCAAGCTGTCTGAGCAGGCTTTTTGCGTCCTCAATTGGTAGTGTTTGACCCGCCCTTACGGAAGAGTGACACGCCACCGTGGCAAGCATTCGATCAACCCAGGATTGCCCCGTACCACCCTGAGTAAGTTCGTCCAACACGTTGATGAACACCTGTCCAGCCCCATCGCTGCTTGCGCGGGTTGACAGTGCACCGGGTATCGACCGAATGACAATCGAGTTGGCTCCGAATATCTCGGCATCCCAACCAACTTTGCCCAGCTCTTCCAAGTGCTCTTGGACAACGGTCAACATTCCCGGCGCCAACTCTATGACGGCAGGTTCCAGCAATGCTTGCGAATCAGGGGACCGGTTCGAGAAAGTATCCTGCAATTGATCGTAGGTCACTCGTTCGTGAGCTGCGTGTTGATCGACGAGATATATTCCCTTGGGACCTTCGCAAACGATATATGTTTCGTGTGTCTGCCCGACGACACGTAACACAGGGAGTGTTTCTCGCGGGGTACCACTGAATGATCCTGACTCAGTTGCATTACTCGATTCATTCTTTGTGACATTTTCATGATCCAATGCACTCTGAACGGGTTCTGCAGGAGTTGGCCACGTGCTGACGGACCCTGAGGACATAGCGGCTCGCGAACCAGGGGTAGACCCGTCTACTGGTCTAAGAAGTCCCACACCACTCGTACGTCCGATTCCGAGCTCATGCACCGGAGCTGACGCATTCAGCAATCCTCGGATTGATCGTTGGACCAGTGCGTACACGAGGTCCTCTCGTAAGAATCGAACTTCGGATTTCGCCGGATGAACATTCGCATCAACATCGGAGAGTGGTGTTTGGATTCGAACAACGGCAATTGGAAATCGCCGTTCGGGTAAGAACCCGTGATAGGCCTGTTCGACCGCGTATGTAAGACGTCGTGACTGAATCGTCCGACCGTTCACCGCGAGAGTTATGTAGTTTCGGTTGGATCGGTTTATTGAGGGTGAACTGATAAGTCCATCCACCGAAAATGCTGACTGTTCTTCAGGCTCGAGGGAAAGCATTTGATCAGCAATCTTTGATCCGTACACAGATCGAACAGCGTCTTCCAGCTTTCCCGTCCCTGTGGTCTTCAATCTTTCACGTGAATCAGAGACCAAGGTGAATGCGATATCCGGGTAAACAAGAGCCAGCGAGCCGAGCATCGCTTGGACTCTCGATACTTCCTTGCCTGGGGAACCCATGAACTTGAGTCGCGCTGGCACGTTTTGGAACAATCCATCCACTTGAATCCTTGTTCCGACAGGTGCACCGGTCTTCTCCAGAGAGTGCTTGTCTCCGAAATCGATCACCAAACGAGCACCAGAATCAGATTCCACCGACCGCGAGACGGCAGTGACTCTTGATACCGACGCGATCGATGGCAGGGCTTCACCTCTGAATCCGAGCGTGCCAATGGCAATTAAGTCTGAATTCTCATCGATCTTGGACGTCGCAAATCGTTCAAACGCGAAAGGTAATTCGCCAGCCGGAATACCGTGACCGTTGTCGGTCACAGTTATCGATTTAGCACCACCGTCGACGAGTTCAATCACAACGCGACTACTGCCGGCATCAATGGAATTCTCGACCAGTTCCTTTATTACGGATGCAGGTCGCTCAACAACTTCTCCAGCAGCAATGCGTGAAGCGAGATCGTCACTGAGAACCTTTATTGGCATGGAGTTGGGGGTTTCCTGAGCGTGTTAGTAAGCTGAAATTCTAACCGGAAGGCGTCTGATCGACGCGCACGATTGGCTGCAACTTACAACTTACGTACTTTGTCAGTTAGCACGGTGTATCCGATAGCTGCTGCGAAAAGCAGTGCTCCTGCGGTAACGAACGAAATCCTCACATCGAAACTCGACGCTATGAATCCAAGTGGGATTGCTCCAAGCGGGATAAGACCAAAATTCATCATGTAGACGCCCATCACCCTGCCACGGTATTCGTCTTCGGTTTGTTCCATGATCAGCGATGAGTTGAGTGCCCTCCGACCGGAGTCTCCCAGTCCGAGTATCAACATAATGACGACGGCTAAGGCGTAAGAGGTCGTGAGTCCGGCGAGAATAATTGCACCACCCGACAACATGCTGGTGGCCAGAAGCACCCATCCGCGATGGTTGTTCTTGGACAGGCTCGCAATAACCAGAGAACCGATAAGTGACCCAACGCCGATCATGCTCATCAGAAGACCGAGAGCTTCAACCTCCATCTTGAACACTTCCTCAATTTGAACCGGCATCAGCGTTCGGAACGGCATCGCCAACAGAGCAGTGCTCAAGGCGACTATCAGTAACCACAGCACGGTGCGATTGTGCCTTGTGTACGCAATCCCTTCGAGTATGTCGCGCCACATCCGCCTTGCCTTCGACGCCACTGGAGCTACGGAAGGAACCATACCCATGATGACCATGGCGGCGAATGTGAGCCCGGCGATCACGTAGTACGTCGCTGCCGCACCACCAAAACCGTAAATAAGTCCGCCGATGCCCGGTGCAGCGAGCGTCATTAGTGACATCCCAGAAGCATTCAGAGCGATGGCATTAGTCAAGTGTTCGTCGTCTACAAGCTGAGATACGATCGCCTGTCGAGCGGGCATTAAGAAAGCCCATATCGTTCCCTGGCTAACCGATCCGCCGATCAGGTGATAAATCGTGATCGTGTCTGTCGAAATCGAGACTGCGATGAACACAGTGATCACAAGCATCCCGATTTGTCCCAGTTGAATGATCTTCTTCCGAGAATATCGGTCGGCGACCGCGCCTCCGTAAAGCGAAAGAAGCAGCACTGGTGGTGCGAATCCTGCACCGACGGCAACAACCGCGATTGGAGAGTGCGTCAACTCCCATGCCAGATATCCCCGGGCAAGCATTTGGACGTTCAAGGCGGCCATTAGCAACAGCATGCTGAGCCACAAGTAGCGGAAGTCGACTACCGCCAGTGAGGAGAAAGTTCTTGATCTGAAAGAAGATTCCCGGCGTAATGTCGGTGATGGTCGCGGAGAACTATCGTCTTTTATTTCGGGAGAGGAAGCCAAGTGAGGCTCAAAGCTTACACCCGAAAAAAACTGGCGATTGATAAAACGAGACTAAGACAGCCGTCGAAGTTTCGGCATTATGAAAATTGAAAGCGTGGCAAAAGCGAGGAGCAGTGCAGCGGTCGCCCCGACTGCCGGCCTTGCACCAAACTCTTCTATCGCAAATCCCAAAGGCAATAATCCAACAGGCATCAACCCGAAGGTCATCATGAGTACGCTCATGACACGTGAACGGTACTCGTCATCCGAGTTTTCCATCATCAAGCTCTGCCCAAGTGCCCAGCGAGCTTGCTCGGCAAGCCCCATTCCTACCATTCCAATTACACCGGCGAAGTAGTACGGAACTCCGACAATGAGTGCGAGAGAAAGACCAGCGACGAATGCTCCGCCAAGGACAATCCATCCACGCTTATGTCCTTCTCGCAAATTGGCGATTGAAACTGTCCCAACTAACCCACCAAGACCGAGTGCAGTCAACAACATTCCAACCTGGGATGGCTCTGATCCATAAACGTCTTTTGCATATACCTGCACGAGCATCCGGAAAGGCATAGAAAGTAGAGCAATTACGACGCTGTAGATCATCAGATTTAGAACAATCTTGTTGCGCCCGATGTACTTGAATCCGGCAACAACGCTGTCCACCATGCTCGGTTTATCGTCAGATATTTTCGGGTACATCTTGGGAACCATTCCCGTAAAGACGACGGCACTAAGCATCACGACACATACGATGATGTATACGTTTTTCGGCTCGATGAGTTCATAAAGAACTCCACCAATTGCGGGAGCAATCAGGGTCATGATGCTCATAGCCATAGCATTCAGAGCGAAAGCGTTTGGCAACTGTTCTTTTTCGACCAAGGATGGAATGGCCGCCTGTCGAGCTGGCATTTGAAGTGCAAACATCGCTCCTTGCGCGACCGACACGCAGAACAAATGCCACCAGACCAGAACGTCTGTGAAGAGAAGAACCGCCACCAACCCGGCAAATAGACCGTTCATTCCTTGAGAGAACTGTATTAACAGCCTTCGTTCGACTCGATCTCCCAGAACACCTCCGTACAGCGACACGAAGAACAGACTGGGCGCGAAACCGATACCAACGAGGCCAGTAAGTGCGGCATTTCCGGTGATGTCGTATACGAGGATTCCGCGAACAACCATTTGCATCTGGAACCCACCCATGGCAAGAACCATGCCGAGCCAAAGCATGCGGAAATCTCGACTTCGGATAACAGCTTCGAACGTGTGAACGAAGGCACGACCCAACGCTCCAAAAGGTGGGTCACCCTTTGGGGACTGAGACGGTGTCTCGCGGTCTGTGTTATCGATTGATGCCATTTGCTTCGGGGATCATCCAGAATTCACCGGAGATCGTGAGAGAAGGTTACTCCTCTGAATATGAAAACGGTGTCAATTCATTCGATGAACGGGCGTGGGAACACCAACCATGCGTATATTTAGATCCAAGCTCATAGTCCACCAGTCTTTTCAAAATGAACCTCATTCCGCCCACCTTTTCGGATATTCAAGCCGCTGCCAAGGCCATCGAAGGCAAGGTCCATCGGACTCCACTTCGGTTCTACCCTGCTCTTTCAGAGTTGCTGGATGCGGATGTTTGGGTCAAACATGAAAACTTCCAGTTGCTCGGGGCGTTCAAGGTTCGAGGTGGGATAAACCTCATCTCTAAAGCGCCTGAAGAAGAACGCGCTCGTGGATATGTCTCAGCATCGTCCGGGAATCACGGTCAGTCGATTGCTTACGCGGCTCGACTATTCGGTGCTAAATGCACGATGGTGCTACCCGAAGGAGCAAATCCTGCTAAAGCGGCCTCTATCAAGGCCCTTGGGGCGGAATTGCTGTTCCGTGGAGATGTGTTCGAACGCGCAAAAGAGTTGGCTGAATCGCTTGCCGAAGAGCGTGGATACAGATTCGTTCATGCCGCGAACGAACCAGATCTAATTGCCGGAGTAGGAACCTACACACTGGAAGTGCACGAGGACCTGGAAAACATTGACGTGATGATCGTGCCGGTTGGCGCAGGATCAGGGGCTTGTGGCGCTTGCATCGTAATGAATGAAGTTTCGCCTCAAACCCACATGATTGGTGTCCAATCTGCTGGTGCGCCAGCAGCGCACCACGCCTGGAAGACCGGTGAGTTTTCAACGATCAAGATGAATACGATTGCTGAGGGACTCGCGACTGAAGGAGCGTACGAGCTTCCAATATCGATACTTCGTGAACGCTTAACTCAGTTTGAACTCGTCGATGATTCTGAGATTCTCAACGCGATCCGGGTCTATGTAGATGCAACGCGAACGTTGGTTGAGCACGCAGGCGCAGCGTCATTGGCAGCTACAATCAAACTGAAGGACCAACTCAAGGGCAAACGAGTTGTGTTGGTCGCCAGTGGTGGGAACATCACTGTGGACCAGCTCAAGACAGCGTTAGGCTAAACAGCTCTCTAGAGCCCAGAAATCTCTTCTTCCAACGCGTGGACTCGGGTGTAATCCTCTCGATACATAGCAAATGCACGTTCGAGATAAAGCTGCGATTTACGGGCTGAGTTCTCGGTGTTTTCCAACGCGGTTTCGAGCAGTTGTCCGATTTGTCGATTTTCTGGAACGTGTTTGGATATCGCACGTATTTTCGATTCTGCTTCCGAAGCAGATGCCAGGTCACCTCCACTCGACGCGTATTGCAGGCGCCCAAGCAGAGTTGTTAGTTCGGTGAGTAGATCGGTTTCGGACATCAAGCCATACATAACGTCGTTGACGTCTTCCAACTGCTCAGGTGGCTCTTCAACGGCGTTTACAGGTTCTGAACTAGCGATCGTGCTTTCAGATAACCGCTCGTAAAGATCCCCGTATTCACCAGCGATATCTGCGACGGTTGCCATAAGCGCTGTGACATCGGATAAGTTCACAACGCCTCCGAAGATCAAATCATCTTGCCTGTGCTCGGCAGTCTCTTTAATCCATTTTTCCGACGGGACGAGTTCTGGGGCAGGTGGAAATGCAAAGGATGACATATCGCCCGATCCGAGTTGTTCAACCTGCCCGGCGAGGAACGGCGGTACGTACTTGCCAATGTCGACAGATACCGGCAGCATCACGACGTAGGATGCACCAACCTTGTCAGGGTCCTGACCATCCTGAAAATAGATCAGAGCATGCCCTTTCGGGTTTTGCGGATCACCTATGTGAAATTCGAGGGCCATCTATCTATCCAACTTAGCTCATACTACTGTCGTGAATCTGACAGGGAGCGATTAACATCTTACGGCTGGATTAGGCAAATCAACCAAACTGAACACTCGATTTACGGGTGTTCATGGTTTAGCCGAGGACAAAAACCACGAGTATCTACAGCTCAATATTCCGACCATTTATTTTCCGTCTTCCACCTGAAGGTGCACACAAACTGACGGAAACGGTACTGTCGACTCCAATCGCGTGGTCAGCGTTCAATTTGGGGAACGGGATCGGAAATCTAAAACTCAAAACTGACCTGGCGGGCATTGCCCTACCAAGCCCGTTGGGACTGGCCGCCGGGTTCGATAAAGACTGCAAAGTCCTTCGCTCTGTCCTATCTCTCGGTTTTGGATTTGCTACCGGTGGAACGGTCACGTTATCTGCAAGACCTGGAAACCCAAAACCTCGAATGATTCGTGTTCCCGATCGTGAGGCGGTCATGAATTCGATGGGATTCCCGGGAGCCGGACTTGAACCAGCTCTGAAACGTCTAGGTAAAGTTCAGAAACAGCAATCCAGAATCATGCTGAGCATCGCTGGAACCATAGAAGATGAGATAGTCGAGTGCCTCGTACGTTCTCAGGATCTCACTGCGGGAATCGAACTCAACATTTCCAGCCCAAACACATCTGGATTGCGAGTGTTTCACGAGACCGGCAGATTGCGGGCTCTACTCGAAGAACTCGTCGAAAAGAAGAACGTCCCCCTATTCGTGAAACTCCCGCCATGGTCAAGAGATGACGACAGTCGAAGAGAAATCCTCACACTCGGAGAAACGGCTGTCGATGCAGGAGTGGACGGACTTGTCGTCGCAAATACTCACCCGGTCGAGTCGAACCAACTTGCTGTCGGGCGAGGGGGTCTTAGTGGCGCTCCTCTATTTGAACACACCGAGTTGATGATTGCTGACGTCCAAGCCAGGGTCCACGGTGAGGCGAGGATAATCGCATGCGGTGGTGTTTCTACCGCCGAGCAGGTTTGGCGTTTGATCGCCCTCGGTGCTTCTGCAGTCCAGTTGTACACATCCTTCATTTACGAGGGGCCTGGTTTACCCGCTCGTATCAACAAGCGCTTGATCAAACTTATGGACGCCGCCGGGATTTCAACAATGGATGAGATTTCGGGAGAGCCACCAGTAATCTAGTCGAGACGACTGTCCGTGAGGGTTAAACGCCAAATAAGGCGTTGACTTCAGCTCGGGTCGGCATGGAGTCCTGTGCACCATCCTTTGTCGTGGATAGCGCCCCCGAAGCCATCCCGAGACGGGCTGCGTCCATCAGTTGCATTCCGGAAGCAAGCCCAACCCCTAGACCGCCGTTGAATGCGTCTCCAGCTGCCACAGATGCCACAACATCAACTTTGTGCGGTGGAAGATACTCGGACACACCCTCGGATTCTACCCATGCACCGTCTGCACCGAGAGTCACGATAACTGTCTCGATTCCCGTCTTTCTTATCACTCGCGCGGCTTTTTCAGCTGAAAGGGCGTCTACAACTTCAATCGACGACATCAAAGACGCTTCCCCCTGGTTTGGAGTAAGTACTGAAACGTCTGAATAGAATCCATCAGGAACTTCACGGAATGGAGCAGGATCCAGAACAACTGGGACACCGGCGTCCCTGGCGATTTTCATCGCACCTTGAGTCGTGTCCAGTGGCACTTCCTGCTGGCAAAGGAGCACCCCGGCTCCATCAATGATCGACTCAATATCCGAAACCTGCTGTTCGTCACAAAGGGCATTCGCCCCGTAGACGGGATTCACTGTATTTTCACCGTCAGGAAGAATGAAGATTGCCGCAATACCAGAGGCGATATTCGGAGTTATCCGAGTGAACGATGTGTCGATACCTTCGTTTGCGAGAAAGCCAATCATCTCTGTACCGAAACTATCGTCTCCAACTCGAGAAACCATCTTTACCGTTCCTGATGATTCGGCGAGTCTCGCAGCACCAACTGCCTGATTGCCTCCCTTGCCACCAGGTGTTGTGTAGAAACGAGTGCCTTCCAGGGTCTCCCCTGGACCAGCCAATTTCGGAGTCTCGACGATCAAGTCCATATTCAGACCGCCAAGCACAACCACGTCTTTCAAATAACTATCCTTTAGTGTTTTATTTTGATGAATTCATGATAGGACCAGCAAATAATCGTTCGTCACATAGTTCATGCATCAAAGAGACAAGACCGTCGTTTTCTGGTGTTTCGATGATTCGATCCGCAATCGCTTCGACCTCGGGATGCCCACCTTTCACAGCAACTCCCAATCCAGCCCATTCAATCATTGACTGGTCGCCTTTTCCATCCCCTACGGCGACCACGGCAGAACGACAAATACCGAGGCTCGAAGCCAGTTCGCTGACGGCGTGGTCTTTGCCTGCACCAACTGCTTCGATCTCACAAAACATCGGAAGTGAATGTGTCACGATAGCTCGGTCACTAATTGCGGCTCGAACACTCTGCACGAGTGGAATTATCTTTTGCTCATCGTCGATTCCGACGATAGCCGTCGGTCGTTTGTGAATTACCTCATTGAACGAATCGCACTCTAGAACGGTTACTTCCATGCGTTGAGAATAACCGTTTGTCCATTCGCTCTTGGTCTCAACCCAAACATCGTTGTCGATGAACATCATTAGTTCCGCAACGCCAGTCAACGACTCTAGCGCAGAGCGTGCGATCGACGGAGACAAGGTCACGTGTCGCAGTGGCTTGTTGCGCTTTTGATCGAACGTCATGGCACCTTGAAAGCAAATAACTGGACCTGACGCACCCGACTGTTTTGCAACTCGTACTGCAGGTGGAAGAGTTCGACCTGTAGCTACAGAAACGACTGCACCTGTGTCCTGAACCCTTGAGATGGCGTCTCTTAGATCGTTGGAGACTACCCTGTCCTGACCAATCATCGTGCCATCAATGTCGAGGGCAATCAGTGAATAAGTGCTCAAACTACGATCCTGCTCGTTGCACTGAGAATCTTTCTGGATTCACGGCTGTTTTCAGATACCCAGGCCAGTAGATGAGCGATGCAAATGTGAGGGTCAATCCAGCTATTGCAATTGCTGTTACAGCCATGCTCGCCCCGAGCCAAACTGCCAGTGCGCCTACCAGTAGTGCTCCGAACGGTCCCATGCCGATAGATGCGGCCAACACTCCCAGTACTCGTCCGCGGATATCCGAAGGTGTGGAGGAAATCACGATGATGCTCTGCATAGTTGCAAATCCTGACATCGAGAATCCACCAATGAACAAAATAGGCAATGCGACCGCATAAGAGGGTGAGATTGAAAACAGGAGAATCGCGGTGAGGAACAGCACGCTGCCATATGCGTAGATCCTTGTGTACGCATCCGGTCGAGATTTGACTGCAATAACCAGCGATCCAATCGTCGCCCCAACGCCCTCGGTTGCAAGTAGCAATCCGATCAGCAATGGGCCAACCACGAGTGCTTCTGTGCCGATAACAGGAACCATGTGCTGATACGGGAAACCGAATAGATTCATCACCATCGTGATGATCAGCGTGACGACGATGACTCGGTCGGCTTTCACGTATTTCAAACCCTCAAGCAGGTTGGCGAAATAACTTCCGCCGGAGCGGGCACTGTTTTCCTGCGACTTCAGTTCTGGGAGTGAGAAGGCCAATATCGAAGCAAGTGCGAAAAGAATCGCTCCTGTCAGGTACGCGAATTCGACCCCAAATGACTCCAAAAATGCGCCGGCACCGAGAGGTCCAATCACGCGTGAAAAATTGGAACTTGCCATATCGATACCGATGGCGGTCGATATGCCCCCTGATCCGACTGCGTCACCAATCATGGCGCGTCTCACCGGAAAATCTGTTGCCCACATGATTCCCGCGAGAGCAGCCCCAACACACACGTGCCAAAGTTGAATCAAGTCGGCGACAACGAGTCCAGCAAGAACTGCATACACCCCTGAGAGCGCAGCTAATGTGAATCCCATAAGAAGTTTTCGGTTCACTTTGTCCGAGATCAGTCCGATCGCCGGTCCCAGAGCGAACATCGGAATCATCCTAAGGAACCCGACTACAGCAACCCAAAATGGTGAATCAGTCAGTTGGAACACAAATATCCCGAGGGCGACTGTTTCCATCCACCTCATCGTGGTGGAGGCAATCCCAATGCCCCACAGCTTCCGATATGCGGAATTAGAGGTGACGGATCTGAATCGGCTGACCGATCTTGTGTTTCCTGATGAGGCAGTCATCAGCTGGTGAACGAAGCCATTCGAATTGATGCCTGAGGGACTCCCTCAGCCTCGCTTAGCTCCCGATCATCCCAAATGCCAGTACCAGAATCTTGGGCACGCCGTTGCATGCCACTGAGATAGCTGTTGTACCTCATGTTGCGACCATCATTCACCGCATTGCCAAGACCGTTCAGCAGTATGGCGGCGTTTATCATCACTCCGTGCAAATAGACGTACCTGAGCAATCTGCCTTGATCGTCTTTGTCTTCGACATCTGCTTCAAGAGCGATTTGTTCACCGTGGATCCAAGATTGCGTGACTTCTTGGGCGAAGTCGTAGAAGGGATTCCCGTAGATCGGCGTGTCGACCCCGATCATTTGAACGGTTCGTTCTCCATCATCAGTTTCGACAACGATGGTGTTTCCGTCGATCACCCGGACCACTGTTGCCAATTGAAGTTCGGGCGAATCTTGAGAGTCATTCGAGTTCCCGCCAAAGACCGGTCCGAGGATACCAAATAGCATCGACACAAGGATCACCAGGGAAACGATTCCGACCATCATTTTCCAAAATATTCCGCTGGATCCATTGGTTCTTTCACTACCGTGACTCTCCCACGATCTTTCGATGTCTTTTTGAGTCGGCCCGAACACCTTGTTTTCGGTGTCTTCGTAGGCTTGTGAATCCTGCTCGTTCTGCGGATCTTCGTGTTGGTTGGTCAATTCGTTCCCAATGCGAGTGGCTTATGAATTCACCATTCTAGAAGCTAAGTTGCGTTGGTTGGTCGTTTTGATCATCAATTGGCTCAACCAATGACGACTCATCGTTCCTGTAACTGTTCACTCTCGTTGAAACTTCGTGAGCCTCAAGCAGATCGTCTTCAGCGGGCAGGAGAATCGATGAGAGAGTATCGGGGTTCGATGATTGCGGATCGAGCCACAATGCAATCGTCTCTTCGTCGAGGATCGCAGGCATTCGATCGTGAATATCGCTCATGAATCCGTTGGCCTCAGTCGTGACTATCGCACAGGATTCCACCGTCTCTCCATGCTCGTTTATCCAGTGGTCATATATGGCTGCAAAACGAAATATCTCACCTGATTTAGGCTTGATGTACTGAGGCTTCTTCTCTCCGTTTTCGGTTTTCCATTCATAGAACCCTGACGCAGGAACCACTGCACGGGTGCTGCTGAACGGGCGACGCCACATCCCCGAGGAAGCGAGTTTGTCCGAGCGAGCATTGAAGGTACTTCGTGGAAGCTTGTCAGCTTTAGCCCAAGACGGAATCAAACCCCAACGCATTGGACGAGCAACAGGTCGTCCGTCTTCGTTGACTATGGCAACCAGGTCTTGGGTAGGTCGAATGTTGTACCGAGCGGCCAAATCCGAGCGACGAGCAATAACTTCTTCGATACCCGTGCGTTCAACTCCGCTACCCATCAACTGGTAGCGAACCTCACCTACGTAGACATATACAAAAGCGCCGCACATGAACTCAGTTTAGTCCGTGTGGAACGCCCAAGTAGGTTTTCATCTAACTTGCGAACTCGGGATCACGCCAGGAATGCAGTGGTTCCCACCCGATGATGTCGGCAGCGTGCTGCACCGATATCGGAGCATCGAATCCCTCGAACTCTTGATTCAGTGGAACGTCCGGGTACACGGTCTTGATCGCTTCCATCGTTGGGACGTTCAGCATGGTGTCCGTTGCGTTCAAGAAGAACCTGTGGTGCCCTACCCAATTCTTGTCGGTCGTTACCGCCGTCACACAGGCGCGAGCAGCGTCACGGATATGCAGGTAAGTCCAGAAGCCCTGGCAACGGGTCCACGGGTCTGTAATCGGGTTGGCTTGCAGGTACTTGAAGTAGTTATCGTCCCACATTCCGTTGAAACGCATGCTTGCAATGGCCATCCACGGCGAGCGGCGGGAGAACGCTTCGCCAATTTCTTCACCCAACCATTTTGCAATTGAGTACGGGTCTTCGGAACGTGTATAAACGTTCTGATCCAACGGGAAGTACTCAGGTGGCTTTACTTCTTTTGGTTCCCACCTTGCAGCGGTACCCATTGCTCCAACGGCGTTGTATGACGAGCCAAGAGCCACTCGTTTGACCTTGAGTTGCTCTGCGGCACGGCAAACGTTCCACATAGACATCGTGTTCGTTTGCACGACGTCTTCTTCAACGTAGTTTGCCGCACTTGGACGTGATGCCAGCGAAATCACCGCGTCACAGCCATCCATTGCAGAAATAACCTGACCGTAGTCTGAAATTTCAACTTCGAAGAATTTTGGGATTTGTGGCCAGTTCTCACGCATTTGAACGGCGTAATCGGCACTGGCAAGTTGACCGGTGGTTCCACTGTGCCCAAGGTTGCTGGTCATGCGGAACTTATCGGCGTTAATGACCTCATGTCCGAGTTTGTACAACTCGTCGATCACGTAGTGTCCAACGATCCCAGATCCGCCTGTTACTAAGACTCTCATCTATTCGATTCCAACCTAAATGGTGGAGATTGATCCACCGTATAAACAAATTCGGACTCGCAATCACGATTTCGAACAATTTGAACTTTTACCCGTGATTTCTAGACGGGCATCGTGCGCCCGGTCTTCTTACGACCGTAGTCCGCCCACTCCTTGTTTGGAGCACCCATCATTTTTACGCCAAGAACATCGATCGAGTAATCGACGCGCTCTTCCATGGTCATGTTGTCGTCAGCCCAGCTTGAGTAGAAGCCAATGCCCTGCTTGTCGAGAGCGGCTTTTACAGTGTTTCGAGCCTCGTTCATGATTTCCGGGTACGGAGGGTCATGTGCATCAGGATCGTCGAATGACATTCCCATGTCACCTGGACCCCATTCTGCAAATCCAATACCAGGAACAGCTGCGATCTGGTCAACATTTGGCAGGCAGTGCCTGTCTTCGATTTTCAGACCGAGCAACAGTTCGCCATCCGGGTTCAAAGGCCACGGATCGGCCTTCTTGGCGTACTCAGCCGTGTCTAATCCCCAAATGTCGTTACATGGCTTCTGACCACCAGATCCTCGAAGACCTTCACCGATTACATCGCGCTTGAGCGACTGGAATGGGTATCGAGTGATCTGTACAAACGCCTTTACAGATTCAGCAGTTCTAGTGTGGGTGTGAAGAATTCCGTGAACACCAGCGGTAAGCACGTGTCGTGCCTGCCAGGCGTTGTATCGAACCTCTTCAGGTGAAATTGCGTTTGACGGCAATGTGCAAACAACTGTTGGGGTGAGGTGACCGCTTGGTGTCGGACCACCGTCTTTTAGTCCGCGCATGTAAGCGGTCAAACCAACAGTGTCGAATGGGTGGTGCTCGAAGTCGATGAGCAGCATGTCTGCCCACGTCTGAGAGTCTTTTACACCTGCGTCATAAGAGAGTTCCGTTGGATGGGATGCGTAGAACGGCTGCCCATCTTCGAGAAGCTCGATGCACTTGTTGATACGTCTTGGCATCTTGATATTCCTTTCGTCAGCAAGCTGTTACTAGTTCGAGGTCAGTCGCCACGGGATGTTGAGTTCGTCTGAGATTCCACGGAACCAGTCGATCACCTCCGGGTGATACGGGATTCCGTTTTCGCGTCGCTCAATCTCTTCTTCGTGCTCAGGGAGTCCCGCGTAAACCACTCGCTCGGCTCCCGGGATGGGTGGAGTGTTCTTGATCTCAGACATGTATTCGTCCATGTCGTCGAGGAACGATTCGAGATCAGTGAACGCTTCGATGTTGTAAGCGATGAAATGGTGAGAAGCTCCGCCACGGCGGTTTGGACCTGCGCCAGACGCACCGAGCATGCTGCACATAACTTCAACCCAGATTCCCAGGCTCGAGCCTTTGTGGGAACCGTTTTCACGGGAACCACCGGTCGGGAGCATGAAGTAGTTGTCTGGAACCGGCTGAGCCTCGTCAATTGGAGATCCATCGGCGTTTGTGATCCAGTTTGGAGCCACGTCTACGCCGAGTCGCTTGGCAAGGGCAATCTTATTGCCAGCGACCGAGCTCATGGAAGCATCGAATATGAACGGTGCTTCACCGCGGGTTGGAATAGCGATAGCAATTGGGTTCAATCCGAACATCGGCTTCGAGCCGTCAACCGGGACAACTTGCATTCCACCGGTGGTCATGGCAAGTCCGATCATGTTGTGCTCGAGCGCCATTGCAGCGTGGTAAGCCGCTGCGCCGAAGTGTCGGCCGTTGTTCGCCGTGATAGTTCCAATTCCGTAGGTCTTGGCACGTTCAATTGCCATTTCCATCGCCTGAGGACCAACCACAAGTCCATGACCGCCGTCACAGTCGAGCATTGCCGCTGCCGGCATTTCTCTGACGATTGTCGGCTTTGGATTCGGGTTGATACCACCTTCGCCAAATGATTCAACGTACCGGCGAAGCATGTTGGATACACCGTGAGACTCGATTCCTCGAACGTCGGCGTATACGAGTACTTCGGCTGCCTGTTCTGCGTCGTCTGCAGGCATGCCCATTTTCAGAAAAATATCGGTAACTGTTGCGTGCATGTCTTCTGGTGAAACATGAACAGCAATGTCGTGTGGAACGTGGAATCGCTCGAGCAATGTAAGTGCCTTCTATTTCAGTAAATACCTGTGTGCTGATGTGATCAAAATCCAAATATTGGTCAAATCAGCACGGAAAACCGGCGGCGAGTATACGCCGAGTTGTGGACGGTCGGGTGGTTCAGGTTTACATTGCCCGCAATTATTCGCCTGATGTGCGAGTTTTCACATAAATCCGCGGCACAACGCGGCGACCGCAAGATTGCGGATTAGTAACGGAGACCCAAGATGCCAAAGGGCCTGACGACGGTATTCACCGAGCCTGGCAAACCATTTGAAATCGAGTCCCTTCCTACCCCTGAAATTGAAAAGGGCGGGATTCTGATTAAAAACACCGACGCAGTTATTTGTGGTTCGGACTTGCACGTTTGGCGAGGAGATGGCGATGGACCGCCATTGTCCAAGCGACGAGTACTAGGGCATGAGTTCACGGGTGTCGTGCACTCGCTTGGTGAGGGCATCAGCACTGACTCACTCCGTCGACCGTTGAAGGAAGGCGACCGAGTAGCGTTCCCGTTCTTCTTCCCATGTCACCACTGTTACCACTGCATCCGAGGTGAGCACCACGCCTGCACATTCCGACAGCGACGCAATATGGTTGGTCTCGACGACTACCCGTACTGTAACGGTGGCATGGCAGAGTATTTCTATCTTGAGCCGGGTCACTACGCGTACAAGGTTCCAGACGAGCTCCCGAGCGAGTCGATCCCATCGGTGAACTGTGCCCTTGCACAGGTGCTATTCGGACTCGAGCGAGTCGGTGTTGCGTTCGGAGACACTGTCGTCGTCCAGGGAGCAGGGGGACTTGGTATTTATGCCACCGCCGTTGCAGCTGAACGAGGAGCGAGCCAGGTGATCGTTATCGACGGACAGGAAAGCCGTTTGCAGCGTGCAATGAACTGCGGTGCTACTTCAACCATTTCGATGAGTGAATACCCCACTCCCGAGTCTCGCGTAGAACGAGTTCGAGAACTAACCAGTGGGATTGGCGCCGATGTTGTAGTGGAGGTTGTTGGAATAGCTGCCGCCACCTACGAAGGTCTCGACATGGTCCGAATCAACGGCTCGTACCTCGACATCGGAAACGTTGGTGGTGGAAGCCTTACTATTCCAGCAGGAAAAGTAATCGGAAACCAGACCAAGTGGGTAGGAACAGTTCACTACAACCCGTGGGTCATCGAAGCTGCACTTCAGTTCCTGGTAAAAACCAAAGATCAGTACCAACTGATGGATGTGATTTCAGACCAGTTCCCACTTGAGAAGGTAAACGAGGCGTTCGAGTACGCAGAGTGGCAAGGAAAGGATACGGGCTCAGCAGCCCAACGTGTCGCATTGCACATGGATTAGTCGAAACAGAATCCAACAAAAAAACGGCGGGAATGTTCCCGCCGTTTTTCATTTCACAAAGTTTTTTTGAGATTTAGGCTTTGTACCGTTCACGCAGTTCGGCGTAGATTTCCTTGGTCTGATTCGTTCCCAGTGCCAGTGTGCTCGAAACGTTCATCATTTGGTACCCCTCACCAATCCAGCGTCGGCAGTCCTCAACGTCCGCAAACGTAGTTGCGAGATATTTTCCAGTGCCTTTGATACGCTGAGCTACGTCAACCATGATGTTCTCAACCTTCGAGTTGTGAATATCGCCATTGATGCCCAGGGACGCAGATAGGTCTGTGGGACCTACCAACAACACTTCATACCCTTCGACGGCCAGGATGTCGTCAAGAGCCTCATACGACTCCGTGCTCTCCATTTGAAGAATCAGCAGGGTCTCGTCGTTGGCGTTGTCCATCACATCTTGAGCTGAAACGCCGAGATATGAAGCAAAGTAAGGAGCAATCCCGCGCTTACCCACAGGTGGGTACTTGGCCCACTCGACAGCCTGCTTGGCGTCCTCGGGAGAATCGATCTGAGGAACCATCACTCCTACGGCTCCTACGTCGTACGCCTTCTTGATGTCACCTTGATTGTTGTAAGGAATTCGAATTACAGGCGCACTTCCGTTCTGGCGCCCTTGAACACATATAGTGCCCACAGACTCGGTCCCTTGCGGCTGGTGCTCCTGGTCAATCCAAACCCAGTCACACCCAGTCTGGTAGACCGACTGAGCTACAAATGGTTCCCTCGTAAACATGCTTGTACCGAGGACCGGGTTTCCACTGGCAAGTTTCTGTCGAACATCAGATGGGTATGACATCGCTGTAAATACAACCTGTGCGTGCTGGTGAATTAGTTTACGGGCGCATCTTACGCCCTGTTCGCAAACGCGAAAACACCTTCGATTCGTTCGAAGGTGTTTCGGGTTGCCTGAATTTGCGGATATTTAGAGCGTTACGGTCTTTCCACTTGCTGCCGATGCGTAAAGACCTTCGAGGACAGCAACGTTCCGAAGACCGTCTTCTGCCGGGAACTCTGGAGCCTTGCCAGTAAGAACGCACTCTGAGAATTCGTTGAACTGCGCCACAAACCGGTATGGTGCTGGTTCAGCGATCACGTGTTCATCGCGGCCGTTTCGGCCGTCGCCTCGGTGAATGATGATTGGGCCTGAGTCTTCGAACATGCCAGGGATTACCAGCCTACCCTTGTCACCTGAAATTTGAATGTCGCACTTGAACGGCTGATGCATGTTCGTAGTGATGCTGCCGAGCGCTCCGTTGTCGAACTCCATGATGCCCTTGAACGCCGTATCTATCCCCCAGTTGCCCGCGTCATGGCTAACACCGGTGACTTTCACCGGTTCAGCCGACATCACGAATCGGGTCGCATAAACGGCGTAGCAGCCAGCATCCCAAAGTGCGCCACCAGCCAATTCTTCAGAAAATCTGACATTGCCCTCGGGCTCGGCAATGTTGAAGCACAGCGCAGCGTCGATTGTTTGGACATTGCCGATCTCGCCATTGGCGATCATTTGGCGTGCTCGCCTCAGGTGCGGGTTCCATCGGTGTGTGAACGCCTCGACAAGCACAACGTTGTTGGCGTTGGCTGCATCGATCATTCGCTGACACTCTTCGACTGAAACCGCTAACGGCTTCTCGCAAAGAATGTGCTTTCCTGCTTCAGCAGCTTTGATGGTCCATTCGCAGTGCATTCCGTTTGGAAGCGAATTTACCATGGCATCAACGTCTGGATCAGCAAGCTGTTCTTCGTACGTCCCGTACCACCGCTCGATGCCGTGCTTTTCAGCCGCTGCTTTGGCTCGGTCACCGTTCCGTGATGAGATGGACACGATCTCGGAATTCTCCGATTCGTATGAAGCTGGCAAGTGGGCGTTCAGCCCAATTTGAGCAGTCGATAGCAACCCGTAACGTACAACGTCTTGAGGCATGTGGTTCCTTAACTGTAGTGCTGGTATTCGTTGATTGAACGAACGAATGATACAGAGGGGTGTTTGTCGGATATCCGCAGGGGCAACAGAAGGTGTGAGATTACTCGCCGAAAACGTATGACTTTCCGGGGTCAACCATGAACCGATTCCGCATCGCCTGGCGGCCGAGAATCATTCGGTAAGACATTTGGCTTCGGTTCGTGAGCGTCATTTCGGCGGTCCAGGTCTTGCCTGCGAGACTCATCTTCACTTTGATGACGGGTCGGAGCTCCCGTTTGCCGTTCGAACTACGTATGTACCGGTAGGTATCGACTTTGGCGGAGACCCTTTCAGCGTCCTCTCGGGTACGTCTATGGGGATGGATCTCGAACGAAACCCACTCACCATCATCTCGTTTGCTATATCTGGGTCTGAATGCGTGAATGGCAGACATTGTTGCCCCAGTGTCGATCTTGGTTTTGATCCCTGGAACGCCGAAATCAGGGAGGAAGACTCGCTCTCTCCATCCAATTTCGATTATGTTCTTGCGTGTTCTTGGAGCCATTCGTCCACTACAGGAGGGGTTATTCCTCGCCGAGCCTCTCTTCAAGATGCTCGATAATCGCTCCCGCAACATCAACATTCGAGGTTCGTTCTATACCTTCAATGCCGGGCGACGAGTTGACCTCGAGTACGAGCGGACCACGGTTTGATCGCAGCATGTCGACACCAGCGACTTCGAGCCCTAATGCTTTGGTAGCCCTGACAGCAATGTCACGTTCTTCGTCAGTCAGATCAACCGGTGTTCCACTTCCGCCCTGGTGAAGATTCGAACGGAAATCACCATCGTGGGATCGACGTTCCATACCTGCCACCACTCGATCGCCAACTACAAGACAGCGAATATCAGTCCCAGACGCCTCTTTGATATATTCCTGAACAAGGATGTTGGCATCGAGTTGACGGAACGCGTCTATCAGGGAACGCGCCGCCGACCGAGACTCGGCGAGAACCACACCTACCCCTTGTGTGCCCTCAGTCAGTTTCACTACAACAGGTGCTTCTCCAACAATGCTGATAAGCCCATCAATGTCCCGAGTTTCCTCAGCAAGTACGGTTTTCGGAATATCAATAGAAGATCTAGAGAGAATCTGAATCGTGCGTAATTTGTCGCGCGATCGGTTAATCGACTGCGATTCGTTAACCGTCAGAATCCCCATCAGCTCGAACTGGCGAACTACGGCCGTTCCGTAAAACGTGCGGTTTGCAGCGATTCGAGAGATTACAACGTCAAACGAGAGCTCTTCTCCACGAAAAAGTACCCGTGGGTTACCCGGGGCAATATCGAGGTAACAGCGCAAGTAGTCAACGACGCGGACGTCGTGACCGCGTATTTGTGCGGCCTCAGCAAGACGCCTAGTTGAATAAAGCGATTGTCCGCGGGACAGGATTCCAAGTTTCATATTTGAAAATGATCGAACTAAAACACCCTGCTGTCTATAGCGGGGTGTTTTAGTTCCCAAAAGCTGGTCCAGGAGAACCGCTGGAAACTAGTTACCGCGCTCCACCATCCGAGAACGATCCAGGTCCGTGAAGTGCGGCTCCATTTTTGAAACGAACTCAGCAAGCGTGTCTTCGATCGACCCGCTGTTATCCACCGAAATTTTCTTTGGCAAAACTGACCATTCCACGAGTTCTGCGAAACGCTGCTTTACACGCTCGATATCTGATTCCGAAATGATCCCGTTCTCATGAGGATCATCTCGTAATCGCTGTGCAATCACATCAGAATCTGCGGTTACGTGAACCAACACCGTATCGTCAGTGAAGTGGAGGTACGTGTTCTCCCATTGGTGCTGAACGGTCTCCCGGTTCAATCGGTGATCGGGACCGCCGTAGCCGAAGAACATAGGTCCGTACACACCATCCTCTATCGCTCCACCAATCACCATTCCATCTTCGTGTGTGAATGTGCCTGCCTGCGCGTGGTAATAGAGACTGTGCCTCTGGTGCATCTCCTTCATTTTTGGAGTTGCCGCCAATAGCCACGCCTGCTCTTCAGGTGTGGTGTCATCGGGATGACCAGACGTGTGTGGGATTTTCCAGTGATCGTGAATCAACGAAAACCGAACACCCATGTTGGCGTCCATCCAGTCGTCGATTGCGTGGGCGAGCGTGGTAGTGCCGACGTACTCGCAGCCGACAAGTATTAATCGCATTCGTTTACCTGTTTCAAAGCTTGTTATTCGAAAATCAGAAGTACCTCGGCACCTAGTCGTAGATAGTTCGATCGACCTGGTGCTTTTCGATGTAGTCCCAGTCGATCTCAACTCCAAGTCCGTTTCCTTCAGGAACGGAGACACATCCATCAGCATCAATAGCATCCAGGTCGTCTGAATAACCGTCGAGGAAGTAAGGGCCATGGACGAAGTTCGCACAACTCGGGTGAACCAGACCTAGCTCATAGAAGTTGGAGTTCCTCATAGCCGCCATGGTCTGGCGTCGAACTGCGCCGGGACCGTGTGGTTCGACATCAAGACCGAAGCCTTCAGCTGCGTGTGCAATTTTCATGACGCCAGTCACACCACCGTCGTAATCCTGGTCGATGCGAACGAAGTCTGTACCGTCGGCGACGATGAAATCTACATGCGGCTCAAGTCCTCGCGTGTGCTCAAGTTGCAAAAGAGGAGTGTCTATCAGTTCGCGAAGTTTTCGGTGAGCAAATGCTGAAACACCACCGTCTTTGAATGGATCTTCGTACCAGTAGTAGCCCCAGGCATCGCACGCTTTGCCAACCTGGAGGGCGTCGCCAAATGTTTTGTAAGCACAGAAAGGATCAAGCATGAGCGCCATCTTGCCCGCCATTCGATTGCCTACTTCTTCTACGAGAGCGATCTGCTTTGAAACGGGAGCTTCCTGCCACGGGTGGATTTTGAACGCCTTATAACCCATCTCGTAGCACTGTTCGGCGAAGTCGGCGTAGGCCTCGGGCGAGCTGAGTCCGCCGGGTTGATCGTCACCTACGTAAGTAGACGCGTACGCGGGGAGCTTCGTTCGATACTCACCAAGAAGTTGGTACACCGGTGCCTCGAAAAATTTTCCGGCAAGGTCCCAGAGCGCCATGTCGACCTGAGACATTCCCATGCGAGCGTGCTGTCGGAGCGCCTGTTTTGCGTCGTTGTAAATCGTTTCTCGGGCAAGTGCGCTCTGGCCAATTACCGCCCTGATAAACATTGGGATCGCCGAGTACTCGGTTTTGCTTCCCCCTATGTACTCGCCGGTTACTCCCTGGTCGGTGAAGATACGAATCGCGATTTTCGAACTGGTCAGGGTTGAACCCGGCTCGTAAATCGGGATGCTTATTGTTCCTTCGGAACCGATGTCTTTGAGTTCATGTGTGAACTCTGTGATCTCGACTTTTGTGACGATTGGCGCTTTCATTGCGAACTCCCTTATGCCAAACGGTTACATCCCGTTTTCGGGGCGCATAGTACCCCCAATTAGGGTCGCGTGAACTCGTATCACAATGACTTTTCAGGAAGCAAAAAGCCCCTTCGGATGAAGGAGCTTTTGTGAGAAATATGGCACGCCCGGAGGGATTCGAACCCCCGACCCTCTGGTTCGAAGCCAGATGCTCTATCCACTGAGCTACGGGCGCAGGATTAGGTGATTCAGTAAACACCGATCACCAAGTGTATCCAAGTGGGGTGGTCGGAGGGAATTGAACCCTCACCTCCAGGGCCACAACCTAGCGTGTTGACCTTTACACTACGACCACCGCGGACTATCAACGCTAGCATTCGCACTGGGCGCGGTCAATTTGAAGTCGAACTAATTCCGACTCGTTCCTGAAGCACCCAGACCAATGACTATTCAGCCAACTTTCTGACCAGGTTTACCAGGCTTCGTGTTGGCACACCGGTCGCGCCAGCTGGCATCCAGCCTCGCGTGCGGTCCAACATTGAAGTTGCAGCAATGTCGATGTGAACCCACGGAGTATCGCCAGCGAACTCGGCGATAAAGTGCGCAGCTGTTGTTGATCCACCGCCGCGTCCACCGGTGTTCTTCAAGTCCGCAACGCTTGAGGTGTTCTGAAGCTTGGTTACAGGATCGAGCGGCAGCAGCCACATTGACTCACCGGCTTCCTTGCCGGAATCTAGGACAGCTGTTACCAGTTCATCATCGTTTCCGAACACCGGTGACACGCCATCACCGAGGGCAATCCGTGCTGCACCAGTTAGTGTCGCGATGTCGACAATCTTGGACGCACCTTTCGATTGGGCGTATCCGATGGCATCGGCAAGGGTTAGTCGACCTTCCGCGTCGGTGTTGTCGACTTCAATTGTCATGCCGTTTACGGCAGTGACCACATCACCGGGTTTCTGAGCAGATCCGCCAGGCATGTTGTCGGTTGCAGCGCAAACTGCGTGAACGTTGATAGCTGGCTTGATCTTGGCAATAGCTCCCATTGCAGCAATTACCGAAGCACCTCCGCCCATGTCGCCCTTCATCTTCCCCATGCCGGCACCAGGCTTCAGCGAGATACCACCGCTATCGAACGTGATCCCCTTACCTATAAGCCAAATGTTGTTGTCGGGATTTGCTGAGTCGCCTTCATAAGACAGATGGATGAACTTCGGGGGGCGATCACCACCCTGCGCAACTCCCAGATATGCACCCATTCCGAGTTTCGCTACGTCCTCTCGCTCCAGTACTACGGAGCTGGTTCCGTTTTCCCTGGCGAGCGACGTGGCAATATCAGCAAGGTTTGAAGGCGAAAGTTTGTTGGCTGGCTCGTTAACTAGATCGCGGGCGAGATTCTCAGCCTCAGCGACTGCCCGGGCTATGGTCATACCAGTAGTAATCTGGTCCAGCTTCGATGCGTCAGATTCGACAAGGCTGAGCGAGTCCAAGTCTTCGCGTACGTTCTCATTGACGGTTTTGTGTCGGCGGAATCTGTACGACCCAAGAATTGCACCCTCCACGAGCGCCTGGGCACTGTCCAGTGGGTCTAATCCGCCTATGCCTGCGCCGTGAACAATCGTGGAAACATTTTTGAGACCGGACGATCGCAACTTACGGGCTGCAGCGGCAGAAACTCGTCGAACACCATCCAGGTCAAACGAATCGCTTTGGCCCAATCCCAGGACCAACACCCGGGCAGGCTTGAAGTCTGGATAGGCGGAATCAGGGGTGTGAATGAGCGTGGTTTCGCTCTGAAGCCCACGGATTTCGCCAGAACTGATCAACTCGCTGATCAATCCACCGAGTGCCTTGTCGACTGCTCCGGTCGCCCCACCTGGGCTTGTCACGCCCTCGAAAAGATTGACCACAACTGCATCGGTTTCTAGCTGAGTGACGTCTGCGTTAACTGCCTTGATTTCCAAAAATTCCACCTTGATCACTTAAGTAAGAGTCGCTAGATGTTAAGGGGTATTTATCCACTGGCAACCTCTGAAACCGCGTGGATCGGTGTCGGTTCCAAATCGCCGCAACGGTAGTAAACGTCAGTCTGCGGTCGGGCGCACCGGCAAGCAACTCTGTTCGATTTCGTTCTCGATCAAGTTCGCATGTGGATTTACACCTACGTGCAGGCACTCATTTGAACTCATAACTTATTTATTGTTTTGAACTTGTTCGAAACAACAATTAGATAAATATCAACAAATGAGTACGGACGTACCTTGTATGAGTTACCAAAAGAGCAATACGGTTCCGTGTGTCGAACAGCTGGAGGGTCCACTTCATCGGGTCCAAAGCTGCAGGAATTCTGAAATTCCGCTTTACATAGCCGTGGTTCGGGAAACCGGACCAACGGCGCCAAAAAGCAACGAGTGTCCGCTCGTTCACAGATTCATAAAGAGACCAGGCGTGGTCTTGGAGGCGTAACCCAATGGCAACCAACAACGTTGCAGTCAGACTCGTCAGTGACGGAACATTTCTATTAGACGGTGGACCTATGTTTGGTCCGGTCCCGAAGATTCTTTGGGAAAAGAACGTCAAGCCTGACCGCAAGAACCGTGTTCGTCTAGGGTTGAACTCTCTCCTGATCAAAACTCCAGATGCAAACATCCTCGTCGATGCTGGTATTGGAAACAAAGAGCCTGAGATCACTCGTGAAATCTACGGACACTCTTCTTCAAAGCTTCTCAGGAACCTGCGTCACCAGGGAATATCAGCTCGGGACATTGATTACGTGATCCTGACTCACCTGGCCTTCTCACACAGTGGTGGAGCTACCCGACTCGACCGAGAAGGAAACATCATTCCTACTTTCCCGAAGGCAAAGTACCTCGTACAGCGAGCCGCCTGGGATGAAGCCTTTGCTCCAAACGAGCGTTCGGTTCCTGTTTATGGAACTGGCGTTGAGCACCTCGAGGTTCTCGACGGAAAAGGGATGATTGAGTTGCTCGACGGTGACACTGAGGTCGTGCCAGGCGTACACACGATCGTTACCAACGGATACTCAGAAGGACACCAGGTTGTTCTGGTCAACACCGGAAGCGAGCGTGTGATCTACCTCGCAAACTTGATTCCTACTCCAAATCATCTGCCACTTCCTTACATCACAGCGTTTGACCGGTACCCCGACCAGACGCTGGCAATGAAGAAAGAACTTCTAGACCGATGTGAGAAAGAAGGTTGGCTCATGGTCTTCGCCCATGGTTACCACGAGTCTGCCGGATACCTGGAACGACGACACGGAAATATCGAACTGCGCCCAGTCGATTTCTAAATACCGTTAGTCGTATTCAACAAAAAAGCCGCCCCCGGGCTATGGGGCGGCTTTTTTGTTGGTCTTCGAATATGAAAGTTGAGGCTTAGACCGGCAATCCGATTAGTTGCATTCCTTCGAGACGGATCAGTTTCACTGGTTCGATCAAACCGTCTCGACTACCGGATTTCAGCGCTCCATCACTGAGTGCAAACTCTGGAGCAACTCTTACCCGCAAGTAGTTGTCAGTGAGACCAGTTACTCCGCCCTGCCCTTCCCAAAGAACAGCTCGAGTATCTCCAACAAAGGATTTTCGGTGTTGGGTAGCGAATTCATCAGCGATTGTGCGAAGTTCTTCCGCTCGCCGCTGTTTTATTGTTGGTTCGAGTTGTTCGTTCAGATGAGCTGCACTCGTTCCAGATCGGATTGAATAAGGAAATACGTGAGCATCCGCTGGTTCCGCTCGCCTCAGAGCTTCAACAGAATCCTCATGATCCTGATCGGATTCGCCAGGGAATCCAGCGATTACATCCGCTGTAATGGACGTTCCACGAACTTGCTTGCGTACCAGTTCAACTGCTTTCTGATATTCATCCCTTGTGTAACGGCGCCGCATTGCTTTGAGGATGCGGTCACTACCACTTTGCAGAGGGATGTGAAAATGTGGAGCTAGACGTCCCAACCCCTCGTTATTCCAAAGATCTAGCAGCTCTAAGTTAATTTCGCGCGGCTGCAACGATGAAACCCGGAGTCGCGGGATGTCTGTTTCGAGAAGAATCTTCCGAATCAACTTAACCAAATTGGTCTGTTCGAGATCGAATCCGTACGAACCTAGCTGTGTGCCGGTCAGGATTACTTCCGGGCACCCAGCTGTAAAAATGTCCTGAATTTGAGTTGTGATGACTTCAGCTGGAACTGAGCGTTCTCTGCCTCGAACTTTGGGGACGATGCAGTAAGCGCAAACCTGATCGCAGCCTTCCTGGATTTTCACGGCAGCCCGTGTTCTTCCAAGCAGGACGGGCTCAACCGACTGTGTCGGATTAGAAACATCGAAATCAACGCGACTGTTCACGATGGACACAAGTTCGGATTTTCGAGCGTTCGGGACCACCAGGTCTACGGATTCGAATTCCTCAACTTCTTCCTCCGCTCGTTCCGCGTAGCATCCCGCAGCAACAATGATTGCTTCCGGGAATTCTCGTCTGGCTTTATTCAGAGCTTGGCGAGCCTTTTTGTCGGCAACATGAGTCACAGTGCACGAGTTCAAGACAAATACGTCAGGATCCTCGGACTCTTGAGAAATCTCGTAGCCGTTTCGCACAAATTCCGATGCCAGTCGCTGGCTGTCCGCTGTATTAAGTTTGCACCCGTGGGTTTCGATGTGAATTTTCATGCCGTCAATCAACTATAAGCGTTGATTGACTGTGGGTAATCAATCTGATCAACAACCGTTTCCCAATCAACGTAATCACACACGAGATCAAGTTGGTGCGTTGGTATACTCCGCTAGTTGGAATTTCCGAACTGACAATTCGGTCAATTACTAGATAAATCGCACAGCTAATTCATCCCATCCTCAACTGTGCGAAGAGGTCAACTAATGACAGAACGCGTGGTTGTAACTGGAATTGGACTCGTAACCCCGGTTGGACTGGACAAACAATCGACCTGGACGAGTCTCATGGAAGGTAAATCAGGAATCGACTACATCTCCCTGTTCGATCCTGAGGGATTCGAAACCAGGATTGCGGCAGAAGTTGATGGATTCGACGCAGACGGGATCCTGGGTCGCAAAGAAGCCCGACGGCTCGATCGCTTCGCCCAGTTCGCCTGTGTTGCCGCCCTGGAAGCCCTCGAAGACGCTGGCATCGATATGGCGAAAGAAGATGCTGACCGTGTCGGCGTTCTCATTGGCAGCGGTGTTGGTGGAATAATCACGATCACCGATCAGCACAAAGTTATGTTGAACCGCGGTCCTAAGCGGGTAAGCCCGTTCCTCGTTCCTATGATGTTAGGTGACATGGCTTCCGGACAGGTTTCCATGATGATTGGAGCTGAAGGTCCGAACTTCTCAACGGTTTCTGCTTGTGCGACCGGAGCTGACTCAATTGGCGAGGCGATGGAGATGATCAGGCGAGGACGTGCTGATGTCGTTATTGCCGGAGGTACGGAAGCTGCCGTGTGTGAGATCGGTGTCGCAGGTTTCAACTCCTGTATGGCGCTTTCAACTCGCAATGATGATCCTCAGACAGCCTCACGACCGTTTGATACAGGCCGAGATGGCTTCGTGCTCGGTGAAGGTGCTGGTCTGGTGGTTCTTGAGTCTGAAGAGCACGCTCAGAAGCGAGGTGCACGAATTCTCGCGGAGGCAGCGGGATACGGAGCCACCAGCGACGCTCACCATGTAACTCAACCTCACCCAGAAGGTGAAGGGGCAGCCCGAGCAATGAAGTGGGCTGTTCAGGACGCCGGAATCGCCCCAACAGATGTTGAGTACATCAACGCGCATGGTACTTCGACCCCGCTGAACGACAAGTTTGAGACTGTTGCCATCAAGAAGATGTTTGGTGACCACGCTTACGATCTGACAGTGAGCTCGACCAAGTCGATGACCGGTCACCTGTTGGGCGCCGCTGGCGGAATTGAGTCGGCATTCGCAGTACTGGCTCTCGACGAGGAAGCTCTCCCACCGACCATCAACTTGAACGATCCTGACCCCGACTGTGATCTCGACTACGTTCCAAACGTAGCGGTGAAGAAGCGCGTAAACGTGACGATGTCCAACTCACTTGGATTCGGAGGGCACAACGCCAGCCTCGTATTCAAGCGATACGAGTAGTAGAGAGCGTTGCCGTCGAATAGAAAGTGGCAAATAGCTGAACCACCTCCACCAGGGTTCAGATTGGACCTTGGATTTCTAGGTTCCGGTGTTCGCGGTTCCCTGCCGGCCCGCCTACTCTGGAATCGGGGTGTGCGAACCGACGGCGATGCCGAAAGCTATTTCGCCACCGGTCACCGCGGATTCATAGACCCGTTTTCACTCCCTGACATGGATCCCGCAGTCGAACGAATCAGCGCCGCCATTCGTTCCGGTGAAACCGTTGGTGTTTTTGGGGACTTTGATGTCGACGGTCTAACGGGGACCGCCATCATTATTCGCATAGTCCGCTCACTTGGTGGATCGGCGATCCCTTATATCCCGAATCGTGAGAGCGACGGGCACGGTTTATCCCTCCGGGCAATCAATTCGTTCAATGATGCCGGAGTCAGTTTGATCATCACCGTCGACACTGGCTCGACTGCAGTTGACGAGATCGCAGCAGCGAAGTCGATGGGGATCGACACAGTTGTCACTGATCATCACCTAATCGAAACTGAACGTCCGGACGCAGTTGCAGTTGTTAATCCGCACGTCGACGACGAGTCAATTGACTACGCTGGTGCAGGGGTAGCCTTCAAACTTGCTCAAGCTCTTGCCGAACATAGAGGTGCAGAGTTCCCACAAGATCTATTAGCTCTCGCAGCAATGGGGACCATCGCAGATATCGTCCCACTCGTGTCTGAGAACCGAGCGATTGTCAGGGAAGGTCTGGCGGAGTTAGGAAAAACCAAGTTACCGGGACTAAAGGCTCTGCTCAACATTTCCAGGTCACCGGGCGCTTCTGGACGTCCCACAGCAGAATTGATTTCGTTCTACGTTGCCCCCAGGCTCAATGCTCCGGGGCGCATGGGGGATGCCGAACCAAGTTTGCAGTTGCTGATCACAGATGACGAATCTGAATCTGCCGCTCTTGCATCTCGACTTGACGAAGAAAACAATCGGCGCAGAGCCTTGAGTGAACAGGCATGGCAACACGCCAGCGGGCAGTTCGAGATCGGATCAGATGATCCAATCATTGCTGTTAAATGTGACCCGTTTCCAATGGGGATTCTTGGTCCGTTGGCGGGACGACTAAATGAGGTCTACGGTAAACCCTCGATCGCCTACCAGGTTGTTGATGGTTTCGCCCGAGCATCCTGTCGTTCCAATACGGTTCTTGATCTTCACACTGCACTGGCAAACCACTCGGAAAAGTTCGAACGGTTTGGTGGGCATGCTCGTGCCGCTGGATTCTCGCTAAGGATCGATCTTCTCGACGAAGTATTGGACGACGTGCGTTCACGAGCTGCATGGGGTGTATTGGGTGCACCGGAACTGCCCACCTTGCACGCCGATGCAGAAATCGAACTCGAAGATCTCACAATATCGACCTGGAACTTCGTTTCAGCGATGGAGCCATTCGGTGAGGCGAATCGTGAACCTGTACTGGCATCTTTCCGAGTAACCCCGACTGATGTCCGAACAGTTGGCTCAGGTGGCAAACACCTGAGGCTAAGTTTCAACGTAAACGGGGAACGTATCGATTCTATAGGGTTCGGTCTTGGTGACCGAGACCTCGGATCGGGGACGATAGACGTCCTCTATCAACTGCGTACCGAAGTTTGGCGAGGACGGACGCGCCACCAGCTCGGTTT
Organism: Chloroflexota bacterium; assembly: GCA_038150225.1. Taxonomy (GTDB): domain Bacteria; phylum Chloroflexota; class Dehalococcoidia; order Lucifugimonadales; family Lucifugimonadaceae; genus Lucifugimonas. The sequence goes on from JAYQWG010000016.1 coordinate 39,220, forward strand.
GCGTGACATCCGCCCTTCTGAATAATCCCTACGAGCGGGCTTGTTCTCGTTGTCGGTCGCGCTTACGCCGCGAAGGCGATCGTTTGTCACTACCGTCTTGATCGAGTGGATCGTCAGCCCAACGCAAATTTTTGATCATGTACGGGATAGTGAATGAAAGCACCAAAATCGCAATGATGTGTGCTTCCTGAAGTCCCCAGAACTTTACGTCATCCAACCTGAGGTACTGAATTGAGAATCTTCCGATCGAATACCAGGTGACGTAAACCATCCAGATCGAACCGTCCGGTTTCAGCTTGCCCCGCAGTTTGGTGATCAAGAACAAACCGATCATGTTCCAGATCATCTCGTAAACAACAGTCGGGTGCACCGGACGCTCAGCGTCACCAAAAAATCGTTCTGCACCGATTCGAGCCGGGCTGTCAGGGTGGGTGAAATACCAACCCCAGGCGAGGTCGAGGGCTCGTGACCAATGCTCACCGTTGATGATGTCGCCCAAACGGCCAATTGTCTGAGCGACGAACATTGCGGGGGCCGCAATGTCCATGAATTTACCTACAGGGGCCTTTGCGATCCACGCATAAGCAGCACCAGCTATCCAACCTCCAAGGATTCCGCCCCAGAGACCGATGCCTCCGGACCAGATGGCAAATATCCGTCCAGGGTCAGAACCGTAGATATCCCAGTTGTCGAATACGTGAACCAATCGGGCTCCAATAATTCCACCGATAATTCCGAAGATAGCCGTGTTGTAAACAAGATCCTGATCCAGACCATCTCGTTTGGCGGCTCTACTAACCATCCAAATTGCGGCTACAACTCCGACAAAGCTGAGTAGTCCGTGCCAGCTGAGGGATAGGTTTCCCCCTGCTACGAGATTGGGATTGAACGGAATTTCGATTGCGGCAATTGGCATGTGGTGTATTGCTTTGATTCGTTCTAGTGTTCACCCGGATGAAAATCAGTGTTTGACCGGGTTTGTAATTTTGAGATGATACTCGGAGATTAGAGTTTCAGAATTCAATTTGACTGTACGTCGAACACAAATTCTAGGTTTCGCCCTAACCCTTATCAATTTGTAACCCACACTTTCCCTCAGAGATATGTTGATCCGATGGCGAATTTGATCCTAGTACGGCACTCTGAACCCGACTGGGGTCGCCAAGCGCTTCATTCGGAGTGGGTTTTGACCGGGCACGGTCGGTATCGTGCGACGCTGCTCGGTGAATACCTTAGAGAACGCCATGTTGATCGAATAATCAGCAGTCCAGAAGTTAAGGCATTTCAAACTGCAGATATCGCTGCGAAAGCAACGGGCCTTGAACGTCAGGTTTCTGAGCCAAAACTAAATGAACACAATCGCGACGGCGAGAAACCGCTGAACTCTAATGATCGGCGAAACATCATCTTCGAAAGTCTTCGCAATCCTCAAGAACTGGTTTACGGCACCGAGAGCATCAATACTGCGCTTGAGCGGTTCCGAACAGGGATCATAAGACACGTGGATAAATCCTCGCTCGAAACCGTGGCTGTCGTTTCGCACGGGACAGTCATTTCAGCATTTGTCGAGGATGAGATAGGGATAGACTCAGTAGAGACCTAGGACGCCTTCGGACTGCCTGGTTTGATTGAGTTCGAATAGCCTAACGACGACACGATTCTCGATCAATGCGCTTTTGAATAATCCGACCTAAGTCTCGAAATCCCGTCGATACATCATTCAGGCTCTCATCAATGGTTTTTCGTAGATTTGTAACGGTGCACTATGACTCCTGACGCGCTAACAACTGCAGTTGATATGTTCCTCGACCACCTTGTCGCGGAGAAAGGTGCATCAGTAAACACTCGTTCGGCGTACAAAAATGACCTGTCGATTTTTCGTGAAGTTCAGCAAAACGTCGACAAGAACGCGACACTAAATTCACTGGCAGTGAATTCAGCCGCTCAGTTCTTGAGTGTTTTAGATGAGCGAGGCTATTCAAACTCGAGTAAATCCCGAAAGATAGCTTCCGCAAAATCATTCTTTAGGTTTTTGGTCGACGAGCAGTTAGTCGAACTAAACCCTTTTGCAGCTGTAAAACAACCGAAAGCCGGAACTGCCCTACCAAAGGCACTATCAATTGAAGAAGTTGACGAACTCCTCGTCGCCGCGTCCCATGTCCAAAACGCTGAGGATGCACGTGATCGAGTGATGATCGAACTGATGTACGCCGCCGGGCTTCGAGTCTCCGAACTGGTCGGAATGAATCTACGGGACGTTGATTTCGAGACCAACTCTGTTCGAGTGTCGGGAAAAGGATCTAAAGACCGGTCAGTTCCGATTTACGAATCATGTTCTTTGATGATCCTGGAATACATCGAGCACATACGCAGCGGTAACTCGTCGAATAAAGATGAATCAGCCTTGTTCTTGAATCGTCGACGCACTCGCATGACGCGCCAGGCGTTCTGGTTGCGACTCAAGCGAGTTGCGACAAAAGCGGGCATTTCGTCTAATATCACACCTCACGTACTCAGACATAGCTTTGCGACTCACTTGCTACACGGTGGCGCAAGTTTGAGGCACGTTCAAGAACTGCTCGGTCACGCAAATATAGCTACCACTCAAATCTATACGCACCTGACAAACGAACATGTCAAGAACGAGTATCAGAAGGCTCACCCCCGAGCTTAGACAATATCGGAGGTAACGATGTCGGTAATCACCATCGAAGGGCGTCTTGGCGCGGGAGGACCAGATCTTGGCAGGCTGGTTGCTCGTGAGATGGGTCTCGATTTCGTCGATCGGTTAATGCTCGCCGACATCGCAAAGCGAGTTGGCTCAACAGTGACAGCTCTAGCTGAACAAGAACGACGAGTGCCTTCGCTAGCTAATCGGTTTGCCCAGGCCATTCAACGGATGCTTCACCGATCTGCGGTAGCTGGCATGGGTGGCGATCCATACTTCGGACCAGGAATTGAGCAGCTACTGTCCCGTCCGTACAGCGAAATGGAAGAAGCACCTCATACCTCGGCAGAAGAGATAGATGAACAGCACTTCATGGATACTGCTCGCGAGGTTATTACAGACCTAGCGGAGATAGGGAACGTTGTAATTCTCGGCCGAGGTGGCGCTGCAATCCTTCACGACAACATCAAGGTGTTACGTGTTGGAGTGGTTGCGAAAATGGAAGATCGGATTACTCGCGTTCAGCAGCAAATGAGGCTCCAAACCCCAGAAGAGGCCCAGGAACTCATAGAACACACCGATACCGCTCAACATCGGTATTTCGAGAAGGCTTTCGACTCAAGCCCAATCGATCCTTTCTTGTATCATTTCATGTGGAACACATCCGACGTGTCGCTTGAGTATGCGGCGCAGGTAACTGTCGACGCAGCCAAGGTCATGTCTGAAAAAGGTCTGAAGTGGGCCGATGCCAGTTCGTTGGCCGGCGAACCCACATCGGAATAGATTGATCGAGTAATTAGATAGATGGCGAAACCAAAGAAGACTAGTACCCGAAAAAACAGACGTTCGTCCCGACCGAACGTTTTCATTCAGTCTGACCGACCGGATGAGTCGAGTTCATCAAGCGATACTGACTCAAACAGTTCGTCAGAGGCACCTCGGGTTCGCGCGGCTGTCCAGCGTACAAACCAGCGTGCGTCTACCCGGAGTGAGATCTACACTCGCTCAATAGGCGCAGAGTTGCGAAAGCTAGGTGCGCTCACCGGCGTAATAGTTGTAGCACTTGCGGTTCTTACAGTAGTTCTCTAACGACACCCAACTTTCACGTCCTCTAAGGGATGCGGCAAAGTTGAATTGAAAATGAATCACAATCGACCACCTTCAAAAGGTGGTCTATCTTTTCGAGTTGACTACTAAATCCCGACGCACATTCTCAACCCGTTTATCAGCGGTTCCACAAAAACCTGGCGTTTACATTCATCGCGACGCCAAAGGTGGCGTTTTGTACGTCGGGAAATCCTCGAGTCTACGTAATCGGCTGCGATCGTACTTTGGCTCGAAAAAGAATCTGGACGCCAAAACGTTCGAACTTGTAAATCGCATTGCCGATTTCGAGTACATCGTCACCGAATCCGAACAAGAGGCGCTGCTACTTGAAAATTCTCTCATCAAGAAGCACAAACCTCGCTTTAACGTCCGCCTCAAGGATGACAAAACATATCCCTACATCAAAGTAGATCTCACTGAAGATTTCCCGCGCGTCTACGTTACTCGACGCACAGCAAACGACGGAGCGCGGTACTTCGGCCCGTTTGCCTCCGCAGGCAGTGTTCGAAAAACGCTTGATCTCCTGAAACGGCTGTTCCCGTACCGCTCCTGCACCAAGGCGATTACCGGGACCGACGACCGGCCTTGCCTTGAGTACCACATCAAGCGTTGCGTGGCGCCTTGCACCGGATATGCCTCGCAGGTCGATTACAAAGAGGTCATCGACCAGGTACTACTGTTCCTTGAAGGAAATACTAAAGAAGTAGTGTCAGCCCTCGAATCAGCGATGCTTGAAGCCTCAGAGTCACTGGAATTTGAGAGAGCGGGAGCACTACGAGACAGACTCCGAGCAATAGAACGGGTCTACGAGGGCCAAAAGGTTGTGGGGCTCGGAAAAGAAAACCTCGATGTGATAGGTGCAGCATTTGGGGGCGAAGAAGCCTGGGTGGAAGTATTTTTCGTTCGACACGGAAATCTGACCGGGCGAGACCATTTCACGATGACTGGAACACGTGACGAGAGTGGGAAAGAAATTCTTGAGCGTTTCATCGAGCAGTTTTACTCGTCTGCTTCTCATGTTCCGCGGAGCATCCTGACCCCTGAAGATGTTGATGCCGAAGGAAAGATTGTCGATTGGTTGCGCGATCGTCGGGAGGGTCCTGTAGATATTTCAGTTCCTCAGCGAGGCGCAAAGCGTCGGCTGATGCAAATGGTCACTGATAACGCTTCGCAAGGCCTAGAACAGCTCAAACTGAAGTGGATTTCAGACACTGACCGTATGGAATCAGCAATGTACGAACTCCAGGAACAGCTCAATTTGTCGGATCTTCCTCACCGAATTGAGTGCTACGACGTTTCTCATATCCAGGGAACAAACACCGTCGCGAGCATGTCTGTGTTCCAGGACGGCAAACCTCTGTCACGCGATTACCGCAGATTCAAGATCAAGACCCATGATGGAAACGACGACTTCGCATCAATGAGAGAAGTATTGACCCGCAGGTTCAAGCGCTTAAAGCACGCGAAAGAAGGTGGTGAGGAGAGCGCAAGCTTCGCGGCTGTGCCAGACCTGGTACTTATTGACGGCGGCAAAGGCCAACTCTCATCTGCGGTCGAGGCGATGCTGCATCTCGGCTTACAGGACATTCAGCTTGCGTCGATTGCCAAACGAGAGGAAGAAATCTTCCTACCGGAGCTCGCTGAGCCTGTGATCATGCCTCGCAACTCTCAAGCATTGTTCTTGTTGCAGAGGGCAAGGGACGAAGCACACAGGTTAGCGATTACGTTCCATCGAAATTTACGAGGTAAGTCATCTGTAAAGTCGGCTCTAGACCTTGTTCCGGGAATAGGACCCAAACGACGGAAGGTGCTGATCAAAACATTCGGCTCGGTCAAGGGGATTCGTGAAGCGAGTGAGGATGATCTAGCTGCGGCGCCTGGCATGACTAAGAAACTCGCCATCCAAATAAAGGAACACCTCTAAATCTCAATGCTCGCTATTGGATTTACATCATACGGCAAGGTCGAACTGCAGGACGTGCCACGTCCTGCCCTTCGGGAAGACACGGATGCGATCGTGCTTGTTACGACTGCCGCAATCGGTCCTTGGGATGTTGATCGCTACGAAAGCACTTCGACTTCCCCCGTGATTCCAGGCGGAGAGTTCTCGGGGATTATCGTTGAGATCGGATCGAAGGTCTCAAACTTCGAACTAGATGACCTGGTTTCAAATACGGTCCAAATTGGCGGCATTCGAACCTCAAACTTTTTGTTCGGCACCAATTATCTTGCTGGAGGGCATGCCGAGTACGTCCGGGTACCGCAAGCCGATAATTCACTCATAAAAATCTCTGCCGCTGCTGAAGAACGTTCACTAATGGCGGGTGGAACGGTTGGTCTGGGTATGAAAGCCGCCTCTGCCGCAATCGAGCATTTGCGGCACGGATCAATAACTGTGTACGGAGCTAATCCGATCGCAATCTCGATGTTGTCAGCTCTCGACTCATCCGACAAAGGGTTGAAAAATCGCGTCAATCTTGTGGAATCGCACGATGCACGCCGAACTCTCGGATCACGATATGTCAACGCCACGGTCGAAAGCGTGGATGCGTTACCGGAAGGTACATGTGGTCTGGCAGTAATTCCCGACGTTGCTCATCCTGATATTGGAGCGTACGTCGAGCACGCCTATCGATACTGTGATTTGCTGCTGATCGCGGAACCATATGGACTCACACGCCTAGATCAACTGGGGCATAAGCTCCCAACTTTAAGAACCATTACCTCGGTTCAATGGCCGTCTGCCAGTGAAGCACAGAAAATCGCGTACTCGATACAGGTTCGGAAGCTTGAGCTAACGCCACTCGTCTCACACGTAGTGCCGTTGGACGAAGCACAATCTGCCTACGAGATGTCAGCAAACAGATCAGCGGGAGTCCAGCAGGTGCTCCTGAAACCGTAAGAACGATTACTCGGGTGATTTTGCAGGTGCAAAGTTCCGAGGTGGTTCTGGAGCTGGCTTGCCTTCAGCAGCTTGAAGTGCTGCCACTAATTGACGACGTGCCCAGAGAATAGTTAACGCCGCATCGAGATTGGCGAGAGTTTCTGGAAGCGAAATCGTCCCGTCCGGCAATTTGAGTTCAATGCGGTCAACAAGATCAACAGCTTGACCGGGTTGCACGTCGGTGCCTTCTGCGATTGTCGGCTTCGTGCTGCTTTCCGTTCGACGCACAGGCTCTTGACCAGCTACCGCGGCCTCAGACACTGACTTGTTTACCTGCGGTTGCTCTGCGAACAAACTGTCCGTTTGCAAAAAACCTCTGACTTCTCCGAACAACCTATCTAAGAGAGCAAACCGCCGGGTTACCTCTGCCCGATCGGCACCTGTCAACTCTTCTAGGACGACTGCGAGTTGCTCAGGTGTGTACGGCTCACTGCCGAGACGCTGGGCTAACGAGTTGAATAAAGCGACGTTATTCGCCAATGTCTCTTTAGCATCTTCAGCCTCTTTCGCGGAAAGTGGGGTCACTGCGCGTAGTCCATCCCTGGTGACACGGATTCTCGATCGCCCTGCGGCGACACCCCACATTCGCAGCGCACCCAGTCGGGCCGAGAAGGCGCCACCACGCTCGGACATTCCCAAAGTACGAGCTAGACCTTGTCGAGATATTTCGCCTGCGTATTCACGTGCAATTTTCCGTCCGAGACCGATGCTTTCGTCGAGCCCAATTTCGGGATATTCAAATTCACCTAGTTTTGCCATTTTGTATTCCAAAAGCGCTTATTTGACCGGAGAGGACGATTGACTGCCCCTGAGACACCCAGAACATCAATCGGCGTTTTCAAAACGCTATTTTGGATGAAATTTCATAATTAGTACCGGCATATTTCTGCATATTGCGCTGTCATACCAGCGTATTTGCCTTATTTTGCGCCGCACTTGCGCTCCAGGTCAAGCGATTTACTGGCGTGTATGCCGAAACCATGAATTGGTCACCTTTTACCGGTTATTCGAACTTGTGGAAGGTGTATTTCAAAGGCGCTACGCTGCCTGGCGGAAGGTCCTTGATATCGATCTGGGTGACACACGATCTTTGGAGTGAACTGCGGCGTATTCGCGTACCCGCCAGTAGATCTCATCTGAGAAAC
>JAYQWG010000016.1:47183-50154 GCA_038150225.1 Chloroflexota bacterium
TTGGAGTGAACTGCGGCGTATTCGCGTACCCGCCAGTAGATCTCATCTGAGAAACTCCGGGAATATGGAATGATTCCGGCGCATTTATTCGAAGGCCCAAGCCTTTTATGGAGCACAACCGCATAGTTACATCGATATATAGAGGTCCTGGAGTGATCTGTAGGAGGCACTCTCACTCCCGTCATAAGCAACGTTGCTCGGGCTAGTGCACGGATAACCAACGGATCGCATACTCATCTACGCAATACGACCTCCGGGTATCACAAAAAAGCGCAATTTTCGGACACTGAATATTTAAGCTCTCACGCGTGCGTTCTATCTTTTGTATTCAATATGTCCGAGCCAGCGATATCCACGGATATTACTACGGCGTAATTAGAAATTGATTACAGCGTATTTAGCGTTATTGTTTGCATGTAATCTTGATGTAAGAAACGCTATTCCAAACTGGATTTCTCAAAATGAGATTTTTCGCTTTTTTTGCATATCTCGTAGACCGACAGGACCTCACACGGTCCAAATATCCGCGGCACGACTACTGCAATTTTGCGCGGAAAACCGGACACAAAAAGACCACGATCCAGAGTCGCGGTCGCTCCAAATTCGTGGTCTTCGGCAACGTCGATATGACGTCACCTGTTAATCGTCGTCGGCGTCGATCATCCCACCAATGTTGCCGAGCATTTTTGTTAGCTCCAGGGGCAACACGAACTTGGTTGATTCAGACATGCCTAGATCCTTCAGCGCTTGGACATACTGAAGTGTCATAGTGTTGGTACCGATTCCCTTCGCAACGTCTTGAATGTGTTGCAAAGCATCGGAATAACCCTGCGCTCGGAGCTTGGCCGCCTGTCGATCACCTTCTGCCCTTTGGATCTCTGCCTCACGCTCACCTTCTGCGCGAAGGATTGCAGATTGCTTCTCACCCTCGGCAACAGTAATCGCCGCTTGCTTTGTTCCGTCCGCTTCCAGCACAACGGCTCGACGAACACGCTCTGCAGACATTTGGCGATTCATCGCTTCTTGAATGTCTCTCGGAGGATCGATTTCTCGGATCTCGACGTTGGTGACCTTGATACCCCATCGCTCGGTTTCGGCATCAAGCCTGGATCGGATGAGCTCGTTTATTCGATCTCGTTGAGACAGAACATCATCGAGATCAATATCACCAATCACAGCTCGCAAGGTCGTGGTCGCTAGACCCACTACTGCCGAGGTGTAGTTCTCAACCTCAAGTACAGCCTTGTCTGCATCATTGAGATTGACTCTCATGTAAACAAGGAAATCGATCTCAATAGGTGCGTTGTCCTTCGTAATGTTCGTTTGCCTCGGAATATCGAGGACAGTGACACGAGTGTCGATTTTCTGAATCTGATGAATGATCGGTAGTGAAATTACGATGCCTGGTCCCTTCATTCCTTCAAACGAACCAAACCGGAACCGAGCTACCCGCTCGTAATCTCGCACGAAGTTGATAATTGCCATATTGCCTCCTGGTTATCCGTGACTCTTTAGAACATCCTCAAACTAGAGATCAGGTTACTGACGAGCCTCCTTGATCATCTGATATGCGTCTGACGGTGAGTGTGTTCCCATCAACAGCGATTACTTCGACTTCGTCACCTACGTTGATTTCACCAGACTGATCCTCCACCACCCCAGTCCAACGCTCTCCATGCACGAGAACCTCGCCTGCCGGGGACAGAGCAACCGTGACAGTGCCAATCGACCCGACGATATTCGATGCACTTTGATATCCCTCATAGGCAGGAATATTTTTAGTTTCTCGAATGAAATATCCTAACCACAACACCAATATAAGAATTGCGGCACTAATCGAGCTTATCAACCATCTGTTTACGATCGGCGCATCACCTGGGATACGTTCAATTCCGAAGAAACCGACGAAAAATATGCCACCAAGAATGAGTGCAATCGCCCCGGCAACACCGAAATAACCCACCCCTGGTGCTGTTGATTCCAAATAGAACAAGAGCATTGCAAGCGCAACAAGTGCGATTCCTGCCCATGAGAACGGGAGTTGTCCTACACCGGCCCACCCAAGGATCAGGAACAATGCCCCGAGAGTACCCGGAACCCATGTGCCAGGGTTCCAGAGCTCAACGATGATGCCTAATCCGCCCAACGAAATCAGAAGAAACGCAATGTCGGGTGATGAAACAAATGAGAGAAGCCGTTCCAGTAGCGAGAACTCCACTTCCGAAATCATTAGATCATTGAAATCGAGCACCTGACCGTCAAATAATTCAGCGTATTCAGCATCTGATAATTGGCTAATCACATCGTCAAAATCAACCGCCAAAAAATCGGCTATTGAATCATCGACGGCTTGCTCGGCAGAGAAAGATTTTGCGGAGAAAACCGTGCTCTCGAGCGCGCTTATATTGCGTTCTCGGGACTCCGCAATACTCCTGATGAGCGCAGCAGCATCTTGATTTGCCTTGCGCTCAAGAGTGTCGGGGAGCTCCCCTCCGCTCGCATCGACAACAGATGCAGCGCCAATGTTGGTTGCAGGTGACATCGCAAGAACATCGGCTGACGCGCCAACAAACGTACCCGCACTTGCCGCCTGAGCACCCTCAGGGCCGACGTATACAGCCACAGGCACCTCGGAGCCCATGATTGCTTCCACAATGTCCCTTGTAGCGTCAAGAAGCCCGCCAGGAGTATCGAGGGTGATAACAATCAGGTCTGCTTTCTCAGATTCCGCAAAGTCAACAACTCTCTCAACGTAGCCAGCAACTACAGAGTCGATAGCTGTATCAACCTTGGCTCGGACTATCAGAGGGTTTTCGGATTGTGCGGATACATGGCTCTGATTGATCTGAGTTGAAAAAATTCCAACGACAACCATCGTCAGGGCCACTACGAACCTGATACTTGAAGCGATTAGTTGTCTACTACGCGCTTGCATACAAACTCGGACCTTTTTTTGTCACCGCACCCGCAT
>JAYQWG010000017.1:0-35054 GCA_038150225.1 Chloroflexota bacterium
TATCCAACACCACCGTGAATTTGCAGCGCCTTGCTGGCTATTCGCCCAGCAGCTTCTGAAGCATAAACTTTCGCCATTGCTGCCTCTTTCCCGTGAGGTAATCCGTTGTCGTAAAGCGAAGCAGCTCGGTATGTCAGTAGTCGTGCTGCATCGAGTTCGGTCGCCATATCCGCCATCGCGAATTGAAGAGCTTGTCGAGTTGCGATAGGGCGTCCGAAAGTTTGACGCTGCTTTGAATAAGAAACTGCTGCATCAAGTGCACCTTTAGCAAGCCCGAGACACTGCGCGGCAATCATGATTCGACTGGAGTCAAGGATTTTTAGAGCAAGCCGATAACCCTCGCCTTCTTCTCCGAGACGGTTATCAACAGGAATACGGCAGTTATCAAACACCAACTCGGCTGTTGCGCAACCCTTCATTCCCATCTTGCCGTGTTGCGGATTGATGGTGAAGCCTGGAGTCCCTTTTTCCACCACAACGGCGGTGACACCTTTGTGTCCAGCATTTCTGTCGTGGTTCGTGAAGACTGAGAACACGTCGGCAACAGCACCGTTAGTACAGAACAGTTTTGAACCATTAAGAATGTACTCGTCACCGTCCCTGGTAAGAGTTGTTTCGAGGGCCAGGGCGTCGGAGCCGGTTGCTGGCTCGGTGAGTGCGAACGCTGCGATCTTTTCGCCTGACGCTAACGAAGGCAGCCACCGTTGCCGCTGCTCTTCGTTGCCACCGTGATAGATCGTTTGCGAGCCTAGTGAAACATGTGTGATTAGTACGGTCGAAGTTGATCCGCAAGCCGCTCCAACTTCTTCGAGCACGACCATGAAGTCTCTATAATCGCCTTCGGAACCTCCGTATTCGGCAGGCACTGTCATCCCAGTCATTCCCAGGTCAGCGAGCCCTTTGAACTGCTCGAAAGGAAACTCTTCTTTTGCATCAACTTCCGCCGCTTTGGGTGCGATTTCGTTCGCTGCGAACTCTCGCACCGTGGTTGCTAACATCGTTTGCTGTTCTGTGTAGAAAGGCTGCATGTAATTGAAAAGAATCCAAATTTAGTGTCGATGGTTTCAGCTTGTGTGAAGGCTAACGATACACCGACCGCTTAACAAGCGCGGCGCAATCGTCAATTGAACTTCGTGTTTAGATAGGGAGACGCATAAACTGCGGTCGGAATATTGCCGCACCGGTCGATAAGTCGAGTATTTTGTCCAATTCCCTTTCTGGATTGGAAAGGGTTAGGGATAGGAGAATCTGAGCCGACTCTCGATTTATCGGAGACGAGCGCGAATAAGGAAACCCATTGAAAATTCTTGGTATTGATCCGGGGTTAACGAACACTGGATACGGTCTGATCGAAGTACGCGATCGGAGTTATTCAACGATCGAAGGTGGTGTCGTTCGCACCAAGGCGGATGTCCCGATGGAACAGCGATTGTTCACGATTTATTCCGCGATAAGAGATGTAATAGCCGAGTTTCATCCAGACGCAGTCGCAATCGAAGATCTGCACTCACATGCCCGGTTTGTGAAAACTGCGATCTTGCTGGGACACGCTCGCGGTGTTGCCGTCATGGCAGCGGGAGAAGCCGATGTGCCAGTATTCAACTATCAGCCAACACGTGCCAAGAATCTTGTGACCGGATCAGGACGCGCAAGCAAAGATCAAATAAAGCAAGCAGTTGCAGCTCATCTTGGAACTCCCGATGCAGCTAAAAACGAGCACGTTGCTGACGCGTTTTCAATAGCGATTTGCCATGCGATCATGTCAGGCAGTCCAGCGATGGAAGCGATTCAAGCCTCGAAGTAAATTTTCTACTCATGATCAGTTTTATCCAGGGAACAATCCGAACTCTTACTCGTGAGCCCGCGAAGGCAGTAGTGATTGCTGCCGGAGTTGGCTACGAAGTTAGTTTGCCAACCTATGTTTCACAGTCGCTTGCCAATGACGGGATTCGCGAAGGTTCAGAAATAGACCTGGAGATCTACTACCACGTTACAGAACGCCAACCGAAGCCGATGCTGGTTGGTTTTCGTCACCCCAGTGAGAAAGATTTTTTCGAGCAGCTAATTCAGGTCGAGGGAATTGGTCCCGCTAAAGCAGCAGCAGCCCTGGTATTTCCTGTTTCGGCGATCGCTTCAGCAATCGAGACAGAAGACTACGCAACGTTACAACGTTTGCCCGGTATCGGAAGTCGTGCGGCACAAAAGATTGTGGCAACGTTGCGCGGAAAGGTTGCAGCTACCGCACTGCTTCAAGATGCTGGCATCACCGAGCAGGGTCACACTGCTCCACCATTGGATGCCCGTTCGGAAGCGGTCGAAGCGCTCGTCACGCTCGGGTATCGTCCGACTGAAGCTCAGGATAAGGTTGAGGAAGCATTACGCCGGAACCCTGAAGTTGTTGATGATGTTCAGGAACTGATGCGTGAAGTATTCAAAGCGCAAATGTCGAATCAGGAATAGTTCGGACTCGGGTTAGAGGTAATAGTTGGCAGCATCTTCAGATAGCGGAGGGCGAGAGCGAATAGTTGGTTCAACCAGCGACGACGCTCAGATTTCCGAAGGAGAGCGCGCCCTGGAGCAGAGAGCTGAAATCCTGGCTGCAACTGAAACCGAGTCTGAAGAGGCTCTAACCCGAGATCTTCGACCGAAACGATTCCAGGAATATGTAGGTCAGAGGGCTGTAGTCGACAGCATTTCGATTGCCGTTATGGCTGCGAAGAAGCGTGGTGAGACCCTCGACCACGCACTGTTCCACGGCCCACCCGGTCTTGGAAAAACGACCATTGCTCATATCATTGCGAGAGAGCTTGATTCCCAGCTGATTCACACATCAGGTCCCGCTTTGGAGCGACCTGCTGATGTTGTTGGGTTGCTCTCGAACCTCAAGCGTGGCGACGTTCTTTTCATCGATGAAATACACCGGTTGTCACACGCTGTCGAGGAATATTTGTACTCGGCAATGGAAGACTTTAGAGTCGACTTTATGACCGGCTCGGGAGCGTTCGCGAAGTCGATCAACCTGCCATTACAGCCTTTTACGCTAATCGGCTCTACTACTCGAGCAGGAATGCTAAGTGCTCCATTGCGAGAGCGCTTTGGTCTTGCCTACCACCTCGACTTCTACTCGGACGAAGAACTGGCGCAGGTTGTATTGCGATCCGCTGGAATCCTTGAAGTGAAAATTGACGAGCCTGGTGCACTAGAGATTGCCCGAAGATCACGAGGTACACCTCGAATATCTAACCGGTTGCTTCGAAGAGTTCGAGACTTTGCTGAAGTGAAATATTCGGGTGTGATAAATCAAGATGTCGCCTCTGAGGCGCTTGAAATGGAAGGCGTGGACGAGCTTGGTTTGGATCGGCTCGACCGGCTCTATCTCACCACACTAGCCAGGAACTACCAGGGTGGTCCCGCAGGTATTCAGGCGCTTGCTGCGACTGTGAATGAAGACCAACAAACTCTGGAAGATGTTGTCGAACCGTTCCTGCTGAAAGTAGGCTTTATCGTTCGCACGCCACAAGGACGCAAAACAACCCCAGAGGGGTTCAGTCACGTAGGTATTACGGTAACCAACCCTGATCCGCAAGCAGATCAGGGCAAGCTTCTTTAGAGAGCCTCTAAGTTGCCGAGTCTTCCGAAGCTTGCGCTGCCTGCTGAATCAGCTCGTCAGGGATGTCGTCGAACGATGCATAGTTCATCGAGTACAGGCGTGAATACAGACCACCGAGGTCCATGAGCTCGTCGTGTGAGCCTGACTCGATGATGTTTCCATCCTGTAGAACGATAATCCTGTCAGCCCCACGGATCGTCGCAAGGCGGTGAGCGATCACCATTCCAGTGCGCCCTTCAAGTAGTCGTTGAAGCGCCTGCTGAATCAACATTTCCGTGTAAGAGTCGATGCTTGCCGTTGCTTCGTCCAGTACGAGAATTTTTGAATCAGCAACGATCGCACGAGCGAACGAGATCAACTGCCTTTGGCCCAGTGACAGGTTTCCACCACGCTGTTCGAGCATGGTGTCGTAACCGTCAGGGAGGTTCATGATGAAGTTGTGCGCACCAACTGCCTGTGCTGCTTCGACAACCTCTTCACGGGTTGCATCTTCCTTGGCGTATCGGATGTTCTCGTAAATCGTGCCTGTGAACAGGAATGGCTCCTGCAGCACCATCGAAACATGCTTTCCGAGAGATTCCTGTGTCATGTCACGAACATCGTGACCGCCAACCTTTACTGAGCCGTCCCAAATTTCGTAGAACCTGTGAACCAGTGAAGTCGTCGATGTCTTTCCTGAACCGGTTGGACCAACTAGTGCGACCGTTTCCCCCGGGTTCACTTTGAAGGTGATGTTCTTCAAAACCGGTTGGTCGGGGAAGTACCCGAAAGTTACGTCCTCGAACTCAATCGAACCATCAATTTCTTCAGGGGAGACCGCGTTTGGCTTGTCTTGAATTTCGACTGGAACGTCAATAACTTCGAAAATACGTTCTCCGGATGCCATAGCTCTTTGCAGTACGTTGTAGTGCATTGTGAGAGCCCGGATAGGGTCGAAGAACCGCTGGATGAACAGCACGAATGCGACCATCACACCGACTTCTATTGTCCCATTTAGGACGAAGCTACCACCTGCGACGACCAGAACTGCGAATGCAGATCCGGTCAGGGTGTCGACAATCGGCAGCATCATGACACCGAACTTTGATGCTCGGTTAGCTGCTCGCAAGTTGTCGGTAGCGCGAATGTCGAACAGGTCGTAATTGACGTATTCCCGAGACATTCCCTGGACAGCTCGAATACCATTGATGTTTTCGGCAAGTGCTCCAGAAACGATTGAGGACGTGATTCGAGCATGGAGAAATGATCTTCGAGCGTACGGCAGCCAAATGATTCTTACTACGAACAATGCCGGAACGACCGCAAGCGTCATCAATCCCAATCGCCAGTCCATCCATACCATGGCACCGATAATTCCGATCAGGAGGATGAAGTCTCCAATTGCGAATACTGCTGTTTGCAAAAACTCCTGGAGAGCAGCAACGTCGCCTTGCAGACGGGACATCATCCGACCGATTTCGGTTTTGTCCATAAATGAAAGGGACACGCGCTGGAGGTGCAGGAACATTGCTCTCCGCATGTCAACGAGGATGCGCTCAGCAACCCTTCCGACAATGAGCTCCTGGAAATAGTTTGATATGTAGTTGAATATCACCGCACCCAGGAAGACGAAAACGAGATTTCTTAGTACATCCCTGTCGAACTCTCCAGGTACCAGAGCCCGGTCGAATACATCACGCACAATCAGAGGAATCGCGACAGATGTAACGGTGAAGACCAGTACTGCGAAGATGGCCACCCAAATTAAGGTCTTGTACGCGCCAACGTATTTCATGAACCGGCTTATCACCTGTCCATTGAAGGCCTCTCCAAAGAACTCCTCGTCTTGAGCGTTGCTCCGCCTGACCGATGCCTTGGGCGGGATTTCGTGGCTGCGTTCCTGATTGGTCTTAGTTGCCATTACGCATCCTCCTCGTTTCCGAGAGGATTCGCATCATCGGTTGGCTTAATTTGAAGTTCGTAGAGATCGGCGTAGTGACCACCCGATGCCAACAGTTCTTCGTGAGTCCCGCGTTCAATAATCTTCCCTTCGTCGAGGAACAAGATTTCGTCCGCGTGCATCAGCGAACTGAGCCGATGAGAGATGATGATGGTTGCTCGGTCTTTCGTGATCTCTTGCAACGCTGCACGAATGCGTTGTTCTGTGGCAGCATCAATCGCAGCAGTCGAGTCATCAAAAACGATGAGCTGTGGTTTCAGCATGATCGATCGAGCAATCGATAGCCGCTGTCGCTGACCGCCCGAAAGAGACACACCGCGCTCGCCAACCATGGTGTTGTAACCCTGTGGTAGACGGTCAATGTAGTCACCGAGTTGTGCATATTTCGTTGCTTGCTCGACACGGTCATCTGGTGCCCACGGGTCACCGTATGCAACGTTGTGTTCTACTGAGGCGGTAAACAGGAAGGTGTCCTGCTCTACGACACCGACAGCTTTTCGTAGCGAGTCCAGGGTTACGTCTCGAAGGTCTTGACCATCAATCGTGATGTGTCCTTTGACAGGGTCGTAGAACCTTGGCACGAGGTGAGCAATAGTTGATTTACCACTACCTGGAGGTCCGACAATTCCTACTGTGTGACCGGGTTCAACCTTGAATGAAACACCGTTCAAGGTGTGCTCGCCCTCGTATCCAAAGTGCACGTCATGGAATTCGAGGACGCCGCCAGAAATTTCGATGTCTTTTGCTCCGGGTTTGTCCTGAATCTCGGGATCCATGTCGAGGACTGCAAACAGTCGACCGCCCGAAGCAGAACCCCGGGCGTAACCGTTGACCATCATTCCGATTTGACGGACAGGAGCGTTCAAAATACTCATGAATGCGAGGAATTGAGTTAGTTCACCAGGACTCAGCTCCCCATCGATGACTCGTTGCCCCCCGACCCAAAGTACAGCCGCCATTGCCAGCATGAAGGCGAGGGTCATTATCGAAATATTCGCTGAGCGAACACCAACCTGATTGTTCGCAAGCTGAAGTGCTTCGTTGGAAGCTTCGTCAAACTTTCGCATCTCGTAGTCCTGAGAGGCGAATGCTCGAACTACCCTGATACCACCGAGGTTTTCGTCCATTACCTTCGTAAGGGCAGATAGCTTTTCCTGGAGGTCGTACCAGTTCCATCGCAACTTGAGTCGAGCTGCGGTTGCTCGCCATGCGACGAACGGTACGAAGCTGAGGCTGATCAGACCGAGGAACAAGTCGGCAGACAGCATCAGGTACATTCCAGTACCGATCAAAACGACCAGGAACACTGTTCGCAACAGGGCTGTCTGTACGAACATACGGACACCTTCAACATCGAGAATTCCTCGAGTGATGAGGTCTCCGGTGTGAACACCGGCGTGGTAGCTGAACGAAAGCCGCTGGAGCTTTTCGTAGTACAGCATTCGTAGTTCGTAACCGATTGCCTGGCCGACAGATTCACCCATGTAGTTCTGGAACATCGCAGATAATCCGCGACCGACAGAGGCTACGAACAGGAGGATAGCGGTTAGAACAAGAGCGTCGCGGGCAGCATCGTCAGTAGCAATGTCACCGTCACCGAGAAGGTTCTTGGCTGCGTCGACCGCATCACCAATAAGAATAGGAATCCAAAGCTGAAACGCCGACGCGAGGAATATTGCGATGATCCCGAAGGCCATTCGAGCTCGGTAGCGCAATGCCATGCGAGTTATTCGCATGAATACGTCCATCGAATTGGTGCCTTCGACTGGTCTCGACGAAGTGCCTGCTGCTTTTCCTACGGGTTTTGCGGTTATCGTAGCCGTTTGGATTCCTCCCGGATGGTTTTCACAGCCTATAAGCATCGCGCAGCCCAACCCGGAATGCGTGGAATCTATTACCCAATTTATGCGAGTGTGGTTACCTCTTGGATTCGCGATACACTCGTTGCCTGACGGTTGTATCCGGCACGACCAAACCATCGCTCCCAGTAAATGACGTTCAACGATCCCGACAACAAGCTTGCTGCCGCCTTCGCAAATCTTGAAGCTGGCAACCTCAAGGACGAACTCAAAGAATCGGCTGAACAGGCCAAGTCTCTTGAGCAGAACCCGTTCGCGATCAGACAGGCGAGTGTCGATGACGGACTGGTTCTGGAGAGCATCGAGCGTGAAGCGTTCCCCGGTATGGTTCCAGTCACCCGAATTTCGAGAGACCTTCTGAGGGAGAACGGTCTGTACCTGACTGCAGTCCGTGACTGGACACAGGAAGAGCGAGAGCTTGGACCCAGGTTGGCTGTCGCAACAAAGGCCGAGTTAGAAGATGAGAGTTTTTCAGCTCGACTAAAACGCAATCTCGACAAATTTGTGTTGGACCGTGTGACTCGCCCCAGATTGCCAGCCGACTACATCGCCGGGTTTATTGGTCTGTGGTTTGTACTCGACGAGGCACACGTTGTGATAATTGGGCTTCGTGAGACCGAGCGCCGGCAGGGGATTGGCGAACAACTGCTAATCAGCGCGATCGAGCAAGCTTCAGGTCGCGGTTCACGAGTAGTGACACTGGAAGTTAGAAAGTCGAACACACCTGCCATCGAACTCTACAAAAAGTACGGTTTCCAGGAAGTTGGCTTGCGCCGAAGGTATTACTCGGATAACGGGGAAGATGCCCTGATTATGACCACGTCTCCGATAGTCAACGAAGACTTCCAGTCACAGTTCAAACAACTGGTGAAAAGTCACGCAGGTCGTTACGGATGGGTGCGTAGACCTGGTTACGACGGTCCGTCTGTTGAAGCCGACGAGGTTTAGCTGTTCCCACTGGTCATAGCCAGGTACAGGAAGATCAACCCAAACAGGATAGTTATTCGGATGCTCCAGCTGGTCCACTTGGATTGGAATTCGCGGAAGTGTTCGACAGAACGCCACTTTCGACCGCGCCAGGCAAGCTCATTGCCTTTGAAGCCCAGAAATACACTCGCCGCGGCGACAAGGCTGAACTGAAGTGCTGGAGGTAACAGGAAGGCTCCGAACAGAATTACTGTGTACGGGACACCAGAAAAAATCCCCCACATCGGGGCTAAAAGAAATGCGGCCCAGTTCCAACCGCGGACCCCAGCCGGTATCGCTCCGTCCTTGAGTCCGGAGGTGTTTTCGATTTGCGGATCAGCGCCAGGTGATGACGTGGGATCGAATTTTGAGTATTCGAGCCCATTATGTTCAGCGGATGGTTGCGGATCGGCAGGTGTTTTATCTAGAACCGGAGGCTCTGGTTCTGCCATTCGGGTGTGCGACTGTTGCTCGACTTGCTGAGGTTCGCGTTCAACTACCGTTGGAGTAGGCGAAATGCGAACGGCATCATTCATTTCCTCCCCACAAACCCAGCAGTAGACAGCTCGCGCCTCGTTCGCATTTCCACAGTGAGAACACGAAACCAGGCCCAAGGGTGAGTGAGTATCGGAAGTAATTTCGACAATTCGTTCACCGCAGCGCGAACACGCGTAGATTCCGCGGGTATTTTTGGTTCCGCAGTGTGCGCAGAAAACCTCTGCAGACGGATTTGTCGGGGTAGTCATCGGGTCCAGTTTATTCGGACAGTCGCGACTTGTCTCGCAGACTAGAGCGAATCGACGCTGAGATCGAGCGAGTTCATTAGATCAGTCAGCTCATCGAGTGTGTCGTCTCCGACAGGCGGTGTCGGTGGGCGAACGTCAGCTCTGCTGACGAATCCTCTTCGTTTCATTATTTCTTTTCTGATTGCGAGAGACACACCAGCAGAGTTTTCGTAGCGAATTATTGGCAACCACTTGTAGAAAATCGACCTGGCACGTTCTGTTTCGCCTTCAGACATGTATCTGTGAATTGCCACGAGAACTTCTGGGTATGCAAACCCGGTCATCGTTCCAACCGCACCTCTGCGTAGCTCCTCAAAAAGGAACGCTCCACCAAGTCCCCCGAAGATCCCCATCGAACCGTTCGTTGCTTCTTTGACCCGAGTCACTTTCTGTGGAGTCGGAGGGTCTTCTAATTTCAAATACTTTGCATCAGGCAGTTCGCTGTGAAGTTTTGCAATAAACGCCGGATCCATGTGAACACCGGTTTGTTCGGGCAGGTCCTGAACAACTATCGGAACCTGCGTAACGTCCTGGGCAGCAGCGTAATAGCTGAAGGTCGATTGCGGATTTGTTTTCGCCAGTTTTGCTGGCGCGATCATGACCGCGGTTGCACCTGCCAACTGAGCCTCTTTGACACGCTCCGCAACAGCTCGACCGCTCTCAGCACTTACTCCGACAGTCACTGTAAGGTCTTCGCCAGCTGCATCTTTAACAGCTTCGATAATTGGTAAACGCTC
This sequence comes from Chloroflexota bacterium, assembly GCA_038150225.1. Taxonomy (GTDB): domain Bacteria; phylum Chloroflexota; class Dehalococcoidia; order Lucifugimonadales; family Lucifugimonadaceae; genus Lucifugimonas. The sequence continues at coordinate 9,897 of JAYQWG010000017.1, forward strand.
TGAGTCGATGAGGCGATGAGCCTCACCCATCACCCCGAGGGTTACGACTCCTCTGCATTTGGCAGACCTCGCGGCGTTCACCAATGTATTCAATGAATCTGCGTCCACATCTCCGTTTTCATCGAAAGGCGTGGGCAACATGAAATGTATGCCGTTCAGAGTGTTTTCTTGCAACTGGGACTCCCGAAATCGGTAACTTTGATTGAGCGAATCGCGTAATAGTGATCTAGCAAATCGAGAGAATCAATAGTTTCTAGAACCGAGGTGCATGGCTCATTTCGTTTCTTCACGGATTCCTTTGCTAAAATGCCTCGCAATGTTGAATAAGCGTGACTCGCGAACCTGTCTCTGTACTTGTTGTTACCCAAATAACGGGTAGAGAGTTCGCGCGTCGCAATTGAACTGACCTGCCCGTAGCGGCAGGTTTTTTTGTTTTTAGGGTTGAACCATTTCATTTAAGGAAAGAGGAACGAAGCGGTGACGACAGGTCGTGTAGACACAAAGGATTGGGTACCTAATCCCGACAACGCTCATGTTCTCAAGATTGACGGTCCTGAAATCGCCAATTTCGAGGATCAGGTAAAACTGTTCCAGTCTGGAGAAAAAGATGAGGTGGAATTCCTCCGCTTTAGGCTCCGCCAGGGCGTTTACGGGCAACGCCAGCCAGATCGCCAAATGATCCGAGTCAAACTGCCTTTTGGTGGCGTTACAGCTGACCAGATGGACGTGCTTGGTGAGGCAGCTGAAAAATTCGCTCCTCTAAAGAAGGGTCACATCACGACACGTGAAAACGTTCAGTATCACCACGTGCCACTTGAAGAAACCACCGACCTTCTCCGAATGATCGGTGATGCAGGGATGACTAGCCGAGAGGCTTGCGGAAACGTTGTGCGAAACGTTGTTGCACACCCTTCGGCAGGTGTATCCAAAACTGAAGTATTCGACGTAACCCCGTACGCCGCTGCGTATGCTCGTTACTTCCTTCGACATCCCACCACACAGAACATGCCGCGTAAGTCGAAGGTTGCCTTTTCAGGCTCCGAAGAAGACGAGGCAATGGTTCTGATGCACGACGTTGGAATGCTTGCACGGATCAAAGACGGCAAGCGTGGTTTCAAGATCGTCGTTGGTGGCGGACTTTCCACGATGCCAGCGATGGCAGAGACCGTTTCAGAGTTCGTGCCGGTCGAGGACTTCATCAAGCACTGTGAAGCTGTACTTCGAATCTTCAACCGCCAGGATGAAGAGCGAAAGAGCATCATGAAGGCTCGAATTAAGTTCACGATCAAGCGACTGGGAATTGAAAAATTCCGAGAGATGGTCGACGAAGAACTTCAGGGAGAGTGGGCGGAGAAAGACATCGACCTCGAATCGTTGATGTTCGTAGATGACGAAGAAGCCGACGCCCCTGGTGTTCCGTCGGATGCGACCCCAGTACCAGCTGATGACGCAGCGTTCAGCGAATGGAAGCGTACGAACGTCGAAGAGCAGCGCCAGGACGGATTCAACATGGTGTTCGTCCGAGTAGAACGCGGAGATGTGTACGCTAACCAGTGGTCACAGCTCGCCGACATTTCTCGAAAGTATGCCGGTGGTCGTGCACGACTCGACCAGCAGCAGAACCTCGTTTACCGCTGGGTTCGAACCGAGTCGTTGTATGACATGTACCAGGCACTAGGTGCCATCGGGTTCTCGGCAGCTGGTCGAGAGACAATCCGAGACGTTGTCACCTGCCCGGGCACGGACTCCTGCAAACTCGGAATTACATCTTCGATGGGTCTGAACAAGGCACTCGGAGAAGCACTCGACGAAATGGATACTTCAGATCCGCTCGTTGAAAAGATGCACATTAAGGCAAGTGGTTGCCCGAACTCTTGTGGGCAGCACCACATTGCAAGCATTGGTTTCCACGGTGCTGTGATGAAGGGACCTGGCGGACAGGTACCTGCATACGAACTATTCCTTGGTGGACGATCCAACGAGAAGCAGGGCACCCGTATTGGTGCTCGAGTTAAGGCTCGTATTCCTGCGAAGCTAGCTCCGGAAGCCCTCAAGCAGGTTCTCGAAACCTATAAAGAGAACCGTAATGATGGCGAAGAGTTCGCAGACTTTATCGACCGATTCGGAACCGACCACTTCGAGCAAGAATTTGGAAAGCTCAAGACTCAGGTAGGGCCTCTCGATCGCGATCACATCGAAACCTACATGGACTGGGGTAAGACAGTGATTTACAAGATGGAGCGCGGTGAAGGTGAGTGTGCCGTTTAGGCAGGCTAGCTAAACCAAAATACAAAAGGGCAGCGATCTCTCGCTGCCCTTTTTGCTTAATATTCACTTGTCGTCAGGATCTCCGAAGTCGAGGATCTTTCCTCGGTCCTTAGGCTTCTTTTCTTGCCGATCCTGCTTTGGCTCGATCCGACGGCCTCTCCAGTACTTTGCTGGAGGTTCTTGTCGCTCAGTGCTTCGACCCCGCCAGTTCATTTGTGGTTGGCGTCCACGATTGAACCACAAGTAGTAGCCGAGACCGATCGAAGCAATTCCAAGGATCGCCAATGGCATTTGCATCGCCGGTAATACCGCCGCACCAACCAAAAAGACAATGCCTGCAAAAATTGCTGTCCCAGAATTCAGTGAGATTGAACGCTTGCGGATTGGATTCTTAGATTTCTCGACCGTCGGGCTAAACGGTACGAAGTCCTTTTGGCGTCCGGACTTCTTCTCCGACTCAGCAATGATCTGGTCGATTTCGCGTTCAAATTTTGGTTTGCCTGGCGTATCTGGCATTGAAGAAATCTGCAAGGCTGACGGGAATCACGTTGCTATACTCGAAATCATTCATCCTGCGACGTTTATCTTCGCATACCACCCAGTTAGTAAATAGGTAATCGCACTACATCATGCCGGACATCGAGTACGACAATTTCGTCAAGATAAATCTCTACAAGCTTAACCCGGAATTCAGGCGACTCGATTCAGACGAGCGAGAAAAAGCCAAACGAGAATTCGCTTCAGTTATTGCTGAATGTTCCAGAGAGAACGAGATCAGGACGTTCAGCACGGTTGGAACACGAGCCGACGCCGAATTGATGACAATCCAGGATTCTCCTTCGGTCGATGCCTTTCACGACACTTCGAAGAAGATCAACCAGACCCAACTGGGGAGCTTTCTTGACCAACCGTATTCGTACCTGTCCATCCGACGAAAGAGTCGATACAAGCACGGTGGTGGGGCGCCCGATCTAAAAGAGCAGTACAAATACATGGTCGTCTACCCGATGACCAAAACTCGACCGTGGTACGAGAAGTCCATCGAAGAACGCCAGCAAATGATGAACGACCACTTTCGAGTCGGTCATAAGTACCCGATGGTTAAGATCAACACTACTTACGCGTTTGGTCTGGATGACACCGAGTTCGTGCTCGGGTTCGAAATGGATGACCCGTCGGACTTCGTATCGCTGGTAATGGATTTACGAGAAGTGCCGGCGGCCCAATATACAGCCACCGAGATCCCAATCTTTACGACGATCAACATGCCGATTGAGGAAGCTCTCGACGCTATGGTTTAGTGTTGATCACCGCATGTGAAGCAACTAAAAAGCCCCGATCATTTGATCGGGCTTTTGTTTTGATCAATTAGCAGCTAACTAAGCGTTTGCGCCAGGCTCAGATGAGTCGTAGTCGTAATCGTAGTTGAGCTTGATGAATTCCTGCTGGTCAGCAGGGACCTGGTCTTCCGGGAAGATTGCGTTTTCAGGACATACTGGTTCGCACGCAGCACAGTCGATGCATTCATCCGGGTTGATGAACAACTGGGTGTCACCTGGCTTCGAGTAAATGCAGTCGACAGGGCAAACATCGACACATGCACCGTCCATGACGCCGACACAGTCCTTGGCGATGATGTATGTCATCCGAAAGGGCTCCTATTAGTAGATTGGTTCGTTTTTCGAACCGAGTAATTGTGATTAACCGCAGGCGATTATACGAATTAGTCAGGCGCAAAAAAAGGCTGGCGATTCACAGTTTTTTGAAATCGTCAGCCAATCAAGAATTTTGTATGGTCAGTGATCCTTAGTGACCACCGCAGCCGCAACCGCCTCCTCCGCCGCCGCCGCAGCCGCAGCCGCCACCACCTCCGCAACCGCCGCCGCCACAGCCGCAGCCCGATGCGAAGTTAGGGTTCGAAATCACGAAGCCTGAGCGTTCAAAACCTTCAACATAGTCGATGCTCGAACCTTCGAGCAGTGGTGCGCTCTCGTCATCGATGAGCGCTTTTACTGCGCCATCAATAACTTTGTCAGCTTCTGCTGGAGCTTCTTCCAGCCCAAATACATATTCGATTCCACCATGAGGTGCTGTAGTGACAGCAATTCGAAGGTACTGGCCTTCGGCATCCTGTTCCTTAAGTACCTCGATCAGCTTGCTTGTAGCTGCCTCGGTGAATTCAACAACGGCCTGTGAACTGACCATCGATTACTCCAGTTGTCCTTGTTTAAGTAGATATTCGCGGACGTTTACCTAAGGTTACCCGCTAATCCATGCGAATGCATTGTTTACGAATAACGGGAGCTATCACCATAAAAACACGCTTTTACACTAGAAATATCGGTGATATAACGATTTCCGACGGTATCATCAGTAACTGGGCTGAAAACACGGTTTGCTTGACGGTTCCGGCGGTGATGAGGATCAGGGGTTGATCAACTCGGATCCACGGTCTGCTGTACAAACTCGCTACATCAAGTGTAGCTCTGCATGTAAGTATTTGAAACTTGGATAACCAATAATGGATGAACTCGATCGACAAATAATCTCAATCCTCGAACGCAATGGTCGGGCTTCAAACGCTCGGATCGCACGTGACGTCGGGGTAAGCGAGGGAACAGTAAGACGCCGTCTTAAGAAACTGATTAGCGATCAGATCATTAACGTCGTTGCACTGCCAGACCCCCGAAAACTTGGATACAGCTCAGAGGCTCTCATTGGTGTCCAGGTCGATCCTGACAAAATCGATGATGTTGCTGCAAAAATGGCTAACCTTGAACACACCCGATGGGTGACGGTTACAACCGGTAGCTACGACGTATTCGCCTGGGCGACCCTTCCGAACCCGGAACTTTTAGGGCGGTTCCTGCGAGATGAAGTTGGCGCCATCGACGGTGTCCGACGCACTGAAACCTTCGTAAACCTTCAGGTGATGAAGCGGGAATTTGGTATCCCTGCCTAACTTCAGGTTGTTTGAATCAAGAGGCATCCAAACTTGGATGCCTCTTTTGTGTATCGCCGAACATCGACTGCAAATATAATCTTGTGCCGTAAGTGAAACTATTGAATCCACCGGAATTCATCCGGTGACCACTGAAGACCCGGAGATTCTTATGCAGCAGGGCGCTGTTGTTACCAAGCCAACTCAACCTCTTTCACTGCTAGGACCGGCAGAACCGGCTCTCATTGAGCGACTGATTCCCGGATTGAATCTCTGGCAGAAGTCAGTTGCTGTGGTCGCTGGAGTAGCGCTTGTTGCGCTGCTTGCACAGGTTCGCTTCTTCATTCCTGACAACCCTGTGCCTATCACATTGCAGGGATTCGGAATCCTGATGATGGGTGGAGTACTTGGTTGGCGCTTGGGGCTTGCGTCTGCAGCTCTTTACTACATCGTCGGGCTTGTCGGTGTGCCTGTGTTCGCCAAGGGCGGAAACGGATGGGAATACGTCATGGAAGGGGTAACAGGCGGTTACCTTATCGGTTTCGTTCTATCTGCTGCAGTAGTTGGTTACCTGTCCCAGCGGGGATGGAACCGAGGTCGAAGCCTCTGGCCAATGATGATCGGCTCGCTGTTGATCTACGTTCCGGCATTGATCTGGCTGACCTTTTTTGATTTTTCCTGGCCAGCAGAAGGCAGGCTACTGTCGAGCGCAGTCTACCCATTCATCCCTGGCGACACACTTAAGCTGATCGCTGCAGCAACAGCGCTTGGTGCAATGTGGAGATTGGTAGATAGCAAGCGGTAGTCCCGCCAACTCGCGCTATCTACTTCACAATTCAGGACAAATAACTTGTACAAAGACACGAACTGCGGCGAACCGCGCAAATCGCATGTCGGCTCCGTAATAACAGTCGCTGGGTGGGTTCATACTCGGCGAGACCACGGCAACCTTATCTTCATCGATCTACGCGACCGATCAGGTCTGCTGCAGGTCGTATTCAATCCCGAGAACTCTGCGGCTGCTCACGAGCTTGCGGGTAGCCTCAGGTCGGAATGGGTGATTCAGGTCACCGGGAAGCTGGAAGCACGACTCGACGGTGCAGAAAACCCTGAACTAGAGACAGGTGAGGTAGAGCTCATTGCTACCGAGCTCACTGTTCTCAACCGTTCTGTCACGCCACCTTTCGAGATCGAAGATGACTCTGAGGTCGACGCAAACACAAGACTCAAGTACCGATTTATCGACCTGCGCCGACCAAAGATGCAGGAAGCACTGAAACTGCGCCACAAGGTCACTCACATCATGTGGGACTACCTGACAGAGCAGGGTTTCACGCAGGTCGAAACCCCAATCCTGATCAAAAGCACGCCTGAAGGCGCACGCGACTATGTGGTGCCGAGCCGAGTTCACCCGGGAAACTTCTACGCACTTCCACAGTCGCCGCAGCAGCTCAAACAGTTGCTTATGGTCTCGGGTATCGAACGGTATTTTCAGATCGCTCGCTGCTTCCGAGACGAAGACCTGCGAGCCGACCGACAACCCGAGCACACGCAACTCGACTTCGAAATGTCATTCGTCCACCAGGACGATGTCATGGCAATCGTCGAGGAGTTGTACGCACGGATCGTCAATGAAACCCGACCGGAAGTTGAGGTTGTTAAACCGTTCCCTCGGCTGACCTACGCGGAAGCAATGGAAAAGTACGGGTCGGACAAACCGGACCTGCGTTTCGGTCTTGAAATGACCACCATTACCGAAACGGCTGCAAGTTCCGACGCTCGCGTGTTCCAGGCGGTAGCTTCGTCTGGTGGAACAATTCGCGGATTTGTTGCTCCCGGTTGCGGTGACTACGGTCGTCGACAGACCGATGATCTCACCGAATTTGCCAAATCGAGCGGTGCGCAAGGACTGGTGTTTATTGCACTGGACGAAGCTGCCCAGTCGATCGACGCACTCGAAGATGACCATGTGAAGTCACCTTTGAAGAAGTTCCTTTCACTCGACGTCATCAAACAGATGGCTAAAGAAATGGGTGCCGAACCGGGCGACCTGATGCTCATTGTCGCGGGCACATCAAAGTTGGTTAACACCGTGTTGTCCAACCTCCGCAACGAGATGGGACGACGGCTCGGACTGGCTGACCCGAACAAGATCGCCTTCGCGTGGGTCTACGACTTCCCGCTGTTCGACTGGGATGACGAGATCCAAGGTTATGTTCCTGCTCACCACGTGTTCTCCTCCCCAAAAGAAGAGCACATGGAGTACCTCGATTCCGATCCAGGCAAGGTGATCGGAACGTTGTGGGACCTGGTTTGCAACGGTTCTGAAATGGGCTCAGGAAGTATCCGTATTAACGATCGTGACCTGCAGACAAAACTGTTCCAGATTATTGGCTACTCCGAGGATCAGATCAACGATCGCTTCGGTCAACTTCTGACAGCTTTTACTTACGGCGCTCCACCACACGGTGGAATGGGCTTGGGACTCGACAGACTGTGCGCAATACTTGCCGGTGAAGACGCGATTCGTGAAGTAATCGCCTTCCCGAAAACACAGTCTGCAACCGACCCGTTGTTCGAAGCGCCATCGGCAATTGAGCAGGAGCAGCTTGAGGAATTGCACCTCCGAGTTGTGATGCCTAAATCCTGACGTTACGCATACGTGTAGGGTTTCGAAAATTACTCATTCCGAAATCCATACCCTGAGTTACAATTGAGTTCATTAGAGGAGCGCCTTATGGCGCTCCTTTTACGCACGGATTGTTCGTGCTCACTCAATATTTATGGTTCGGAGTACGCGTTGAAAGTCACTCGTGACGAAGCAGAGAATCGTGAGGCAACTCTTCACATTGAGGTCGAAGACGACCGAGTGGAGCGGCACCTGCAACGGGCACACCAAAAGGTTTCAGCCCGAGTCAACATTCCTGGCTTCCGAAAAGGTAAAGCCCCTAGAAACATCGTTGAGCAATTTGTAGGTCGGGATTATCTTCTTGACCAAGCTCTCGAAACTCTTGTCCCGGAAGCAGTTGGTGCGGCTGTCGAAGAATCCGACATCCCATCGACTCACACGCCGCCGCGAGTAAACGTCGTTGAACGCGACCCAGTCGTCAAAATCGACGCTACGGTACCACTTCCTCCTATTGCGACTCTCGGAGACTTCAAAAAGCTCAAATTCGACGATGAGCTCGACGAGGTGACCGACGATCAGATCGAAGAACAGCTAACGCAAATCCGTGAGTCACAGGCAACCTGGGATGATGCCGGTCGAGCTGCGAAGCTTGGCGACTTGGTCAGTATCAACTCAAAGGGTCTCGTTGATGGTCAGGATTTTGCGAACGTACAGGGTGGTGAGTACCTCGTAGAAGCCGAGAGTATGAACCCTGTTCCGGGATTCGTTGAGAAGCTCAAGGGGATGAAGAGCGGCGACTCTAAGGAATTCGACCTCGATATTCCTGCTGACTACCCGAACGAAGAATTTGCCGGAAAGTCGGCTCAATTCACTGTCGAAGTAACCGCTGTTAAGAAGAAAAATCTCCCTCGACTGACGAACGCACTGGTTGAGTCTCTGGGAGAAGACCTAAAGACGGTTGCGGAATTACGGACTCGAATTAGCGATAACCTCGAAGCGCAGGCTAAAGAGAACCTGCGACGATCACTCGAGGAGAAAATTATCGACGCCCTCGTGGAAGGAGCGGAGTTCGAAGTTTCGCCAATGATCATCGACCATGAAGCGGAGCACGTACTCGAAGATCAACAGCGACAGCTAGCTCAGTACAACATCGATTTCCAGCAGTACATGCAGGGCATCGGAAAAACGTCTGAAGAAATATTTAGCGAAGCCAAAGATTCAGCAGAGTTGCGACTGAAGCGTATGCTGGTAGTTGACACTCTTGCAGATGACACGGACGCCTCGGTTTCTGATGAAGAGGTAACTGCGGAAATTGCTCTGATGAAGCAACTTCCTCAGTACGCAAACGAAAACCTCGAAACAGACGAAGCCAAAGACGCGGTTCAACGCATACTGCGAAGGCGCAACGCTATCGACCAGGTTATTGAGGTAACTCACAAACCAAAAACTGCCAAGAAAACCACTAGGAAGAAGGCAACTACCAAAAAGTCGACAGCATCTAAATCGACAGCAAAGAAGCCGGCAGCGAAAAAGGCTTCAACCTCGAAAAAAGCGGCAAAGAAGTAAGTAGAAAGAGCCAGGGATTACCAATATGAGTTCAGGATTGATCACACCCGGAGCTTTTGGATCGAACAACGAAACCTCCGGACTGAGCATCCCGGAGAGCATCGTCCCAATGGTTATCGAAACCAGCGCACGGGGCGAACGTGCATATGACATTTACTCGTTGCTGCTTAAAGAGCGCATCGTCTTTCTGGGAACGCCAATCAACGCACAGGTGGCAAACCTGATCGTTGCGCAGATCCTGTTTTTGGCACGAGAAGATCCTGAGAAGGACATCAACCTTTACATCAACTCTCCTGGTGGTGAGGTTTACTCAGGGATGGCAATCTACGACACGATGCAGTTCGTGCCGTGTGATGTCGCTACTTTCTCCGTCGGTCTGTGCGCAAGCATGGGAACCGTTCTGCTCACTGCAGGTGCTGCAGGCAAGCGATACTCGATGCCGAACTCCACGATCCACATGCACCAGCCTTTGAGTGGGACTCAGGGTCAGGCTTCAGATATCGAGATTCATGCCCGTGAAACCCTCAGGATTCAGGACCGTCTCCGTCAAATTATTGCTGACCATACGGGTCAGTCATATGAGCGCATTGCGCGAGACTCTGACCGTGATTTCTGGTTGAATGCAGAACAGGCGGCAGAGTACGGGCTGGTTGATGAAGTCCTTAAGCCAGAGTCTTTGAACACCGACTAAGGAGCCTTTTAGCTCATTTCGTGACAACCTCAACGAGGATAGGCAGCACACCACATGACGACTGATCAAACCAACGGCGGCGGAACAACTACCACGGATGCTTACTCATGCTCTTTTTGCGGTAAGCCCCAGGAAAGTGTTCGACGTCTTATTGCAGGTCCATCAAAGATTTTCATCTGCAATGAGTGTGTTGGTAGGTGTCAGCAAATAATCGCTGACGATCAGCCGATCGTGAAGCCACACACCAAACCGACGACTCCTCGTGAGATGTTCGAAATGCTCAACGAGTACGTCATTGGTCAGGAACGCGCCAAGAGAGTTATCTCAGTTGGCGTGTACAACCACTACAAGCGGATTTGGTTTGGTACCGAAGACCCAGATGTAGAGCTTCAGAAGACCAACGTCATGCTGGCTGGTCCCACCGGTTGCGGTAAGACCCACCTTGCACAAACGCTTGCTCGAATTCTGGATGTTCCGTTCGCTATTACCGACGCTACCTCCCTCACCGAGGCTGGATACGTCGGTGAAGATGTCGAGAACATTCTGCTTCGATTGATTCAGGACGCTCAGTTCGATATTGCTCGGGCAGAGCAGGGAATCATCTACATCGACGAGATCGACAAGATCGCTCGCAAGTCAGCGAACCCGTCGATTACTCGTGATGTGTCAGGAGAAGGTGTTCAGCAGGCGCTCCTCAAGATTCTCGAAGGTGCGGTTGTAAATGTCCCGCCGCAAGGTGGACGTAAGCACCCTCACCAGGAGTTCCTCCAGATCGACACCTCGAACATCATGTTCATTCTTGGTGGTGCGTTCGACGGTCTTGGCGAAGTGATTCAGGCACGCCAGACAAAGGACTCTGCTTCTATCGGATTTAGCTCAATTGGCAAGGGTGCAGTTGCTTCCGCAGAAGATCAGCTGGACGACTTTACTGCCGTTGAGCCTGGAGACCTGTTGCACTACGGATTTATTCCGGAGTTCATTGGTCGAGTTCCTCTGGTAGTAGGTCTCTCAGACCTCAAGCACGACGAGCTCATTCAGGTTCTGACTGAGCCAAAGAACGCACTTGTCCGCCAATACCAGGCTCTGATGAAGATGGACGGCGTTGAGCTTGAGTTCGAGCAGGGTGCACTTGACGCAACTGCTGAAATGTCACGAGAGCGCAAAGCGGGAGCTCGTGGACTGCGGGCCATTGTTGAAGAGCTTCTCGTAGACGTGATGTACGAACTCCCATCGATGGATAACGTCACCAAGTGTGTGATCACTCGTGAGACGGTAACTGAGAACCAATGGCCGATTCTCATGGACGAGAAGGGCAAGCGCCTCGATGGTGATTTGCCGGAAGACAAGCACACTGTAGCTGCGTAGTTCACACAGTCAGATATTTTGAAAAGCGCCGATTATTTGGCGCTTTTTTGTTGATTGTTTTTCGCTATCGCCCAGGTCTGTTCGATTGTTGTAATGTTCCGCAACCGATAATTACCTGAGTCAAGGTGAGAGTCACATGCATGGTAGCGATCCTCAACCAGTCAACATCCCAGATGGTCAGGGCAAACGCCCTCCCGTACAGGTTCCAGAAAACTACGAAAACAGGTGGGTAAGGATTCGTAAGCGAATCTTCCTCTGGGGAGGAATTGCTCTGTTCCTGGCACTCGCCGTTTTCTTTTTCATGTCCGCAGTCGGAAGTGACGCGTACTCTTAGCGGCTAACCCTGAGCAACGACAGCCTCGACCTCGTCGCTGAGATCGACAACGTCACCATTGTCTGATGGGTCGATGCGCCCGCTGCTTACGGCTTTGAGCGTCTCGATCAGCAGAGGACGTTCCCTTAAAAGCCCTGCCTCTCTGATCGCTTTGAACAGCGGAAGGTCCTCTCCGTCCGTTTCAGGCAGCGTCGAAACGTCCTTGCCCGTTAGGTCAGACCACATCGATTGAAGATCCGGGGTCTTTACAGAGAACCTGGTTGTAGAAAGAACCGGACCTTCATCGACTTCTTCGGTCGATATATGGATCATCGCTCCGGTTTCATCCAGATCTTGTTGGATGACATCCCAGACCGCTTGCTGCCACATCCCGATTGTTCCTCCGGGTAGGGCAGGGTGGAGATTTAGAGTCAGGTATTCAGAACAAAGTAGCGGTGCGATCAGCATGTAGCCGGCGTGAACGGCAATGTCGGCAGAATGAGGTTTCAAGAGTTCGATTGCCGCACGATCAAAATCTTCCCTGAGCTCGGACCACGGTTGATTGTCGTTAGCTCGCCTGAAATCACGACTCGAAAGCGTGACCAGGGGAATCCCACGTGACTCGACGAGTTCTAGAAATCTGTCAGTGCGTTTGGTCTGCCCCTTCACTCGGTTGACGAACACAAACGCTAGTTCGGCATTGAGATCGCCAGAGTCGATTGCTTCTAACGCGGAAGAAAGCAGACCGTAAGAGCCTTCACCACGACCCGTCGAAAACCAACCGATAGAGAGTTTTATGCTGGACGAATCTTGGACTGAGCCACTCAACTATCAGAGTTCCTCGTCCATTTCACCCGAGTCGTCCCCCGACACCAGGCTCATTTGCTCGGCGAAATTTGCCTGTAAGCGAGATATTTTCAGCTCTGCACTCGAAAGAATTTCGTTGCACTTTGAAGCTAGTTTCATACCTCGTTCAAAAAGTGTGGTTGCCTCATCGAGAGACAGCCCGCCTGCTTCGAGCTTGCGCACGACATCTTCTAGTTCGCCGAATGTCTTTTCGAACGAAGCAGCTTTCTTCTTTTCGGAGTCTGTGGTGTCGCTCATTGGTCAGTGGTCTCGCAGGTAGAAATTGTATACGCAGGCGCAGAATTATTCGTCTTCTTTCGTTTGGTTTATCTCGTCGACTGTGCCATCAACCGATCCGTCAGACATAAGAACCGTGATCTTCTCTCCCTCGGCAAAATCGGTCACGCTGTTGCCGACCTTCCCGTACGCGTTTCGGGTAATTGAGTAACCCCTGCTTAGAATCTTTTCTGGACCAAGTGCTGCGAGTGAAGCCTCGACAGTCGCCAGGTTTTGCCGTGTCGATTCAACGAGCCTTGAACCTGCGAACTTCGCCCGTCTCAGCAGATCGTCAACCCGAGATCGCGGATTTGTTGTGTCTGGAATTCTCAGCGTCAGTCGATCAACTGCCATGTCGAGATTCACCCGGCTGTCACGGACTGTGCGCGATGACCGCTCTCGTACTCGCTCGGCGTAGCCCAACACATGACCTCCCAGTTCCCTAACGGAAGGTGCTACAAGTTCGGCTGCTGCAGATGGCGTCGGAGCAGCTCTATCGGCAACGAAATCGGCAATTGTGGTGTCGGTTTCGTGTCCTACCGCACTGATAACAGGAGTGTTGCTTGCAAAGATTGCCCGCGCAACGACTTCCTCGTTGAACGGCCATAGGTCTTCGAGAGAACCTCCACCACGTGCGAGTATCGCCACATCCACATCGGACATTGTGTTTAGAGCGGCGAACGCAGTTGCGATTTCTGGCGCAGCATTTTCCCCCTGAACCGAAGTAGGGATAACGATGAGTTCAGCGAGCGGATAACGCCGGCTGAGCACATTGATGATGTCTTGAATTACCGCTCCGGTAGGAGAAGTGATGACTGCGATTTTTTTCGGCAGTTCAGGAAGTGGACGTTTCCGCCCAGGATCAAACAGGCCCTCAGCTTCGAGTCGGCGTTTCAGTTCTTCAAAAGCTTTTTGAAGCGCACCTAAACCCTCGGGTTCTACGCGGTCGACGTAAAACTGAAGATCGCCGCGGGCTGTGTAAATCGAGATCTTTCCGTGGCAAATGACCTGGTTGCCGTCATCGAGAAACTCTCCGCCTTTGCCGTAACGGAACATGACGCTTCGAAGCACTGATTGTTCGTCTTTTAGCGCGAAGTAATGATGGCCGGACGAAGGATGCCGGTAGCCAGAAACTTCCCCAATAACGGTCAGATCGGCAAGTCTGGGATCGGATTCGAGACTGACTTTCAGATACTCAGAAACCGCGGAGACAGTGTAAACCTCTATTCGATCTCCGGTTGTGTCAGGGCTCGTCATTCGAACATTCTTTCACAGACGCGTCGAAAACAACGGTTTGAACCGTCTCATACGCAAGAAGGGAATTCGATCTAGTCAGCGCGACCCGTGTACTCACCGGTTGTGGTGTTGACCACCACTCGGTCACCAGTGTCGATGAATAGTGGAACCTGGAGAACCAAACCGGTGGTCGTTGTTGCCGGCTTCGTCGCACCGCTCTGGGTGTCGCCCTTGAGTCCAACGTCGGTTTGTCCGATTTCGAGAACGACCGACGGAGCGACCTCAACGGAGATGGGTACACCCTGATACATCATCACCTCGATGGTGTCGCCTTCCGAGATGAACTTGAGAGAATCGCCAAGAATTTCTTCGGTGATTGCGAACTGGTCAAAGGTCTCAGTGTCCATGAACGTGTGCATGTCACCGTCCGGGTAGAGGTACTGGACAGTCGGAGTTTCAACTTCCGCTCTTGTGAGTTTCTGGTTGCCCGGCAGTTTTCGCTCGTAAACATTGCCAGTGGCAACTTGTCGCACCTTTAATGTCAGGGTTGGCGGAGCTTTCGGTGCCTGGCGGTGCTGCCAGTCGAGAATCTGGTAGACGTCATCGTCGAGGATGATGGTCATGTTGCGCTTAATTTCGCCTGAGGAAATTGTCATCGAACTATTTCAACTCCGCCCGTTATCCGGGAACCAAAAATAGAGTAAGTAAAAATCTAGAAATTCATTTTAGCCGCGTTACTGAGAACGCGAGCTTTTCCATTTTCGAGAACCACTACATCTTCGATTCTCACGCCACCCCAACCTGGTAGGTAGATGCCCGGTTCGATCGTGAATGGCATTCCGTTCTCAAGTTTGCCTTTTGAGTTTGGTCCAACGCCCGGGTTCTCATGGACCTCGAGACCCAGTCCGTGCCCAAGGCTGTGTCCAAAGTCGTTTTCGTGACCAGCCTCAGAAATGATCTTTCGGGCGATTGCGTCACATTCTTCGCCCGTCATGCCTGCTTCAACCATTTCGATTGCAGCAAGTTGAGCCGTTAGGACGATGTCGTATACCCGCTTGATCTCATCATTGGCTTCGCCAAGTACCACAGTGCGCGTCAGGTCAGAACAGTAACCCTGGTACCTCGCACCGCAATCGAACACGATCGTTTGACCTTCAGCCAACGGTGTATCACTTGTCGCATGGTGCGGTCGTGCAGCATTTGACCCGACGCCGACGATGGTCTCGAACGAAATCGATTCGGCGCCCTGTTCCCGAACAGATTTTTCAAATATCCAGGCAGCTTCGTTCTCTGTCATGCCAGGTACGAGTTGTGCAGAGGTTTCCTCGAATGCTCGATCGCCAATGTCGATTGCCTTTTGGAGCAGTTCGAGTTCAGAAGAATCCTTGATGGCGCGCAGGTCGACCCCGATACCGGATGTCGGCTTGAGCTCGACCTTGGCATTGTTCTCATCGAGCGATTTCTTGAATCGTTCGAGAGTTGATACAGTCATATTGTCCGATTCGAACCCGAGAGTGGATACGTTGAACTCTTTTATGAGGTTGGCTAGCCAGTCACCTTTCGCACCAATTCGATCGACTCTCCAACCTGGTGCCTGTTGAGCAGCGAGTTCTGTGTATCGGAAATCGGTGCAAATAACGGCAGCTTCGCTTGTGACGAAAAGATATCCCGCGCTGCTCACGAAGCCAGAGAAATACCGCCGGTTCTCGCCGTTGCTTACGAACAGACCGTCGAGTTCCTCTTTTTCAAGACGCTCGCGCAGTTTCTGAACCCGATCAGGAAATCGGTAATTGCTCAACTCCAAAGATCTCCGGTGGTGTTATTTGTTGCTCGACTGTGCCAGGTGGTCCAGTGCGTACAGGTAGCCTGAAGGACCGAATCCTGCCATTTGACCGACAGCCTTCGACGCGAATACAGACTTCTGCCTGAATTCTTCACGAGCGTGAATGTTCGACAGGTGCACTTCGATGAATGGCAGCTGAGAGTCGAGGAGGGCATCGAGGATTGAGTAGCCGACTTGAGTCAGTGCGCCTGCATTAATGATGACTCCACTCGCATCGCCAGATGTTTCCTGTATGAAGTCAACGATCGATCCTTCGTGATTCGACTGGAAGAACTGGACATCTATGCCAAGCTCACTTGCTCGACCCGAAATATCGCTCTCGATGTCGGACAACGTTTTAGTCCCGTAAAGCGAAGAATCTCGCTTTCCGAGGTTATTTAGATTCGGGCCATTTATTACCAAGATTTTCGCTGTCATCGAATCTCCCGAACAACGTCGTCTCGAACACAGTTCGTAGTCAGAATATCCAATAAGCCTACTACGCAGCGTGTACCGATGAGTAAATGATTATGCTTTTTTAGCTCGTGGGTGTGAGTTCAGATACACGTTTCTTGCCTGCTCTATCGAGACATGAGTGTAAATCTGGGTGGTTGATGGACTGGCGTGACCAAGCAGGTCTTGCACGACTCTGAGGTCAGCACCACCGTCGAGCAAGTGAGTCGCAAAGCTGTGTCTGAGCGAGTGGGTGTGGAAGTCAGTGGGAAGTCCGGCCAGCACGCTGTAGTGCTTCACGAGCCGCTGTATCGAGCGGACAGACAACCTTCCACCCTTTTTGTTCAGCCAAACTGCATCGTTGGATGAACGAGAATTCCACTTTGGTCTGACGTGCTGCAAATATCGTTGAATCCAGGCGACTGCGGATTGCCCCATCAAGGCGGCTCGAGTTTTCGAGCCTTTACCAGTGACAACCAGTTCCTGATTCTTTAGATCAACAGAATCGAGATTCAATGAGTGAACTTCTGCCACGCGCAATCCAGCTGCGTAGATCGTCTCCAGAATGGCTCGGTTTCTGATTCCAGCTTCAGTGCCTACGTCCGGAGCCGACAGTAACCGTTCGATTTCCATCTGGGTCGCCACCGAAGGCAAGCGCCGAGGTTTCTTAGGGCCAGTCAGCGATAGGGCGGGATTAACTTCGATCTCACCGGATTCATGCAAAAACCTGAACAGCGATCGCAGTGCTGATAGCTTTCGAGACAAGCTGGACTTTGCAAACCCTCTACCCACCAACCAAGCGAGATAGCCACGAAGCACGTTGCGATGGATATCGCTCAACCGACAGATGCCCGAGTCTGCGAGAAACTCAGCTAGCGGTGCTACGTCGGTGATGTAATTGCGAACCGTGTACTCAGAGAACTGACGCTCGTTTGCCAGATGCGATTCGAAACGCGACAAATGATCGTTCAAAAACGAGTTTGGGATTGCGAACACGGCAGAAGGCATTTTTACGACACCCCTGCCATCACGAAAATGTGTTGGTTATTTGCTGGCAGCTTTGGCTTTGGTCGACTTTTTGGACTTTGATTTTCGATGGGCGCCACGTTTTGCTTCAGCCTCAGCTGCGGCTGCAGCTGCGGCTTCTGGGTGAAGCACCGCGCACTTCTCCATCGCCGTTTTCCAGGCGATTTGCCAGTTCTCTTTGACCTCGCCTGAAGCGCGTTCACCTGGACGATTTGAGATAGAAACCCGACATTCCGGGAATTTCCCACACGACAGGAATTTGCCATACCTGCCATCACGTATGACCAGTGTCTCGCCACCGTCGCATTGCTCATCACTCTTTTGTACAAGGATTTCGCGAGGGACGCGTGGTGCGGTATCAATCGCTTTTTCGACTTTTTCGCTGAACGGACCGAAGAACTCTTTGAGCATTTCTACCCAGTCTTGATCACCTTCGGCGACCGCATCAAGCTTTTGTTCCATATCAGCCGTAAAGCCGGTGTCCATGATTGACTCGACCCATGTCTTCAGGAAGTCGGACACTGCAATTCCGAGCGGCGTCGGCGTAAACCTCGACTGCTCTTTATCAACATAATTTCGTCGTTCAATCGTTCCAACGATCGATGCGTACGTGCTTGGTCGTCCAATGCCGAGTTCTTCGAGAGCGCGGATCAAGTTGGCTTCGGTGTACCGAGGAGGTGGCTGGGTGAACTTTTGGTCGGCATTGACCTTGTTCTTGCTCAGCGAGTCACCTTCGTTCAGCACTGGCAATCGAGTCTCGTCCTCGTCTTCTGCATCTTCATCTTTGGTTTCGATATAGAGCTTGCGGAATCCGTCAAACTTGATGACCGATCCAGTTGCTCGGACGGTGTACTCCTTGCCGTTTGGAGCTGTAGCAGTGATGTCCACACCAGTGTTGTCGACAATAGCGTCGGACATCTGGCTAGCGACAGTTCGCTTCCAGATCATGGTGTAGAGCCTCAGTTGTTCCTGGCTGAGGAACGGCGAAACTTTTTCAGGTGTATTTGAAATTGAAGTAGGGCGGATCGCCTCGTGGGCCTCCTGCGCTGATTTGCTTCGAGTTTTGTAAACGCGATGCCCGCTTGAGTATTCGCTGCCGTACTCACACTTGATGAACGACTCTGCTTCTTGCAATGCATTGGACGCAAGGTTTACGGAGTCTGTTCGCATGTATGTAATAAGACCGACTGGCTCAGAGCTCCCAAGCTCCATACCCTCGTAAAGGTCCTGGGCGATACGCATGGTTCGTTGCGCAGTGAACCTGTACGAACGAGCCGCCTGTTGCTGAAGCGTGCTTGTCGTGAACGGTGGCCGTGGTCGCTGCTTGGCTTCACGCCGTGTGACCTTGCCGACTGAGTAAGACGCTGTATCGAGGTCGGTTTTGATGACATTGGCAAGATCGCCGTTGTCGACGACAGGTTTCCCTTTCTGATCCGGGACTCGAGAAAGATTCGCTGTGAATTTTCGAGTCTTACCGGAATCGTCGGTTTGCAAGTCAACTGAGATAACCCAGTATTCCTCAGGCACAAACGCATCGATTTCTCGCTCGCGGTCGACAATCATTCGTAGCGCGACGGACTGGACACGGCCTGCAGAGAGTCCGCGCTTTACCTTGCTCCATAGAACAGGGCTGAGCTTGTATCCAACAATTCGGTCGAGCAGTCGGCGAGCTTGTTGAGCGTTCACCAACTGCATGTCGATTTCTCGAGGGTGAGAGAACGCTTCTTCTACAGCAGCGTCGGTAATTTCGTGGAACACAACCCGTTTCAGGTTGTTTGCCTTGTTGAGGTCTGCCGCCTCGACCAGGTGCCAGGAAATGGCTTCACCTTCCCGGTCCGGGTCAGTGGCGAGGTAAACAGAGTCGGCGTTCTTGGCGGCCTTCTTAATGTCATTGATTACGGTGGCGCGACCGCGAACGTTGACGTACTTGGGTTCGAAATCGTTCTCGATATCAACACCGAGCGAGCGTTGCGGCAAGTCGCGTACGTGTCCCATGGAGGCTTTTACAACGTACTTATCACCGAGGAACCTACCGACTGTTCGTGCCTTGGCAGGAGACTCGACGATGACCAGATCTTTTTTTGACGACTTCGCCAACTAAACGTACCCCGTTGCAATCCGGGATTACGTAACCACCGGACGCTCGCTATCAATAATGAATTGCATCTACGCGACTTGCCGTGCTGTACCTCGTAAATCCAACATCACCAGCACCGAACTAATTTCTTCTGCCGACTCCCCAAGCTCTCGCGTTATGTCGTCGACATGTACTGGTTCAGCGGAATTTCCGAGAAGCTCGATAATTCTCCGCTCGATATTTAATACATTGTTCTCACGCGCGAGGTTGTCAATAGCGATTTCACCACCATGAGCATTTTTCTGAGGTTCTGCCGAGATTGTCTTAGCTTCAATGTTCAGTTCCTCAAGAATGTCTTCGACGGTCGTTGTAAGTTTGGCTCCCTGTCGGATTAACCGGTTCGTACCTTTGCTTTTTTCGCTAAGTGCGCTACCTGGCACGGCAAACACTTCTCGGTTTTGCTCTAACGCCCAACTCACTGTCAACATCGCCCCGCTTTTAAACGCAGCTTCAACGACGAGGACACCTTTGCATATACCGCTGATGACTCGATTACGCCGTGGGCAGTGTTGTGGTAATGCACTGACACCGGGAGGATACTCGGTAAGCAATGCTCCTCGCTCGGCGATTTTTTGAGCAATCCCAATATTCCGTTGCGGGTAAACCTTGTCGAGTCCCGAACCCAGGATCGCCACCGTTCGCCCACCCGCTTCGAGCGCCGCTTTATGAGCCGCAGTGTCGATGCCACGGGCAAGTCCGGACACTACCGTCACTCCCGCGCTCGCAAGGTCATAAGACAATCGACGGGTCATCTCTAACCCGTAAGGAGTTGCGTCACGAGAACCGACCACCGCAACCATCGGTTCTGAGTTCAGCGACACGTCACCTTTTGTGTAAATCACGCTGGGAGCGGCGGCTGTTTCTAGCAACTGCTGTGGGTAATCAGGGTGCCGGAGATGAACAGCCGAAATTCCCAATTCCGAAAGCTTTCCCGCTATTTCGTCGGGTTCGTGGTCATTTCGAAACTGGTCAATCTTTTTGACCATCTTGGCGGATAAACCAGCCGCCCCAATCTCGGTTGTAGAAGCGTCCCATGCTTTCGACATTTCACCAAAGTGCGACTCGAGCTTCGAAAACGAAACAGGTCCAATTCCTGAAACCTGGTGAAAGGCAACCCAAAACTTCTGTTCATCCATGTGGCGAATAATCGCTCAGCTAAATGCAAAAACCCAAGTCTTGGTGGCGTACGAATAATTGGGGAAGAGGGTGTATGGCGGAGAGGACAGGATTCGAACCTGCGGTGAGCTTGCACCCACACACGCTTTCCAGGCGTGCCCATTAAACCGCTCTGGCACCTCTCCGCGAAGCAGAGTTTCTGACAAAACTCGAACCTGGTTTGCGGTCCCCAGGTTCAATGGTGGCGGAGAGAGCGGGATTCGAACCCGCGATATGCGGATGCATATACCGGTTTTCGAGACCGGCGCCTTCAGCCACTCAGCCATCTCTCCGAACCAGTCAACTATAACAACCGCTCGGAGAAATTCGTGTGGAAGTAGACACTAATACTCAATGAATTTTGTAGTTACCCGTAACGCGATTTGTTGACGATTCTCGATATCAATCAATACGATTAAGTAAGCGTTCCACCCTTATAAACTCTTATTAGTACAAGCCTAAAAACACTTTTTCATTCACCGGCACACCCCTGTTGCCAGGTTCGGCTTGAGCTAAATCCCAACGCTTACCGCTTCACTTCATCGAGTGACACCCAATGACTGTTACTGGCTTAATTTTGGCCGCTGGCTCGGGTTCGCGCATGAAGTCGGACACTCCGAAGCCTCTTCATAAGGTTGCTGGTTGGGAGTTACTACGCCACACGATTCACATTCTTGAATCTGCGGGCATCGACGATATCGTCGTCGTAGCTTCGAAGTCGTTGTCAGAGGACTCACGCTATTTAGCCGTTACTGATGGGCGAGCGAAAACCGTCGTGCAACGGGAACAACTCGGTACGGCTGATGCTGTAGCTGCTGCGAAAGATGTCATAGGTACGATCGGAAGCATCGTGGTCAGCCCGGTCGACATGGTTCTGGTTGAACCATCGACTGTCGCCGACTTGATGAAATCCCATTTAGTTTCGAGTGCGCTAGTAACTGTACTAGGTGTGGAAGTCGAAGACCCGACAGGGCTCGGGCGCATACGACTAAGATCCGATGGCAACCCACAATCGATCGTTGAAGAACACGAAGCCGATACTGATTTACTCACAAGCAATCTCATAAACACTTCGTGGTACGCCTTTGAAGCTTCCTGGCTGTGGGATCAACTCGGCTCCATAGAGCCTGCATCGACAGGCGAGGTATATCTACCAAGAACGTTGGAAATCGCTGCCAAACAGGGTCGGACTAATCTTGTACGCCTGGCAAATTCTGATGCTGGCATGGGCATAAACGACAGAGCACAACTTGCCCGTGTGGAAAGCAAGATTAGAGCTCGCATAAATGCCGAGTTGATGACTTCCGGTGTGACGTTGCGAGATCCAGCAACGACCTACATCGATATGGGAGTGAGCATCGGTCGTGACACTGAATTAGAGAACAACGTCAATATTCGATCCGGATCGACCATTGGCGACGCAGTAACTGTCTCGTCGGGTAGCGACATTTCTGGAAGCCAAGTTGGTAATGGCACACAAGTGGTTTCCAGCCGAATCGTTGACTCAACGGTCGGTGACGACTGCGTTATCGGACCAAACGCTTACGTACGAAACGGCTCGGTAATCAACAATCATTGCAAAATTGGGCACCTTGCCGAGGTTAAAAACTCAACGGTTGGTGAAAACACCTCCATTTCTCACTTCGGTTATATCGGCGATGCAGAAATCGGTCGTTCGGTGAACGTTGGTGCCGGAACTATCACATGTAACTACGACGGAGTTGCCAAGCACTCGACCCACATCGAAGACGAAGCCCTTATCGGATCTAGCACGATGCTTGTTGCACCAGTCCGGATCGGCAAAGCTGCGCGCACAGGTGCTGGATCCGTAATAAAAAACGATGTAAACCCCGGAGACACTGTTATTGGTGTCCCGGCAAAAACAATCCGCACGAACACGGGGAGCGATTAGGTCCTAGAAATGTCTAAAAGTTCAGTTTCGAATAACAACGAACAACCTCCAGATACGAGCCGGCAGAATGCTGCAGTTATTGAGGTGTTGAAATGACCTCTGACTTGCTATCTCTGCTGGTAC
This sequence comes from Chloroflexota bacterium, assembly GCA_038150225.1. Taxonomy (GTDB): domain Bacteria; phylum Chloroflexota; class Dehalococcoidia; order Lucifugimonadales; family Lucifugimonadaceae; genus Lucifugimonas. The sequence continues at coordinate 32,656 of JAYQWG010000017.1, forward strand.
TAATCGTGTCAGGTGCGTTGTTCTTCCTAACGTCACTGACAATCTCCGCTTTCGGGACGCGTCTCAACCCGCTGCCTGCTGCCACTAAATCGCAATCCGTCAACGGCAACGGGAACGGTGAAGAAGACCACGAAGACGACAACCCCGTTGCTGATCGAGTAAGCATCGAGGCTGGTCTCGTAGGTCGCGGTGCCCAGGCAATTTCGATTGTTGCCGCCGCTCTTGCAATTTACTCGCTACTCGATATTGGCCTCGGCGAAAACAGTGATGGACTGCGTCTCGCCCTGAGCGGTGTAATCGTAATATTTGGAGGTCTGGCACTCCTGCTTGCCGCATCAGCGACCTCTGGTTACATGCGTGACCAATCGAGGGTGATTACGCGTCCAGTGGCAACCTTGTTAAGACTGTTCAGCGTTACTCCCGGAATAAAACAGATCGTTGGATTTACGCTTTCTCGCGGACGTGGAGAAGAAGCAGTCGATGAGGATGTGTCGGCAGCAATTCAGGAGAGTCTTGATTTCCTTGAAGAGTCTGTAATACCGGCTGATCAAAACGAACTCCGAATGATTCGCGGAATCCTTCGAATGGACACCGTGCGTGTTCGAGAGATCATGGTTCCACGAGTCGATATGACAATGGCACCAGTCGACGCAACGCTAGGTGAGGTTGCTGACCTGATGTCGGTCGGTGGGCACAGCAAAGTCCCAGTGTTCCGTGACAACGTGGATTCGATCGACGGGGTCATTTACGCACGAGACGTCTTGGCTGCATTAGACAACGATGAAGATCCCAATGGCCCAGTTCAATCTCTCGCTCGGACTGCGCTCCACGTCCCCGAGTCTCAGAGCCTTGAGAAATTGCTGCGCCAGCTCCAGGAACACAGGACTGGCCTGGCGATCGTAGTTGATGAATACGGTGGCGTTTCCGGTTTAGTCACGGTAACTGACCTGATCGAAGAGATCGTTGGTGAACTCATTGACGAGTTCGATGTCGACGGTCCCGAAGTTGAGAACGTTGGCCCTCGAGAAATGACTGCCGACGCAGGCGCATCTATTGACGTGATGAATCAGACCATGGGTACGTCGGTAGTTCCCGAAGGATTCGACACGGTCGGAGGATTGGTGTTCAAGAAGCTCGGGAAGATGCCTTCACCAGGTGACGTCGTGACCGTAGAAAATCTGAAAATCACGGTGCAGTCGGTTATCGGTCGACGTATTCGACGGGTGAAGATCGAGATCGAAGATGCCGGGTTGGTAGAGCAGCCTAAGTAGATTTATTTCTACTGGTTGAGTTCGTACTTGTAGGTGACGATAGGTACGCCTTCAATCCCGTCGTCATATTCTTGATCCAGAGTCCACCCATGCCGTTCGTAGAAACGACGTGTTCCCTCGTTTGATGCGATAACCCCGAGCTGGGCAATACGGTGTCCCTGCTCAGTCATGAACCGCTGGGCGACACGCATTAGCTTCGAGCCGATACCGTCACCGGTCCTACCAGGTAACACGTGCATGCCGGTAAGTTGGGCATCAAACCGCGAAGTAGCTGGCATGGTCGCAACCCTGGCACTGCCAATAATCGATTCGTTTTCTACAGCAACCCAGGTTCGAGATGCCGCATCGGGTTCGAGCAGTACCTCTTTCCACTTCTCCTGGTATTCGGCGAGATCCCTGGACTCGACCCATTCGCTCGATGCAAAGGGTTTGAACGACTCCGTATGGCTGAGATAAATCAGTAAAGCAACTTGTTCGTAGTCTTCAGGCAGTGCAGGGCGTATTGAGATCATCATTGGTTGGTGAACAACGGTATAAGGGTTAAATGAAAAGCGCCCCGAATAACTCGGGGCGCTTTAGCACGTTCCTTGTTAGGAATTACCCGCCGATTTTGTCGACTAGGAGGAAGGCACCAGAAGCTCGGTTGCCCTGGTCACCCGTGGCAGTGATCGTGTAGAGACCTACGCCCCAGTCAAGATCAACTGTCAATTCCAACGCACCATTGTCGTTTGCGATGGTGGTCGAATCGTTGGTTCGTGAAGTTGAACCCGAGAGAAGAACGTCAAAGCCGCCCTTCTTACCAGCTACAGAAATCTGCTCGCCTTTGCCAAATCCACCACCGATGATGGTGACAGAAGCGCTACCAGCTGTGATTTCTGCTGATCCTGTAGCAGGACCAGAAGCGTCGAAGACTGTGAGCCCACCAATTTTGGTAGTTCCGTCCTCGCCGTCAGCACCAGCGTCACCCTGTGGGCCAACTGATCCTTGAGGTCCAACAGCACCTGGGTTGCCAGGCTCACCAGGAGCGCCGGCTGGACCGCGCTCACCCTGACATGCAATTGCAGCCTTAAGGGCGAACATCGTACCTATCAATATGAAAGCCTTGAGCTTTCCTCGGAGCAGACCTGT
>JAYQWG010000017.1:35154-48306 GCA_038150225.1 Chloroflexota bacterium
TTCGGGCGATTTCTCAACTGTCAAGCAATACGAACACGCCTTAAGAGGTCTTTTGTCCCATGCTGTGAGCAATTATTTGAGATGAATATCACCTGTAAACGCACCGCAGTGCGGCGACTAAACCACTCCACCGATAACGCTCCAACTCCACCACTATTGTTATGTTGAACTCAACTTAATCGTGATATTGTTCTTAGGTTGCAAAGAATGAAATGAGAAGCAATAAGTGAGAGCGCACGAGGAAGTGCGCACCGTCGACAGCAACAGGTCGACATTTATATCGGAGAACTATCTACCTTGGATCAGTCACAGCGAACAGCAGTAATTGAACAGTACCGAACCCACGACACAGACACTGGTTCAACTGAAATTCAAATCGCACTGCTAACTTCCCGCATATCCGAGTTGACAGAGCACCTGCGCGAGCACAAGCACGATCACAGCAGCAGGCGCGGACTATTGAAACTGGTCGGACAACGACGCCGGCTACTTAACTATCTCAATAGCGAAGATGTGAATCGATACCGAGATATCGTCAACAAGCTCGGTCTGCGTAAGTAGTTAGACGCCCCACTCGCTGGGGCGTTTTGTTTGATGGTCCAACAGCTCCCTTTAGACAGTTAAACCGCATACCTGCTCGAAGTTAACTTTTCCGTTTAAAGATTTCTCAGAATCACCGTTGTTGGTCCGTGACTTTTCAGAGTCAAAAGAACCGAAGAACAAGAGAAGAAAATGATTAATAAATTTGAAATGGAAGTTGGTGGGCGCGTACTCGAGATCGAGCACGGCCGGGTAGCCAACCAGGCGGGCGGTGCAGTCACTGTCAGGTACGGCGACACAATGGTTCTGGCTACGGCTACTGCCTCGAAGTCGCCTCGACCAGGAGCAGACTTCCTCCCACTGACTGTTGACGTAGCTGAGAAGGCATATGCGAACGGCAAGCTGCCGGGAGGATTCTTCAAGCGTGAAGGGCGTCCGGCGACTGAAGCAATTCTCGCTGCACGAGTGATCGACCGACCGATTCGTCCTTTATTTTCGAAGACACTTCACAACGACATCCAGATCATCATCACCGTACTCTCGAGCGATGGCGTAAACCCATACTCCGCTCTCGGAATTGTTGGTGCGTCATGTGCGCTCGCGATTTCCGATATTCCATTCCATGACCCAATTGGTAGTTGTGTGATCGGATTGGTCGACGGTGAACTTGTTGTGAACCCGACCTACCAGGAACTGCAAACCAGCGATCTCGAACTGATGGTTGCCGGTACTGGCGACGCCACGATGATGGTCGAATCCGGTGCCAACTTCGTTTCCGAGGATGTGCTTCTCGACGCACTCGAACTCGCCCAGGAAGTAAACGGAGCCATCGTTGAGCAGATCGAAGAAATCCGAGCCAAAGTCGGAAAAGAGAAGTGGGAAGCTCCTGAGGTTTCAGAAGAGCAAAAAGCAGCCGAGCAGGCGACGCGAGAGTTTGTAGGCGAAGAGTTCATTGCCGCTCTGAAGGAGCCTGGAGACAAGGCAACTCGCCAGGCGCGGATTAGTTCAGTCATGGATGGCGCAGTCGACAAACTGGGTGAAGACCACGACCCGATGTACGTAAAAGGTGCGCTCTACGCACTTGAGACCGAGGCAGTCCGAAGCACGATTCTCGAGGACGGCATTCGCCCCGACGGTCGAAAAATGGATGAAATCCGACCACTTCACTCAGAAGTCGGATACCTTCCGCGGGTCCACGGCTCAGGAATATTTACCCGGGGTGAAACCCAGATCATGGGTGTGCTCACACTCGCATCAGCTGGTGAGCGACAGCGTCTCGACAACTACGGTATCGAGACCGACAAACACTTTATGCACCACTACAACTTCCCTCCTTACTCAACAGGTGAGGCTGGTCGATTCGGTTTCACCGGTCGACGTGAAGTCGGACACGGTGCACTTGCCGAACGGGCACTCCAACCGGTTGTCCCATCGCAAGAAGAATTTCCGTACACAATCCGATTGGTTTCGGAAGCTTTGAGCTCAAACGGTTCAACGTCTATGGCCAGTGTTTGTGCTGGTTCCCTCGCAATGATGGATGGCGGTATCCCGATCAAGGCTCCTGTTGCAGGAATTGCAATGGGACTCATCACTGGTGAAGGCGGTAAGTACGCCGTTCTGACCGATATTCAAGGTGCGGAAGACCACTCTGGTGACATGGACTTCAAGGTCGCTGGTACCCGAGATGGTGTTACCGCACTCCAGATGGACATCAAGGTCAAGGGAATTACCTTCGAAATCATGCAGCAAGCGCTTGAACAGGCGAAGGTTGCACGTCTCGAAATTCTCGATCACATGGGCAGCACAATTGCCAACTCTCGTGACGATCTGAGCCAGTTCGCACCTCGCATGCTTTCACTCAAGGTTCCGACCGACAAGATCGGTGCAATCATTGGTCCTGGAGGATCAGTCATTCGTGGCATGATCGACGAGTTCGGTGTCACTATTGATGTACAAGACGATGGAACGGTCGTAATCGGATCACCCGACCAAGAAGCCGCCGAGAAGGCAGAAAACGCTATTCAGGCTCTTACCAAGGAAGTAGAAGTCGGTGACAAATACACCGGCCGAGTCGTTCGAATCATGCCGTTCGGCGCATTCGTACAGATTCTCCCTGGCAAGGATGGAATGGTTCACATTAGTGAACTTGCAGAGCACCGAGTACCAGACGTTGAGTCGGTCGTAAGCATTGGCGACCAGCTCGAAGTAATGGTTATCAACATCGACAACCAGGGTCGAATCGACCTCTCACACCGAGCGATTCTTGAAGAAGCGAACGGTGATGGCGATGGTCCGTCACGTCCAGAGCGACGAGAACGCAGCGGTGACCGTGGCGACCGCAGTGATCGCGGAGACCGAGGCCCTCGGGGTCGAGGTGGACGCGGTGGCGACCGTGGTGACAGAGGTGACCGAGGTGGTCGATCACGAGGATCTCGTGACGATCGCGGCGGACGACGAGAACGTCGAAACTTCGACTCTGACGACAACGGTGGTGATGATGACTCACCACGACGCGACCGAGGGTCGCGCCGAGCTGTTGGCGGATATGATGGAAGCAGTCGACGATCAGGTCCGCCTCGCCGACGATAGAAGCGAAGTATTGAGCATCAACCGGTAGATTTCAGATGACGTCAGAGATCAAAGTCGCAGTAAATGGTGTCCTCGGACGCATGGGGTCTACCGTGTTGGTTGCAGCCGCTAACGAGCCCGGAGTAATCCCGGTAGGCGGAGCGGATATTTCTGCAAGCGCGAACGAAATTCGAATTCCTAACTCAGATGAATCCGGGGTTCTGGCGACCAGCCTTGAAAGCTTTTTCCAAACGCTGGTTCCGGACGTCGTCGTTGACTTCACCAACGGTGAGGCGGCCAAATCATCAATTCTCACTTGTATAGAAAACGGAGTGAGGGTCGTATCAGGTTCGACCGGGCTATCGCCTGAAGATCTCGACGAAATAGCCCAGGCATCTGCCGCCAAAGGTGTTGGCGTGATTTCGGCATCGAACTTCGCATTAGGCGCAGTCCTATTGATGCACCTCGCTGGTATCGCCTCCAAGTATTTTGACTACGCCGATCTGATCGAGAGCCACCATGAAATGAAGGTCGATGCACCTTCGGGTACAGCCTTGTCCATCGCTGAAGCGATGATTGAGGGACGAGGTGGTTCGTTTGATCAGAACGAGGCTGAGCTAGAAACGCTCGCTGGTACCCGTGGCGGATCGTTCAAGGGCATTAACGTTCACAGTGCTCGAATGCCGGGCCGAGTTGCTCGCCACGAAGTGGTGTTTGGAGCACTCGGTCAAACATTGACGATGATCCATGATTCAATCAACCGTGAAAGCTTTATGCCCGGCGTGATGCTGGGAGTGAAGAAAGTGGTTGATGAAACTGGATTGGTCATTGGTCTCGCCAACGTTCTCGGACTCGACAAGCTCAAGCAGTAGCCAGTCGCCCTGATGGGTAGGCTGGCCGACCCGATATACGTGGAGCTCCTACTTCTGAGCTCGTAATTACTGAATTCCAAGAAATTTTCCTAAATGAACGCTAACGATCTTAATGTTGCAATTGTCGGAGCCACCGGCGCAGCGGGTGGCACTGCACTAAAAATATTGCTTGAGCGGAATCATCCTGCTGATCGCGTCACAGCGATGGCATCGGCTCGGTCAGCCGGCACCAAGTTGCCATACGGTGATGCTGAACTGACGATTATCGAAGCAACGGAAGACGCCTTCGAAGGTATTGACGTCGCGCTGTTCGCTGCGGGCGGATCCGTAAGTAAAGCCCTCGCTCACAAGGCGGTTGAGAAGGGTGTGTTCGTGATCGATAAGGGCTCCATTTTCCGAATGGACCCGACAATCCCGCTGGTCGTTCCTGAAGTTAATGGTGACGACATCGACTGGCACCCCGGTATCGTCTCGACTCCAAACTGCACAAGCACTCCATTGGTGATGGTGATTGACGCACTCCGAGAAGTTGCTCCGGTGAAGACCGTAACCGTTGCTACGTACCAGTCGACAACTGGTACCGGCGTTGCAGCCAACCAGGAGTTGTTGGACCAGTCCCGCCGAGTTCTCAACGGAGAGGATGCCAACCCCGAGGTTTATCCGCACGAGATTGCATTCAACGTTCTTCCTCATGTTGATGACTTCCTTGAAAACGGCTACACCAAGGAAGAGCAGAAAATGCTCAATGAGTCGCGCAAAATATTGCACGACGATGCACTGCCGGTTTCGGCTACCTGCGTTCGAGTTCCAGTAGAAATCTCACATAGTGAATCGGTTCAGATTGAATTCGAATCCGCCATATCCGTCGCCGAGGCAGTCAAAGCACTCGAAGCGTATGACGGCGTGCTGGTTGTAGACGACCCGACCAAGAATGAATACCCTATGCCACTCAAGGCGGCTGGGCGAGATGAAGTGTTCGTTGGCAGGATCCGCAAGGACATTGCTCACGAGAACGGTCTTGTTCTGTGGTTGTCATGCGACAACCTCCGAAAGGGTGCTGCTCTTAACGCTATCCAGATCATGGATGAAGCGTTGAGGAGAGACGCCCTGAAGCCCGCATCAAAAAGAAAGACAGCAAGCGCCTAGCAACTATTCGGGCGTGCTGGAACAGTAGATCTACCCGACGAGAGGTCGGATTCGAATGGCAGAACTTGGGCGACTCCTAACAGCAATGGTGACTCCGTTTAAAGAAAACGGAGAAGTTGATTACGCACGTGCTCGCGAACTAGCGGTTGCGTTGCTCAAGTCGGGATCCGATGGACTTGTTATCGGCGGGACAACTGGTGAAGCTCCGTCGATTAGTGATGACGAGCTTCTACAACTGTTCTCCGAGGTCAAAGACGCAATCGGTGAAGACGGTGCTGTTGTCGCTGGTACGACAAACAACAACACCCGTGGATCGATCGCACTTTCAAAGGAAGCAGAGCGAGCTGGAGTCGACGCACTTCTGCTAACCGTGCCTGCCTACAACAAACCGACAATGGGTGGTTTGTATCAGCACTTCACCGCAATCGCTGATTCGGTTTCGATTCCGGGAATTCTGTACAACGTGCCAAGTCGGACCGCTCTCAATATGGACGCGGCGACAACTTTGCGTCTTGCAGAGGTCGACAACATTGTTGGGGTGAAAGAAGCGTCGAGCGATCCTGACCAGATCGCCTATGTCATCAAAGATTCTCCCGACGGCTTCAAAGTCTGGAGCGGGAACGACAACGAGACTTTCGCAACTATGGCAACCGGTGGTTACGGAATTGTCAGTGTCGCCGGGAACATTATTAGTGGACAGGTCCAAAAAATGATGGGTCTGATCCTTGAAGGTGATGTTGAGGCTGCGGCTGCTGAACACCTACGAATGCTTCCAATATTCAACGCTTTGTTCTACATCACCAACCCTATTCCTGTTCGCTACGCAATGAACCGTTCCGGGTTTGATGTTGGGCCGGCGCGATTGCCAATGGTGCCCGAACCCGCAGAGCTTGAAGCGTTCGCCGCCAAGTTCGATCCAATCATGGATCAGTACGAAATCGACCTGAAATAGTTGCTGACGATTACATCTTGTAATCGAGAAACTCACCGATTTCTCACCAAGACCTCTACACAACGCGAACTGTTCGGTGGCATTCTTGCCAGTGATTGGTGCGCCATGTTTGGATCTGAGAGATCAAAGTTTTGAGTAACGACCGCAACAAAATCGTTGTGATTGGCGGAGGTAGTGGAACCTCCGCTGCGATTCGTGGACTCAAGTCTCACAACACCGATCTCACCGCAGTCGTGACAATGTTCGATAGCGGTGGCAGCACAGGCATCCTGAGAGATGAATTTGGCTACCCGCCTTTCGGGGATTTGCGCCAGTGTCTGGCTGCTTTGAGTCCTGACGGCGATGAACGAACTGACGCGCTGGACCAGGCTCTTGGATTCAGGTTTGATTCGGACTCCAGCTTGAATGGGCACAGTGTCGGAAACCTGGTGTTGGCGGCTCTAACGACAGCGTACGGCGGACTCCAGCCTGCGCTCGATGAAATATCCTCGATATTGCGCGTCGACGGTCAAGTTGTTCCTGTAACTCTAAGTGCAGCCCACTTGTGTGCTCGTCTGCTCGATGGTCAGGTGATTCGAACAGAATCAGCTATCGATCTCAGGGGGGCAAACGCGCCAGGGATCGACGAAGTATTCCTCGACAAGCAAGTCACCGCGAACGACCGAGCGATAAATGCTCTTAATGAAGCTGACGCAATTCTTCTGGGGCCTGGCGATTTGTACACGAGTGTGATCCCCAACTTGCTAGTACCAGGAATTGCTGAGGCAATTCGTGAATCGAACGCATCGGTCATTTACGCCTGCAACCTCATGACCAAGGCAGGAGAAACTGATGGCTTCGGGGCGTCAGACTTCGCAAGAGAAATTGTTCGATACTTGGACGGCAGGAAGCTTGATTACCTGTTGGTCAACGATTCAAAGTTTCCGACGAACGTGCTCAATGCCTACTCACAGGAGCACGCTGAGCAAGTTGTCATCGTTAACGGCAGGGCACTCGAGTTTGCAAGCGAAATTGTGGAAGGCGATTTCGTGCACATTGATGACCTTCAGGTGCGTCACGATTCGAAAAAGCTAGCCGACGTGGTAATGGCTTCTCTTGAATCAAAAAAGCCCTTGAGCTAGAACCCACGGGCTTTTCGTTTTTAGACTGATTGCTTGAACTACTTGATGAAATCCTGAAGGATCAAGGTCTCAGCCCGGTGAGGACCTGTCGAGATGATGCTGACAGGAATCCCTACAACCTCTTCCAGCTTCGATATGTAGGCTCTAGCGCCGTCATTAATCTGTTCTGGCTTAGTGATAGCCCGAGTCGATTCGGTCCAGCCTGGTACAGATTCGTAGATTGGCTTTGCGCGGTCCAGCATTTCGGCATCAACAGGGAACTGATCCGTTCGAACACCGTCGATCTCGTAAGCAACACAAATCCTGATCTCATCCCAACCGTCGAGCGTGTCAAGGCGGGTGATGATCATGTTGTCGAACCCGTTCACACGTGCTGAGTATTTAGCTGCGACACCATCGAACCACCCGATCCGTCGAGCTCGACCGGTGGTCACACCGAATTCACCTGCCATCTCTCGGATGCGATCACCTTCCTCACCGTGAATTTCGGTAGGGAATGGTCCCGAACCAACTCGAGTGCAGTAAGCCTTGAATACGCCGGCAACTCCGCCGTAAGTTCGTGGCCCCATACCGAGTCCGGTCAGTGTGCCTCCAACAGTAGGGTTTGAGCTGGTCACGTACGGGTAGGTTCCGTGATCCAGGTCTAGAAGAGCGCCTTGAGCGCCTTCGACGATTACATTCTTATCGTCCTCTATAGCGTCTGCGACGATGTTCTCGACGGGACGAATGTAACCGGCAAGCTGGGTAGCCCAGTTACGGGTCTTCTCGTAAACCTCGTCAATGTCGATCGGGTCACCACCGTAAATCTTCGTGATGATCTCGTTTTTGAACGCGATGATTTCAGGGAGTCTCAGTGAAAGATCTTCAGGGTTCAGCAGCTCCCCAACGCGCAAACCCTGGCGCGCAACCTTGTCGACATAAGCCGGACCAACTCCTCGACCGGTCGTGCCAATGGCCGACTTGCCTCGTCGTTCTTCCTCGAGACGATCGAGAACGATGTGGTACGGCATGATCAAGTGGGCGCGATCGCTGACAGCCAGGTGTTCTGGGTCGAGCTGGTTCTCGTTGATCTCTTTAATCAGGACATCAGGATCAACAACAACACCGTTACCAATGACATTGGTCGCGTGCGACCAACATATTCCGGAAGGCACAAGGTGTAGCTTGAACGTACCAGCGTCGTTTATGACGGTGTGGCCGGCGTTGTTTCCGCCGGAGTATCGAGCGATGACTGATGCTCGTTCGGCAAGGAAATCGATGATCTTCCCTTTGCCTTCGTCGCCCCACTGGGCTCCGATGACGGCGTATGCCGGCATCTTTAACTCCCTTGTTACGCGTTACCGGTCCGAATTCATTCAGTTAAATCTGATTTACGGACCAGCGAATAATTGCAACAGGTTGTTGCCGATCAAGTATACCAACATGACGCGGCGGAAGGAGTGAAGGTGTCCACACAAATCTGGATGAACTCTGTAAGCAGCCTTTCCTTATTAAGGGAAATTGGATCGGGTAAAAAAGCGGAGCCGGGTCACCGTTTATTACGACCTTCCAACCCAAGCGTTTGGGTCGCTGAGAAGACAGAGCGAATCGACGAGCCATTCTGTTGCCGGGCGAGGGTCGAAATTTGCAACCGGAAGCATGATGAAATCGTGTGTTTGCCACCTCGCCAAGAGTGGCCTTGAAAATTAAGCGTCGAAATTCGTCATAATTTGGTTGACTCCCTAGAAATCGGGGGGTTAATATTTTTCTTACGCCCAAACGCAAGCGGCGCTTGTGGGGCGAAAATCCAACCGCTCAAAACGACGTTGGAGCACGCACATTTACAACCGAACAGTGGATTCCGCATTCTCCGAGACCAGGTAGATGATTCCTTAATGTGAGTCAAGCTACTAAGGGCACATGGGGGATGCCTTGGCGCCAGAAGCCGAAGAAGGACGTAGCAAGACTGCGATAAGCCCCGACTAGCTGCCTAGCGAGCTCAATCGGGGATTTCCGAATGGGGGAACCCATCTACTTCGGTGGATACCTTGGTCGTGAGACCTTGGTGGTAAGCAGGGGAACTGAAACATCTAAGTACCCTGAGGAATGGAAATCAACAGAGACTCCCCTAGTAGCGGCGAGCGGACGGGGATCAGCCTAAACCTTTAAGGCCTAACGGACTGGAGTCCTATGCCTTAAGGGTGTTGTAGGGCCAAGCTTGAGATAGCTCCAGTGATCTCAAAGAGTTACAAAACGTATATCTAGTCGAACAGTTCTGGAACGACTGACCGTAGTGGGTGAAAGTCCCGTAGGCGAAAGATATGCGACTCTTAGCTTGGTTCCTGAGTACGACGGGACACGTGAAATCTTGTCGGAACCTGGGGGGACCACCCTCCAAGGCTAAGTACTTCTGGCGACCGATAGCGAACTAGTACCGTGAGGGAAAGGTGAAAAGCACCCCGTGAGGGGAGTGAAATAGAACTGAAACCATGTGCCTACAACCCGTTGGAGCTCCGATTTATCGGGGTGACAGCGTGCCTATTGAAGAATGAGCCAACGAGTTACGTTACGTGGCAGGTTAAGGCGTGATGCGCCGGAGCCGAAGCGAAAGCGAGTCTGAATAGGGCGATTCAGTCGCGTGGCGTAGACCCGAAACCGTGTGAGCTACCCTTGGCCAGGTTGAAGCGAGAGTAATGTCTCGTGGAGGACCGAACCCGTGTAAGTTACAAATTGCTGGGATGAGCTGAGGGTAGGGGTAAAATGCCAATCGAACACGGAGATAGCTGGTTCTCCCCGAAATGCATTTAGGTGCAGCGTCAAGTTTTACTTTGCGGAGGTAGATCACTGGATGGGCTAGGGGGCGCGAGCTTACCAACCCCAACCAAAATCCGAATACCGTAAAGGGCATCTTGGCAGTGAGACAGTGAAGGATAAGCTCCATTGTCGAAAGGGAAACAGCCCAGACCGCAAGCTAAGGTCCCGAAGTGTGTGCTAAGTGTGAAACGAAGTGGGAACGCCCAGACAGCCAGGAGGTTGGCTTAGAAGCAGCCATCCTTTAAAGAGTTCGTAATAGATCACTGGTCAAGGGTTTCCGCACGGAAAATAAGCGGGGCTAAAGCACACCACCGAAGCTGCGGATTTACTCCTTTTTGGAGTGAGTGGTAGGGGAGCGTTCTTAGTGCGCCGAAGTTAGGTCGTAAGGCCTGGTGGAGCGCTGAGAAGTGAGTATGTTGGCATAAGTAGCGCCAATGCCGGTGAGAATCCGGCACGCCGAAAGTCTAAGGTTTCCTACGCAACGCTGATCGACGTAGGGTTAGGCGGGCCTAAGGTGTAGCCGAATGGCGAAGCCGATGGACAGCAGGTCAAAATTCCTGCCCCGTCTTAGACATGTTTGACCTATGGAGGGGACGCGGATCGATAAGTAACGCATGCCTATTGGATATGGTGTGTGCATTTCTGTAAGCGAGTGCCGGGAGTTAAAAAGCCTGGCATGTTTGAGCCGAGGGACGTGCGAACCATGAGGGAATCCTCACGGGACGTTACCGATTCTATGCCGCCTAGAAAAGCCTCTTTAGTTAGTGCCTAAGACGTCCGTACCGTAAACCGACACTGGTAGACAGGTATAAATGTACCAAGGCGTTCGAGACAACCATCGTTAAGGAACTCGGCAAATTGACCCCGTAACTTCGGAAGAAGGGGAGCCTCTGGCGTATTAGGACTTGCTCCGAAAGCGTTGGTGGCCGCAGAGAATAGGTTCGAGCAACTGTTTATCAAAAACACAGGTCCGTGCTAAACCGAAAGGTGATGTATACGGGCTGACGCCTGCCCAGTGCCGGTAGGTTAAGGAAGTCGGTGAGAGCTGACGACTGAAGCCCCGGTGAACGGCGGCCGTAACTATAACGGTCCTAAGGTAGCGAAGTCCCTTGTCGGGTAAGTTCCGACCCGCACGAATGGCGTAATGACTTGAACACTGTCTCAACGATGGACTCGGTGAAATTGCAGGACCCGTAAAGATGCGGGTTACGCGCAGCAGGACAAAAAGACCCCGTGGAGCTTTACTGCAGCTTGACATTGGTTCGAGCTTTAACCTGTGTAGGATAGGCGGGAGACTATGAATTGGGTGCGCCAGCATCCAAGGAGTCACCCTTGAAATACCGCCCTGATTACAGTTTGAATCTAACTTTTACAAGGACAGTGTCTGGTGGGCAGTTTGACTGGGGCGGTCGCCTCCTAAAGAGTAACGGAGGCGCACAAAGGTCACCTCAGGCTGGATGGAAATCAGCCATAGAGCGTATTGGTATAAGGTGGCTTGACTGCGAGACTTACAAGTCGAGCAGGGACGAAAGTCGGTCAAAGTGATCCCACGGTACCGTGTGGAAGGGCCGTGGCTTAACGGATAAAAGCTACCCCGGGGATAACAGGCTTATCTCGCCCAAGAGTCCGTATCGACGGCGAGGTTTGGCACCTCGATGTCGGCTCGTCGCATCCTGGGGCTGAAGAAGGTCCCAAGGGTCGGGCTGTCCGCCCGTTAAAGCGGCACGCGAGCTGGGTTCAGAGCGTCGTGAGACAGCTCGGTCTCTATCCGCTGTGCGCGAAGGATATTTGAGGGGATCTGTTCTTAGTACGAGAGGACCGGAATGGACGAATCCCTGGTGTGCCGGTTGTGACGCCAGTCGCATCGCCGGGTAGCCACATTCGGAAGGGATAAACGCTGAAAGCATCTAAGTGTGAAGCCCACCCCAAGATTAGATATCCCATCTTTTGAGTAAGACCTCCGGTAGACCACCGGTTAGATAGGCCACGTGTGTAAGTGCAGTAATGTATTCAGCTAAGTGGTACTAATTGGTCGAGGGCTTGACTCACTTTAAGGAACGTCTTCCTGTTCTCGGAGAATTGCGGAATCCAAACCAGAAAAAGGTTTAACAACTGTTCAGTCGCACGCAGCGATTAGCGGCGCGGGGTAGAGCAGTGGCAGCTCGTCGGGCTCATAACCCGGAGGTCGTAGGTTCGAATCCTACCCCCGCTACCACTTTTTATACCGCGCTCGAAACAGAGTATCTCGGCTAGGGGCAGCGCAGTCTTCCCCTCTAGCTCCCTCTGTCCGGGGGAGAATGTGAACAAAGTCACTCTGTCACGATCGCTAGTGAGAAGGCAGGTTCTCCCTTCCTCTATGGAAGGGAGTCAGAGGGTAGGTTAAATGCGCCTCCCGAGCTGAGTGACCTAGTCACGATCGCGAAATAACGGCGACTTTATATGTTTCTCTTGGTGGTAAGAGCACGATGGTCCCACCCGTTCCCATCCCGAACACGGAAGTGAAACGTCGTAGCGCTGACGATACTGCACCTGCGAGGGTGTGGGAAAATAGGTCACTGCCAGGGGATTATTTTTCTGAATCGACCCGCATCAAGCGGGTCTTTTCGTTTAACCCTGCCAGTTGCGTTAGCTCCGGTCATCCCGACGAGTCGGGACTTGGTCGCGTGTCTGCTCCGCAAGGGGCGCAGGTGATTATTTGA
This sequence comes from Chloroflexota bacterium, assembly GCA_038150225.1. Lineage (GTDB taxonomy): Bacteria > Chloroflexota > Dehalococcoidia > Lucifugimonadales > Lucifugimonadaceae > Lucifugimonas. Next base: position 47,846 of record JAYQWG010000017.1, read on the forward strand.
ATCAAACACCTCATCAAACCATGGGGTGTTTTTCGTTTAAGGATCTCCTTCTCGGAAGAGACCAACCCGACAGACCGGAACCTGCCATTTTTGTCATTCCGACCGGAGTGGAGGAATCAACGCTGGTTGACTGAAACCATTGATCCCTCGGCTTACGCTCGGGATGACAACGTGTGTCCGCCCGGAGCTAACGAACCCTACACGTACGGATACTTCTGGGAGAGTATCCAGCCACTCGAAAGCCCCTGCTAATCGATCGTGACTTTTCCGGTGCTGTGGCGCGAGATGTAGTCCCAGTCGTATTCGACTCCAAAGCCCGGATCGTCTGTAACTTCGAGCATGCCGTCGCTGTCCACGTCGTGCAGCGAGTCGATACTCATGTTCTTGTGAATCGGGGGACTGAAACCCGGCAAGGTCGGGTGTACCCACGACATCTCGTAGTAATTAGCATTTTTTGTCGC
>JAYQWG010000018.1:0-32537 GCA_038150225.1 Chloroflexota bacterium
GAATCGAGTTTGGTGGGCGATGCAGGACTCGAACCTGCGACCCCCTGTTTGTAAGACAGGTGCTCTAACCAGCTGAGCTAATCGCCCGATATTCGGTCTAAGCGAGAACCTGTCAGCGGTTGTTACGACTATTTACCCGGGAGGGTTTTGTCGTCCCGACAGTTCTCACTATCACTTCATTCAGTTGCTCTGGCAATGCCTTGCTTCGCAACGTGCCGATTCTACACGCCGCACGTAATGATGCACGATCACTACCAGTGTCTGGATGAACAATTCATCCAAGTGCACCCTAAGGTGCCCGGTCGATCAAAATTTGACCAACCTATTAATAATATGGCGCGCTTGGCGGGATTTGAACCCACGACCTCAGCCTTCGCAGGGCTGCGCTCTATCCAGCTGAGCTACAAGCGCACTTCCGACTCGAAAGTCGACTGGAAATACATGGTGCCGAGGGCGAGAGTCGAACTCGCACGCCCTTGCGGGCACTACGCCCTGAACGTAGCGCGTCTGCCATTTCGCCACCTCGGCATCAGGGTTTGCAATTCCGCGTTTAGCGGTTTTATTGCCATATCTATTCAGTTTTTCGAGTTACCAATTCCAGGGCTCCCGCGATGACGGGACAAGTTGCAGTAACTCTATGACGGCTGGTAGCGATGGTAGGGCTTGAACCTACGACCTCGCGCTTATGAAGCGCGCGCTCTAACCGGCTGAGCTACATCGCCATTTCCGCCTCTCAGACCTAACTTAACAAGTCTGCAAACGTTCATGGTAGCCACGGGTAATTCACCGGTCAATGAATTGTCGTATCACTCTGCGACGTAGTCGCCACTCTTGCCACCGCTTTTTCGAAGCAGTCGAACCTTGTCTATGGTCATTGACCTATCAACGGCCTTGCACATGTCATATACCGTCAATGCTGCTACTGACGCAGCGGTAAGTGCTTCCATTTCGACACCAGTCTTGCCGGATGTCTTGACCGTGGAACGTACTAAAAGACCTGTTTCGGGCTCCAGATTTTCGAATTCAACAAGCACCTGGGTTAACGCAAGCGGATGGCAGAGTGGAATCAAATATGAAGTTTTTTTAGCCGCCATCACGCCGGCAACTCGAGCAACCCCTAAAACGTCGCCTTTATCGAACCCACCCGACTGAACTAGTTCCAGAGTCGACTGCTCCATATGGATTTCAGCGCCAGCCACAGCAACACGATCAGTCACGTCCTTCGATCCCACATCGACCATTCGGGCTTTACCTTGATCATCGATATGGCTCAATTTGTTCGGCTGATCGCTCATTTCGCACCTGCCTCGATAAATCCTTCGTCGACCAACAAATCGTCACCACGAGCCGCTGTGTTGGCAAGTTCGTCACACCGTTCATTTTCAGGATGACCTGAGTGCCCTCGAGTCCATTCGAAGGATACGTCGTGATGCTGACACAAGTTCAGCAACCTGTCCCACATGTCAGGATTCAACGCTCGTTCTTTTTTGTTACGCATCCAGCCGTTAGCTCGCCACTTCGCAGCCCAGCCCTTCTCAATTCCGTTGATCACGTATTGGGAATCGGTAGTCAGTATTACCCGTTGAGCACCCTTCAAGGTCTCGAGCGCGGTAATGGCACCAAGTAGCTCCATTCGGTTGTTCGTCGTATGAACGTAACCCTGGCTGAGCTCCTTGGTGTTGTCTCCGTATTTCAGCACCACGCCGTAACCACCAGGCCCGGGATTACCAATTGCCGAGCCATCTGAGTAAGCGTAGACAGTCTTGTCACGATTATTCGTCATTGCATCAAAGATACTCTTGCACCACACTTTGGCGCACGTTGAAACAAGCACTCAAATGTGGATCCGAAGCCGATGACATTAGAAACGCCAGCGCTCGAAATAGATGATCTGACCCTTCGCGCAGCTTCAATTGGCGACACTGAGGCATTCGCAGCCGTGCTTACTTCGAACTATCAGCGGTTGTCGGAGTGGATTGATCTTCCTGCGCTGATTCCCGACACAAGCAACCACCGAGACGCTATGCAATCAGAATTCGAGCGTCGGAAAAAACGAAATGAACGTTGGTGGTTGATCTGGGACGGTGAAGACCTTGCAGGATCCATCAGTTTGTTGATGCCTGAAGGCAGAGCCAATTGGGGGTTGATCGGCTACTGGCTGGCTGAGTCTCATACAGGACGAGGGATCGCGAGCCGGGCAGTTCGTCGTTTGATCGATTGGGCGTTCGAAGAGTTAGAGCTAAATCGTGTTGAAATACAAGCCTCGACAAACAACCGAAAAAGCTGCGCGGTCCCTGGACGCATTGGCATTAGAAGAGAGTCCATCAGACGTCAAGGAGACGTCATCGGAGGTCTACCTCACGACATGGCTAGCTACGTTGCCTTCGCAACCGACTGGCCACCTGCTGAACCCGACCCACCGCTTCCATTGCGAACTATCGACGTAGACGCAGAGATTACTCTACGCCCGACTGTCCTTTCGGACCAGACGTCTATGTGGCAGGTCACCAACGACGGGCGAGAGTATCTCGCTGAGTATCTCCCGTGGATGACCGAATACGACACAGAGGAGAACTACCACAAACGTTTCACCCAGCGACGGCTTGAAAAGGATCCATTCGGTCGATCAGGCGAATATACGATCGAGTACGGAGGAGAACTTGTAGGCACCGTCGGGTTCGGACTACCTAACCGCGACAACGGCGTCGAAATTGGCTATTGGCTGAGGCAAGATTTGCAAGGTCGAGGAATCATGACGCGATCCGTGACGGCGATCATCGACATAATTTTCGACCACATGAAGTTGCACCGAGTGATGATTCGAGCTGCAACTCTAAACAAACCATCAAGAGGTATACCCGAACGACTCGGGTTCACTCACGAAGGTGCGTTGAGAGAAGCAGCGTTCGTTCAAGGCAGATATTTGGATCTTGAGGTTTACTCGATGCTTGAACACGAGTGGTGCGAACGATGCAGCTAGATCACCCCGGCACACCACGAATCAACATTAGCCCAAGAATCGCAACTGTAACGGCTATCATCAGATTCAGCCGGGCGATCATCACGAGCCGCTTTCTTGCTCGTATCGCTTCCTCAGGCGGCTGCTAACCTCTTGGGACATCCGCAATCATGGCAGTCACTCTCGGTCCCAGGATGAAATCGTGAAGACCGCTAAGCACTAGCAAGATTCCAACTAAAACGATCTTGATACCAAGTGCCGTGCCAATCTCTGTAGACCAAAAGCCGTCTTCAGTGAATCGATCAATGCCCAGACCACGTGTCTCAAGCGCCAGTACTCCAGACACAACGAGCAATCCAAGTAGAACCCAGGCGATACCTCTGAACCTCAGGGCAGCCCTGCGCAGGAACAGCAATCCCATGTGCGGCGGTTCCATCCCTCGTGCAACAGGGACCATTACGAGTGCGAGGAAAATCGAACCACCAATCCAGATAACAGCTGAAAATACGTGGACGGTTACTACTGCGAACTGCCAGATAGACATTCGCTACTCCGTTACTGAACTTTGGTTGGTCAACCGTCGATCATCGACGGACTAGCCGCCAATGTAATACATCTCGACCTTATCGCCATCCCCATCGGTTGGCGCAGCGAAGTCAGTATCGCTAGATCGAAGTTGGGAGTACTGGTCACTGCGATTGGTCCAGGTAGAGGTGATGAGTTCCAACAACTCCTCGTCGGATGCTCCATCACGCATTGGAGTATTCAAATCGATCCCACCACTGGCAAACAAACACGTGACAAGCTTTCCGTCAGTCGATAAACGTGCCCTTGTGCAGTCGCCACAGAATGGTTCGGTTACGGAGGAAATAACTCCAATTTCACCTTCACCGTCGAGGTAACGATACCGGCTCGCCACCTCGCCTTTGTAGTTGGCATCTGCTGGTTCGAGCGAGAATTTCTCGCCAATCCGGTCGATGATTTCACGAGACGGAATAACCTGCGATAAATCCCAACCGTTCTTGGTCCCGACGTCCATGAACTCAATGAACCGTACGATCACTCCGGTTCCCTTGAAGTGTTCCGCAGTTTCGACGAGTGTGTGATCGTTCACGCCGCGCTGTACCACAACGTTGACTTTGATCGGGTCAAAACCGATCTTTCTGGCGATCTCGATACCCTCAAGAGTTTTCGCTGGACCTTGAGGTCGGCCGGTCATCTTCTTAAATATGTCCTCATCAAGCGAGTCGAGAGAAATCGTTAACCGCCTGAGTCCTGCGTCCCAGAGTTGCTGAGCGTGTTGAGGGAGCAAATACCCGTTGGTCGTAAGGGCAATGTCCTCGACGCCGTTCATTTGCGAGAGGTTATTAATTAGGTCGGGAAGGCTTGCTCGGACGAGCGGTTCACCGCCAGTAATCCTTAATTTCGAAACACCCAAACCAACGAATAGGCGAGTTAGCCGAGAAATTTCTTGAAAAGTGAGAATGTGAGGGCGAGGAAGAAATTCGTACTTTTCACCAAATATCTCTGCCGGCATGCAGTAAGTGCAGCGGAAATTACACCGGTCGGTCACGGAAATGCGTAGATCGCGTAAACGCCTCCCGAACTTGTCGAGGATTGGTGGAGTTTGTTGAGTGTTGATCAGCCCGGTCATCTCACTAATTAGATGACTATTTTCTCACACCAGCTTTTGGAGCACCGGAAGTAATTGTCGCAGCGCGTTCCCGCGATGACTTACTTCGTCTTTATCCTCGCCGGAGAGCTGTGCTGTAGTTTTGGCGTGAGAACCGAGCCAGAAAACGGGATCGTAGCCAAAGCCATTTTCGCCGACGGGTTCGTGAATTATTGCCCCATCAACAACACCTTCGGTCGTTGACTCACCACCTGGAACCTGATCGCCGACAAGTGCGAGCACTGCAACGAATCTGGCTTGTCGGTTCCAACCGCGAACAGATTCCAAATTCTTTAAAAGGAGTTGAACACGACCCTCGTCATCAAGACCCTCTCCGCCATAACGGGCGGACTTGACCCCGGGGTCACCATCAAGGGCTTTCACCTCCAGACCTGAATCGTCTGCGAGAGTTAATTCACCCGAAGCTTCGGCGTATGCCCTGGCTTTGAGCAAGGCGTTTTCCTCGAAAGTAGATCCGGTTTCCTCAACTTCCAGATCGATTCCCAGGTCGTCCAGACCTACGACATCAAAGTCGATATCTAAGAGGAGTCGCGCGAATTCGCGAACCTTTCCTGAGTTACGTGTCGCTACCAGTAATTTCTTCGCCATAGTAATAAACTTACGCCCTGTTGTGCCCTGTTGGGTATTGGCAACCGATCAAAAGCTCCGAATTTGCGAATTTGTTTGCCGTTGCGACGGCTATTTTCGGGTGTTACGCTTTGCAAGTTTTAGTGCAAACACACCGATCAAGCCGGTCGGTATTTTTTTGCCCCAAATCCAACTAACGAAAAACTAACACTGTACAAGCTTCCAGATGCATAGAGTTTTCAAGCTTTCCTTCCTACCGCACCGGGCGTTTTTTCTACTAATCCCTGCCGCAATTGCCTTACTGGCAGCATGTACTCCCGACAACGCCCAGTCGACATTTGGAACAGCAGGTCCGATCGCTGAAGATCAGGCCAACCTGTTCAAGTTCATCTTCTGGATTGCAGCGATCGTTTTCGTATTCGTCGAAATTGCAGTCGTTTATGTTTCCATTCGATTCCGTCGCAAGTCTGATAACGACAAGTTGCCGTACCAGATGCACGGAAACACCCGACTTGAGATCACCTGGACATTCCTGCCTGTAGTCATACTTGCAATCATTGCGGTACCAACTCTGATCAGCATTTGGGACCAGCAACACGACGTTCCAAAAGACCAAGGTGACGTTCTCGCAGTCAACGCTATTGGTCACCAGTGGTGGTTTGAGTTCCGATACCCAGATCACGAAGTTGTGACTGCAAACGAACTTCACATTCCGGTTGGACGACCTATTGCATTCAAGCTTGAGTCACAGGACGTTATCCACTCATTCTGGGTTCCGAAAATCGCCGGTAAAGTCGACATGGTTCCTTTGAATGACAACTACATGTGGTTTATCGCTAACGAACCGGGTGTCTTCTACGGTCAGTGTGCAGAGTTCTGTGGACTTGCTCACGCGATGATGCGCTTTCGAGTTATCGCTCACGAAGAAGCTGACTTCCTAGCATGGATAGATGGTATGCATACGGCTTCTGATGCGCCGGCTGCAGGTTCAGATGAAGAATCAGGTAAGAACCTGTTTGCAGCTAACTGTTCTTCATGCCACACGGTCGACTCGACCACTCCTGGATCCTACTCTCGTGAAGTCAGCGCACAGGAAGCCCGATGGAATGGTTGGCTCTCCGATATCGAAAACGCACCTATCGTTTCAGCTCCAAACCTCACGCACTTCGGTGAGCGACTGACGATCGGTGCAGGCCTAAAAGAATTGAACCAGGAAAATCTTGAAGACTGGATCGATGACCCATCAACGCTGAAGTTCGGCACGCGCATGCAAAAACATGCAGCCGTGTACCAGACCGCTGATGGCACAGCCAACCTCTCCGCTCAGGAAGTTTCTGACATTGCAACCTACCTCCTGTCACTCAAGCCTGGATCTGGAGAGAACACCTCAGCACCACCAGCTGGCGGCGAAGATGTTGATGGTGAAGTGGTATTCACAACCAACTGTGCGAGCTGTCACTCGACTGGGACCGCTGACATTGTTGGTCCTGGACTTGGCGGAATCGCCGACCGTGCTGCATCACGAGTTGCTGGCCTTGACGCTGCGACTTACATCAGGCAATCGATTGTTAACCCAGGTGCGTATGTAGTTGACGGTTATCCGGCAGTAATGCCTGGTTGGAGCCAACTTGGTGACGCCAAGATCGACGCCCTCGTCGATTATCTGATGACACTTAAATAGAGAGTTTACAAAGAACGCATGGACGTAATCGTCTAAAAGCGGAGTTCAAGAGTGACAACGAAATCACTGACATTCCCAAGAGTCTTCCCAAGGCCTAAGTCTCCGACCGGCATTTGGAGCTGGATCGGTACCGTCGATCACAAGCGAATCGGAACGATGTACGGAATCACATCGTTTATATGGTTCATTGTGGGTGGTATTGAAGCCTTGCTGATTCGAGCACAGCTGACCGGAGCAGAAAGTACTCTGATAGGCCCGGAAACCTACAACCAACTATTTACGATGCATGGCACGACCATGATCTTTCTGGTTATCATGCCGCTTTCTGCTGCGTTCTTCAACTGGCTCATACCGTTGCAAATCGGTGCTAGAGACGTAGCGTTTCCTCGTTTGAACGCAATGAGTTTCTGGATCTTCCTGTCCGGTTCTCTTCTGCTCAACGCCTCGTGGGTTACCGGTAATGCTCCAAACGGTGGTTGGTTCGGTTACGCACCTAACTCCGGTGCGACGTTTAACCCCGGAATGGGAATGACCTACTGGATTGTTGGACTAAACATCCTTGGTGTTGCTTCAATCGCCGCTGGTCTAAACTTCATCGTCACTATCATCAACATGCGTGCCCCTGGCATGACCATGTTCAAGCTCCCAGTCTTTACTTGGATGACCCTCATTACCTCGGTTCTTATCGTTCTTGCGATGCCGATTCTGGCAGTAGCAGGTATCCAGCTCCAGACTGACCGACTTTATGGCACTCACTTCTTCGACTCGCTCGCTGGTGGAGACCCGGTCATGTGGCAGCACATCTTCTGGTTGTTCGGTCACCCAGAGGTTTATATCCTGATTCTTCCTGCAATGGGTATCGTTTCCGAAGTACTTCCGACATTCGCTCGAAAGCCTCTATTCGGTTACCCGTTTGTCATCTTCGCTGGTGCGGTAATTGCATTCATGGGTTGGTTCGTATGGAGCCACCACATGTTCACTGTTGGGCTTGGCCCAGCCGCCAATACCGCGTTCTCGGTATCTACGATGCTTATCGCAGTTCCGACTGGCGTGAAAATTTTCAACTGGCTCGGGACGTTGTGGGGCGGAAACATTCGCTTCACCACAGCGATGCTGTTTTCAGTGTCATTTATTGCGATGTTCACAATTGGTGGTCTTAGCGGCGTAATACACGCCTCACCACCGACCGACGCCCAACAGCAGGACACGTACTTCGTAGTTGCTCATTTCCACTACGTACTGGTCGGTGGTGCGCTTCTCGGTATCTTCTCGGGAATATATTTTTGGTGGCCAAAATTCACCGGTTGGTTCCTGAACGAGAAACTCGGAAAACTCAACTGGTTCTTAATGATCGTCGGAATGAACCTCCAGTTCGGTCCGATGCACTGGCTTGGCATGGACGGTATGCCTCGCCGAATTTACACCTACGCTGAAAACATGGGCTGGGAAGGTTCAAACCTCGCAGCGACTATCGGTGGATTCATCCTAGCTCTCGGTGTGCTGGTGTTCATCATCAACTTCTTCGTCTCACGGGCTCAGCGAGTTGAAGCACCAGCAGACCCTTGGGATGGTCGAACACTTGAGTGGGCGACTTCGTCACCTCCGCCACCATGGGACTTCGATGAAATCCCCCAGGTTGAGTACCGTGATGACTTCTGGTTCAAGAAGCACCCTGAGACCATTGCTGAGTATTATCACAACGATCACGACGAAGTTCCTTCGGGAGCTCAGTTGGACGATGAAGAGGGAACTCCTGTCGTCACTGGTGGAGCAGATGACCATGGTCACAGCACGCCTCACCTGCCTGACATGTCGTACTACCCGTTAATCCTTTCGCTAGGCACAGCGATCTTCGGTATCGGCTTCCTAACCCACTGGGGTGTGATCGTTGCCGGTGCTCCAATCTTCATCTGGGGACTCCTCGGCTGGTCGATGGAACCCGTGAATGACCCTGAGTAGCCCACAGTCCTTCTAGAGGAAACAATTACAGTGACACAAGCTGCAGTTTCAAATACCCACGGTTCCGAAGAGCATCACAGTTCCACGGGCCTGGACAACCGAAAGCTCATGATGTGGGCTTTCTTGGCATCGGACGTGATGTTCTTTGGAACTTTCATTGCCACTTACCTCGTTTACCGCGGTAAGAGCCTGGTCGGTCCATACCCTTCAGAAGTTCTAGATATCCCTATTACGACGGTATCGACTTTCGTCCTTTTAATGAGTTCACTCGCAATGGTTCTTGGTCTTCACTTCGTGAAAGCGGGCGAGAAAAATAAGGGAACGTTCTGGATCGGTGCAGTCGTGATTCTGGGTCTGGTGTTTATGGGATTCCAGGTTTATGAATTCAATCACTTCGCACACTTGGGCCTTACACCTAGAACGAATATGTTCGGCACGACGTTCTTCATTCTTACGGGTATCCACGGAGCTCACGTAACTATTGGTGTTCTATGGATGGCGTTCCTTGCCTACGGAAACCATGTCGGTTCTCTACGCAAGGACAACGCGATCGATCTGGAAATGGCCGGGCTTTACTGGCACTTTGTCGATATCGTATGGATTGTCATCTTCACGGTTATTTACCTGATCTCGGCAAACGACACACCACCTCCTGGAATGGAGTCGATTCTTCACTAAAGGTGAGAATTACGGTCTTTGGCAGGAAGGCACAAATGGCAAATCTCTGGCAAAAATTTACGTATTACAAAGGCAACGGTTGGTGGAACCTTCCAGAGTCTGAGGCAGCACAGCCTAACCCTCAACATGAGGGTCCTATTGGTGGTCCTTGGTTGATGAACTGGTGGAACTGGTTGACTTATGGTGGTAGGGGTCATGCAGGTCCCAGGTTCTACTGGGGCGTCGGATTCTTCCTAGCAGCTGTAACCCTCATCGAAGTTTGGGCATTCGGTTGGGAATGGCTGGGGGTATTTTTCATCCCACTGCTGTTGTTCCTGTCAGTTTTAAAATTCGTCGGCGTGGTTGCCTACTTCATGCACCTGCGTTTCGATAACAGGTTCTACACTTATACGTTTGTGTCGGCGATGATTGTCGGTATTGCGATTTTCACAGCTTTGATGTTACTGGTTGAGTATGCTCACCAGAAGCCACTGTTCTAAAAGCATCGTAAAAAATAAAACGGACCTGACAAATTTCAGGTCCGTTTTATTTTGCGTATTTTCCAACTGCACTCTAATCTCAAGTAATGGACTCAAATTCCGAAGTTGAACTGATCAAAAGTTTTGGCGATTTCGCATTCGCCTGGGATTTCAGCTCTCCTCCCGCAGTAGGGTTTCTACTAGTAGCGGCCACCTATCTTGTCGGAAGTGCTCGCCTCGCACTCAGATCACGCCCAGGCAGCGAATTCTGGTCTAAGTTGGTAGCCAGTGTTGCTGGATTCCTGTTATTGGCAGTTTCTCTGGCCGGTCCATTCGATTACTACTCGGGTGAACTTTTTGCAGCGCACATGTCACAGCACTTGCTCATCGCGATGATTGCTGCACCCCTCTTACTTATCGCTCAACCAATGCCTGCGTACATCTGGGCTCTACCGAGACCACTTCGAATCGGCGCAGGGACAGCGCTGACTAGCAACGGACGATTCATGCGTGTGATGCGCTTCCTCACACGCCCTGTGGTTGCCCTACCACTGTTTCTTGGGACTTTGTACGGCTGGCACATCCCGGAGGCTTACAACAGCTCGCTCACCAACGACTGGCTGCACCTGTTCATGCACTTCACGATGTTCACGACGGCTGTGTTGTTCTGGTGGCCAATTGTTGGACCTCCACCGATTCGCTCTCAGCTGAGCCATCCTCAACGGATCGTTTACCTGCTCCTCATAGTTACGCCAACGGCCTTACTGGCTGCGATCATCACACTCTCTAAGTCGGTGATATTCGACTTCTATTTGGATTCACCCGGTCACTTCGCATGGTCGCCTGGCGAGGACCAACGTGTTGGAGGATTGCTCATGTGGATCCCCGGCAACTTTGTTTACCTCGCAACTATGACCGTCCTGTTCTTCCAGTGGTTCAAAGAAGAAGAGCGAAAAAATATGAGAAGACCTCGACGTCGCCGACCGAGCGGTCAATCTGAGAAGAAAAATTGAGTGAACCAGGAATCATCTCCGTCAGAGCGATCGTTACCGGTCGCGTTCAGCGCGTCGGGTTCCGAGGATTTATTGCGAAAACAGCGATGAATCGCAACTTGTCATGATGGGTTCGCAACCGAGAAGACGGTTCCGTTGAGTTCGAGGCGCACGGCGACCAGATGCGGATCGATGAGTTGCTAAAGGTCGCGAGAAAAGGTCCATTCATCGCTCGCGTGGATTCGCTAGAACTCGAGCAAATAAAAACCCCCGTCGATATTGACGAGGGTTTCGTGATTGCGGACTAAACGAATCTTTAGGAAGAGCGTCGGCGCCTGCGCGAGACCGCTCGCTTGATGAAGTACTCGTTCTCCTGGTCAAGCATCCTTCGCAGAATGTCGTCCGAAAGGTTCTTCAGGTAAATAACGCTGGCCCAGGCTGTGGTGAGTCCCGACTGGATTTCCTCCAGGGTCATGGCCTTGTTGCCATTAGCGAGAATCAACTTGAAGACAGCCTCTGTGATAGGAGTGCCAGGAAGCAGGAAGTCTGGCTCTTTTGAGCAAACGTTACCCATCACCTTCATGTAATCGGCCGCTGGAGCAAACCCGCCTGGAGTTTTGCTGTCGTCTACAACCGCTTTTCCTGCGGCAGACAGCCGTGTGTAAACGGCATACGCGAAAGACCTGCCTGAGGCATCGAATGCTTTTGCATCAACCTGGTACTTAGGATCCTCTTGCGGTTCCTGTGGAGTCTGCTGGTCGAGTTCTTCTGTCTGGTTAGTCATATTGTTTCAGGCACGCGTTACCGCGCCGTACTTGTTTGTTTAGAAAATATCGTCGGGCCAGTCGAGCATCTCGACGGTGGCAATCTCGCCTGCATCAATCATACCAATGTCATCGGGACAAATGGCGAGACCGTTCGCTAGTGCCATTGATCTGAGTACACCGGAGCTCTGATTTCCGGTAGATCGCGCCCTGTATTGACCGCTTTCGTCGGTGTAAACCTGAACCCTGGCATAAACCCTACGACCGTCATGATTGGTGACAGGGTCGTCCATAATTGCCTGCACTGAAGATTTGGCACGATCAGGCTTGCCCATCATCTTTCGCAGCGCGCTGCGTCCAAATTGTTCAAAAGCAACCATCGCACTCACAGGATTGCCTGGGAGTCCGAGGTGGGGCACTTTTTTACCGTCACTACGCTCAAGTACTCCAAAGGCCAAAGGTTTGGCAGGGCGCATCCGAACCGACCATAGGGCTATCTCGCCTTTTGACGAAAGAACGTCTTTTACGACGTCATAGTCGCCCTTGGAAACACCAGCAGAGGTAACGACCAGGTCTGCATCCATTGCCTCGTCGAGAGCCGCCTGCAGTGATTCGATCGTGTCTTTGGCGATTCCCATGATTCTGGGTTGACCACCGTACTTGGTGACCATAGAAGCGATGCTGTAGGCGTTCGAGTTGTAAATCTTGCCGGGCTGATGTTCCTCCCCCGGTTGGAGCAGCTCATCGCCGGTCGAAACTATTGCGACCACCGGACGTCGGAAGGCACTGACTGCATCGAATCCAAGCGAGGCAACTACGCCCAACTCACCAGATCGCAATATTTGACCTGAAGAGAGAACAGTTTCTCCTTGCTGAACATCCTCACCAGCATCTCGAATGTTCTCAAGATGCTCGGCAGCCAGGTGAATTCCAATTCTGCTTTGTGCACCAGAATCTTTTCGGCGTTCGAGTTCGTCCGTGTCTTCAAACGGGACGACTGCATCAGCCCCGTCCGGAACTGGAGCGCCAGTCATGATTCGGATTGCCGTCCCTTGTACGACCGGTCGGTCAGGAAGCGCACCAGCAGCAACCGTCCTAATTACTTCGAGCTCTACAGGTGATTCGGTTGAAGCATCGGTCACGTCCGCCTTACGGACTGCGTAACCGTCCATCGCTGAGTTCGGCAGCGGAGGAATATTGAATCCCGCCACCATGTCTTCGGCTAAAACTTGTCCAAGCGCTTCCGTAAGAGGGACATGCTCCGCAGGAAGCCGCTCGAAATAGGAGAGTATTCGTTCACGAGCTTCCTCGACGCTCAACATTTCAGCGTCGTAGTGATGCCGGTGTGGTCGTTCCTTTGGATGACTCATGAGTGACTTAAGATCGCAGTTCCGCACCCAGCTCGTTCGAAAGCTGTTTCAGGATTTGTGACTCAACTTTAGCTACCTGATCTGTGGTCAACGTTTTGTTAGGTGACTGGTAAATCAGCCTGATTGCAACGGCTTTCTTACCCTCTGGAACGCCCTTGCCCTCGAACACATCAAATACGGTAGCTGAGGTCACAAGTCGGTTGCGCTTGGATATCTCCACTATCTTCGCTGCTGACGCAGAAGAATCAAGGACAAGCGAAAGGTCACGGTGAGATGCAGGAAGTCGAACAAAGTCGTCGAACTTTCCTTTTCCTGTGACTTTCAATACCTCGAGTAGAGCTGCGAGATTTATCTCAAACATTGCGGCAAGTGGGACTTCGGGTTCAAACGAATCGAACACATCCGGAAGTACCTCGCCAACTATTCCAATCTCTAAGTGGTTGGCTTTCGGCACTTTCACGATCGCGGTTCTGCCGGGAGAGAAAGTCGCATCTTCAATAGGTTCGAATACTGCTTCAATACCAAGTTGCTCCAGGACAACTTCAACCGCACCTTTTGCGTCATAGAAATCCGAGATTTCGCCTGAAGCATCCCAATGCAATTCAGATCGCGGTCCGGCAAATGCTCCCGCAACCATTTGGCGTTCTTCCGGGAGTCCTTCACCGTAGTCAAGGAACACTCTGCCAGCCTCGAACATTGCGATCGGATCTCTCCAGGTTCGAGAGTTCCTCGCAACAGTCTCGAGTACCGCTTCTCGCAAAGTTCGACGCATAACAGCGTACTCAGCGCTGATCGGGTTCCTAAGTCGGATGAAATTAGGTGTGTCTTCGGGTAGTCGAACTTTGGACTCGCCACTCTCAGTAGTCGAGGCGTAGCTGATCATTTCCTGAAGACCGGCTTCAGAAAGTATGTCCACAACCGTCTGGCGCAGATCCATTGCTGGCTGAGGCTGCCATTGTGGCGGGCGACCACCAAGAGTGGTGGTAGGAATGTTGTCGTACCCAACGATTCGGGCGAATTCCTCGACAAGGTCTTCCGGTATAGAAATATCGTTACGCCAGTACGGGATTTCTACGTCCCAGCCTGATCCGTTGGAGTTGAGCTTGAATCCCAGGATCGAGAGTGTTTTCTCAATCTGAGATTCTTCGAACTGCACACCTAGAACGCGCTCGATGTGGGCTTTATCCAGCCGAACACTTTCCTGCTCAGTACCTTTACCCGGGTATTCATCGATGATGCCCTTGGCGACCTCACCCCCGGCTATCTCAGCGATGAGCTTGGTTGCGCGCCGCAAACCTACCTCAGAAAGTCCTGTTCGTAGGCCTTTCTCGAAACGAAGAGTCGCTTGCGAAGCTAACTCAAGCGTTCGGGCGGTTCGGCGGTTGTTCACTCCATGGAACGTTGCTGACTCGAGAAGAACGTTTGTAGTGGCATCAGAAATTTCCGAGTTCTCGCCACCCATAACCCCTGCGAGACCAATCCCTCGCTTCGGATCCGCAATGAGAAGCATCTCCTCATCGAGTTTTCGATCCTGACCATCTAGCGTCGTAAGAACTTCACCCTTATATGCTCTGCGAACAATTACTTTGTGATCAACCACTTTGTCGTAATCGAACGCGTGCAAAGGTTGTCCCAGCTCGAACATCACGAAGTTGGTGATATCGACCAGGTTGTTTATTGGTCGTTCTCCAATTGCGAGGAGCTTTTCCTGAAGCCATTTCGGTGACGGACCAATTTTGACTCCCTGAATGACAGTGGCTGTGTATCTAGGGCACAGGTCTGGATCTGCAATCTCAACAGATGCGAGTGAATTCACATCCGGCCCGGTCTCTTCGTAGCTTAGATCAGGTTCTGTGAGTGGATTGTCAGTGATCGCGGCAACGTCTCGAGCAACACCAACCACCCCAAGACAATCTGGTCGGTTTGGAGTGAGTTCGATATCCAGCACCGACTCACCTATGATCTCACCGATCGGAGTGCCAACTTGTGCAGAATCGTCAAGGACGAGAATTCCATCGTGATCTTCACCAATGCCCAGCTCTCGAACTGAACAAACCATGCCTTCGGAAACGACTCCACGGATCTTAGATCGCTTCAGCTTTTTCATCGTGCCTGGTTCATCAGCGTAGGCGTCGTGAAGCACCGCACCAATCGACGCGTACGCGATCTTCTGACCCGATGCGACGTTGGGTGCACCGCAAACCACTTCAACTGTGTCTGAACCATTGTTGACGGTCACCAGGCGCAGCCGATCAGCGTCTGGGTGAGGTCGAACATCTTCAACTTGACCTACTACTACGTTGTCGAGCCAACCGGTCTGTTCAATTGAGTCGACTTCATTTCCACCCATCGTTAGCCGGTGAGCAATGTCTTCAAGACTCATGTCGAGGTCGACATATTCTTTAAGCCAGGAAACAGGGACTTTCATTCAAATTCTCGTTATAGCGAAATAATGACGGGCGGCAAGAACCTGCCCGAGAGCTGGAACACGGCGCATTCGCCGCTCCTAAAACTGCGTCAGGAATCGCAGGTCGTTCGAGAAGAAGTGCCTGATGTCGGGAATCTCGTTTCTCAGCATCGAGATACGTTCAGGTCCCATCCCGAAAGCAAAGCCGGTGTATTTGCTGGAATCGTAACCAGCATTCTCGAGAACCTTTGGGTGGACCATCCCGGCGCCCAGGATTTCAATCCAGTTGCCGTTCCAGTCGATCGACATGTCTACACCAGGCTCAACGAACGGGAAGAAGTCACATCGGAATCGGACTTTGCGGTCAACACCGAAAATTCTTCGAGCAAACTCGTAAAGCGTACCTTTGAGATCAGCGAACGTAATTCCTTCGTCAACTGCTAATCCTTCAATCTGGTTGAAGTGCCACTCGTGCGTAGCGTCGGTCGATTCGTAGCGATAGCACTTGCCTGGCACAACCACTCGAATCGGTGGCTCCGTCGTTTCCATCACGCGTGCTTGCATTGGCGATGTGTGAGTCCTGAGAAGTATGTCGTCGTGCTCCTCGTGATCAACCCAAATCGTGTCCCACTGGTCGCGCGCCGGGTGGTTCGCCGGGATGTTGAGCATGTCGAAGTTGTACTTTTCTAGCTCAACTTCAGGTCCTTCAACTGTCTGGAAACCCATTTCATTAAACGCCTGGGTGATCTCACGGATCATTTGTGTTGAAGGATGCAGACCACCTGATCGAGGTTTTCTGCCTGGCAGCGTTACATCAATTGAGCCAGCAGGTGCTGATGAGCTATTGGCCGAGCTCTGGCTCTGCTCAAACTTCTCTTCCAACTCAGCTCGGAGCCGGTTTGCCGCGGCACCAACTATCTTGCGCTGCTCAATTTCCATCGAGCCCAGTCCACGCAACAGACCTGTTAGTTTGCCTTTACGGCCCATAAACTCAACACGCCACTGTTCAAGCTGTTCAGGTGAACTGGCCGCTTCAAGAGCAGACAGCGCTTCATCCCGTAGTGAATCGACAGGGTTGGTTGTATCGGCTGCAGACAAAAGAATTTCCTTTTGTGAACGCTGGAGTTTTCATCCGCAAGCATTAGCTTGCGAATCACGACCGAAAATTATAGTGGAAGAGCAGTTGAAGGCACGCCAGAAAGATTTACCTTGCAATTGTTGGGAAACAGCAATTCAGGTTCGAACTTGCTCAATCTCACAACTTCTATCGAAAATCCCCCGAAAATCACATATTTACGATTAAATGCTACACGTGAGTTATTAAATTACGTTATTCGTAAATATCTGCGACTGGCACGTTACGAATCTATCATTACGCCCTAGTGAGGTGCTCGTCGGTTCCTGCCACAATTTGTTTCAAACTGCATCAAACTAGCGACAAGTTCAAAAAGTTGTAGTAGGGTCTTCTCACGTTCAACCGTATTCGAGATGAACTTGTTCTCGACACGGATATACCTATATACACAGTTATGGGGGTCCTAATGGAAGCCTACTGCATGAAGTGCAAGACTAAGCGCGAGATGTCGAACCCTGAGCAGATCACAATGAAGAACGGACGCCCTGCAACCCAGGGTTCCTGCCCGGTTTGTGGCACAAAGATGTTCAAGATCGGTAAAGCTTCGTAAAGTCTTTTTAGATCGAAATTAGCCCGTGCAGTTTGCACGGGCTTTTTTTTGCATTTTTTATTTCCAGCAATCGGGCCAATTACCAAGTAATCTTCACGAACTTCATGTTCATCGACACATAATCACGCAAGGCACCCGAATGAAGATCGCCCAAATTGAAGTCCGCTTCTTGGAAGCACAGCTCGACAAACCATTTGGTTGGTCTCAACGCTGGACCGACGTCCGTAGCGTAATTGTCCTCAAAGTGACGACCGACGACGGAGTTGTAGGTTGGGGTGAAACCTACGGATCAGGCGACAGCGTGAGCGGGATCGCTACCATCGCCAAAATGGCGATCGGTGAGGACCCCGCCAACATCAGCAAGATATGGCACAAGCTTCACCGGGCCACGTATCAATCTCACGTTTACGCGACTACCCCGGCTAACGCCATAAGTGCTATCGACACGGCGCTGTATGACATCGTGGGCAAAACAACTGGCAAATCAGCGTCGGAAATCCTCGGCGGTAGACTCCGAGACAGTATTCCTGTCTACGCAACGGGTCTTTACTACGTCGATGACTACGCGCTCCAACCCCATCTGGAAGAAGCGACTGGATATGCGGCACAGGGCTTCACAGGGATGAAAATGAAGGTTGGTGCGATGACCTTGAAAGAAGACGCTGATCGCATCAAAGCAACGCGTGACGCAATAGGACCGGATGTTCGGCTCATGTTCGACGCGAACGAAGCTTACGATCCATCGACGGCCCTGACTTTTGCCGGCATGGTCGCCAACCAAGATTTGAGTTGGTTTGAAGAGCCCTGCGCATCACGTGACGATGTAGCCAACAAAATGGTGCAAGAGCGGTCACCAATCCCAATTTCCGGAGCAGAAAGTCTGTCTACTCGTTGGGAATTAGCCCCTCGAATAGCGAACCGAACGTTCGACATTGTTCAACCTGATATTTGTGGTGTAGGTGGCATTTCAGAAATGCACCATGTCGGGCTAATGGCACAAACGTTCGGTGTGAAGTTCAATCCGCACTTCTGGGGAACGGGAATCAGTTTTGCTGCAGCGCTACATTCACTCGCGGTTCAACCGATCAACCAGATCGGGCAAACCGACATCCCGTACCAGAACGAATCGGTTCTCGAGTTCGACCAGACTCCTCACCCGGTCCGAGAAAACATCACAGCACCGTTTACTCAGCAAAACAGCCGGATAGCGATACCAACCGGACCTGGATTGGGTGTTGATGTCGACGAATCCGTGGTTGAAAGGTTTACAGTCGGGAACGCTGTAACAGTGACTGAATCAGCATCCAGTCAACGTGTTTTCTAGGTTCGTTACACAAACAGAGGTTAGACCAATGAAGATCACAGACGTAAAAGTCACCCTGTTCAAATGGGAAGACATACCAACCACGAACTACAGCCCTCTCTCTGGCAAGATCGGTGGCGAGTCTGACATGGGTCTCGTGTCGATCGAAACTGACGAAGGTGTCGTTGGTCACGCCTTCCTTGGTAGCTCCAGTCAACCGGGGAGCCTTGATGCTCCACACCTGATCAAATACATCAAACCTGTATTGATGGGGCAGAACCCGCTGGATCGTGAACGGTTGTGGCAACACATGATGTTCACCGTTCGCAAAGTTGGAATTCGTCCGATAGGGGCATGCGACATCGCGCTCTGGGACATCGGCGGCAAGGTTGCCAACATGCCGCTCCATCAAATGATGGGGTCTTACCGGACATCCGTCCGAGCTTATGCTTCGTCAACGGTCTATCAACAGCCCGAGGTCTACGCTGAAGAAGCAGCGAAGATGAAAGAAGAGGGCTGGACCGCCTACAAGATTCATCCGCCTACAAACCCGGAACTAGACATCGAGTGCTGCCGACAAATCAGAGAGTCAGTTGGTGACGACCACACACTAATGCTCGACTCTACCTGGGCTTACGACTACCCATCGGCGGTTCGAGTTGGCAGAGCAATACAGGATTTCAACTACTACTGGTACGAAGACCCGCTCGCTGACGACGACATTTACAACTACACCAAACTTCGCCAGCAGTTGCACATCCCGGTGATGGCAACCGAGTATTCACCGGGCAATTTCACTGCGTACGGACCGTGGTTAACTTCTCAAGCGACCGACTACTTGCGAGGTGACGTTGCTATCAAGGGTGGAATCACGGCAATTCTGAAAACAGCGCATCTCGCTGAAGCCTTCCATATGAATTACGAGGTTCACCACGGCGGCAACTCGCTGAATAACGTGGCGAATTTGCACGTGATCATGGCAATAAAGAACTGCGAATTCTTTGAGGTGCTTTTGCCCTCTGGCGCACAGAAATATGGTCTGGCTGAGGAAATCGAGATCGATTCTGAAGGTAACGTTCACGCGTTTATGGATCCTGGTCTGGGTGCGAAGATCGACTTCGACCTGATAGAGCGTATGAAAATAACGACTCAATCTTGATGACAGAACAAGCCGACAACGTCAGAGATGCAGCACAGCAAGCGCGCGCTCGCGCTTACCAAAGCACGAAGCTTCGCATCACGCTGATCACACTAGTGATCAACCTTGTCGCCCCGTTGTTATTCCTGTTCACCGGTGGTTCAGAAGGCCTTCGTAACTTCTCCGAAGGAACAAACACGTCCCAATGGATTGTGGTTGCGGTCTACCTGTTCGTTGCCGGTGCCGGACTTCAACTACTTGAATTCCCGTTTGAAGTTTTCTCAGGATTTATCGTTGAGAAACGCTATCAACTGCTGAAAAACAGCTTCACAGGTTGGTTATGGGATTGGTTCAAAGGCACTCTCGTTCAAGCCGTACTACTCACAGCGCTCATTTCGGCAATTTATTGGTTGCTCCGAAGCCAGCCTGATACCTGGTGGCTCTGGGGTGCAATTGGCACCACGGTTCTTCTACTAGTCCTCATGGCACTGGTCCCGATTGTGTTGATGCCGTTGTTCTACAAGTTCGAACCGATTCCGGAAGGCGAATTGAAAGATCGATTGTTCGCACTCGCCGACCGAATTGGTACTCACGTTCAAGGTATTTACATTTGGCACCTGGGTGAAAAGACTTCGAAGTCCAACGCAGCCGTTACAGGTTGGGGTCGAACCAGAAGAATCATTATTTCCGACACACTTATCGAGTCCAGCACTCCTCAAGAAATTGAGGTTGTGATGGCACACGAACTCGGTCATCACGTGAAAAAAGATGTTTGGAAAATGATGGTCGTTCAAACAGTGTTGGTATTCATCAGTTTCTTCGTAATCGACCTCGCACTAGACGCGTGGATCGAATCGCTTGAATTGCGTGGAATCTCAGATATCGCGGGTCTACCGCTTGTGATCACCGTTAGCGTTGTCGTCTCGCTAATTGCGCTGCCAATCGCCAACTGGCTTTCTCGAAAAGTTGAAACGGCTGCTGACAACTACGCACTCAATCTCACAGGAATGAGGGATGAGTTCATTTCGGCAATGGAGAAACTCGGCGACAACAACATGTCTGACCGTAAACCGAACAAGGTTGTCGAATTCGTATTTCACTCCCACCCATCAATTCAACGTCGAATAAATTTCGCAACGAACTGGAAATCCAACTAAGGAACCGAGATTGGCAAGTAATTTTTCACCTCAGACCAGTGTTTCGATAGACGGCGACAAGTTCCTGGTGAACGGAACTCCAGTTCTCAAAGGAAAGTCGTTTCGGGGAAACTCAATTGAAGGACTGTTAATGAACAGTCGCATGGCGAACGGGCTGTTCGACGATGAAAACCCTTTTACTCGTCACCTCTGGGCGTACTCGGACACTTGCGAGTGGAATCCAGATCGAAACACCGACGAGCTGATCGAGATGCTTCCGACATACAAGTCGAAAGGGTTGGACTGCATCGACATCAACTTGCAAGGGGCCTCACCTCTCGGTTACTACAAGTCCGACGAAGAAGGTCTTGCCGATCTACGCCAACGAATTCACGCCGTACATCCCGACGCAACGGATGAACAAATTTGGGAGGGCGTACCGAACGTCGAGTCCCAACCTTGGATTTCAGGAGCGTTCAACTCCGACGGTTCACTCAAACCGGCATTCATGGAACGGGCAGCACGAATTATCGAGGCGGCTGATTCGATTGGAATGGTCGTCTGTCTCGGGTACTTCTATTTCGGACAGGATGAACGGCTCGTTGACGAAGAGGCAGTCAATAAGGCCGTGGACAACGCCACGAACTGGGTGCTCGATCAGGGTTACACGAACGTCCTGATCGAAATTAATAACGAATGCGACGTCCCCCGCTATGAACATCCGATTCTTTGCCCTGATCGAATTCACGAACTAATCGAACGGGCAAAAGCCATAACCAAGAACGGAAAACGGCTACTAATCAGCACCAGTTTTACCCGTCGCATGGTTCCTACCGACGCCGCCATTGCGGCTTCTGACTACATTCTCGTTCACGGGAACGGCATGCACGATCCTGCCGAGATCACCAAACGTGTCCAGGACACCCGTAAATCACCTTCGTACGCAGGACAACCAATCTTCTTCAACGAAGACGATCACTTTGACTTCGAAAACGAATCGAACAACTTCATTTCCGCGATCGAACAGTTTGCAGGTTGGGGATTCTTTGACCCAGGACCTGGAGCTGGTGGGTACGCAGCCTATGGCGACTACGTAGTCGGCTACCAAAACCCACCGATCAACTGGACAATCAACACAATGCGCAAAGAAAGTTTCTTCTGGTTCCTCGAAAAGGTCACCAGCGGAAAGGAATAACCGCGTACCATCTGCGGCACATTCAACACATCGACGAGCACGTACATGACAGAAACAATTTCACTCGAAGGCAAAACAGCATTTATTAGCGGAGCGTCCAAAGGGATCGGCGTTGCCGTTGCGGACTCGCTTTCAAAAGCGGGTGCAAACCTGGCACTTACCGCCAGAAACGCACAAGAGCTTGAACAAACTGCCGACAATGCAAGGGCGAATGGCGTAAAAGTTTGGACTCGCACAGCAGAAATGGCTGATGCGGGTGACGTTCGAGCACTCGGCCAGGCAACTCTCGAAGAGTTTGGCGGGATCGACATTCTCGTGAATAACGCTGGTATCGCTCAGCACCAGCCGTTTCTCGAAATAGACATCGATGTATTCGACAAGGTGATCGACGTGAACCTTCGTGCTCCGATCATCCTCACACAAATCTTCGTTCCCGGAATGATCGAAAGAGGCCATGGCAAAATCATCAACTTGACCTCTCGTGGTGCAATTCGTGCCTTCCCAACTGGCGGCGTGTACAGTGCATCCAAGGGCGGGCTGCAATTGTTAACACAAACAATGGCAGTCGAGTTCGGTCCCCATGGAATTCAGACCAACTCCGTGGCTCCGACTGTAACCATGACACCAATGGGGGAAGCTGCTTGGCCAGCCAGCCCTCGGCGTGACGCAAAGCTAGCTCGAATTCCAGCGGGACGATTCGCTGAACCGGAAGAGGTCGCGAACGCCGTGCTATTCCTATCGTCGCCGCGATCGGACTTCATCAACGGCGTTGAGTTGCCAGTAGACGGTGGTGAAGGCTCTGGGTAGACATTTCACGACCGAGTCACAAATCTCTTCAGCCTTCATCCTGAGCCTGTCGAAGGATCAAGGCTGAGTCCAACCGCGAGCTACAGCGCAGCTTCGTTCTCTATCTCCACAGTTGTAATGTCGCCCGCCGGTGTGAAGCCAAGTACACGCCCGTAGAAATACAGCTCACCTTCCAGTGATGCTTTGATGTTCTCTGACTGGCGAAATCCGTGCTGTTCACCTTCGAACATCATCAACGAGAAAGGAATTCCTTTTTCCCGCAGCGCACCTGCCATGATCTCTGCCTGCGATGGTGGCACGATCTTGTCTTCTATCCCCTGGAGAATGATCATCGGACACGAAAGTCTGTCAGTAAAGTTGATCGCTGACCGATCGTGATAAAGCTGCTTCGCCTCTGGGTACGGACCTATCAGGCTGTCGAGGTATCGTGATTCATACTTGTGAGTGTCGCCAATGAAGACGCTCAAATCGGCGATGCCGTAGTAGGTCGCTCCAACCGCGAATCGATCGTAGAACGTTAGCGCATTTATCGTCGTGTACCCACCTGCTGAGCCGCCCTTGATGGCCACTCGATCAGTATCCACCAGGCCCTGTTCAACCAGGTAATCGGCAGCTGCAATACAGTCATCAGTGTCGTACACACCCCAGTTGCCTTTTAGGGCGTCTCGGTACTCGCGTCCGTACCCGGTTGAGCCACGATAGTTCACGTCGACGACAGCTATGCCCCGGCTGGTCCAAAACTGAATTGGCAAACTCAACGCTGAACTAGTCGAACTGGTTGGTCCACCGTGCGAAATCACAAGCAGAGGTGGTTTCTCGGAATTTCCACCCTCAAAGTTCGGATTCTTTGGGGCGTAGTAGTAAGCGTGTGCCGATCCATCAAAAGTTGTTGGGAAGGTGATTTCTTCTGGAACTGAAAGGAATTCAGGATCAAGTTCGATGTCACTGGAAACTTTGAGCGTGGATACCTCCGAAGAACCGAATTCCACCCGAACTATCTCTGCAGCTGAAACGGGCGATGCCCCTACATAAACAGCTGAATCATCAACCAGGTTCAACTCTGCAATCGACGTGTGAGGTACTTCAGAAACGACATTTGCTTTGCCGTCCAACGACACCGACCTGAACTGGCCTTTCCCGTCCTCAGAGCCTTTCAGAATGATCAAGCCTTCGTCGCTGAACCCGTAAGTACTGAACCCGAACTGCCAGGCAGGTCCGCCATGATCCTTTTCTTCGGCAAGGATTGGTGAAACAGCGTCGTCGGAATATTTCGTGAGGTTCCACCAGCCCGACTCGTCGGAAATAAAGACAAGGGTTCCGTCTGGCGCCCACTCAGGTTGAACAATGCTGATGTCGGTTGAACCAGATACACGCTCAGAGTTCGATACCGTTCCGTTCGACGAATCAAAGTCGGATACAAATAACTCGCAACCGTCCCACGGCATATTTGGGTGATCCCATTCGAGCCAGCAGATCTTTCCATCCGCCCAGTTCTCTCGCGGCGACGAGTAGAAGTTTCGTCCTGATGCCAGCACCTGGATATCCCCAGACCCGTCGGTGGCTACGGCAACAAGATCGTTGTCAGCCTCACGGTCTTCGTTGTGACTCTCTCTGACGCACAAAATCCAGTTCGAGTCACCCGATACTCGTAGGTCTGCATACCGGTCACCTCGCTCAATGGCAGGTTCGGCAGTAATCGGCTCCGGAACGCCACCTTCTTCAACCTTGTAAATCCTCTGGTCATCCCAGTTGGTGAAGTAGACCGTCCCGTCCTGAACGATGTACGCGCCACCTCCGTATTCATGAACAGCGTTTCGAGCATTGAACGGAGCAGGGTTCACATCCTCGGTTTCACCGGATTCGAGTAACCGGACAATGACATATCTGCCAGATTCCTCTGGGCGACCCTCTAGCCAGTAAACAGTTGAACCATCAACGTGTACCTCACCAAGCCGTAAACCACCTTCGGTAATGAGATCGGCAGTGATCGGGGATTCCCATGATCCGTATGGTGAAACTGTAGTGGCTGGCATTCGCTACTCCCGGATGTCGAACTGTACTTGGATTGAATCCAACGAAGAATGCCAAACGAATGACCGCGCTTCAATACGCAAATGCGGTTAACGCGAAACGACCCATCCAGTTCAGCACGGGCGCTGGCTTCCCTGGACGGGTCGTTTACGTGGCGGCTTTCGCCGAATATTTAGCCGCCGAAGAATGAGCCTTGACGTTCTCCATTTACGATCACGTCATACTCAACACCGGCTTTGAAGTCTGCTCCAAGGCTCATCGTTATGTCCGAGTAGCTGATCGCCAGTGTGCACGCCACTGGTCCAGCAGGAACCCTGGTCGTAACTTCAGCGATTACCAGTTCACCCTCGAGATGCCACTGGTACGAATCAATTTCTTCGCAACCGTTCGCAAGCTGAACAGTGATATTCAGGTTGTGCTGGGCAGGTATTGATCGGGTCGATGCGATCAGGACCTGCTCTACAACTGCCTTCTTGTAGACCCAGTCATCAGAAGGTTCTGCGTCAACACCGTCGCCAGCGAACTTCGTCAATGTGCTATCGAGGAGGTCAATGACCGACTCGTCAGAACCGACGTAATGGACGATTGAGTTTCCGTAGAGGTAGAAGTGTGGCGGAGCAATCCATCGCACCGACATGATCGATCCGTCTTCGTTGGTGAACGAAGTCCCATCATTCGAAACAGTCTCTGAAGCTTTCTCAGCTGAATCTCCAGGAGCGAACTCGAAGATCACAACGCGTTCGCCGTTCACCTTCAACTCGGTTGGGAGTAGTCCAAACAACTCCCCAACGTCGGACTTGCCGCCAAACTGAACGTCTGCACCTATTGATTCGAGCGTGAGTTCAAGTGCCTGGCTGTCTGCGATGAGTCTGCCACCGCCGCCACTTGATGCAGGTGGAGTTGGCGTTGCGGTCTCATCCGGTACAGCGCAAAGAATGGCTGGACCACCGGCCTGGAAGGTTTCGATAAGTTCACCTTCACCTCGACCAACGATTACTTTGTAAACGCTGCATGGGTTCAGCTCTTTGCCAACTACCCCGAGATCAACCTGGGTTGAGTCATACCGTAGATCGTCAGTGCAAGCCACGTCACCTTTTGGAGACTTCGTGAACACCTGGATCCTGAAAGTCGAGTCATCGATTCGCTCAACACTTGGCTCAAGCGACTCTTTGCATCCGTTGGTCAAAGCCCAGAGGAGCGAGGCGTGGTAGGCCGTGATCCCTCGTGAGTCGTGACTCATGATGATTTCAAACTTTTCTATTGGAGCTGGCTCTGCAACGAAGTCAATGTCATCTTCCTTAGGAAGTGGCGAAGAACCCGTTGTGAATTTTTCAGCCGGGTGGTCGTTTACGTGGACCAAGTAAGTAGTTCCGCGCTCGAATTCACTGCCAAGTGGAATGTCCACCTCGTTCAAACCGTAGATCGCCGTGCACGCGATCAATTCACCAGGAGCAGGTTGAGTGTTGTAGACGGAGATCTTGATCTCGGTCCCTTCCTGCGTAACCTCGTAGCGAGAGTAAGCAGCACAACCACTCGGGAGACCCGAAATAACCTGCACAACAAACTGCTCCGGGTACGACTCAAGTACAAGTATTTGAACGCTCTCGATAGGAGCCAGCACCTCTACAGTTTCAAAGGGCTCATCAATGGGCTGTTGAGTGGTAGGTGACTGAGTTGGTCGAGAGCCTACCCCGCCGTTGCCACCAGGAATCAGTGAATCTTCATCGGTCCCGCAAGCAACTACTACCAGAGCAAGGATGCTCATGGTAGTGAGAATTACTATTCGAGCCTTAATTCCGGTAAACATTTCTTCTCTTCTTAATCGGCGAGAATCGCCTTCTATATTCCTTTCAGACGGACGTTTTTATCGATCTGTCATAGCTAAGACGTTCGCACCGGAGGAATTGTTCCACCTAATTTGAACGAAACGATTACGAGTTGTGAAATTCACATCTCGCAAACGTGAAAACGTCCAAATAATTGACTGTTAACGGTTTCTGCGTTTACGCTTGAAGGTAGATCGAATTTAATAATCGCGTCGATCGGGACTAGTAAGTTTCGGTACGGATCGTAGAGAGTCGGGAAAAGGTGGAAGCCCGATATCACGGCCGCAGCTGAATGGACCCGGGAGCTTCGGAGCGAACGCTAGAGCAAGTAGCCTTCGACGGAACGGACACCGATATCAAAGTCCAGGGCCTCCGATCACTTTTAGCCAGATCGGGTGTCTGAAAAGAGATGCTGTTACGAAACGTGACGGTAAATAGGGTGGCACCGCGTGGTATTCCTCGCCCCTTGTAACGGGACGAGGTTTTTTTATGCCCAAAAATAGGTCGTTCAACAATCTCGTCAAACATTTAAAAAAGTACGAGAGAACAGTCAGCGATATGGCGACCGAACAGAAAAAGCGAATCCTCACAGGTGTACGCCCCACAGGCGCATTGCACGTGGGTCACTACGTAGGTGCGCTCCACAACTGGATTGAACTCCAGGAGAAGTACGATTGCTACTTTCTCATAGCTGACTACCAGGCGCTCGGCGACCACTTCCACGACATTGACCTGATTCGTGATTCGGTGCTTCAGGTAACCCTCGACTGGTTGGCGGTTGGACTCGACCCCGAAAACTCCTCATTCGTAGTCCAGAGCTACGTTCCGGAATTCGCTGAGTTAACCATGCTGTTGAGCTTCATCACTCCCCTTGGAATGTTGGAGCGAAACCCAACGCTGAAAGGCGAGTTGGACGCGCTGGAGATCGAACGCCGATCTGTTGGATTTTTCAACTACCCGATGAGTCAGGTGGCGGATATTTTGCTTCCTCGCGCTCATTTGGTCCCGGTTGGGGACGACCAGGCACCTCACATTGAGATGACTCGAGAAGTCGCCCGTAAGTTCAACCGAATGTTCGGTGAAGTCTTCCCAGAATCAGACACGCTCATTGGTGACGTCCCTCGACTTTCTGGAACAGACGGTCAGGGAAAGATGAGCAAGTCCAAGGGCAACGTAATCATGCTTTCGGATGACGCTGACACGGTCACTAAGAAGGTTCGCGGTATGTTCACCGACCCGAATCGTATACGTGCCGACATTCCCGGAAAAGTCGAAGGAAATCCGGTATTCCAATACCACGATGCCTTCAACCCGGACACCGCTCAAATCGACGATTTCAAAGCTCGATACCGAGAGGGAACCGTTGGTGATGTCGAGGTGAAAATGGCTCTGGCAGAAGCGATGAACAACTTCCTCGACCCGATTCGTGAGCGACGTGCCCACTTCGAACAGAATATGGATCTTGTCGAAGATGCATTAATGTCCGGAGTGTCTAGGATGAGAGTCATAGCTGCCGAAACCATGGAAATGGTTCGAGACGCAATGCGAATTTCCAGTTACACGAAATCCTGGAAGTAGTTGAGTTCATTCAATCCGCGAAACCAAAAACCAATGATGTATTCGACGCACATAAAACCGGAACATCCTGGCGAAGTTAGCTGATCTCAAAGTCATCTAAACCTCAGGAATAATTCGACATGTCTAACTACACACCAAATTTCAATACGTTCGAGTCACTGGCATCAGACCACAACCTGATACCTGTCTATCGAGAAATTAGTGCTGATCTTGAAACACCGGTCTCGGCGTTCATAAAGACTGCACGAGGCTCGCACTCGTTCTTGTTCGAGTCAGTTGAGGGTGGTGAAAACCTCGCGCGCTACTCGATTCTCGGAACTGAACCATCTGAAGTACTCACTACTGGCGCAGGGACCAAATACGGAGAAGTCGACCCACTCGACCTGCTACGAGATCGAATGTCGACTGTGAAATACGCGAATATCGAGGGATTGCCGAAATTCCATGGCGGTGCAGTCGGCTACCTCGCCTACGACACAATCCGATATTTCGAACCAACGGTCCCACCAATCTCCGACGAAAAATCGGGACTCGATGTACCGGAAGCAGTATTTATGCTGACGGACTCGCTTCTGATATTCGACCACGTGCGCCACACGATATACGTGGTATCTCACGCTTCTGTAAACGGGGATGTGAAGGCATCGTACGACCGGGCTACCGAAAAGATCGAGGAAGTAATTTCTCGTCTCGATAACCCACTTCCAGCGGGAAGTGGTCGTCGTAATTTCCTTCCACCTTCGAGCTTCACTTCTCGTGATCCCAATCTCGATTACAGTTCGGTAGGTTCGCCTGATGCGTTTACTACCGAATCGGGAGAAGCAACTGGCCAGCCCTACATCCCGAACATGACTCGGGAGTACTACGGTGAGGCAATTCAGAAATGTAAGCAGGCAATTGAAGAAGGCGAAGTAATCCAGATCGTCTTCTCCCAGCGGCTTGCGCGCCGAACGCCGGTAAAGCCAATCGATTTGTACCGATCGTTGCGTGCGATTAACCCTTCGCCGTATATGTTCTTCCTTGAACTAAACGACTTCCACATCATCGGGGCATCTCCGGAACTACTCACTCAGGTGATCGACGGAAAAATGGCGGTTCACCCAATTGCAGGAACACGCCCTAGAGGAACGACACCGGAGCACGACGATGAACTAGAGCAAGAGTTAATCAACGATGAGAAGGAAATTGCAGAGCACGTAATGCTTCTCGATCTCGGACGGAACGACGTAGGCAGAGTTTCTGAACCGGGATCGGTTGATGTGACCCAGTCGTTTGAGATCGAACGCTACTCTCACGTGATGCACATCGTTTCTCATGTGACCGGTGAGCTATCAGAAAAATACGACGCGTTTGATGCCATGAAAGCCGCCTTCCCTGCTGGAACAGTATCCGGTGCACCAAAGGTAAGAGCAATGCAGTTGATCGCCGAGCTCGAACCTGACAAACGAGGACCGTACTCGGGTGCAGTCGGTTACTTCAGCTTCACCGGGAACATGGACACCGCTATTGCCCTAAGAACTATGGTTCTAAAAGATGGAGTGGCATACCTCCAGGCGGGCGGTGGAATCGTTGCTGACAGCGAGGAACAAATGGAATACGAAGAAACTCTTCATAAGATGGGCGCCCTGATGCGAGCCATCGACCACGCTGAGGAATCGGCAGGTGTCTGAACTCACGATTCACACAACTGAATCAGAGTTTGCTAACGATCTTGCAAGCGGATCAAGCTACATTCACGCGTCGATGCCAAATTCCAGAGGAGTGAGTACTGTCGACATTTACCGAGCATTGGTAAATAGCAATGCACCTTCGTTCATTTTCGACTCGGTGTCTCCGGATCTGGAAGCCAGTCGATTTGCGTTCGTGTGTGTCGACGT
The DNA here is from genome assembly GCA_038150225.1 of Chloroflexota bacterium. Classification (GTDB taxonomy): domain Bacteria; phylum Chloroflexota; class Dehalococcoidia; order Lucifugimonadales; family Lucifugimonadaceae; genus Lucifugimonas. The sequence goes on from JAYQWG010000018.1 coordinate 30,105, forward strand.
AGACGAGCTGACTACAGTCGGTTCCGACGACAAACCAATTTCGCAACTCCGTAACGATCTTTCGAAACGCCCATACCTGCGTCCAGGTTCAGATTTACCCGAACACGCCACCGGCGTTTTCGGATACATCGCGTATGAGGCATCTCGGCACTTTGAGCCGTCTGTAGGCGAGTTGATGGAAGATCCAACCGGTTCACCTTTAGCCGCATATCTTTCACCTCGCCGATTGGTAGTGCTCGATAAAGAAACATGCACTATCCATTTCCTGTCGTTCTGTAATTCGGTTTTCGACTTTGAAGAGAACGTCGACCACATTCGCGAAGCAGCACACAAGATAGGTTTCGCGCAGCCGACTGATACAGGCGAAAGACTCGATGCTGATGTTGAACCGGCGAAACCAGTCTTCGACGGCCATTTTCAAAAAATGGTCGAACGAGCCCGGAAAGCAATTATTGAAGGTGAGCTGATACAGGTAGTTCTCGGGCAGCGAGTCGAACGAAAGACCGAAGCAGACGCAATTGATATTTACGAAAACCTGTCCCGACTCAACCCTTCGCCGTACATGTACATGTTGGACCTTGGCGACAGACAATTAATCGGCGCCTCACCTGAACTAATGCTTCGAGCACAAGGCGGAAAAGCATCGATTCATCCAATCGCGGGAACACGACCAAGAGTCGACACAGGCGAAGAAGATCTCAAATACGAAGCTGACCTCATTTCGAATGAAAAAGAATCTGCTGAACACGTAATGCTGGTAGATCTTGCCAGGAACGATCTGGGACGAGTTTCAAAGCCCGGCAAGGTAAAGGTCACGTCGCTAAAGCACATCGAACGGTACTCCCATGTGATGCATCTTGTGTCGCGTGTTGAGGGCGAACTCGCTGACGACCTCGACGGCATCGATGCACTAACAGCAGGATTCCCGATTGGGACACTTTCCGGAGCCCCTAAGATCAGAGCCATACAACTTATTTCGGAACTCGAACCCGAAGGCCGAGGTCCGTACTGCGGTGGAATTGGCTGGTTCGGAGCAAACGGGGATGTCGATACGGGCACGATAATCCGCTCAGTCGTGCTCCACGATGGAGTCGCTCACGTTCAGGGCGGTGCTGGAATCGTTTTTGATTCGACCCCAGAATCTGAACACAGTGAATCCCTACAAAAAACCAAAGCACCTTTGAAGGCGATCGCTCTCGCTGAACTGGACCGTGAAAGGTATTGGCGAAGCTCAGATGAATCAGAACTTACTTCCAACCCTCTAGCCGCAACGGCATCTAACTGAATTCAAAATGCTTCTACTAATTGATAACTACGACAGCTTTACCTACAACCTTTTCCAGTACCTCTCCGAGCTTGGAGCAGACGTGAAAGTTGTCCGCAATGACAAGGCAACCATCGAAGAGCTCGCGGCTCTGGATCCCGAGCGTGTAGTGGTTTCTCCAGGTCCATCAACTCCTGACAACGCAGGAATATCCATCGATGTGATCAAACATTTCGCTGGAAAAGTACCAATCCTCGGAGTTTGCCTTGGACACCAGTGCATAGCGGAGGCCTTCGGCGGAGTAGTCAGTGGTGCGGGTGAAATCAGACACGGAAAAACGTCGCCCATTCACCACGAAGGGCAAGGTGTTTTTGCCGGACTACCTCAACCGTTCGAAGCTGTTCGCTACCATTCGCTCGCAGTTGAACCCGATACGGTTCCCGATAACTTCGAAGTTACCGCACGAACAGAAAACGGCATCGTTATGGGCATCAGGCACAAAGAACTCGATATCGAGGGCGTTCAGTTCCACCCAGAGTCGATCATGACCGAAGCTGGAAAAGACATGCTTCAAAACTTCCTCGACAAGCCATCACCAAGCAAATAGGCAACGGAGCAACACCAATGAATATCCAACAGGCAATTCAAATCGTTGTCGAAGGCACTGATCTCGAACAAGACCAGGCTGCTGCTGCAATGCGCGACATCATGACTGGTGAGGCAACTCCGGCTCAGTTCGGTGCGTTCCTCACCGCAATTCGAATGAAAGGTGAAACTCCTTACGAAATCGCAGGCATGGCAAGCGTGATGCGGGAAGTGTCTCTACACATTGATACCGACCTCCCGCTAATCGACACATGCGGAACAGGTGGAAGTGGACTCAACTGGTTCAACATTTCGACGGCTTCTGCGTTCGTAGTTGCAGGCGCCGGTGTTCCAGTCGCAAAACATGGTAACCGTGCAATGTCTGGTTCAACGGGTAGTGCCGATGCACTGGAAGGACTGGGAGTCGATATTTCTCTTGGCCCAGAGGGCGTGAAGTCTTGCTTCACCGACGCTGAAGTCGGATTTATGTTCGCCCAGGCGTTCCACCCAGCAATGAAGTTTGCGGGACCACTGCGTCCACAGCTCGGAATCCGAACGATCTTTAACTTTCTTGGACCTCTAAC
>JAYQWG010000018.1:32637-38131 GCA_038150225.1 Chloroflexota bacterium
CGCAAAGACTTCATCGTCGACGAGTACCAGGTTATGGAGGCGCGAGCCAGCGGGGCGGATTGCATTCTGCTGATCATCGCCATTCTTGATCCTCACGAATACGCCGATCTATTCAAACTTTCGACCTCGATGGGAATGGATGTACTCGTTGAAGTGTTCGACGAACCGGAGCTCGAGATAGCTATGTCTGTCGAGCCAAACGTAGTTGGAATAAACAATCGCAACCTCAAAACTCTTGAAACGTCTCTCGAAGTGTTTGAGCAGCTGGCAAAGAAGATTCCAGACGACCGAATCAAAGTTGCCGAAAGTGGAATGAAGAACGCCGGCGATGTCGCGCGAATGGGCAAAGCGGGCGCACGGGCAGTTCTCGTAGGCGAGTCGCTTATGCGAGCTGGCGGAGATGTCCGCGAGCTTGCTGAGACCATGTCTTCAGTTCAGGTCGGATAGTTCCATGAGTGAGCAAACTAAAGTAAAAATTTGCGGAATACGCGATTCGGAAGCAGCTATAGCGGCAGCCGACGCGGGCGCAGATTTCATTGGTTTGAATTTCGTTGATGGGGTAAAACGCCAGATTACGCTCGATGAAGCAAAGAAGATTCTGACCGAATACCGATTCATCCCTGCCGGTCCTGATGGTCCAAAGATCGTTGGTCTGTTCAGAAATCAACCAGTTGGTTTTGTGAACGAAGTCGTTGCTGAGCTCGGACTCGATTACGTTCAACTCAACGGTGACGAAGACGACAATTACGACGCACAAATGACGGTACCGATATTTCATCAAGTGCGAGTGCAAGCAGGATCTTCACCTGAATCAGTTTCGGATTTGGTCAACGGTCACGTCGAAAAGAGTCGTGGTGTAGTCCTCGATGCGTTTGATCCATCAACTCCCGGAGGCTCAGGCAAAACTTTTGAATGGTCGCTCGCAGAACAAGTAGCTTCTGAAGAAGGCGTTCTTCTTGCTGGTGGGCTGAATCCAGAGAATGTCGTCAAAGCCGTGCAGCAACTTACCCCCTGGGGCGTCGATGTCGCCAGCGGTGTCGAATCTGACGGCGTAAAAGACCCAGAGCTAATTCGACAGTTTGTTCGGGCCGCCAAGAACGCTTGAACGAAGGCATAATCTCGGCTTTCAAAGTGAAAATGCGCGTACACTTCCCGCGTCATAACCACGAACGCGTCTCGGAGACAGCTCAACATGCCCGACAAATTACGGATGGCCCAGTACGGAACCAAACACGGACACGCTGAAGGTGTTCTACGTGTGATGCTTAACCATCCAGAGGTTGAAGTAGTTGGTGTGTACGAACCCGATGCAGCCCGTCGAAAGCAGGTCGAATCTGCGTCGAACGCATTTGGCGAAGTTCCGTTTGTCGACTCTCCATCCGAGTTTCTTAACGATCCCTCGGTAGTCGCTGTTTCGTCGGAAGGAGCGAACAAAGAAAGCCTGGGTTTCACCGAAGAAATTGTCGACGCCGGAAAGCATGCGTTCTATGACAAACCCGCCGGAGACGACTACCACCGGTTCGAGCGAATAGTAGAGAAGGCACGCAGCCAGGGCACGTTCGTCCAAATGGGCTACATGTTCCGCAAACACGATGGATTCGAGCGAATTGCCAACTGGGCACGATCCGGATTCCTGGGTCACGTGTTCCAGGTGCGAGCTCACATGTCGACGTGGATTCCAGAAAAAAACCCTGAAGGCATTCAGACCGGACGAGAAGGTTTGTCGCACTTCAAGGGTGGCATTATGTACGACCTTGGCGGGCATATGCTCGATCAGGTCGTATGGTTGCTGGGCCGACCAAACAAGGTCACCAGTTATTTTCAGAACGCGGCTTCAGAAACACGTGAAATGATGGACAACACGTTGAGCGTGTTCGAGTACACAGGAGCCATTGCGACCGTCGATATTGCTGCCTTGGAACCCCGCCCAATGGCACGCCGTTTCGAGGTGTACGGAACCGAGGGTTCGGCAATCATGGAACCGTTTGAGCCTGCTGACACGATTCGCCTCACACTTGCCAAAGCAAAAGACGGGTTTCAAGAAGGCGAAAACATCATCAAGGTCGAAGACCGACCTCGCTACGTCGACACATTTGCCGAGTTCGTTCGCAACTTAAAGGGCGAATCAGAGCCGCTTCGAACGCTCGACCACGAGCTACTGGTTCAGGAAACCCTGATGCGCGCTACCGGTGGACTGGCTGGCTAACCCTTCGCCGGGACTTCCACACCTTCAGGCCAGGAAATCTTGAACAAGTTCGCAGCTTTGAACGTTGCGCCTTCAATCGTGCAGTCCCGTAGTACGCATCGGTACATCGCGGCGTTCGAAAAATCAGCATCCGAAAAATCTGATCCGGCACAATTCGTGCGGTGAAGCGTCGCCTTCCGTAGCGACGCCCCTGAAAAGTTAGCGCGTCGCATTCGCGCTTCGGAGAATACGGTTTCGTCCAACTTAGAGCCGGAAAAATTTACGCCATCGAGCATGGCGCGTGAGAAGTCGAATCCAATCAGTTCACGGTTTGAAAAATCCGCGTTCCGGAGATCAAGTTGCTCGGTCGTGTTGTCAATCTGCCACTTCTTGACCGCTTCAGGACCTGACTCAACTAATTTCGCGTGATCTGGATTCATGGGTTCAGTTTGGTGAGCAATGAGGCGTCAAAAGGTGAATTCGTGTGAGATTTATATGCGATCTCTCAGATTTGTAACACTCTCACGAAAAATGAAACATATTTGAAACACGTTTCAGATAGTTTAGTTTGCGGTCAACTGAAATGCGCAGTTCGACCAGCGGCGCCGACGCTACGACGTTAGAATGCACGCTCGAATTTTGTAACGCACATCGGACCGATTTGGTCGAACCTAAGGGTGACAGAACGAGGTAAGTGAACGATGCCCTATATAGCCGAATATATTTGGATTGACGGTACGGAGCCAACTGCAAAGCTTCGTTCCAAGGCCCAGGTACTTGCCGACGGCAAAGAGCCTGGAATTTGGGGATTCGACGGTTCATCAACGAACCAGGCAACCGGTGACCAGTCAGACGTTGTTCTGAGCCCGGTTCTCGTAACCCCGGACCCAATTCGCAAGGGCGACAACAAGCTCGTTCTTTGCGAGACCCTTCTCACCGACATGACTCCGCACCCGAGCAACACTCGAGCAAAGTGTGCTGCATCTGCTGAGCAGTACGGAGACCTCGACACATGGTTTGGTCTTGAGCAGGAATACACCTTCTTCGAGGGAATCGCTCCTCTCGGTTGGCCAGACAACGGCTTCCCTGCTCCTCAGGGTGGTTACTACTGTGGTGTCGGTGCTGACGAAATTTTCGGTCGAGAAGTTGTAAACGCTCACCTCGATGCTCTTATTTACGCAGGAATCCACGTATCAGGTATCAACGCCGAAGTTATGCCTGGACAGTGGGAATTCCAGATCGGACCTGTTTCAGCGCCTCGAGTTGCCGACGAACTCTGGCTCGCACGATGGTTGCTCTACCGAATTGCCGAAGACTTCAAGGGACCTAAGGGTCTTCCGATTTCAGCAACGCTTCACCCGAAGCCAGTCCCTGGCGACTGGAACGGTGCTGGCTGCCACACCAACTTCTCAACAACCGAAATGCGAGACTCTTTCGATGCTTGTGTTGCAGCTGCTGAGGCACTCGGTGCGGAAGGTAAGCCGGAACTGCACATCAGCAACTACGGTGTAGGCGTTGAGCAGCGACTTACTGGTGCTCACGAAACCCAGCGATACGACCAGTTCTCGTACGGTGTGTCCGACCGTGGCGCTTCGATCCGAATCCCATGGCAAGTTGAAAAGGCCGGCAAGGGTTACATCGAAGACCGACGACCAAACGCAAACTGTGACCCATACGTCACCACGCAGTTAATCATCGACACAGTCTGCTCAGCAGCAAAGTCGTAATCGACTCTAAATAGCGGAATCCAAAAGGGGATGGCGAAATGCCATCCCCTTTTCTTTTTACTGCAATATTGAGCCACATCTCGGGCAGGAAATGGATATGCTTCGCTGCCATCTCTGACGCCCGTACTAAAGAGTTCTGTTGATCTCAAAGATCCGAAATATTCACTACGGTTGGTTCGTTGTACTTGGAACAGCATTCATGCTGTTCGGCGGTGCTGGATCACGTTTTTCGTTCGGGGTGTTCCTGAAACCGGTAACCGAAGAGCAAGACTGGAGTCGAGCTTCGATGGCGGGAGCGCTCGCAATTGCGGGACTTTCGACCGGGTTGCTTCGTCCAGTTGCAGGGTGGTTGGCCGATCGTTACGACCCCAAGCTGGTAGCTGCGAGCGGAGTTGTTATCGGTGGACTCGCATTAATAGCGATGTCGACAGTTAAGGAACTCTGGCACCTGTATGCTCTGTTCACAGTCATGGGGTTGGGGTTCACGCTATCGTCTCCGGCAGCCGTTGCCAAAATCGTTGGAGCGTGGTTCACCCGTAGACGTGCGCTGGCGATGTCGGTTGCAGGTACAGGCTCGGCAGCCGGTGAAACGGCTCTTGTGCCGGTTGCCGCAGTTGCGGTCGCTTACATCGGATGGCGAGAGGGTTACATCGTACTTGGGGTGATCCTGCTCGCAATCATCCTGCCACTGGTGCTGCTGTTACTGAAATCACGTCCTGGACCTGGTGAGCATGCCGACGATCCCGATGGAACAGGCGTCGATGATGAACGGTACGACCCTGCGACCGACCCGAACGTAGGCATGTCGCTCGGACAGGCCTGTAGAACTGGATTGTTCTGGCGACTTACGGTCGGCTTCTTCATATGAGGCTACACAATGGGCTTCGTGAATGCCCACTTCATTGCCTATACGACGGACTTAGGAGCAACCGCAGTTCAAGGCGCCATCGGACTTGCGTCGGTGGGTATTGCAGGACTAGCGGGTGGGCTTTCGTTCGGTTATCTCGCTGACAGGTTCGGACGACGGCCACTTCTCGTAATTGCGTACTTCGTAAGAGGTTCTGGTTACGTTTTCCTCTTGATAGCTAACAGCTTGCCGATGGCAATTCTTGGCGTAGTCGTAATCGGAAGTTCCTGGACTTCCGTTATCTCACTTACCGGCACTGTTACGTCAGACGAATACGGATTGAGGCGACTGGGCACAATCTACGGAACGATGTTCGCCGTAATGCCGTTCGGGGCGTCAAGTGCAGTTTGGCTTGCGGGTCAGTTGTACGACACCTACGGCAACTACGACATGGCACTGTGGATCAGCCTGGGGATGGGCTGGTTCGCCGCATTCGCCGTCGCACTCCCTAGCACCGGTCTAGCGAAGAAGATCTGGCCTCAATTCGCCCAGACCGAGTGAGTGACTCAGTCACACTTGACCCTTCGACAAGCTCAGGATGAAGGAAATCCATACTTGTCATCTCGAGCGTACGCGGTGGAGGGACCTTCACAAAGCCGACTAAATCCAGCGCCTAACCGTCGACCGATAAGCTGCGTACACCTCGCCGAACAGTGACTGTAAATACACCTCTTC
>JAYQWG010000018.1:38231-44304 GCA_038150225.1 Chloroflexota bacterium
TCGACCGATAAGCTGCGTACACCTCGCCGAACAGTGACTGTAAATACACCTCTTCTCGCTTGATCACGAGGAAGTGGATCGCAACGGCACCACCGGCTGATCCAACAAGCGGGGCAACCGAGTTCAATGCGAAAGAAATACCAAGACCAATCAGTACAAACCCAAGATAAATCGGGTTTCGTGAAATTCTGAATGGGCCAGTGTCGACGATTCGATTTGTAGGTTTGTGAGGCTCCGGGTGTTCACCTCGCCTCATCATTTCGAACACGGTCCAACTTGCCACTAGCACGCCGTCTATCAGCAGAACCAGACCGAGTACGAGGGCAAACGTGCCCGGCAGGATCGCCTGCTCCCACAGCAAAAAGTGAACTGCTGCGCCAACTCCGAACGGAATTCCGAAGATTATCGGCGGATAAGTTGGAAGTTTTAGTCGAACCTGCGGTTCTTCATCATTTCCAGTGTTCATCCCCAGCCTCGTGTGCGAGCTGCTCGTAAGGCAAACCTTCCAGCGCAGACGCTGGATCGAGAATCACATCGGCCTCAAGCAACCTAGATTGAAGGTCACTGATCGAAACGCCGCGACTGTCGGTGTTGGACTCCAGAGCCAACGCTGCCGCTGTTCCAGCGGCTTGTCCCATTCCCATAGCGTTCGCCGTGACTCTGCTCGATGCCAGCGCTTCGGATGTCGCCGAGTGACATCGTCCTGCAACCCACAAATTCTCCATCCCTTGTGGGAGGAGCGTTCGATACGAAATGTCGTATGGCGGAACGATCGGCATGTTGTGATAACCAGCTTCCTTTTCAGGGTGCTTATCTATACGCCACGCTCCAAGAACGACCACATCGTCTTGTCGTTTTGCGGTGAGAATGTCATCGCCTGTCAGCATGTAGTCACCAACAATCCGGCGTGACTCCCGTGACCCCGCGGTTGGTCCACTGGTAAAGAAATACGCGTCCTTGAATTCAGGGAGAGCTTCTTTCCATAGATTGAACATCTTCCAGGCGTCACTGCGACCCTGGATTTCAGCATTAGTCCAATCCTCTGGATTTGTGGCGTCACCCGGGGTACGAATTACGTTGAAGTAGATGTCACGACCTGAGAATGTCGCAGGCCACGGTCCCCCATAAAGACCAATCTTGCCTTCAGCACGAGCTTTCTCAAGGACTGCAGCACACTTTCGGCGTAGTTCAAACGTGAGCTCCACAAACCCGATTCGGAAGTGAAGGCTCATGGGCTGAAGAGAGTCGGCTTTTTCATACGGGGATCCCGCCCACGCAGCTACGTCAGCATCGCCGGTCGCATCAATCACATACTTTGGCTTAACCGCCACCAGACCGTCTTTGTTCGACACGATCACGGTGTCGACGCGGCCTCCACTGGTAATCACGTCCGAAACCTGTGAATGAAAAAGTGGTTTCACACCCGACTCAACCAGAATGTCGTCAGACGCTTTTTTGAAGAGCTCTGGATCGGTTCTCGGGATCACACGATCGGGGTGCTTTTCAACCTCAGTGAAATCACCGTTCACGTTGTACGAAAGATTTGGTGCTTCTCCGGGTCTGACCACGCCCATACGTTCGAGCATTTCGAACACGAGTCCGCCGACAACTGGCTTCCCGGTTCCCTCGTAAACGAAACCATCAAATGCTGACCCAATTATGTTGGTGAAGAATCCACCGGCGAATCCCATTCGGTCGACCGCCATGACCGATGCACCATTCCGTGCGGCGGCAACAGCGGCACCGATTCCGGCAAGCCCAGTACCGCAGACCAGCACGTCGGGTTCAGCGGCGACTGGAAGCGATTTTGAGAACTGGACCGTGGACATGCGATTAGTTGGTAAGGGACTGTGCGAACGAATCAGCTTCACGATCTCGAAGCGCAACGTTGACCTGGAGCTTCTCTAGGGTTTGCTGAAGCGTTAGCTGCCCTTGAGGGACCTCATGGTCTTCAAAGAACGCAAGAACATCAGCAGCTTGGTCGGACTTGCTCAAAGCAGTTATGCCCGAAAGCATTCGCACAATTGAGTTCGACGGGAACGCCTCATTGATCTTGTCCCAGTTGTTTTTTACGAACTCCCATGCCAGATGACCCTGGTCGCGGTTTCGTAAGCAAACTGCGAGCAAGTACGGTGCGTCCTGTGTTCGCACTCGACCATCAAGAGTCATTTCCAGGGTTTTACGCATTTCTGCTTCGCCCGGGAACGCAGCGAGTGCCGATTGGTAGCGGCGCTCCTCCTGTGGAGTTGCCGGATTCTGGTTCTTCTCGACGAACACCTCGTATTCCGAGGCTCCACCTCTAGAAGCAACAACGCCCGTCACGGCAGCGGCAATGTTTGGCTCGACTGAACCTGAATCGTTCAGGTATGAGTCGTGCAAATCGGAAGCGTTCTTCTGGGCAAGTTCATCGTCACCGACGTTCGCAAGCAATCGAATGAACAATCCACGAAGTTCTCGGTCACGTGAGGAATCAGAATCGTTCGGCTCCCAACCAAGTCGGTCGAGGGCAGGCTGACCAAGGTCTCGGATCAAAGCCCGGTACTGTTCCCTGTCTTCGCCCTCAACAAGCTTGTCGAGGGAAGCGAGGCAGCCCGATAGAACCGTCCAAACATCGAGATCAGTTTCGCCCTGGAATGCTCGGGCGAAATTCAGGAACTCAACGGCTGAAGTTCGACCGGCAAGGACTGAAGACCAGGTGTCGTCAACGAGCCCGTATCGCTCGATAGATGTCAGGTGTTCGAACATGTTGTCGGTGAGACTGCTCAGCGCTTCTGTCGAGTAGCGTGCCCTGAAGAAACCACTGCCACCAGCGTTCACGGCAACCCAGTCAGCGCTGCTGTCGAGTTTCACTTCGGAAGTTTTCTCTTCGAGTAGGTGCCGGATTTCGGTCACGCTTGATCCCGAGCCTACTTTGAGAACGACTGGAACTGACCAAGTCGTTTCGTCAACAGTTTCTGGCTCGGTATACATGAACCGGTCTTGTTCGAGAGTCACCGTCGATCCGTCGTCTGAAACCGACGCACTCACCATCGGGTAACCGCGCTGGAAAATCCAGCTGTCCATGATTCGTCGAGCTGGCTGTTGGGTAACGTGCTCTATAGCGTCCCAGAGATCGTTGGTCTCTGTGTTCTTGTACTGGTGCTTATTGAGATAGAACCGTATTCCGTCCCGGAACTCTTCCTCGCCAAGGTACTGCTCCAACATTCGTAGAACAGATCCACCTTTTTCGTAGGTAAGCAGGTCGAACATACCTTCAGCGTCTACAGGTGAGAGAACTTCGAACTCAATCGGGCGAGTATTGGCGAGAGAGTCGACGTCAAACGCCATTGATCGCTCAAGGCTGAACTGGTTCCAGCGTCCCCAATCAGCATTGAAGTGGTCTGAACACATCGTTGCCATGAATGTGGCAAATGCTTCGTTAAGCCAAATACCGTTCCACCACTCCATCGTCACTAGATCACCAAACCACATATGTGCGATTTCGTGAGCGATAACGTCAGCAACTCTGAGGAGCTCAGGTTCGGTTGATCGGTCTTTGTCGACGAGAAGTAGAACCTCTCGGTACGTAATACATCCGAGGTTCTCCATTGCGCCGAACGCGAAGTCAGGAACCGCAACCATGTCGAGTTTCTGACCCGGATATGGAATTCCGTAGTAGTCGGAGAAAAACTTGAGTGCGAACGCTCCTGCTTCGAGGGCGTAGTCGGTGAGATGCCCTTTACCAATCGGGTGGACGATTCGTAAAGGAACACCATCCACATCTACCGGAGCGGTAGCTTCAAACGGTCCGACTATGAAAGCAACGAGATAAGTCGACATGACCATCGTGTCTTCAAACACTATCTTCCTTCGACCGTCACCTAGATTTTCGTCAGAAAGGGTTGGACCGTTTGAAACTGCAAACTGGTCTTCCGGAACCACGAGTGTCACGCCGTACGAAGCTTTGAAAGCTGGTTCGTCAAAACACGGAAATGCTCGGCGAGCGTGTGTGCTTTCAAACTGAGTAGTTGCGATTGTGTGAGATACACCGTCGTCATCGGTGAACGTTGAACGGTAGAAACCGTGCAACTGGTCGTTCAGGATGCCTGTGAACACGGCGTTTAGAGTGTACGGACCAGCAGGAAGATCGGAGCCGAAACTAATCGTTGCTCGCTCCATGTCTTCGTCATGCTCGACGTTCGACGCTTCGATTTTCGAACCTACGCCGTCCTGCACCCACGCAGAAGAAATTTCCAGGTCGGCTGAATTGATCTGGATGTTGTCAGTTGACTGACCAATCTCAACTTCGATCTCAACAGTCCCGGAAAATGTGAATTTTTCGAGGTCAGGTTCAAGTGAAATTCTGTAGTGCGACGGAACTACAAAGGACGGTAGTCGATGTGGATTGCTCGAAGCGTCTGGCAAAGTGAAACTCCAGTTCAGAAAAACGTATCAACCGAGCGTACCGCGACGCCGAATAACTCGCTACTGGTCGGCAGTGGCTAATTCGAGTAGTGAGTCGGCCATATTCTTGCGCCAGGCTTCAGCCGAATCATCAGTCCATTCGTAGAAGCCCTTCCGCACTTTGACTCCTAGCTCACCAGATTCGATCTTGTTCATCAGAACTGGAGGTAGCTCGCGATCATTGCAGAGCGTTGGGAACACATCTTCGGCTTCTCTCAGCACTGAATCGATACCCCGTTCTGCCACAATCCCGAACGGGCCGCTCCTCGCAAGTTGGTTTCCGAGGGAATCTCGAACCTGTGAATCAAGCGATTCGGCTGATTCTTCTGCTGAACCTATGATCTCGAATGCTTCGCGCAGAACAGCGACCTGTAATCGATTGCCAACAAAGCCTTGCACTTCTTTTTGAATGTGCGCGGGGTTCTTGCCAATTGAACGATAGAGTTCGTCCAGCGAGTCGATCACGGAATCGGCTGTGTCGTCTGATCGAATTAGTTCCACACCAGGGAGCAAATGAGGCGGATTGTAGTAATGAACCCCGGCGATCAAACGAGGTCGATTGGTCGCTGATCCATAGGCGCTCGGCAGGAATGTAGATGAGTTCGAAACAATCGGAGTTTCTGGCGGTGTCAGTCTGTCGAGAACATCGAATATCTTGAGTTTGAGTTCAAGATTTTCAGTGGCTGCTTCAATCACCAGATCCGCGCCAGCAAGGGTCCGACTGATGACCGTGTCAGTAGTAATTCGTCGCTTCGCCGTTTGGATATCCGCTTCTCCAATTTGCCCGGCGGAAGCTAACGCCTTCAGTCCCACCTCGACTCGACTCATGGCGTCTTCGAGTATTGGGTCCCTTAGGTCGTAAAGAGCCACCTGGTAGCCACGCGCGGCGAACTCGAGCGCAATGCCATGTCCCATGAGACCGGCACCGACAACGGCAATCTTTTTGTACGAGGAACCACCTTCGATTGCGCCAGTATTTGATGCAGTATCCGATTGCCTATCATGGAGTACGTAGTCAATCAGTTGCTCACAGGCATATGCAGAAGGCTTCGCACTAGTCGAAATCTCTCGGTAAAGCTCGCCCGCAATGGTTTGAACCAGGTCCCAACCGATTTGTTCCCATATTTCGATTGGACCGCCAACGGACAGTCGGCGCCCAATCGTAGTTGTGACCACCGCATCAATATCGGCAGGAGTAGCGACGCCGCGTTCCACCAGGTCGAGCGATTCGCGAAGCATCGCGAAATACAGTCGATCGGTTGTGCCAATTGCTAACAACGAAGTTTTAGACCGAGTATCCGACCGAGCCATCGACTCGCATTGGGATTACCTGCAGTGGCCGCGACTCGTACGGCTGGGCTTTTAGAGCGTCAGCGTCAACGGTTACGCCAATACCGGGCGCATCAGGGACCGGGATGTAACCGCCTTCACGCTTCCACGCCGTCGTGTACATCGAATTGACTGGTGCTTCGTCAACCTTCGAGTATTCCTGCGTTACGAAGTTTGGGATCGAGGTATCGATGTTACAGGCCGCAGCAGTTAGAACCGGCCCGAGGAAGTTATGGGTCACCACTGCAGAGTGATACGACTCGGCAATTCCAGCGATTTTCTTGACGTGGGTAATACCACC
>JAYQWG010000018.1:44404-45510 GCA_038150225.1 Chloroflexota bacterium
ATTAGTTGCCAAACTGGTGCATCAAACGCCTTGCCCTTGATGTCCCAGAGAGCGATGTCGACTGCACTGAGAGCGCCCATAAGAACAGACCCTCTGAACGGTCCCATCCGGTACAGATACTGCCAGTGGTGCTCAATCTGAAGCGGGTCTTTTCCAACCAAATAGTCGGAGAACTTCTTCACAACACTGTCGGTCGCTTCGAGGTAACCCCAGCACGCCGACTGACCAATCCCGTCCAGCCCGGTGTCCGTGAATATGCGGACTATGTGGCTGTTACCGGCAAGAATCGATTCAACTCGTTCGATTTTCATTTAGAAGCTTTCTTTAGTGGTCTAGTTGATTGAACTCGCAGATGATACGGGCAATTCACGTTCACCTGTCGATCAAAGTTTTCAGAAGTTCCAGTGTCGACTGCATATCAGTGACTCTCGGGTGATCTTTGTATTCGGGATGGCCGTTGTATCGATCCATCAGAACCGGGCTTATTCCAGCACCAAGACCGCCGGCAATATCGGAGTCGAGTTGATCACCAACGACGACCGCTTCGTTGGGATGAGCTGAGGCTTTCTGTAGACCGACCTCAAATATGTACGGATCAGGTTTCTCTGATCCCGTTTCACCTGAAGTGACAACCCAATCGACGTGACCAACAAGACCCATATCTTGGGCGAGTCGCTCACCTGTCGTGTTCATGTTGGAAATAACGCCTACTGAAAGACCAAGTGTTCTAGCCTCGTCGAGACCTGCAATCACATCAGGAAACAACGCAATTCGGTACTCCTGCTTCCTGATGTGCGCCCAGATTTCACCCGCAACCGCCAAATCAACATCATGACCCGCGCCTTTCAGGACCATCTGCTCATATCGAGCAAAGAACGTCCATTGCTCGTTGGGATTCAAAGTACGAACTGGCTGAGATGCGTTCTGAGCGGTCATGAATTGATCAGCGAGGTGGTAACCGGCGTCAATACCTTCCTTCGTGACCTCAAGACCGTAATTGGTAAGTACCGCAGACTGAATCTGTTCACGTGGAGGATCGAAACCGGCAAGTGTTCCGTACATATCGAACATCACGGTTTTCAACGTCATTCAGTCATAACTCCAAC
>JAYQWG010000019.1:0-29267 GCA_038150225.1 Chloroflexota bacterium
CCCCGTTTGTCAGGTCCATTGTTCCTGCAACTGCTCTTAGGGACCTTGCAGTAACTCCAGCTATGTCTCAGCCGTGTATGGCTTAGGTCGCGACTGCCCGGTAGGACGCGAGGAAACGGAGTGAACGATTCAGCGCGTCTAGAGAATCTCGCTCAGCGATCTTGTATCAACTGTGCGAAGGGGTAAGTCAACGAGTTGACTCCCCTTGAATGCGCACATATGCAGCCAATGATGCAAATTTTGGACTCAACTTGTTTCGCGTTGGAAACCAACGCTAGATCACATAGTTGTGTGAGCGAGAAGCTCTACGCAGCCATCCGGTCGATGTTGCCGATAGGTCGCACGTATCGGTATCCGAACTCGCGAACGGTCTCAATCAGCAACGGACGTTTTGGGTCTTCTTCGATCTTGCCTCGTAAGTAGGAAATGTAAAGACGAACGCTGTCCGTAGACGTTTCGAAGGCGTTTGGGCCCCACGCCAGGTTGAGTAACTGCTCGTGGCTAAGGACTTGTCCGGGGTGCTTGAGTAGGGCGGTGAGGAGTCTGTACTCCAACGGTGAGAGAGAAACCTCGGTCCCTCTGAACGAAACCATGTGAGCCTGATAATCGATAGTTAGTGCTGGATCAACGTATCCGTGCTCTTCGCGTTAAATCGAGGGCATTGCAGCGCGTCGCAAGTTAGCTTCTACACGAGCGACCAGTTCGTTTTTGGAGAACGGTTTGACAACGTAGTCGTCGGCTCCGACCTGAAGTCCGCGTACTCGATGGGTTTCTGCACCGAACGCAGTTAGGAAAATGATAGGGACATCGGACATTTGCCTGATGCGTTCACATAGCTCATAGCCATCCATACCCGCCATTTCCACATCAAGGAGAGCGAGGTCGGGACGTTCAATGAAGAAGGCTTTGAGAGCTTCTTCACCACTGTCTGCGGTCACAGTCGAATACCCTGCCATTGAGAGCCGTGTTTCGACGAGCGCCAAGATGTCTGGTTCGTAATCAACAACAAGGATCTTGTAGGACATTCTTTGTTCCGAATTCACTTACTGGTTTTGCAAGAACTGCGTATGCATTCCGTCTGAATCCAGACTACATTCGCGATCTGATTAATTCGTTCGTATTCACGCCATCACAATGTGGGGTGACACGTAGGTCATTTTGTTGCGTTTACGACGGTTCCGGGCGAACCGGGAAATGCAGGTTGGAATCTTTGTTCCCTGATGCGTCGTATTTCAACTCGATCAGTTTCACTCTTATACGAGAGGCGATAAACACAGATTCGAGTCATAATCTGTCCTCTAATGCAAGCCGTTATCTCAAATTTGGGTAGGTCAACCTTCCTGCCGACCCTGGTTGTCGCGGCGATTGCCATGGTTGCGATCGCTTGTACAACGCCGCCAAAATCGCAATTTACTGCGAGCGCAATCGAAGGTGCCGCGCCATTTGAGGTTTCCTTCGTGCTCGGTGAAGAGATTTCCGGTGACACGTTCAACTGGGACTTTGGTGATGGCGTTGGTTCTACCGAACCGAATCCGACGCACACGTATGAGTACGCCGGCACATTCACAGTTAGCCTTCGTGCATCTCGTGGCAATCAAATTGATGAATCCCAGCAGACCATAACGGTAGAACCTGGGGAAGCGGGCTGGATTGTTGTCACTTCTGACAAAGTCAAAGCCAGCTTCAATGAGACCATCAGGTTCAGCGCAGAGGCATTCGACTTACTCGGCAATCCCGTAAAAGTCCCGGAAATTTCGTGGTTGGTTGATCCAGATGTCGGATCAATCGATTCTGAGGGGCTTTTGACGCTCGGTTCAGGGTTGGGACTGTTCGAAGACTCAGTGACTGCGGAGTTTTCTCGTTTGGGCAAAACAGTTACGGCATCGACCAGTATTGAGATCACTACTGGACCGCTCGAAGGCATCTCAATCGCCCCTGCCATCATTGACTCCCGAGTTGGTCAATCGCAAACGATTCAGGTAGAGGCTATCGATGCAGCTGGACACCAATTGGAAGACGTTGATATCGAATTCACCGCGATACGCGACGGTGATGAGGTGGATTCAGCTGGATTGTTCACCGCAGGTTTCGATGCTGGCATAGATGAAACCGATTTGGTGCGGGTGCGGGTTTCGAGAGACGGAAGATTTGTCGAGTCGACGATAACCGGGACTGTCCTACCGGGGATCCTGGATCAGGTCGTTGTTTCGACCCCGCCCTCAACATTATTGCAGCAAGGTGAACAGATACAGCTTTCGGCAAGGGCATTCGATCGTTTTGGGAACGAGTTGGAACTCGACCAGCTCGTGTGGGATGTCTCGGATCCAGCGATCGGTGAAATTTCTCCGGACGGACTGTTCATCGCAGGGACGATCGCAGGAACGTACGAAGGCATTGGAATTGAAGCTCGAGGGATTCTGAATCGTATTGAAGCAGTTCAAATAGTTCCGTTGACAATACTTCCCGGGCTACCGGCATCGATTGAGATTTCACCCTCTGGTGATTCAGTTCCGATTGGCGCAGGTTCTCCGTTTCAGGTTCATACGTTTGATGAAAACGGAAACTTACTCGACATCGATGAAGAGTTGTTTGAGTTCGAGTATTCAAATGCAGGCCGAGGCCAAGAAAAGGCAGTATTCATTGCTGGGTACGAACTTGGCGATTTTGAGGATGCCATCAAAGTAACTTTGCCTACTGGCGCGTCAGGGAACGAAAAGCCCATCACGGCAGTGTCGGGCATCACGATCCGGCAGCGATCCTCAAACATGATCGCTGTCGAGATAGTTGATCAGGATGGTGGTGGAATTCTCCTCATCGACCTCGAGAGTGCGCAATTTGGAGCAGTCAACTCTGAGTGGTTCAACAATGGACTAGTCGAAATGGCGCCGGCGTGGTGGCCAGATGGTTCTAAGCTCGTGTATGTGAGCAACCCCACTGGTGAACTCCAGATTTATTCGTTCGATCTGGAAACTCGTGAGGTCGTACAACTAACCGATGTAACTGGCGGGGCATCAATGGCATCGATATCCCCGGATGGAACTTCGATTGCATTTATTGGATTGGCCGATGAGAACTGGCCGTTATACACAGCTCCGCTCGGCGAATCGCCAGTCACGTTAGAAGATGCTGCGGTGGTTTCGAGCGATCCTGACTCGCAACACATCCTGCCGCACTGGTCGCCCGATGGCACGGAAATCCTTGTCTCGCAGAATCACTCCGATGGCACCGTGAAAATTCTTGTGTTCGATTCACTAGGAATCGAGGAACCTGTCGTGTTGAGTGATGCTGCAAGTATTACCTTCGGCTGGACGGCGGATGGTTCTGGAATTCACATCGGCACAACCACACTTGATGGTGCGCTTGACCTGGGAACGGTGAACCTTGCCGAGCTGACCGTAGAGTACCTCGATGTTCCTCTCGATTTTCTCGTCGCCGCATGGGCCCCCGACGATTCGGAGCTTATAGCGGTTGATTCATTGTTAGGTGCGGGTTGGCTCGTGGATATAGATGGTTCTGGACTGCGACGGGCTATTGAGTCCGAGCAACTGCCGACAAGAATGTCGTGGCGACCTCGTGAGTACGGAGATCCAGTCAGAATGCCTGAAGGCGATGGCATGCTCACGTTTGGCGAAGCCCCGCGTGCCCCGGTAGGTGCATTAGATACATCCAAGAATTACTCAGCGGTTATTCACACTGATGCTGGCCAAGTGACAGTACAACTGTTCGATGACGACGCACCGCTGACCGTTGAGAATTTCATAAACCTGTCTCGCACCGGTTTTTACGATGGCTTGCAGTTCCACCGTGTCATTTCAGGATTTGTGTCACAGGGAGGCGACCCAAACGGCGATGGTACGGGTGGTCCCGGGTACAAGTTCAATGACGAATTTGCTCGGCATTTGAAGCATGACGATGCCGGCATCTTATCTATGGCCAACTCCGGATCCAACACCAACGGAAGTCAGTTCTTCATAACTCATGATGCCGCTCCATGGCTGGATGCCTTCGACAACGGAGTCAAGAAAAATTGCGCGGACAGTGCTGTTTCATGTCACTCTGTGTTTGGAAAAGTCGAGTTGGGATTGGACATTGTGACCGGAATGTCGGAGAGAGACCCGTCCTCAGCGATGATAGACGGGGTCAAAATTATCTCCATTGAGATATTTGAAAGTTAGCAACTCGAAGTTCAGAAGCACGGTATTGAATTGAATCAACCAAATGTTAACTCCGCTCCAGCCAGCACGATTACCCACCTTGAATGCTCTCTTTCAGGCTCGAGGTTCGAGCATGATCACCCACATCGTCTAAATCCAGACAACGGAAAGCCGTTGTTGGCACGATATGACCTTGAAACGGCAGCTCAAACACTCACCAAGGATTCCCTTGCGGGGAGGGGCGCCAACATGTGGCGCTACCTTGAAGTCATGCCGGTCGTCGATCCAGCGAACATTGTGACTCTTGGAGAAGGATTTACCCCACTACGAAAAGCAGATCGCCTTGGTCCTCATCTTGGAATGTCTTCTCTTCTCATAAAGGATGAAGGAGTAAATCCGACCGGCTCGTTTAAAGCTCGTGGGCTTTCTGCTGCGGTTTCAAGAGCAAAAGAGCTTGGTCAAACCAAACTCACGATGCCATCCGCTGGAAACGCGGCTGGAGCGATGTCGGCTTATGCCGCGGTGGCAGGCATGGAAGCTCATGTTTACATGCCAAAAGACGCCCCGATGGCGAACCAACTTGAATGCGTTGCATACGGTGCTGAATTGAACCTTGTTGACGGATTCATAACCGATGCTGGAAGAATTTCTGGAGAAGCCGCTGAAGAGCACGGTTATTTCGACGTATCGACCCTCAAAGAGCCTTACCGCGCTGAAGGTAAAAAGACGATGGGGTACGAAATCGTCGAACAACTTGGTTTTGAAGTGCCCGATGCAATTATTTATCCGACCGGTGGTGGAACCGGCATAGTCGGCATTTGGAAGGCTCTCGATGAGATGGAGACACTTGGCTGGATCGGAAGTGAACGACCCAGGATGATCTGTGTTCAAGCTGAAGGATGTTCGCCTCTCGTAGACGCTTATGACAAAGGTGAAGAGTTCGCTGATCCATTTCCTAACCCGGCAACACTGGCGGCAGGCATGCGAGTTCCGGCGGCAGTGGGCGATTTCCTTGTGATCGGTGCTGTGCGAGAAAGTGCTGGAACAGCGATCCGAGTAAGCGATGATCAGATGGTTGGCGCGGTCAAAAAGATGTCATCTTTCGAGGGAATATTCCCGGCACCTGAAGGCGGAGCGACCCTCTCAGCCCTAGAGATGTTGCTTGAGTCGGGATTTATTGGACGCGACGAACGAGTCGTCTTGCTCAACACCGGTTCGGCTCTGAAATACCTTGATGCACTGACCCCAGGATTGACTGGAGCCTAAACCCTCGGAGCGTCCCACGACGTGACATGACTCAGCGTTCCTTCTGGGAACGCGTTGGTGTACTCGTCCGCGAGCATTCCGAGAATTACGGAGTTGTGCCGAGCTCCATCGTGAGGTCGACTCTGTCTCAACGTGCCTTCGTGCTGGAAGCCAATGTGTTCGAACATCGCACGAGCAGACGTGTTGTATTCGGGGACATCTACCCACGCTCGGTGCAAGTTCAAGTGCTCAAAAATGTGTTCGAGCATGGCGATCACCGCCGAAGTGCCATACCCGTGGTGCCAAAGCGACTTTTTGCCGATCAGCACAGAGATTTGAGCGTCACCCAGCGCCTCGTCGATAGAAAGCTGTCCTTCACCAATATGTTCGCCCGACAACGTGTAGACGGAGAAGATAGAACGGTGCGGCTCGTGGTGAGGATCATGGAATACCTCATCCCATTCAACCTCGGTGGCACTGATCATGTCCTTCGGCTCGTAACCGAGGTGGGCAGGGTCTCCGTAGGTGTAACGGCCAAACCAAGCGTCTGAAACCTCTTGGTCTTCCAACCAGTCAGCAAGTCGTTGAACGTCTTCGCGGGTAACCGGGCGCAACTCAACTAATGAGGGCACATCGTCCTTCTTAATTCACATTGGGTCTGGCAACCGCACGTTGCAATTGAGAGCGACGAGGGTCCAGAGCGGCGAGTATACCGTACCTATTTCGTCAAGAAATTTGCTTTGGGTTGATAGGATGCCGTTTAACCAAAACAGAGCCGAGCGACTGATATGTATTGCCGGTAAGCGATTGAAGGGTAGAAAAATGTCAGATCACTGGAAGATGGAAGCTGAGATCGAGTACTGCGTACCTTGTGGATACGCCAACCTCGCAGCAAACATGGTTAGCGAACTGTTCCAAGCAGCCGGACCTGCACTGGCGATATCACTGAAGCCTGGACACAGCGGTTGCTTCAAGTTGACCGTTGATGGCCGAGTGCTTTGGGACAAAAAAGAGCAGGGTCGTTCACCGCACATCATGGAAGTCAAAGACATTAAAGCGCAGGTCGCGAACATGCTTGAGTCCGGTGCTGTAATCCAGACCAACTAACGACTCTGAATCTGGAGGTAGATTGATGGCCGACTTTCCAGCAAAAATATTTGCGAACATCGAGTACTGCGTTCCCTGAGGCTACCACTCAGTGGCTTTCTGGATGGGAAGCGAGATTTATTCGGTTGGTGGTTCGAAAGTAGCGGTGACGCTTACACCGGGCGTTGCAGGTGTTTTCAAAGTAACTCTCAATGACGAAGTCGTTTACGACAAGTCGGAAATCGGACGATACCCGACTTTGCCGGACTCAAGAGAGATAAAGGCGAAGGTTGCAAACATGCTGGATGGTTAGTTAGTCCTCCATAAGTTTCTTACTAAGCTCCCCTGATTCAATTCAGGGGAGCTTTCTTTTACTCAAATTTATGACCTTTCAGGGAGTACCATTTATAACCGCAATTCAAAGTTCATAGGTCGCACCGGAGACGTCATTTGAAAGCCGCTGTTTTATTTGAAGCAAATCAGCCAATGCCTGTTGTTGAACTGGATCAGTCAGAACCCAAGACAGGTGAAGTACGCGTAAAAATGTCGGCGGCTGGTATTTGCGCTTCCGATCACCACGTAATGACCGGGGACAACCCCACTCCAATGCCGATCGTTTTGGGTCACGAGGGTAGTGGTGTTGTTGAAGCGGTCGGACCGGGTGTATCGACGGTCAAAGCCGGTGACAGGTGCGTTCTCTCATTTGTTGCCAACTGTGGACATTGCCGATCTTGCCTAAGCGGACTTTCGAACATTTGTGACACCAACCGTGTAACCGGCACACGCCAGTACGACGGTACGTTCAGATTGCACACTAATGAAGGCGAAGAAGTTCATCAGTTTGCAAAGCTTGGCGTGTTCGCCGAATCGATAGTTGTTCCTCAGCAGGCTTGTTATCCCATGCCTGATGACGTGCCGATGGAAGTCGGCGCTTTGATTGGATGCTCGGTAACCACCGGCGTTGGTGGAGTTATCAACCAGCCGGGGATCCGTGCCGGAATGACAGTCGCCGTAATAGGAACTGGCGGAGTCGGACTCAACGCTCTTCAAGGAGCCAAGCTGGTAAACGCTTCGAAAGTAATCGCAGTCGATGTTCTCGATCACAAACTGGAGTTCGCTTACAAGTTCGGCGCAACTCATGTTGTAAACTCGAAGAGCGAAGACCCGGTAAAAGCCATTCAGGAATTAACTGACGGCGGAGTCGATTTCGCATTCGACACGTTTGGACACCAGATCACCACTAAGCAAGCGTTCGATGCAACCCGCAAGGGTGGAACGACTGTAGTTGTCGGTCTCGCACCTGATGGAATGGATGCCAACATTCCGATGATCGACCTCGTGAGAAATCAGAAAACGCTTGTGGGCAGCTACTACGGCTCTGCTAGCCCGCATCAAACGTTCGCCACTTTGCTTGATTTGTACCAGCAAGGACGGATTGACGTAGGTGGAATTGTTACCCGTCAATACAAGCTCGAAGAGATCAACGAGGCATACCAAGCACTGGAGCGCGGTGAGGACGGGCGCGGAGTCATCGTTTTCGACTAACGATAAACCCTGTTTATAACGCCCTCATTAACGTGCGAATCAGTTCGATTGTTCAATTTTTCACTTGCTGGCATATCGGGTGACTGCTATGCTCCGATTCGGCCATTTTTGAGTCGTAAATCTAGTAACGACAGTAGATGTTCGAAGACTATTTCAGGCAGTACGCGCTGCTAATCATATTTGCCATCGTGGCGGTCACAGTTCCTGTAGGGATGTTGATGATGAGTTACATGGCTCAATTCATCCGGGTTAGGCCGTCCCGCCCCACCAAGATTAAGGAAACCGCTTACGAAGGTGGAATGGTTCCGATAAGTGATCGCCCAGCGCGGTTTAACTTCCGTTACTACTACTACGCACTCCTATTTGTCGTGTTCGATGTGGAAACCGTGTTCTTGTTCCCGTGGGCAGTAAAATACGGTGTAATGTCGAAGCAGTTCGGGTTTGCTGCCCTGGGAGCCGTCCTGGTCTTCCTGTTGGTTGTGACAGTTGGCTACGCCTACGCATGGCGCAAGCAGGCTCTAGAATGGGTGTACAACAAATGACCCTTGGCCCAAAGCTGACTGATCCGTACGGGACACCACCAGGTGCCGATCCGAGAGGCGCGTTGCAGTCGATCACGCTGGATTTGGACAAGCGAGAAGGCACATCGATTAACAGGATGAAGTCGACTCACCTCGAGCCGTTTCCTGATCCTGTAATAGAAGTTCCTGATGAACTGAAGCGCAGCGTGATCGTTAGTTCAGTCGATTACCTTTTGAATTGGGCACGAAAGTCTTCGGTATTCCCGCTGCAGTCAGGTCTTGCCTGTTGTTCATTTGAAATGATCGCATCGGCAATGGCGCGTTTCGATATTTCTCGATTCGGCATGGAAGCGTTCCGTGCAACTCCTCGTCAAGCCGACCTGTTGATTGTCGCCGGTACATTGACCTGGAAAATGGCAGTGCCGCTGCGCAGGTTGTACGACCAGATGGCAGAACCGCGATGGGTTATCTCGATGGGGGTCTGCGCGACTTCCGGCGGACCTTACTACCAGAGCTACTCCGTCGTGCCTGGCGTGAATCACATTATGCCGGTAGACGTTTACGTTCCCGGTTGCCCGCCACGTCCGGACGCACTCCTCTATGGAATCATGCAGTTGCACGACAAGATCCGGAAATACAGTCTTACCGGTCAGGCGGCAGGACAAGAATGACGACTGCCTGGCACGGACAAGCTCTTGCTGAGGCAATTGAAGCCTTTGCGCCCGGAGCAGTGGTTTCTAGCTCGGACTCGGACGTTTGGGTTGAGCCTTCTGCTATTTCAAGTGTTTGCGAGGGCCTGAAAACTCGACCTGAGTTCAAATTCGATTTGTTGAGCAGCGTGACTGCGGTCGACTACATCGACCATTTTGAAGTGGTGTACCACCTCACTTCACTCCCCTATGCTGCGACCGCTGTCCTCAAGACGAAGGTTGGGCAGGGCAGAACTGAGGCGAACGTTCCGAGCGTGGTGCCTGTTTGGCGTGGGGCTGATTACCAGGAACGCGAGGTTTGGGACTTGATGGGTATCCGTTTCGATGGTCACCCCAACCACAAACGGATCATGCTCTGGGAAGGATTCCCGGGTCACCCGCTTCGCAAAGATTATGTGACTTACGATCAGTCGATCCAAGCTCCGAATGGCGAGGATGACGAGTAGTGGCAGTTAAAACACAGCCAGTAACGGTCAACCTCGGACCTCAGCACCCTTCAACGCACGGAGTGTTCCGTATGCGTGTGATGTTCGATGGTGAGGAAATTGTCGATGTAGAACCGGTTTTCGGTTACCTGCACCGCGGAACTGAGAAACTCGCTGAAGAGCGCACTTATTCGCAAATTATTACGTTGACCGATCGCATGGACTATGTATCGTCCATGTTGAACAACCAGTCGTACGTATTGGCAGTCGAGAAACTCGCAGGAATCGAAGCTTCACCTCGCGGTGTTTGGCTGCGAATGATCGCCTCTGAATTGCAAAGGATTGCGAGCCATTTGGTCGCGACGGGATTCCTGTTGCAGGACCTTGGTGCACTAGGTACTCCCCTTATTTACTGCATGCGTGAGCGAGAGCGAATTCTCGATCTATTCGAAATGCTTTGCGGTGCTCGAATTACAAACTCGTACATGCGTCCTGGCGGAGTGTTTATGGACGCGCCAGATGAGTTCTGGCCTGCACTCGATCGCGAACTGGATGATATCGTCGACACAATCGACGAACTTGAGGCATATCTCAGCGGTAATGAAATCATCTTCTCCCGCACCAAGGGAACCGCAGTTCTGTCTCCAGAATTGCTCATCAACGCTTCCATAACCGGTCCAATGCTGCGAGCGAGCGGTGTCGACTGGGATCTGAGGCACAGGGACCCCTACGACTATTACGACAAGGTCGATTTCAAGCGGATTCTGCACACTGCGTCGGACAACTACGCTCGCTACTGGGTGCGAGTTCAGGAAATGCGCGAGTCGGTGAAAATTGTCCGACAGTGCATAGAGCAAATTGAACCAGGTCCGGTTCGTCCGTCGTTTGACGATGTTCCTCGATTGATCCGTCCACCTGTTGGTGATGTTTACTCCGCCATCGAAGGATCCAAGGGCGAACTCGGGTTTTATTTGGTTTCTGACGGCAGCATTGCCCCGTACCGCATGCACGCACGTGCCTCATCGTTGATCAACCTGACACTTCTCAGGGAAATGCTGATCGGTGAGCAGTTCGGTGATCTTTTCGTGATCTTTGGTAGTGTCGATTTGAACATGGGGGAGGTTGATCGCTAATGAGCGCAGCTTTCCTCGACAACTCGCTGTGGCGAAACATCTACTGCGTACTAGCAGGCGAAAGTACTGAGTGCGCCGCTCGGGATTATTCTTCCGGTCTTCTGCCAGGTGGCATGGAGTGGCTTGCATTCCTGCTTTCGGCGCTAGTTGTCGCTGCCATATTTGCGAATGCAATTCTGGGTGGCGTAATCGTCCTTATCTGGGGGGAGCGACGACTATTTGGTCGCTTCCAGAATCGAACCGGACCGAACCGTTGGGGGCCATGGGGGACACTGACCTCCGTTGCCGACGCTATCAAGACCATGTTCAAAGAGGATTTGGTTCCGGCCGAAGCCGATCGCATCTTGTTCAACCTTGCCCCGGTAATGATTGCTGCGCCTGCCTTGATCGTGTTTTCTGTGATCCCGGTTGGAGTTGGAACTTACGTTGCAGATTTGAACGTGGGTGTGCTATTCATCATGGCAGTCACCTCACTTACTACTCTTTCAGTTCTCACAGCTGCATGGTCGTCGGCAAACCGTATAGCGATTCTTTCTGCACTGCGTTCTGTTGCGCTCCTGGTCAGTTACGAAATTCCAATGGCGCTGGCATTGGTTGGTGTGATCATGCTTGCCGGTTCTATGTCGCTTGGGTCGATCATCGAAGCGCAGGCAATTCCGTTCATCCTCGTTCAGCCGCTCGGATTCTTCGTTTTCTTCCTTGCTGCAATGGCGGAAATGGCACGAGCTCCATTCGACCTCACAGAGGCCGAGTCGGAACTCGCAGCTGGATATTTGAACGACTACGCCAGCATGAAATTCGGCCTGTTCTTCCTTGCTGAGTTCATTGCTGAGTTGAGCACATCGGCAATCATTACAACGCTGTTCTTGAGCGGTTGGAAGGGTTGGGACCCAATTCCTTCGCACCTATGGTTTGCTGTGAAGCTGATCCTGGTGCTGTTTGTGATCATCTGGTTCCGAATGACGCTTCCTCGATTGCGTGTCGACCAGGTCCTGAAATTTGCCTGGAAGGGTCTTTTCGAGTTGACGATGATCAACATCATTGTCACCGCTGTACTGATTGCCATTTGGCCGGAGCCATCAACAACAGAGTTGTGGATTATGGCGGCAATCAACTGGCCAGTCGCAATCATTTCGATCTGGGCAGTGAGCAAGTTGTTGGGCACCAGTTCGTACGAGAACCCAACTCCATCAGCATCAGCCCCGGTTTACCCGGTTGGTACTGAGACGCTTCCTGCAAACGCTGGTGTGCATGGTGGAGGTGACAAATGATCGGGATGGGACTACCTCGCGGATTTGTCGTAACTCTCAAAAATTTCTTGCGCCCGCACTCAACTGAACAATACCCAGACCGGCATGTTGGCCTATTTGGTGCTGCCAAAGAGGCCGGTATGAATCCGGTGCAGTTCCTCGTCAAGCGACCGGGCGATTCGCTCAAAGCGATCGCTGGTTTGGCGACTGTTCCTGTGAAGGTCAAGCAGTCAGCTCGGTTCCGAGGAAACGAGTTCACTTATTTCGAAGAGCGCTGCACCGCATGTGCAAGCTGTGCGAAGTACTGTCCGCTGGGAATTATTGAGATCGTCAGTGTGCCCGGCAAGATCGATGCGCAAGAGGGTGAGAGCTACAAACTCGAAGTCTTTGATATTGATATCGGTCGCTGCATGTTCTGCGGTCTTTGTGTCGAAGCATGTCCTTACGACGCACTCCACATGGGCACGAGCTTCGAGCGATCTAAATATGTTCGAGATGATCTGGTCATCACGAAAGATGAACTCTGGGATGCCGAGAAACGTCCGAGTGCGTTCTACCGTCCTCAGTTCGAGGAGAATGGATTCGATCCTTTCGCCGAGGAAATGGAAGATTTCCACGACGCTGGACGTCACGAGCGCAAGACCTACGATGAGATGAAAAAGAAGTGGGTCGACGAGCGATGATGGAAGTATCAACGCTGACAAGCGTCGCATTCTGGATCGTTTCGGCAGTCATTCTTGGACTGGCTGTGATTGTTGTCACCCAACAGAACGTCTACCGAGCTGCAATAGCCCTTGCTGGCACATTCCTTGCAGTTGGATTACTGTACTTCATCCTGAGCGCTGAGTTTGTTGGGGTCGTTCAAATCCTCGTTTACGTCGGGGCTATTTCAGTTCTTCTGGCGTTCGCCGTGATGTTCATCCAAGACGTCACCACCGGTAGCCGTCCGTCTCAGGGGCGAGCTGTTGGTGGAACGATGGCTGCTCTCTTGTTCGCCGCACTTGTATTTGCCTCTTACAACTCCGATTGGACCTCAATCGACTCAATAACAGATGAAACAGCCCGAGCTGCCCTGACCGACGGATTCGTTGAAGTAGGTCAAGGTGACAACTTAATCGTTGCCGCACCTGGCTTGGTTGACGCTGATAGCCCGATCGTTGAAAACGACGGTGTGCTCGTAAACAGCACCGGACCTCTTGGTGTTTTGCTGACAAGAGAATATGTGCTTGCGTTTGAAGTTATTGGACTGTTGTTGGTAGCCGCACTGCTTGGTGGCCTGCTGTTAATGCGTGATCCAGAAAACGAGGAGGCTGAAGCGTGACGCTAGAGAACGTCCTCCTTGTATCGGCAGCGTTGTTTGCCATTGGGATCTACGGCGCGGTTTCACGTCGAAGTGTGATCAGCGTAATCATGTCTCTTGAACTTATGTTCAACGCAGTAATCATTGCTGCAGTTGGCTTTGCAAGGTTTACACCGGCTGCGGCACTGCTCTCAGGTGACCCTTTGACTGCAGAGGCCGTTCGATCGGCCCTTACTGGTCACGCATTTGCCATATTTGTAGCCGCGGTTGCAGCAGGTGAAGCTGCGTTGGCTTTTGCTCTTGTGTTTGCAATGTACCGATCTAAAGAAACGGTCGAGATTACGGAAGCTTCGGAGTTGAGGAATTAGTCGACACTTCGGCAAGCATCGCTATGTGGGTTGATTACAAGAAAACTCAAAATTTGATCTCAGCGGAGATGTGGAAAGACCTTCTCGAAGGAGAAGGTTTGCCAACGAAGATCATTCCGGAAGGGAACATCTTGGACTGGTCCGAGAATGCTGCATACCGCGTGATGGTTCCAAAAGGCCGCGAGCACGTGGCTGACGAAATATTGAGAAAGCTTTAGCAGGAACGATTAGTTGGTTACTGAAGGCCTAGCCTGGTTCATAATCGCTCTCCCAATCATCAGCATGCTGGTGAACGGGCTGCTTATACGCGGCTTCGTTGGTTCCGAGTCCCGCTATGCCGGTTATCTTGCGGTCGCTGCAATTGGTGGCTCATTCATAATTTCTCTGCTGACTCTTTTCACGGTCATGGGCGATGGACCAATCGCTACAGAGAAACGTGATTGGATTGCAATTGGTGGTCTGAATCTTACGTTTGGACTCCTGATCGACCAACTGACGGCAATCATGCTCGTTGTTGTTAGTGGTGTCAGTTTGCTTGTCCAGATTTACGGACAGGCGTACATGCATGGTGACAAGAGTTACACCCGCTACTTCACCTACATGTCATTGTTCACGGCATCGATGCTGGGTCTGGTTCTATCTCGAAACCTGATCCAAATCTTCGTGTTCTGGGAACTCGTCGGTGTCTCCTCATATCTCCTAATCGGATTCTGGATGGATCGACCTTCTGCAGCTGCTGCTGCCAAGAAGGCGTTTCTAATGACCAGGTTCGGTGACTTCGGATTCTTGCTTGGAATCCTTTATTTGTACTCAGTCGACACTTCCTACATGGACGTGGTGACGCTGTATCACGCTCTTGAAGCGCACGAAATCGCTGCCTCTGTTGCAACATGGGTAGCACTTGGACTGTTCGCAGGAGCGGTTGGTAAATCGGCGCAATTCCCGTTGCACTCCTGGTTGCCCGATGCGATGGAAGGTCCGACTTCTGTATCTGCGTTGATCCACTCGGCGACGATGGTGACGGCAGGTGTGTTCCTCGTTGCTCGATTCTTCCCGCTGTTCGAGCACTCTGACATCATGACGTTAGTTGCCTTGGTCGGTGGAATCACCGCAGTGTTCGCAGCAACGATGGGTCTTGTTGCCAACGACATCAAGCGAGTACTGGCTTACTCAACTGTCTCGCAGTTGGGTTACATGATGCTGGCACTCGGTATTGGTGCTTATGCTCCCGCCATATTCCACCTGTTCACACACGCTTTCTTTAAGGCAGCGTTGTTCCTTGGCGCGGGTTCGGTGCATCACGCATCAGGAACCTTCAACATGAATTACATGGGGGGACTCAAGAAGTACATGCCGTGGACCTACTGGGGCATGGTTATTTCGAGCTTGAGCCTCGCGGGACTGTTCCCATTCTCTGGATTCTGGTCGAAGGACGAAATTCTCGGGCACGCTGCACATGTGGACGGCGTCGGGCCAGTAGTTCTCGTACTCGGTCTTGTCGCAGCTTTGATGACCGCCTTCTACATGTTCCGCGCCATCTTCATGACATTCCACGGTGAATGGAAAGGTGGTGGTGATCAGGAGATTGAGGACGCAGAGAAGGCTGGCGAGCCACTCCCAGTCGGAAGCACTCACTCGCACTTTGGTGAGTCGCCGTGGTTGATGGTTGGCCCGATTGTCCTGCTTTCGATCCTCGCAATATTTATCGGTTTCTTATCTAACCCGACAGTTGAAATTGCAGGCATCAATAAGCATGCCTTCGCACATTTCGTGACTGAAGAGAACCACGATGTGTTCCCGACTCACGAAGCTGCTGTGCACGCTGGAGCCGCACCTGAATTTAACTTCATGGTCGCGGGTATCTCTACTTTGCTTGCAGTTGCAGGAATTGGACTTGCGTACCTGATGTACATGAGCAAGTCGATCTCAGCTGAGTCCGTTACGAATACGTTCAGACCTGTATACGACCTCATGTTCCGTAAGTACTACTTCGACGAGTTATACGAGAACCTGGTGGTCAAATCGATTTTCTATAAGTACGTCGCTGATGCCCTGCGCTGGTTCGATGAACACTGGATTGATAACACCAACGTTCACTTATCGAACTGGGTTAGCAGGATTGGACGCAGCGGAACATTGATCCAAAACGGTCAAGCACAAACCTACGCAGTCGGCATGGTTATCGGTGTCGTCGCAGTTATTGCTGGATTCCTACTCTGGGGCTGATAAAGCACGTGAGAATTAGCTCAAGAAACATATTCAACAACGTTCAGGAGGCCTTCATTGTTTGATGGAATCCTGACGATCACGATATTCCTGCCGGCGGTTGTCGCACTTCTGACGACCTTGTTGGTGAGGGGTGACAAGTCCGACGAGTACATCCGTTGGATTTCTATCGGTGCTACTGTCGTTACGTTCATCCTGACCGCAATGGTGTTCTTCGGTTACGACCGAGATGCCAGCGGGATCCAAATGGTCGACTACTTTGAGCGATGGATCCCGATCGATGCATTGCGATCCTCGTACGTAGTCGGTGTAGACGGTTTGAGCGCTCCGCTGGTTCTACTCACCGGAATTCTCGGTACGGCAGCCGCGTTTGCCTCCTGGAGAATCCAGCACCGGGTAAGAGAGTATTTCCTGTGGTTGCTGCTGCTCCAGTCGGCTGTACTAGGTGTCTTTACTTCGCTCGATTTGTTGTTGTTCTTTGTCTTCTTCGAGTTCGAGCTGATCCCGATGTACATGCTGATCGCTATTTGGGGTAGTGGTCGACCCCGTTACTCGGCGATGAAGTTTGTTCTGTTCACTCTTGCCGGTGGTGCGTTCATGCTGGTCGCAATACTTGCTCTGTTCGTAACTCCAGATGTGAATACTCTGGCAATGGTTTCGATTCCAGAACTTGGAATCGTTGGAATACCCGAGATCATCGCTAATGCCGACCTGGTTATTCCGGCAGCGTTGATATTCACATTCTTCTTCATCGCATTTGCTGTGAAGCTTCCGACGTTCCCTGTGCATAGTTGGCTTCCAGATGCACACACTGACGCTCCTACGGCTGTGTCGGTAATGCTTGCCGGTGTGTTGCTGAAGATGGCTGGTTACGGTCTGCTGCGAATCAACGTTGGTTTCTTCCAGGAAACACAAGGATTCACGATCCATGACGTTGCAGGTGCAATGGCGGTCGTAGCTGCGATCTCTGTCGTGTATGGAGGAATAATTACCGTTCGTCAGACCGATATGAAGCGTCTAATTGCTTACAGCTCGGTTAGCCACATGGGATTCGTGATGCTCGGCGTTGCTGCAATTGGGTCCTCACCCGCAGACACGTCTGCCGGTGGTTTGAACGGTGCAGCATTACAGATGTTTACTCACGGAACAATCACCGGACTTGCCTTTTTGATGGTTGGACTGTCGTACGACAGAACTCACACGCGACACATTCCACATCTCGGTGGTTTGTGGAAGAAGATGCCACTTATCGCAATATTTTTCCTGATTGCCGGATTTGGATCGCTTGGTTTGCCGGCACTCTCTGGATTCGTTGCAGAAATTATGGTGTTCCTGGGTACATTCTCAGTCTGGCCGTGGGCAACAGGTGTTGCTGCGTTCGGAGTTGTTCTTGCAGCTGGATATACCCTGTGGATGGTTCAGCGAGTGTTCTTTGGTGCACGACCTGCGAGTCCGGGCTTAGCCGATGATGTTTACGACGGACTGACCGATGCATCGTGGGTAGATATGATCCCGGTTATCGCTCTGGCGGCTCCGATATTTATCGTTGGAATCTGGCCATCGGTCGTGACTGATGTCTTTGATCTCGGAATACAGGCGGTGCTGAGGTAATGACTGGTCAGGACTTCTGGGCACTATCCCCTGAAATTTCTCTCGCTGCGGTTGCGCTTCTAGTGATCACAGTCGACCTGATGACGCGAAACATCGGTCGTGTCGTTGCTGTTGCCTTTATTGGCCTGTCGTTGCCCCTGCTGTTCACACTGAACCTTTGGTACGGCTGGTTCGGCGATCCGGCAACTGGTGCTGCGCTTTTCGATACTTTCGAAGCAGACAGATTCTCACTGTTCTTCAAATTCCTGATGATCACAGTGACAGCCGGGACACTCCTCGCTTCCAACCACTACGTGACGTCGGACAAAGTGAAGGCATACGGCGGTGAGTTTGTTTCTCTGCTGCTGTTGTCAGTAACTGGAATGATGTTGCTGGTTTCGGCGACCGAGTTGATCACAATCTACGTTTCACTCGAACTGACCGCTTTGCCAGTTGTGGCTCTTGCTGCAATTCATCGCACTCGACGGTCGGTTGAAGCAGGAACTAAGTTCTTCGTACTTTCGGCGATTTCCAGTGCAGTCCTGCTGTACGGATTCGTTTACATATTTGGTTTCACCGGGAGCACTCATCTTGATGTGATCATGCAGCGGCTTGCCGAACTGCCGAGCGAAGCCGGTGTTCCGTTTGGTTCATATGCTGTTCTCGCTGCAGTGGTGATGATCGTCGCGGGATTCGGCTTCAAAATGGCGGTCGTACCGTGGCAAATGTGGGTCCCCGACGTTTACCAGGGAGCACCTACCCCGGTTGCTGCTTTCCTATCTGTTGCTTCGAAGGGTGCGGCCTTCGCTGTCGTCTTGCGGATCATGTACACGGCATTCGGTGATTCTGCATTGATGCAGGACTGGTCGGGACTGTTCGCAATTCTGGCAGCAGTTTCGATGACGGTCGGTAACTTGCTGGCGCTGTCGCAAACAAGCATTACCCGACTTCTCGGTTATTCGACTATTGCCCAG
Source organism: Chloroflexota bacterium (assembly GCA_038150225.1). Lineage (GTDB taxonomy): Bacteria > Chloroflexota > Dehalococcoidia > Lucifugimonadales > Lucifugimonadaceae > Lucifugimonas. The sequence goes on from JAYQWG010000019.1 coordinate 18,528, forward strand.
GCTGGTTACATTCTCGTGGGAATCGCTTCTGTCCCTGCCAACCAGGTTGGCGCATCGTTCGCTGGCGGTGGACCGCAGGGAGCGATGTACTACCTTGCCGGTTACGCATTCACTAACCTGGCAGTGTTCTTTGCAATCACGGCTATTACATCTCGTACTGGCGATGACTCCATCGAGGGATTGAATGGTCTACTGAAGCGCTCCCCGCTAATGGCCGGATTGTTGATCTTCGGAATACTTTCGTTGCTCGGTATGCCGCCGACCGTTGGATTCATGGCGAAAGTCGTTGTGTTCGGTGCGGCACTGAACGCAAATCTCGCGTGGTTGGCAGTTCTCGGTGTTGTGAACACTGTTCTCGCTGCCTACTACTACTTGAGAGTTGTTCGGGCGATTGTGTTTGAAGATCCCGCGGATAACTCGAAGATCAGCGCTGACGTTCCGGCAATCACGGCGACCGGTCTGGCTGCAATCGGTGCTGGAGTCTTTGGTATCGCCCCGTTCTTACTCCTCGAGTTCGCAGAAAGTGCACTAAGCATCGTCTAGTGCGGTTACACTCTCGATTGTTGTTTGAGAGTGCGTGCAATACGCTACGTAAGGTTCGAATCCCCAGATGGCACCTTTCCGAAGCATAGGAGTTGTTCACCACGGCCTCGTAAAAGAGGCCGGCGAACTGGCGTCCGCGCTGGCCAACAAATATAGCGACGGTCGTACTTGGTGTTTGGCAACACAGGACACTCTCGATGAGACGAGCGAACAACTCGCGCAGTCAGACCTAATCATTACGATTGGTGGCGACGGAACAATACTTCGTGGTGCTCATGAAGCTGCTGAACTCGGAATCCCCGTGCTTGGTATCAACATGGGGCGGGTTGGATTCATGAGCGATCTCGAAGCCAAGGATGCCCTTGAATCAGTCGATTGGTATTTGCAAGGGAACGCAAGGACTGAAGCGCGAGCAATGCTTTCTGCATCAGTATCCGGGCATGAATCCAGCTTTAGCGCACTCAACGACGTGACCGTCGCTCGTGGTGCTGTTCTGAGAGTCATTGACGTTCGCACTGTCGTTGACGGAGTCCACCTCGCGACATACCGCGGTGATGGCGTGGTGGTTTCAAGCGCCACGGGATCTACCGGATACAGTCTGTCTTTAGGTGGACCGGTGATGGACCCAGAGTCAAAGGGCTTCATAGTCAAACCAATAGCAACTCACATGAGCCAGTTTGGCGGCGTAATTCTACAACCAACGTCGAAAGTAGAACTGACAACTCTTACTGAAGAGGAAGCCACCGTGAATATCGATGGATTCGTCGATATTTCTCTTGATCCTGGCGATACCGTCACGGTCACTCAAGAGGGCAAGCACGCACTGTTCCTGAGACGGAAATCCCCGGCAGAATTCTGGGGTGAATTGTCTCGAAGACTCGGATTGCGAAAAGGTTCCCTCAAAAACTCACGTAGAAGCCGACGATAACTGCACGTTGAGAGTAAAATACTTAGGCTTTGCGACCGAAACGTCCGTCTATCCTGTCAGTTGATCGAAAGTACGAGGGAAACAGGATTTCCCTGCGAATAGACACTGCTCAGTTTGAAGATGGACCGGAGTTCGACAAAGAAATAATTGAACATCCTGGATCAGTAGTACTCATCCCGATGACTGACGAAGGGCAAGTACTTCTGATCCGTCAGTACAGACTGGCAGCAGGCAAGGAACTCTTGGAAGCCTCTGCTGGTACCAGAGAATCAGGAGAAGAACCGGAGACAACAGCTCACAGAGAACTGCAAGAAGAAGTTGGCTATAAAGCAGGGACATTGATCCGTATTGGAGGTTCCTGGGTAGCTCCAGGGTACTCGACCGAATACACCCATAATTTCATCGCAAAAGACCTGGTTTACTCACCGCTTGCGCAAGATGACGGAGAAGATATCGTTGTCGAGGCGCACGATTTTTCCGAGATTCCTGAACTGATCCGGAGCGGTGAACTGGAAGACCAAATGACGATTGCGGCTCTCTTGTCCGCTCAACACGTTTACGAGCAACTCTTGGATATTTAGATATGAACAAGTTCATGAACGAGTCAAGCACGAGGCTAGCCAATGTATGAGCACGATGTCCTGATTATCGGCGGTGGACTCGCCGGACTCAGGGCCGCTGTCGAAGTTACCCGGGCGGGAGCCGACGTAGCGGTAATCTCAAAAGTTCACCCTGTAAGAAGTCACTCAAACGCTGCGCAGGGCGGAATTAACGCTCCGTTGACGGACCGTGGCGATGATTGGGAAGGTCACGCTTACGACACCATCAAGGGAAGTGACTTCCTGGCTGATCAGGATGCCGTTGAAATAATGTCGAGCGAAGCCGGTGACGCTGTCATTGAACTCGAAAGAATGGGTGTCATTTTCAGCCGAGGTGAAGACGGCAAACTTGGAACTCGTCGATTCGGTGGTCAGAAAAAGGCTCGAACGTTCTTCGTTGGAGCCATCACCGGTTCGGCAATGCTCCACGTACTCTACGAACAGGCACTGAAGTTAGGCCTGAACGTCTACGAAGAGTGGTTCGTAACCAAGCTCATCGTTGAAGACGGTGCATGCCGTGGTGTCGTAGCTCTCGATCTTAAAACCGGTGAACTCCACACCATCAAGGCTAAAGCGGTCATCATGGCAGCCGGTGGAGCTGGTCGAGTATTTGAGCCATCCACTAACGCATTGATCTGTACTGGAGATGGTCTCGGACTTGCTTACCAGGCAGGTGTCCCGTTGATGGACATGGAGATGATCCAGTACCACCCAACTACGCTTGCTCGAACCGGTATTTTGCTTTCCGAAGCAGCTCGAGGTGAGGGTGCTCACCTGCTGAACGCGAATGGCGAACGGTTCATGGAAAAGTACGCTCCTGATTACATGGAACTGGCTTCACGAGACGTCGTGTCCCGATCTGAACAGACCGAAATCAACGAGGGCAGGGGAGTAGACGGAAACGTTCTGCTTGACCTTCGACATCTCGGACGTGAATACATCGAGCAGCGACTCGGTTACCTTCAAGAAGTTTCAGTAGAGTTCCTGGGGATCGATATGGCTGAGCAGCCCGTTCCGGTGCAGCCAGGAATGCACTACATCATGGGCGGTATCAAGACCGACGTAGATGGAGCCACTTCAGTTCCAGGTCTTTACGCCGCAGGTGAATGTGCGAACGTAAGCGTTCACGGTGCAAACCGACTGGGAGCTAACTCGCTTCTAGACACGGTCGTATTCGGACGTCGGTCCGGAGCGCACGCCGTTGAGTACATCAAGTCTGTCGGTGACCACGCAAGGGCTGAAGAAGACCTCGCATCTGAGAAAGCTCGAATCCAGGGAATTCTCGATCGACCTCAGGGAGAACGTGCCGCAACTGTCCGAGACGATCTTGCTACCGGAATGACGAAGGGCATTGGTGTGTTCCGAGATCAGGCCTCAATGGAAGGTGCTCTTGAGAATCTGCTGAACGTCAAAAAGCGATTGCCTAACGTTTCGGTTGAGAACAAGGGCAGGGTTTTCAACACCGATCTCATGTTCGCTCTTGAACTCGAATTTATGGTCGAATGTGCAGAAGGTGTTGTCGGTGGCGCACTTGCGAGGAAGGAAAGCCGTGGTGCTCACTTCCGAACTGATATCACCGAACGTGACGACGAAAACTGGCTGAAACACACTCTTGTCTACAAGGACGAGTCGCAGGAGCATGGCTACCGCGTTGACACTTCGCCAGTCACGATCACTCAGTGGGAACCAGTAAAGAGGGTCTACTAAATGCAGGTCAGTCTGAAGGTAAAGAGGTTCGACCCGGAAGATTCCGGAGGTAAGACCTGGTGGCAGGAGTATGAAGTTGACATCCATCCTGACTCCACTGTTCTCGACGCTCTGATCAAAGTCCGTGAACAGGTCGACGGCACACTCGCACTTCGTTGTGCGTGCCGGGCTTCAATTTGCGGATCATGTGGAATGAGGGTGAACGGCAATGCCAAGCTTGTCTGTAAAACCCGAGTTGTCGAAGTTGCTCCGAACGGTGAGCAATTGACCATCGAACCGATGGGTAACCAGCACGTTGTTCGAGATCTGGTCATTTCACTCGACACATTCTTCTCGCAGATCAATCGTGTTGAGCCGTACATGCAGCCGAGCTTCGTGCCAGAGCAAGGTGAGTACACCGCATCGAACGATTCGATGGAAAATCTGCTCACAGCAATGAACTGCATTATGTGTGGTTGCTGTGTGTCTGACTGCACCGTTCTCGAAGTCGACAGCAATTTCATAGGTCCGGCGGCGCTTGCGAAAGCATGGCGTTTTACTGAAGACCCTCGAGATGACAAGCGCAATGAGCGTCTGAAGTCTCTAAACGATGAAGATGGCGGAATTTGGGACTGCACACGCTGCATGAAGTGTGTTGAAGTTTGTCCGAAGGATGTCGCTCCGATGGAACGAATCATGGAGTTACGTGAAGCTGCTATCGAAGCGGGCAACACCAACACATCCGGCTACCGCCACACCGAATCAATGTACAACTCGGTTCGAAAGCACGGTCGACTCGACGAGACTCGATTGGCTCTCGACTCCGCAGGTTGGACGAACATTCCGCGACTGCTCGATCTTGCTCCGATTGGTTTGAACGCCATGATGAAAGGCAAGCTCCCGCCAGTGTTCCCTCACAAAGCAGAGGACAACAAGAAAGTGAAAGATCTCTACGACCGAGTGGAAGGTGACCAGAAATGAAATACGCCTTCTATCCAGGATGTGTAGCTCGTGGCGGAGCTCCTGAACTTTATGATTCAGCCGTCGCAGTTATGGACAAGCTCGGTATTGAGCACGTTGAACTGACAAAAGCCGCTTGCACAGGAGCCGGTCTTCTCCAAGAGAAGAACCTGAAAATGGGTGACGTTTTGAACGTACGCACCTTTGCAATGGCAGAGCAAATGGGACTGCCAATTATGGTCCTTTGCTCAACCTGCCAGGGTGTTATGAGCCAGGCGAATCACCGTGTGAAGAGGGATCCCGAGTACCTTGCTGAAATCAATAGCTTCCTCGCTCCAGAAGGACTGGAGTACAAGGGAACTACGTCGGTAAAGCACTTGCTTTGGGCTCTTATTGAAGACATTGGTCTCGACAAACTCAAGGAAACTTTCACTCGTGAACTTACCGGGATGAACATGGCTCCGTTCTACGGCTGCTACATGGTTCGACCGTCTGAAGCTCTCGAGTTCGGGGCAAACCCGGGTCGTGAAACTTCGCTTGAGCAGCTTATTGAGGCTGTCGGCGGTAGCGTGACTGACTTCGCAGGTAAGACAGCGTGCTGCGGATTCCCAATCCTGTTCATCAACCAGGCTAACTCGATGAAGATGGTTGCGAACCACACCGGCACTGCCAAAGATCTCGGCGCAGATGCGATGGTTACCCCGTGTCCATTGTGCCACCTGAACCTCGATGGATACCAACCAAAGGCTCGCAAACAGGTCCGAGGTGACAAGGCCGACTTGCCTGTCATCCACGTTCCTCAGCTTATTGGCCTCGCAATGGGAATGAGCACGAAAGAGCTTGGTTTGCAGAAGCACATGGTTTCCACGAAGGAAATTGTGCGTAAAGCTGAAGCGGTTGGTGCTGGAAGTTAGGCCCAACGTTCCTAGTAATCAAATCGAATCGACCTGCTCATGGCAGGTCGATTTTTTTATGTCGAATAATCCTGTTGTTGACTAAACTGTCGCCGAACATGACTAAGCGAGGCCACGAATGAAAATCACGTCTGTAAAAGCAATCCCGATGTCAGACCCGATTCCCGTTGAGCGTCAACATCGCACTGACCTGGGAACCAAGGTGAAATCTGACAACGTGATGGTGCTGGTCCAAACCGATGAAGGCCTGAGGGGGATCGGTGCCTCGCTGGGTAACCCGGCGGTTGTGGCCGCAGCTGTGAACCACGAGTTGGGACCGGAACTTATCGGTGAAGATCCAATGTTCTCCGAACGCATCTACGAGAAGATGTATAACGGCTCCCGCTGGGCACCCGCAATCGAAACAGGAATCACCCAGCCGGACCCTAGCCGTCGGCGCGGTGTGGTCATGGAAGCAATAGCGGGGATCGACATTGCAATATGGGATGTGAGATCTCAAGCGCTCGGTGTACCGATGTACCAGGCGATGGGTGCTGTTCGTGAATCTATTCGTGGATATGCTTCTGGTGGTTGGGCTCCGGGTGAAGAGGCGGAAGCTGAGCTTGGTGGTTACGCTGCCAAAGGCTTCAGCGCCGTAAAAATGCGAGTCGTGGGGCACGACGGATTCAAAGTCGACAATACGGTGACTCGTGTAGCTGCGGCACGACGAGGGATTGGTCCTGACGTGGAGTTGATGGTTGATGCGCACGGTTCTCTTGACGTGATGAACGCAATCAAAGTTGCTGAAGCGATCGAGGAATACGAAATCTCATGGTTCGAGGAACCTGTTTCGCCCGACGACCATGCTGGTCATGCCCGCGTCAGGAACTCGACCTCAATTCCGATCGCCACTGGAGAGCGTGAATTCACCCGATTTGATTTCCAAAGCTTGCTCGATCACGAGGCGATCGATGTTGCTCAACCGGATGTCGCAAGGGCAGGGGGCATTACTGAGATTCGCCGGATTGCTGCGTTGGCTTCAGCGCGCGGAGTGAAAGTTGCACCACACGCCTGGGGGTCGGGAGTTCTGTTTGCTGCATCGATCCATCTCGCCATGGCTTTACCTAACTGCCACATCCTTGAGGTGTCACAGGGGTACATGCCAATGATGAACGAGCTCTTCAACGAGGACTATGACATTCGAGATGGGCGAGTCTATCCACCGTCAGCACCAGGACTCGGGTTCACGATACGAGACGACGCTATGGAGCGATTCAAGTACGTCGAGGGACCCGAGTACGTCTTCTAGTTGGATTTAGCGAACGAGGTTTTTGCCCAGTCGTTCAACAAGATACTATTTTCCTGAACGATCTTCCTGACGCGATCATCGTTCCAACCTCGACGACCCATCCAACGAAGGATTAGTCGTAAGTCTGGGGCGGATTCATCATCCGGATAGTTGAGAAGCTCTGTCTTCAGGGTTGAGTGACTGGCGATGTAATCTGGCACGGGACATTGTCCTTCGATCAACTCTCTGGCCGCTCTTACATCCCCTCCGTTGATTCTGAGGATACGTTCTAGCCATGTGTCGAATTCCCAGGCGACGGCCAGATCCCATATCTCATCGATCTCTGTTCCGCGCTCAGTACCCGGAAACAACCCGGTAATTCGCTTCAAGATTCCAGGCGATTCTCCATACGATGCCGGGAATCTCAGATCGCCGATCGAATGCAGGGTGGCTGCGTAAGCTGCAGAAACAAAGTCGTAATAGAGCGGCTCAAAGGACGCTGGTGGCAACTCAATCTCGTAGGTGTACTCAGGAGTCGGCTTCTCGAAGTCCCATGCCAGCATCGCGAACTCGATTGTTGCCGGTTGTGGTGGACTCGGTTTCCAATCAAGCGCTTTTATTACTTCGATTTCTGTGGACATGAGAATTCGATCCGGACCAGTACTGATCTCAAGAGGATACACAGTTTCCAGTATTGACCACACTGGTGCCGATGGGCGTGTTACAAGGAAACTAATTATTTATTTGAACACAGTGGTCAAATAAATTACCCTCCTCGGCATGCCGCCACGAAAATACAATCTTGGAAAGAGAACGGCTTCAGTTGAAGCAACTCGTGCTCGGATAATCGATGCAGCGATTGACGCGTATGCCGAGCTGAATGTCTCTGGGACTTCTATGCATGAGGTCGCCAGGAGGGCAAACGTCGCACCGGGGACTGTTCTCTATCACTTCGCTACTGCTAATGAACTTGCCGAAGTTGCTCTAGGTGTTTTGCTGGAGCGATTAAATATGCCAAGTGCTGGATCTGTTGGAAAAATTCCCGACCTAAACCAACGACTGTTGACGACGTTTGTTGAGATGTACGCATTTTTTCAACGCGGAGAGAAATTCGTCAGCATCTACTTCAACGACCGAGAGCAAATTGAAGCTGTGCAAAAAACGAACGCAAACTTTGTACAACAGCTTCACGAACTGATATTCGCTGCGTTAGGTGACGCCTCTTCGAACTACAGAGCCGTGCAAGTCACCGGAGCACTCATGAATCCCAGTTTCAGGGCGTCACTCGCGATGTCTGTAATGTCTAATGAGGAAGCAGCTGCCACGGCGTGCGAGCTGTTATGTTCATGGCTGAGGAATCAAGGAAAGTCAAAATGAAACTCGCGTATCACCTCTGGTACAAGTTCAGCACACCTCCCTGGGTTATGGGGTTCGTCCAGAACTCGAAAAGCTTGTCCTTGATGGAGATGTTCAGCCCACCCGAGTACTGGATCTGGGGTGTGGAACCGGGGGGAACGTCAACTGGTTGACCGCAAGAGGAGTAGACGCGACCGGTGTGGACTTTGCGGCAAGCGCAATAGCGCGAGCGAAACGTGACGCGGAAGAACAGGAGTCGGGTGGGCAGTTCTTCGTCGATGATGTGACCAAACTTGAATCGCTTGACGGGGAATTCGATCTATTCGTCGACTACGGGAAGATTGATGACCTAGGAATCGAAGCGCGTCGGAAGTGCGTGGACCGGGTCAGGGAACGCGCAGCACCCGGCGCGAAGTTCTTTGTGTACGCGTTCGAATGGGAGCCGGTCTGGTGGGAGAAAACGTTGGCGAAGATGCTCCCTTTTAGAGAAGGGATCTTCAAACCTGGTGAAGTCCATGCCTTATTCGAGCAAGACTGGGATATCAAACAGCTGGAGTTTCACACTGACCTGAAGGGGTGGCCGAAAGCTTACGGTGTGTATCTAATGACCCTGCGGGATTAAGAGCCCAAATCAGACCTCGCTACAGACTCATAGCTCCGTCAATAACGTGGATTTGGCCGGTTGTGTACGAGGATTCGTCTGATGCCAGGTACACGGCGAGGTGAGCGATCTCCTCTGGAGTACCAACCCTCCCCATCGGTTGTCGCGCAATAAATGCCTCTCGTGCTGCAGTGGGATCGTCTGCGACGTTAATTCGATCTTGGAGCGAAGGCGTTTCAACGGTTGCCGGCGCGATCGCATTGACACGAATGCCATCGCTTAAGTAATCCTTGGCAACCGACTTCGTTATGCCAATGACGGCAGCTTTTGTAGCCGTATAGGCTGCGCGATCTGGGACTCCTAGCAGGTGTGACGAGAGCGATGCCATGTTTATGATCGAACCACCACCGTTTTTGATCATCCTAGGTAAGAATTCTTTGTGCATCCAGAAGAGTGATTTGACGTTCAGATTGAATGAAAAATTCCAGTCTTCTTCCGAACATTCAAGAATCGTTCCCATGGCAACATAACCAGCACAGTTGAACAGAATGTCTGGAGCTCCAGAAGCACTTGCGAATTCGGCGATTGACGATGGATTAGTCACGTCGCACTGTCGGGTTTGAATTCCGTCGACTGAATCAAGCTCTGCCAGTTTTTCTGCATTGATGTCACTCGCCCAAACCATTGCACCTTCCATGGCGAACGCCAAAGCCGTGGCTCGACCAATCCCCTGTGCCGCCGCAGTGATGACTGCAGTTTTTCCTTGAAGCCTTCCAGCCATTAATCACTCCTAAAAATCGAGGGCGACCGCAGGGTCGCCCTCGTGTTCATACTTTGGCTCTTCGTTTGAACGCTCTTGTTAGGCCTTCGCCATGATGTCGACGAGTTCCTGGACTGCGTCTGCTGACGCCTTGAGCGCAGCGGACTCAGAATCGGTCAGTTCGACTTCGATGATTTCCTCAACGCCACCGGCTCCGAGCTTGATCGGAACTCCGGCGTAAAGGCCGTCGATTCCGTACTCACCTTCGAGGAAGGCTGCACAAGGCAGGATTTCCTTGCGGTCGAGAAGAATAGCCTCAACCATTTGTGCCGACGCAGCAGATGGCGCGTAGTAGGCGGAACCGGTCTTGAGGAGACCGACAATTTCTGCCCCGCCGTCGCGAGTTCGCTGAACAATTTCTTCAAGTCGGTCGGCTTCGATAAGTTTTGAAACCGGTACGCCACCAATGGTCGTGGATCCGATCAATGGAACCATCGTGTCGCCGTGACCGCCTAGAACGTAAGCGGAGACGTTTGTGACAGATACATCGAGTTCCTGGGCAAGGAATGTTCGGAAGCGGGCAGTATCCAGGATTCCTGCCATTCCAACGACTCGTTCCTTCGGGAATCCGCTGACTTTATAAGCGTGCTGAACCATTGCATCGAGCGGGTTCGAAACGATAACAAGAACGGCGTTGGGTGAGCGCTTAGCGATTTCTTCGGTTACCGAACCAACAATTTTCATGTTGGTCATCAGCAGGTCGTCACGGCTCATGCCAGGTCGGCGAGCAATTCCTGCAGTGATTACGACAACATCGGAATCGGCAGTTTCGTCGTAGCCATTCGAGCCGGTTACCTGTGCATCGGTACCGAGAACAGGACCAGACTCCAGCATATCGAGAGCCTTGCCCTGAGGCATATCCTCAACAATGTCGACGAGGACTACGTCTGCGTAGCCTTTTTCGAATATGCGCTGCGCTGTCGTGGCTCCAACGTTTCCGCCACCAACAACTGTCACCTTATGTTTCATTAGTTCTTCCTTGCGTCCCGAACCTGTTTCGGGGTTTGTATCGAAAAATTATTTGACGAAATTACTGCCACTTATGCGGTTTGCCTTTGAGCGGCAA
>JAYQWG010000019.1:29367-33646 GCA_038150225.1 Chloroflexota bacterium
AGGAGCTTGGCACCGTGACGGATGATGCCCCCGTACTCCTGGTGAGTTCCTGGCATGAATCCGGGAACGTCTACGAGAGTAACTAGCGGAATGTTGAACGCATCACAGAAGCGGACGAATCGAGCAGCTTTATCCGAAGCATCTATGTCCAACATTCCCGCCATTTGCGCTGCCTGGTTAGCGACGATTCCAACGGTTTTTCCGTCGAGTCGAGCGAGTCCAACGACAACGTTTGGAGCGAAATTGTGGTGGACCGGGAAGAAGTCCCCGTTGTCGACAACCTTTGTGATCACGTCCATCACGTCGTATGGCTGGTTCGCTGCATCGGGAACGACATCTCGAAGTGCGTTGTCAGTACGGGATGGATCATCGCCGTCAACTACCGGAGCGGACTCAGCGTTGTTTGAGGGCAGGTAGGAAAGAAGCTGTCGGACGTGAGCGAAGCACGCATCCTCTGACTCGGCGGTAAAGTGTGCCACTCCACTGCGAGAGGCGTGCGCTGCGGCACCACCGAGGTCTTCGTGTGAGACTTCTTCGCCCGTTACTGATCGAACTACATCTGGTCCAGTGATGTACATCTGGCCAATTCCTTCGACCATGTAAATGAAGTCGGTAAGGGCTGGCGAGTAAACCGCACCACCTGCGGCCGGTCCGTTCACGATAGTGATCTGTGGAACCACACCTGATGCGAGAGTGTTCCGTCGGAAGATTTCTCCGTAACCGGCAAGCGAGTCGATTCCTTCCTGGATTCGAGCTCCACCAGAGTCGTTCATGCCGATGATCGGCGCACCGACCTTCATTGCGTGGTCCATGACCTTCGCAATCTTTTGACCTGCCACTAGAGAAAGAGAGCCGCCGAGAACCGTGAAGTCCTGGGCGTATCCAAATACTGTGCGACCGTCGATGGTGCCGTAACCGGTTACAACCGCATCACCTTCGAATCGCTGTTTGTCGAGTCCGAGGTCTGTGGAACGATGAGTTACAAATGTATCGAGTTCAGTGAAGCTGCCATCATCGAAAAGCTTGAGGAGACGTTCACGTGCCGTGAGTTTGCCTCGTTTGTGCTGAGACTCAATTCTTCGCTCACCGCCGCCCAAATGAGCGGTTGCTCGGCGTTCGTTGAGCTGTTCGAGCTTCGATTTAGGCTGGCTGTTTTCTGGCTTGTCGTTGTTTGCTTCAGACTTGGATTCTGTGGCTATTTTAGTAACTCGCAGACTGTGGTTTTGATGCTCAAATCGACCGTTCCAGCCCGGAAAAACACCTGCGAAATCGTCGGTCGAATTCGACGGCATTCCCGCGGGAATAAACGACCGTTCAATCGTAACTTACGCCCAGTACGCCAGCAATACTCTTGCAACGTGAGAATTCCAGTTCACATCAGTGATAGCATCGTTCGCTCTTCTGTATCGAATACGGGGTATGAATATTCAGTGATTTACGAGCCAGCCAAGCTCCCCTCAATGCGAATCGGGCCAAAGTTGTTTGAATGGGGTAGCAGGACATTCATTATGGGTGTAGTCAACGCCACACCTGATTCATTTTCAGGTGATGGTGTCGTGGATGACCCCGGAAATATCCAGCGAGCTGTTGATCAGGCACTACGAATGGAAGACCAGGGAGCAGACATCATCGATATCGGTGGTGAGTCGACTCGACCGGTGAGCGTGTACCCGGATGCTAAGCCCGTGTCCGAAGACAATGAAATCAACCGGGTAATACCTCTTATTGACGCTTTGATCGGTCGTTTGGAAGTCCCAATTTCAATCGATACCAGGAAAGCCGGTGTCGTGCGTGCTGCCGTAGCAGCGGGGGCTTCATTGGCGAACGACGTGTCACTACTCGGAGATCCTGAAATGGCTGAAACCGTTTCTGAGTCGCAAACACCAATTGTTCTAAGCCACATCCGGGAGGGAGGGCACGGCTCTGGAGTGGTAAACGATGTGCTGAGCGATCTCGATACGGCGATTCAATTGTTGGAAACCGCAGGACTTTCACGAAACAGAATAATTTGCGATCCCGGAATTGGATTTGCAAAGAAGCCTGACCAATCTCTTTCGGTTCTTCGAGGAACTTCTCGCCTGCGAGACGAACTCGAAACCCCGATTCTTATTGGTACGTCCCGAAAATCTTTCATTGGCGCGGTAACTGATAAGCCTGTCGACAAGCGGATATTTGGCACCGCAGCATCGATTGCCTGGACCATTGGTCAAGGAGCGGACATCGTTCGAGTTCATGATGTTGCCGAAATGATCGATGTGGTCAAGCTGGCGGACGCTCTTCAACGCGGTTGGGACGGTTAAATGTCTGCTGTAACTGCGTACATCGGACTAGGGAGTAATCTTGGCGACAGGATCAAAAATCTTGAAGGTGCAATCGAGCGTCTTCAACAGCTCGGTCCGATAGAGAAAATTTCCCGGGTTTATGAGACCAAGCCGTGGGGCGTCGAAGGCTATCAACCGAGATATTTGAACCAGGTGGTTTCGGTCGACACGACCCTGGATCCACTCGAATTGTTGTCTGAATTACTTGGAATCGAGCACTCCATGGGCAGGGTTCGACACGACAAGAATGAGTCGAGAACCCTTGATTTGGACTTGCTGTTACACGGCGACAGTGTGGTCGAAGCGTCAGGTGTGACTGTTCCACACCCACGACTCCACGAACGGGCATTTGTACTCATTCCGCTGACCGATATCGCGCCTGATCTTGTTCATCCCGTGTTCAATCGCACGATTTCCGAGCTTTTAGACGATTGTGATCAGAGCGGCGTGAAGGCGATGAGCTAAATGCTTATCCGCCGATAGTCGTCTCGAACAAGACTTTCATCAGACCCGCTAACAAAAACACAATCACGCCGAGGAACACCATCGCGTTGTAACCGACCAACCACGTGATTTTTGAAGCAAATCCGGTTGGACTGGCGTTCGGGTTGAAGTCAGATTGCCGGAAATTCCAGACGAGATAGAACATCCATGCGGCGATCACGAGTTTGACGCCCAGAACTATGAACCACGAAGGTGACGCGTCGTCTCCGGTGAGGCGGTTGAACATCAGGATGATTCCTGAAATCAGGATGACTATTACTGAAATGTCTACCAGCTCGCGATAAACGCCGCCGATATTTCGTAACACCGGTCGCATCAGGTCGGGATTCGCGTGCGCCACTGGCCGCAACACGAACGCAAAGAAGACACTGCCACCAATCCAGGCAACCGCCCCAATAGCGTGCGCCCAACGGGTGACGAGCATTATCCAGTCGGTTATCTGAATTTCTCCGAACATGCTGGAATTATGTCAGCAGCATTTGCCCGTTGGCATATCGAAGAGAGACGGATTAGCTGGCGAGCAACGCATCGAGTTGTTCAGCAATCTGCTCTTCGCCAATGATGCCTGTCCACGTGCGGGCGATTTCGTGATCTTTGTTCAGGAACACGGTAGTCGGGAACGAGAAAACCTCGTAACCAAACTGAACAGTCGATCCAACATCGGCCATTGAAGGGTAGGTGAGTCCGAGTTCCATCACGAACTCAGCTCCAGAAGCGGCAGAATCTAGCCCGAGCTGTTGAACTCCTATGAACGCAACTTGTTCGCCGTACTCTTCGTACGCTGCCTGAAGGTCGGGCATTTCAGCTCGACATGGCGGGCAGGAAGGGAACCAAAAGTTGACTAACACTGGTTTTCCCGCGTGATCATCAAATGAGAAGTCACCGTGGAAGAATGTTTCGCCAGTAATCGCAGTTGCCGTGTTCCCGGAACTTTTTGCCGCTATCTCGGCAATACTTGATGAATCACCGGAACTACCCAAACTTGAGTTGCCGGTTCCACATGCAACAACAATGATTGCCACCGTGAGCGCTGCGACAAACAGCAGGGATTTAGTTCGATTCAACATCCTGACCTTGGTTCCTTTGAAAGTCGAGATTTGCGGTCGCACCTGTTGAGTTCGATGAATTATCGATTCAACAGGCGCGTCCGGGGTGTTTCAAGAGTAAATACGCCCGTATCCACGATTTGGTTTGGGCTCTCTTACTTACCCGTGAGCGTCGGTCCTCATTTTGTCGAGCTGGTCACGAATTGCAGTTTCGAGGTTCTCAACGGGAACACGAACTTGTTCCATCGTGTCGCGGTTTCGAATCGTTACCGCATCGTCCTCTTCAACGGTGTCGAAGTCGACGGTCACACAAAGTGGAGTCCCGATTTCATCCTGCCGGCGGTATCGGCGTCCGATTGACTGCGAGTCGTCGTACTGCGTGTTGAAGTGCGGGCGCAGAACGTCGTA
>JAYQWG010000019.1:33746-37964 GCA_038150225.1 Chloroflexota bacterium
ACCGTGCTTCTTGAACCAGTCCATCGAAAAGTCCATCCAGTACTGGTGCCATTCGTCATCAGTCCCTGGCTCGCAGAAGAACTCCATTTCCATCTGCTCGAATTCACGAGTTCGGAAAGTGAAATTACCTGGGGTGATTTCGTTCCGAAACGATTTACCGATCTGTGCGATACCAAACGGAATCTTCTTTCGAGAGGTCGTTTGCACGTTTTCAAAGTTGACGAACATTGCCTGGGCGGTTTCAGGGCGCATGTATACGACTGCCGAATCGTCTTCGACTGGTCCCATAAACGTCTTGAACATCAAGTTGAATTGTCGGGGTTCCCCAAGTTCGCCTTCGCAGTTCGGGCAAACTTCAGTTTCGAGTTGATCCTGTCGGTAACGACGGTGACAGTTTGTGCACTCGACCAGAGGGTCGGAGAAAGATTCGAGGTGACCGGAGGCAACCCAAACGTCAGGGTGCATAAGGATTGACGCGTCGATACCAACGACGTCATCTCGCTCACGAACCATCGACTTCCACCAGGCGTCTTTTACGTTGCGTTTGAGTTCAACTCCAACCGGTCCGTAATCCCACACGCTAGCGAGTGCTCCGTAGATTTCGGAACTCTGAAAAACAAATCCTCGTCGTTTTGCGAGCGAAACCAGCGTCTCCAGGCTAGTTCCCTTGAGCGTGCGTTCTGCCAATGAAGTTACTCCTCGGGTCCGCATCGGGCGGATGCGTCCACATAAAAAGACGCCCGTTAAAAGCGGGCGTTCTAAAAATTCTACCTTCGTTAGGTGAATTTCTGTTCCTTGTTTGTTGCACTATGATTCGCAAATCGAAATTCAAACTTCCTGTCGCAGACAGGAGATGGTTGCAGGAGATAACTGATGTCCGACCCAATGGCAGGTCAATTCGAAGGAAAAGTGGCGCTGGTCACAGGGGCGGCGCGAGGAATCGGTGCTGGAATAACAGAGGTGCTAGCTCGGCGCGGTGCTGCAGTTGCCGTTTGTGATCTCGACGGAGATGCAGCTCAGAAAACCGCTGACGAAGTTATAGCGAACGGCGGAAACGCCATCGCCGGCTCTGTCGACGTAACCGATCCTGAGTCGATTGAGCATTTCACCGGTCGTGCTGTCTCCGAACTCGGTGCGGTTGACATATGTGTCCCTAACGCTGGAGTGATTGGCGGCCCCGGGTTTGCTGAGCGCAAAGAGTTCACAAAAACTGATTGGGACATGACGTTCAACGTGAATGTCCTTGGCCTAGCGAACACCACCGAAGCGGTCAAAGAGCACATGAAAGAACGCGAGCAAGGCAAGATCGTGATTATTGCTTCCCACGGTGGTCGAAAGCCTCGCGGGGTTGGCGACAAAGGTCGAGGTAACGCGCAACAGCCTTACCTCGTGTCGAAAGCGGCGGCTATCCAATTCACGCACTTGCTTGCAATGGAACTCGGTTCTTACAACATCAACGTAAACGCTGTTTGTCCGGGACGACTTTGGACTTTCATGTGGGAGTCAATTGCGATCAATCACAAGGAAATGAATCCTGATTTCGCGGAAATGACTCCGTACGAGATATTCCTCGACCAGGTGAAAGCTGTGATGCCACTAGGTCGACCACAAACTCCGGAAGATATCGGTAAAGCTGTGGCCTTCTTAGCATCGGACGAGGCGTCGGAAATAACCGGTCAGGCACTCAACGTGAACGGTGGAGCGGCGTTCGACTAGAGGGAGGGCAACATCGGGCAGGGAGGACGAAAGTGGCCAAATTAACCGTTGGTGGGATGGCAATCATTTCGGGGCATTCGCCGGATGTTGTGTGGAAATTCATGGTTGACCCCATCACTCTTCATTTGTGGGTAGCCGATGTGAACAAGCCGGGTGAGTGGCTGGGAGACGGGAATGCTGAAACGGTTGGTTCTGAGTACAGAATTGACTATGAATACGGACGCAAGACGAACGAAATAGTTTTCGCTTTGACAGACACAGAACCTGGTAAAACGATTGCTGTCGATACTGTGCGAGGACCGTTCCCCGTGAAGTTCTGGTATTTGCTGAAGGGAGTCAGTGATGGTCAGTCGACGAGCGTGTACTGGACCATGGAAGCCCGGTCGGACAGTTTCCTGTCTGCTCTCGGGTTCTACCTGACCGGCTGGATTGCAAAGCCGATGATGAGAAAGAGAATGAATAAGGAGTTCGTCGAGCTGCAAGCAGCTTTGGACGCGCTGTAACGAGGGATTTTGATGAACGATAGAGAGTTGATGTTCTTGCCCGCTCACGAGCAGAGACGAATGGTTGTCGACAATGAAATATCGTCGGTCGAACTCACACAGGCTTCTCTTCGTCGCGTTGCAGAACTTGAATCACAACTCAATGCGTTCATAACCCTTGATGAAGAAGGCGCGCTCCAATCAGCGGCGGAAGCTGACTCGGCATTGGCAAAGGGAGCAGAGCCAGGAGAATTTCATGGCGTTCCGATTGCCGTCAAAGACCTTGAGGTAACCAAAGGACTTAGAACGACCCTGGGCAGCGCGCAGTTCAAGGATTGGATCCCTGACTACGACTCGGTAGTCGTTGAGCGCCTCAGAAGCACAGGTGCCGTGATTCTTGGAAAAACGAATACTCCCGAGTTCGGGAACCGAGAAGAAACATTCACCGATATTGCTCCGACCTGTAACAACCCGTGGAATGTTAGCCGGATGCCAGGCGGCTCAAGTGGTGGAACAGCTGCTGCGATCGCTTCGGGAATGTGTTCGATTGGAACTGGTTCAGATGGTGGCGGATCGATACGGCTTCCCGCATCGTTCTGCGGGATTTTTGGTCATAAACCCACTCACGGTCGCATTCCTCGATTTGGTGGACAGGCCAAACCTGCTTATAACTCTGCTGGTACGAGCGGGGCAATGTCGCTCGATGTCCGAGACTCCGCAATTCTGAATCAGGCCTTGTCAGGCTTTGACAGACGTGATCCAGGATCGGTGAAATCACCTGTACCTGATCATCTAGCTGACCTTGAATCGGGTGTTGAGGGTATGCGAATCGGGACAACAATGACTCTCGGGATTTCAGATGTGAACGAAGACGTCGCGACTGCGGTAGAAGACGGTTGGCGCGCATTTGAAGAACTTGGTGCGGATGTCGAATTGCTGGATTTGAAGTTTGAACCGATCCCACGTGAGGCGTGGTGGACACTCTGGACCGCCGGTCAAGTAGCGATGTACGGACATCTTGAAGAAGAGAATCCAGAGAACCTAATGCCGTACACAAGAGAAATGATTGCGCATGGTCGAACTTTGACCGGTGCCGATGTAGCGACTGCTCTCAGAAATGTCCAAAACCTTCAGTTGCAACTACACGAGTTGTTTGAAGACTACGATCTGATTCTGGCTCCTACCAACGCCTCCGTTGCCTGGCCTCATCTAGCCCCGCCTACGAAAATCGGTTCGGCAAAGAACAACGACGAAATGGCAGGGATCAACTACGGGGCGATTCCATTCACAATGATCTTCAATTCCTCGTTCAACCCTGCATCTTCAGTGCCAGTCGGGTTCGGGGAAGGTGGTATGCCTGTGGGCATGCAAATCATTGGTGGATTTGACGAAGATCCAACGGTGCTGAGGGCAAGTCGAGCTTTCGAGCAAGCCCGACCATGGCGAGACAACAAGCCACCGGTTTCGTAGTGTTTGGCTAGACCCTTGAACCCTGTTTTGACCAGATGTCGAGCATGTCTTTCATGTTTGGTGACATCTTTCGCAGCATCGAAACAATTGGGAGTCCGTATGGACATCGGGATTCACACTGCATGCATGAGTCGCAAGCGGCGTGGTCGTCGATCTTTCTGATCGTCGCTTCACGCTTATCCCATTCGTCCTCAACTCTGGAAAGCTCCCATGGGAATTCGGCGAATTTGGCTGGTCCCATGGAGCGGTAATGGTTGTACATCACGTCGGTCCCGAGAGTGCCGGGGATGCCAATATCCGACGGACAAGGGAGACACTCGTTGCAAATGCGGCAACGATCAGTCGCGAGATCGAGTGCCCACTGGGCAACTTCGGCTTCTTCCTGCGGAGTCAGTGTGTAGTCATCTAGTGCACCAATGCTGGCGTTCTGTTCCATTTCCGCAGCGGTTGTTGCGCCGGGCACCGCGACGGCGATTGGTTGATTCATGAGCCACTTCAGTGCAAGTGGTGCTGGTAGAAGTCCGGTCGCAACCGGTTTCATGATCGTGAT
>JAYQWG010000019.1:38064-40205 GCA_038150225.1 Chloroflexota bacterium
AGGGCATGAAGGTGGTAGTTGTCTATGTAGTCGGTCTGTAGTCGTTCTAGAGATTCATCGATATGTTGCGCTGCTTCTTCCTTGGTTTTACCGGTGGTCTTGGACGACACGATCACGTTTTCTCGTTCGCCCTTGAGAGCTTTACCGAGCTTGATCTCGCTATCCCAGTACCCACGAGCTGTATCGAAGTAGTTCACACCCATCTCTAGCGCCTTGAACACGACTTCGCGTGCGTGGTCGTACTCCGACGATCCTAGCTGGGCTGCCCCCAGTCCAATTGGGGCGACGTTGAGTCCGGTTGATCCGAGTGGACGCACATTCATATCTAGGTCTCCGTTGGTGCTACTTCGTGAGACACATCATATGGGTTTGTGGTTGCTCGATGATAGTGCGCAACGTAAGGATTGCCGTGATCGGTTCCCGATGAACTTGACCTGACTGATAGTCCCCAAATCGACCTGATTGCGCGAATTCACATACATGAAATCCCCAAGCACATTTACCTGCGATGTTCTCCTATGACTTATCGACATTACACCGTCGTGGTTGTTCTTCTTTCCTGTTTAAGTGGAAGTTAGTGACCGTGTCGGGGGGATGGATATCGGCACGTGATTTGTTCCCTAGGAGGGGTATTCATGAAATCCAAACTTGAAGGATTTCTGGGTAATTTGAGTTTGAAGGTGAAGCTCAGCACTCTGTTGTTGATACCGGCACTTGTCGCAGTATTTTTTGCTTACACCGAAATTTCCGAGAACCAGAAAGTCGCAGGCGATCTTGCAAAGATGGAAGGTCTTTCTGGCCTGGCAGTACGACTTTCAGCACTGGTTCACGAAACCCAGAAAGAGCGTGGCGCAACTGGACTCTACATGGGGTCAGGCGGCACAGAGCACGGCTCGACGCTGAACGACCAGCGTGGAAACACCGATGGACAGGTCGCTCAATTGAACGACTTCCTGGGCACGTTTGATGATGGTGCTTTCGGTAGTAACTTCGAATCTAATCTGGCCAGCCTTGTCAGTGATCTTTCGAAATTTGATCCACACCGAACTTCAGTCACAAACCTGGAGTTTGGAGTTGATGATGGTCTCGGTTTCTACACCCGGTTTAACGGCAAGCTCCTGAGCTTGGTTGCAAACATTGGTGAGTTCGCACCAAATCCAGAATCAGCTCGGCTTGCAGCTGCGTACGTAAACTTCCTTCAGGGTAAGGAACGTGCGGGTATTGAACGAGCTGTTATGTCATCTGCGTTTGCACGTGGTCACTTCAACGACGGCGAGTTCGCAAAATTCAACTCACTTGTGACTGCTCAGGACACATACCTGAACGTGTTCACAACATTCGCTTCCGACGATGCGCTGGCATTCTACGAAGAGACCATGGCTGATGATTCGGTTGCACAGGTTGGTGAGTTCCGAGACATCGCTGTAGCAAACGCGACCGCCGACAACTTCGGTGGTGTGGTTGCGACCGATTGGTTTGCAGCGGCTACCGCTCGTATCAACCTTTTGAAGGCAATTGACGACCACCTTGCAGTCAATCTTGCCGATCGCGTTGGTGAGATGAAGAGCAGTGCACAGACAGCACTGATCTCTACTCTGATCATCGGAGTAGCTTCGCTTTCCGTAGCGGTATTCGCAGCCTTCCTGATCGCAAACAGCGTTTCGTCGGGAATCAAGAAAGTTGCTGAGGGAATGTCACGGATCGCTGTCGGAGAACTCGACACGCAGGTCCAGGTTGCAGGTAAAGACGAAATCGCCCGTATGGCTGTTTCGTACAACGACATGCGTGATTACATTTCCGGTGTTGCCGATACTGTTACCAGCGTCGGGAACGGTGACCTGACTGTAGATATCACTCCAAAGTCAGAGCGTGATGCTCTTGGCGTCGCTACCAAGCGCATGGTTCAGAGCCTTGTCGGACTTGTTGGTAATGTCCGAGAAACGGCAACTGCAGTTTCCGGTTCAAGCCAGCAGCTCAACAGCGCTGCTGAACAGGCTGGCGCTGCTACCCAGGGTGTTGCTGACACTGCTCAGCAGGTTGCCAAGGGTGCTGAGGAACAGTCAGCTTCCGTAACCGAATCTATCGAATACGTCGAGAAGATGAACAGTTCCGTTGATGCGATTCGCACGGGATCAGAGCAG
>JAYQWG010000019.1:40305-43933 GCA_038150225.1 Chloroflexota bacterium
ATCAGCAGCAACACTTGCTGAGATGGGTTCCAGCCTTCTCGATGCAGTTGCGGTTTTCAAGATCGCTGAGAATGCACTCAACTCTTTGGAGACTGAAGTGCAGGACGATGAGGAACCGGAGCAGCTTGCTGCTTAGTTCTTGAACGATTAACTAAAAAGGGCGGAGCTTAGGTGCTCCGCCCTTTTCAGTTAACTTCAGTCTCGTAAACGACTACCAGTCGGCTACCGAGCCATCGTTGTCGTAGTAGTACTCGCCACCAAGTTCCTTGTGGTACCCGTAGGCCTCTCCCGAGTAGTCCTTGGTTGCCTCGACTTCGTCGATTTCAACACCGAGCCCCGGGGTGTCCCAGAGCTCTATATGACCGTCAACGACTTCCCAGTCTTTCTTTAGAAGACCGTTGCCGAGTCCGGCATCGACCTGCTCCTGGATCAGGAAGTTTGGAACCACGGCGTCAACCAACATGCAAGCTGCAAGGGCCAGAGGGCCGATCGCACAGTGAGGCATGATGTGCTGGTAGTACACCTCAGCGTAGTTCGCGATTCGCTTCAATTCTGATGGACCGCCACAGTGAGCAACGTCAGGTTGCAAGAGCGAAACTGCCTGCTTTTCGATTACCTCGCGAAACTCCCAGCGTGACAGAAGTCGCTCACCCGTTGCGAGGGGGAACGGTACTTGCTCCTGGATTCGCTTTAGGGCATCGGGGTTTTCCTGCGGAATCGGTTCTTCAACGAACATTGGGCGCATGCCCTTAATTTCGTTACATACTTCAACGGCGAGACCCGGGGTCATTTTTCCGTGGAAATCGAAACATAGTTCGACATCGTCACCGACCCATTCGCGCATCATGTAGGCAGCTTTGACGAACTCGTCGATTCGTGATGGCGGTTCGTGGGCGCGCCATGTCCCAGCAGGCCCAGCTTTATAGCCTGTGTAACCAGATTTTTGGAGCTTGGTAAGTCGCTCGCGGGAAGCTTCGAGTCCTTCGTCAGATAGATCACGAATTCCCCAGTGGGCATAAACACGAATCCGATCTCGGACGTTCCCGCCCATGAGCATGTAGCTCGGTACACCGTGGTGTTTTCCTGCAATGTCCCATAAAGCGGCATTTATGCCAGCGATAGCGGACATGTTGTGTGCACCGCCCCTGAAAAAGGATGATCGGTACATTTGCTGCCAGTGGTGTTCGATCCGAAGTGGATCTTTTCCGATCAGGTACTCGGCAAATTCGTCGATTGCCGCAGGGACCGATTGAGGTTTACCTTCGAGCGTGCTCTCAGCCCATCCCTCGATACCTGTGTCGGTTGTGATGCGGATCAGCCTGGTGCGGTTGCGCGGGGCAAACTGATCGACTCGGGTAATTTTCATTCGTGAACCTTGCTCGTTCAAATACTGCGTATGCTTGTCCGTCGAACCGCCTGAAGTAGCGCGTGCGAACGGCGTTGGACATCGTATCCTGAGAATTCACAGGGATGTTGAGTTACACGTGAGCAATAAATACGAAATTGATGCTCGTTCAGTAAACCGACTCGGCGAAATACTTCTTGCTGACGAATGGTTCGTGTTGGTGCTTGAAGCAGTAAGAAGCGTATTTGGCGATGCCGCTTACATCACGGCAGGGGCGATTAGGGATGTGGTTTGGGATCATCTTTCAGGCTTGATCGAACACGATTCGGTTGATGATGTAGATGTGGTCTTTTTCGATCCATCGGATGCGTCGCAAGAACGAGACCGGCAGTACGAACGTGAACTCGCTTCGAAACTCT
Organism: Chloroflexota bacterium; assembly: GCA_038150225.1. Taxonomy (GTDB): domain Bacteria; phylum Chloroflexota; class Dehalococcoidia; order Lucifugimonadales; family Lucifugimonadaceae; genus Lucifugimonas. Next base: position 42,070 of record JAYQWG010000019.1, read on the forward strand.
CCGACGAAAAATGGGAAGTGACCAACCAGGCCGGTGTTCACAACTGGTACCACCTCCGGTTCGGTGAGCGAATTCGGCCCTATTCGTCCCTCGAAGACGCCGTTTCGACGTACCCGGAGTATGCGGTTTGCGTTGCAGTCCGTTTAACCAGTGATGGGGGATTGGACATTGTCGCTCCGCATGGACTTGAAGATTTATTCGATATGAAAGTTCGACGAAATCCTGCACAGGTTACCGAAGCTGAGTTTGGTAATCGGCTGGAGCGTAAGGACAACTACGCACGGTGGCCGAAAGTCGAGATTGACTCTTAGCTGTATTCAAACAGTTGACCACATGAAGTCATAGTTCCTAAGATGCAGCCATGACCAGTTCAATCACCATTCCCCAAACGGGAAAAGAAACTCGAGAGCTCATTCGGGCAGGGCAGTTCAGGCAGCCGACTTCAGGCGCAGCCCCGCATTTTGTCCAGGCGAACGTTGCGATTCTTCCGAAGGACGTTGCGTTTGATTTTTTGTTGTTCTGTCAGCGAAACCCGAAACCGTGCCCTGTAGTCGAGGTGATCGAAGCCGGTGACGTCGAAGCTGCAATGACCGCCCCGGGCTCCGATATTCGGACCGACGTTCCCTTGTACCGGGTGTACAAGAACGGCGAAATGGTCGATGAACCAGACACTCTTATGGACCACTGGCGCGACGATCTAGTTACGTTTTTACTTGGATGCAGCTTCTCGTTCGAACATGCACTAATTGCGAACGGGATCGACCTGCCTTATTACGGCACTGAACGCAACGTTCCAATGTTCATAACCGATATCGAAACCGAATCGGCTGGACCGTTTTCTGGACCCATGGTTGTGTCACACCGATGGATCCCGCAGGACAAGCTTGTGCGAGCGGTTCAGGCGACATCACGGTTCCCAGGTACTCACGGTGCACCTATTCACATCGGAGACCCGTCCGCTATTGGAATTTCGAACATAGAGAAGCCAGATTTTGGCGAAGTGTGGGAACAGAGCAGTGATGACCAGGTGCCTGTTTTCTGGGCGTGCGGCGTGACCCCGCAATCAGTTGCGATGTCCACGAAGCCAGAACTCATGATCACTCACTCCCCGGGGCACATGTTTGTGACCGACCTCAAAGACGAAGACCTGGCGGTTCTCTAACCAACTTTGATACAGCTAAGAGAGGCTCGAACAAGTTGACCGACGCATCTGTATTCACGCGCATAGAAGACATCATCCTCCAAGATGACATCCGCGGGATGAAAGCCCTCCGACCTCACATGAAAGATGGTTGGTTAGATCGCTCGGCGCAGTTGCTCCTCGATCACCCTGGGAAGGTGTTGATTGCGACCGGCTTTTACATTCTCCGAGCAGGGGAGCCAGAAACCGACGGACCACCAGGTGCAGTCGCAATTGGTGAGGCATTGAAAACCCTTGGCAACACCGTCGCTTATGTGACTGACGAAAAGTGTTCCACGGCAATGCGGGCAATCTCCGGTGATGACGTCGTCGAAGAATTTCCAATCACGACTCATCACGAGTCGACAATGTTCGCCCACGATCTTCTAGTGAAGCACGCTCCGTCCGCGTTGGTTTCGATCGAAAGAGCAGGTCTACTCGGAGATGGCACTTACCGAAACTGGAAGGGAATCGACTTTTCCGAACACAATGCCAAGATTGACCACATGTTCGATCAACACCCCTATTCAGTCGGTATCGGCGACGGTGGCAACGAAATTGGAATGGGGAACATGCGCCACGTCATCCCCGATATCGAAAACCTGCCGGATGATCCTTGCGTCACGACTACGACTGAATTAATAACTGCAAGTGTTTCGAACTGGGGTGGGTACGGTCTAATTG
>JAYQWG010000020.1:0-21442 GCA_038150225.1 Chloroflexota bacterium
TTTGAAGGTCTCTTCGCTCAAATTTCCAGAGCCCCACGACTGTTGCCACCACACTCACAATCACCAATTCCATTAGATGGACATAATTCAGGCCGTGGATTATCACGTCGTTGCTGTTGAAGTAGTAGAAAACCGAGATGAACTTTGTTGGTTCCAGGAAGTCGACGATCGCAAGGAATGTCTCAAGAAGGAATCCAATAACGCCAACCGAAGCTGCAACTCCGGCAGCGATCCCTTTTTTGCCGGTCGAAGCTCCGACTGCTAACGCAATTAATCCGAGTGCAGCTGCCAGCGCGTACTGACTAACCAGTACTTGAGAAACGCCGCTGGCCGACAACTTGAAATCCGAAACCAATGCCCCGAAAACCAATCCAACCCAAAGTGCGAGATTGATCACGAACAAACCAACTAGTAGTGCACTCACTTTTTGGATCAAAACTCGTCTACGGGAAATTGGATTCGCCATTAGTTGATCCAGAGTTCCGTTTTCTTCCTCTCCGGCAATGGCTCCAGTTCCGGCAATGATTGCAAAAACTGCGGCTATAAGCGGACCCATGAAACTGAACATCTGAGCATTCAAGAAACCCTCAGGAGTATTGAACGACTCGACATCGCCGATCAAGTTCCGCATTACCTCCGGCATTTGTTCAAGAAATTCCGTCAAACCCGAAGCGTCCCGTACCGTCGGGTAGAGCAGCGTTACGTACAACCCCATAGCAATCATGCCTATGGAGTAGTAGATGATTGACCGGCGTGAGTCCCTAAGCGATTTCAGGAAGACGTTACTAAGCATGTGGTGCCTCCCGAACATTTCCATCGCCGCTATAGAAAGCAAGGAAAACATCTTCTAAACCCGGTTGGGCAGACTCGATTCGGTCCACCGTGTGTCTTGAAGCGGCTTTGATGAGCGCATCGACACTGCCAGTTACGTAGCAGGTCAACGTGTGATCGGTTACGGATACATCAGACACACCCTCTATGTCTTCAAAGTCGGTAGGTCGAACGGCACCCTCAAACTCAATCTTGACCATGGCGAGCGCTCGTTGTTTTAGATCGCCAATTTGCTCTACTGTCACCAGCTCCCCATCTCTGATGATGCCAACTCGATCACAAATCGCTTCGACTTCGGAGAGCACGTGGGATGAAATAAATACAGTCCGGCCTTCGTTTACTTCTTCCTGCACGAGCGAATGGAATTCCTGTTGAAGAAGTGGGTCCAGCCCAGTTGTGGGTTCGTCCAAAATGAGCAACTCCGGGTAACTCATGAACGCTTGAACCAGACCAACTTTTTGTCGATTGCCCCGTGAAAGTTCACCGATCTTCCGATCCAAATCCAGCGAAAATCTCTCAGCTAGTTGTTTGGCGCGCCCAAGTCCCTTTCCGCGCATGCTGGCGAAATACTCAAGGAGCTGCGCACCTGTCATCCGTTCATACGTGATGAAGTCACCGGGAAGGTAGCCAACCTTATCTCGTACGGCGACAGAGTCGTTTACGGTATCGAGACCGAGTACCGTTGCTGTGCCTGAAGTTGGGCGGATGAAATCAAGGAACACACGGATAGTCGTGGTTTTTCCGGCGCCATTAGGACCGAGAAGACCAAAAACTTCACCTTCGTTGATATCCAGACTTAGGTTCCGAATCCCGAGGTGTTCCCCGTAGTACTTCGTTAGAGAGTCCGTTTTTATCGCAGAGGTCATCGTAAATCTTTCTTTTTAGAGCCAGCCGAATGCGCCAAACAGATAGCTCGTTAAACCAAAACTAGACCTTCGGTAGGTCTAGTTTCAATCACAAATCGTGACGGGTATATGAATTCGTGAGCGGGTGAAGGACCCTAGCTTGCGGCGTACTTCTCGAGGACTTCATCTGGGAAGTCGGCGTTGGAAAACACCTTCGATACGTCGTCAACTTCTTCAAGAGCATCGAGCAGTCTAAGTGTTTGCATCGATTCACTGTCACTGAGTTGAGTCGTCGAGGTCGGGATCAATGCGAGTTCGCTTCGTGTAACTTCTATGCCAGCAAGTGCTTCAACAGATGCCTTAACCTGGGCAAAGTCTTCATATGGGACCGTGACTTCAACGGTGCTCTCATCAACATCAACGTCTTCAGCACCTGCATCGACGATCTCGAGAGCGATGTCGTCTGCATCACCCTCTTTCACTTCGACGGTGATGAGTCCCTTATTCTCGAAATTCCAGGCAACAGCACCCGACCCAGCGAGGTTTCCCCCAGCCCGAGTGATTTTCGCTCGTACTTCAGCAGCAGTACGGTTTTTGTTGTCGGTAAGTGCCTGGATGATGATTCCTGCGCCGCCCGGACCGTAGGCTTCGTAACTGATCTGCTCAAGGATTACGGCTTCTCCACCGATGCCGGCACCTCGTGCGATTGCGCGGTCGATGTTGTCCTTGGGCATGTTCATCGACTTAGCGTTATCAACCGCAAGTCGAAGCCTGAAGTTCATCTCAGGATTCGGGTCGCCTTCTTTTGCCGCAACCATGATTTCTCGGGACAACTTCGTGAAGAGCTGTCCACGCTTGGCGTCTGCGGCGCCTTTCTTGTGTTTGATCGTGCTCCATTTAGAGTGACCAGACATACTTAGAAACCATCCTTAGAAATCAGTAGTCGAATTCGACAATTTTACGAAGATTTAGCTAATCGAGTAAACCTGGTGGGGGATCGACGATTAATGAGTTGGTATCACGATCCAGTTCAACCAGTACTCCGTCAATGACAGGGATCAAAATTTCCTTTGGCTTGGAACTCTCCGAATTTGACGTTCGAACGACAAGTACATCGTTGCTGCCAGTTTCGATAATCTCGTGAACCGTGCCGAGAATTTTACCGTTGGTATCAACCACATCTGCTTCGAGGAGCTCGTAGTGGTAATACTCACCTTCGGGCGCAGGCCCAAGTGAATCTTCAGGCACAGAGACTTCCCTGTCTCGCAACTCCTGAGCTCGTTCGATTGAGTTAATACCCTCGAAAGTCAGCTTGGCTGCATTTCCCGAACGTCCGCGATCTACGATTCGAAACTCGCGGTCATCGAGGAATACGGAGTCAACATCAGCAAACCGGTCGGGTTCGCCTGTGTAAACCTCTACGAGTACTGCACCTTTGATTCCCGTCGGGCGTCGGACTCTGCCAACAGGAATGAGTTCGGTCGTCGCGTCATTCATAGACTCGTCTGGACCAGTCATGATGGGAGGAAGTGATGGTTACTCGATTTCGAGGCTAACGCGTGTGTCAGCCTTGACGGCAGCAACTCGGAGGAGAGAGCGCATTGACTGCGCTACGCGGCCGTCACGACCGATAACTTTGCCTTTGTCCTGTTCATCGACTGACAGATGTAGAAACACTCTGTCACCGTCGATTTCCTCGGACACCGAGACAGCATCTGGGTTCGAGGCAAGGGCGCGAGCGATATATTCGATCATCTCTCGCATCGAGTCGACTGCAGAAAAATCTTCCGAGTCAAACTCTTCGACGAAATCGTCGTGATCAGCCATTTGCTGCTGCCTTAGGCAACAAACCCTTGGAACGCAGGAGATCAGCTACAGATTCTGAAGGCTGTGCGCCGTTCTTCATCCACTGGGTGATCTTTTCTTCATCAAGCTTGATTTCAGGTGGGTCCGGGAACGGATCGTAAGTTCCAACCTGTTCGATAAATGAACCATCGCGAGCTGCCCGCTGGTCAGCTATAACTACTCGATAGAAGGGGTGCTTCTTGCCCCCTGCGCGTCGAAGACGAATTCGAACCATTAAGCAAATAACTCCGTGCCGGTTACGTTCGGCGGAAAAAGTGATTGAAAATCCCGGAATTATCACCGAGTTTCAATATGAACGACCTAAAATTGTATTTGCGTTCAACCTACAGTGTCAAAGGCGATCGAATTCGATTGTTGACTGTATCGAAGTATCTGCACCTGTTGAATGCTCGACACTCGTAGTTAGTTATTGTGACTGAAATCCGCGATGCTTCTCTTTACGCTTGTGCGAAGTCAGCGCGACGAAGTTCAATTTAGGAAGAATATTGCCTGATTCAATAATCATCACCGTCCGGTTTTTTGCTGCACTGAAAGACAGGGCTGGAACTGCAGTAGTGGAGATTGAACATTCTGAAGGCATGACCGTCGCCGAAGCGGTGATAGCTGCCAGAAAAGCTGCACCAAATGATCCAGAGCCGGGAGAATCTGTGATGTTTGCCCTGAACGGTGAGTACGCAGATACGCACGAACAGGTTTCTCTGGGAGATGAAGTAGCCCTTATACCACCCGTTAGCGGTGGGACAGGTGAGATAAAAACAGATGACACCTGGGTCTTCGTGACCGCTGCTTCACTTGATGCTGAGCCTTTGAATAAATTCGTAACTACTGGAGTTGATGGTGCAGTTGTCACGTTCCACGGCAATACGCGTGATCACAATCAAGGACGCACGGTTCTTCACCTCGACTACGAGGCCTATCAACCGATGGCCGAGAACAAGATGGCAGAGATAATCGCCGAGATGCGTTCCAAGTGGGAGTTGGGAAAAATTGCTGTTGGTCACCGCACTGGAAGAGTTGACATAGGTGAAACGAGCATGATTCTGACAGTCGGATCAGCTCATAGGCGTACGGCGTTTGAGGCATCGTTGTACTTCATCGATCGCTTGAAGGAAATTGTTCCGATTTGGAAAAAAGAATTCTTTGAGGGCGGAGAAATTTGGATCGGCGAAACCCCGGGTTGAGGATCCCGTTATGTCGCAATACCTAACTGGAAACCGATATTGAATCTCGTACCGCAAAACACAAGTGACCCGCGTGCAGCGATCGAAATCAAGGATCTCAGTAAAGATTTCGGTGATTTCACCGCAGTCGCGGGCATCTCATTCTCGGTAAAAGCGGGCGAAACCTACGGCTTGCTCGGTCCAAACGGAGCGGGAAAAACCACCACCATGCGAATGCTGGCTGGATTGTCCCCGGCTACTCGAGGGGATATCCATGTCGGCGGAATCGACGTGGTCTCTGATGGACGCAGTGTGCGAGAAATCATGGGTGTCGTGACTCAGCATGATGGTCTCGACAACGGACTTACCGTTTTTCAGAACCTGTTTTTGCACGGATTCCTTGTTGGACTTTCCCGCAAAGATTCCAAGGAGCGTGCCCATGAAGTACTCGAATTTTTCAGTTTGACCGAGCGTTCAAAAGACAATGTCTACGAACTCTCAGGTGGCATGAAACGCCGACTCGCGATTGCGCGTTCGATGATTGGAAGTCCGTCCGTGATCGTGATGGACGAGCCCACAACTGGGTTGGATCCACAGAGCCGAAACCGGGTTTGGGAGGAATTAGCGATTCTCAAGGAGTCTGGGGTCACGGTCTTGCTGTCCACACACTATATGGAAGAAGCCGCAATTCTCTGTGATCGTCTGGCGATCATGGACCACGGAATGATCCTCGACGAAGGAACTCCAGACGAAATGGTCGAGCGACATGCATCAGGTGACGTGACTCAAATGAGGGTGCAACCCGCGTCATTAAGGGCTGTTCGTGACTACATGGAGGAACGCTCGATTCAGTACCGAGAAGTGGGAGCGCTTGTCAGCGTGACTGGTTTCAACGGAGTCAAAGCGGACCTATCAGGGGTCAAAGACATCGAGGGGGTACGAATATCAACTCGGCCCGGGAATCTTGAAGATGTGTTCCTCGCTATAACCGGACGAGAATTGAGGGATGAATAATGAATCTCGCGATTCCTACTCTAGGGGTGCGCCGACGCAGCGTCACGGGGTTGTGGTTCAGGCATGCTGTGTCGTTTGTTCGATACTGGAAATTCGTACTTACGTGGGTAGTCGTAGAACCGCTGATCGTCCTTGTTGCGATTGCCTTTGGCGTTGGCAAGCTTGTAGGAGAAGTCGAAGCAGTTTCGTACGCTCAGTACGTCACCCCGGGGATCATCATGGGCAACGCTATGTTCCACGCGCTATTTGAAACTTCCTGGAATGCCTACAACCGCATCGATAACGATGTGTATGAAACGATCCTGACCACACCAATAACTGTCACCGAGATCACTCTTGGAGACATTCTCTGGGCAGTAACCCGAGCATTGCTTACAACAATTGCCACGGCAGCATTCGCTGTTGCCTTTGGATGGATTGATCCGCTGGCGGCGGTCGGAATTCTGTTACCAGCAATATTGGTAGGAATAGCCTTTGGTGCGCTCGGCTTTCTGTTCTCAGCAGTAGCCCCTCACACCACGTTTCTTACGTTGGTGTTCACGCTTGTGGCATCGCCAATGTTTTTCTTCGCTGGTGTGTTCTTCCCAATCTCAATACTGCCGGATTGGGTGGAGCCGTTTGCATGGGCGTTGCCGTTGACGTCAGGTGTTCACATTGCGAGAGGGTTCGCCCTTGCCGAGTTCAATGCTTCGCACTTGTGGTCACTTATTTACCTGGGCATTGCAACCGCGATCATGTGGCCTGCGGCTGTTTATCTGCTGAAAAGACGGCTCATAAAGTAAGCGATGTCGCGAAATACGCAGTTATCGGCTTTGATGTCGGTTCAACGAGTAGCTATATTGGAAAAAACCGCACACGGGTTTTTCACGCGGAGGGTTCGCATAGTGGCCTAGTGCGCCCGCCTGCTAAGCGGGTTGGGGGTGTTGAGCCCCCTCGCGGGTTCGAATCCCGCACCCTCCGCCATATAACTTTCTACCCTAGGTCCCAATCCTTAAACCACTATTGCAGATCGATCGCAATGTTTCGATCGCTGCTAATGCCGCGAGGTAACTGGTTTTAGGGTTGTGCTCGTAAGGCATGTTCTCGAATTTGAACGAGAAATTTCCTGCCTTGCTTTTCGCCGATATTTCGTGAACGTTGCCTGGTGAGTCTGGGTCAGCGACGACTTTCACACGGGTTTTTTTCGCGCCGACCCCGGCAAGTGAGACGGTGGCCGCGACGTTCACGTTCGCCGGGAATAACCCAACCGCTTCGGCGGCGTTGCCATCGAATACGACGGTTGGCTCAGTGATTTCTTTATCTTCCCAGTCAGAAAATCCTGGTGCGCCAGCGAGGGAAACAGGTTTCTTAGACGAGGTAATAGTTACTTCTTCTAGTAGATGTTTCGCTGCCCGTAAAGCATCGATGCCACCAACCGCACCGGAAGGAACGTAAAGGGATGCTCCTGAAGTTTTCGTCGCTGCTTCGACCTTGCTCATGAAGTCGGCATTGAGAAGTGCGCCAGAACTCATGATTAACATTGAAACGCCGGAGCTCAGAACCTGTTCTGCGGTCGCAAACACAGCCTGTTGCGACGCACATTCCACGATCAAATCGCATTCGGTATTCGCGATCATTTCGTCCACGTCATCAAACTGCGCGGGTTCGCTTCCACTCATTTCTTTGATAGATGTAGCCAGTTTTTGCCTACCCGGTTCGAACACATCGAACAAAGCAACAACCTCCGCTGGTCCCGCATCGCCTTTGGCGGCGACCATAGCGAGTTCGGAGCCCATCGACCCACAGCCGATGATGCCGACGCGGGTAATCTCGGAAGAGTTGGCAGCTGTGCTACTCAATGTTTGATCCTGACGAACTTTTCAGTGGGTTAAACAGTCGCCCGACGTCTTTCGCCAGGCAAATCAAATAATACTGATGATGTTGGTGTACTGACACCGAAACGCAAAGGTTTGGAGCGAACTGCGAATTATCAGTATCCTTAAGATCTACTTACTGCCAACGTTCGACCTGCCTTATCGCAGAGTCGATTCACGAGTATTGAAATTTGCCTAGCTTTCACGTCTGGACCGTCGGTTGCCAGATGAACACGTCCGATTCTGAGCGGATCTCGAGCGGATTCTCCAAAATGGGATTCGAATCCTCCGACGATCCGGGAGTCGCAGATGTAGTTGTGCTCAATACATGTGTCGTTCGACAATCGGCCGAAGACACAGCGACAGGAATGCTCGGTCGGCTGGCGAAGATCAAGCAGGAATCTCCAGATCGCGTCGTCGCTGTGATGGGATGTATGGTCGGACCTGAGCAGTCTCAGCTCAGACATCGCTTTCCTCATGTGGATGTCTGGGCACGACCTCAACAATTCGAACCTATTCTCGAACTGGCAGGAATGAGGCATGGCCTCGATCCAGAGGGATGTCTTGCAGGAGCAATCCCAGAAAATCCACACGTCGCTTCGTTCATCCCAATCGTTCACGGCTGCGACAAGTTCTGCACGTTCTGCATCATCCCTTATCGCCGAGGTAGGGAAGCCAGCAGAGACGTGGTGGACATCGTCCACGAAGCTGAAATGATGGTCCAACGCGGCGTGAAGGACATCACATTATTGGGACAGAACGTGGACTCGTTTGGTCACGACCTTCGACCAAGAGTAGATCTTGCCGATCTGGTCGAAAGAGTTCATGAAATCTCTGGTCTCGAACGCATTCGATTCTTAACATCACATCCGAACGATATGTCAGTGCGAATCCTCGAAGCGGTTCGTGATCTTCCCAAAGTTTGCGAGAACATCAATCTGCCGTTCCAGGCCGGTGATGACAAGATTCTCGTCGATATGAGACGCGGTTACACCAGCGGTCAGTACCTCGAAAAAGTTGATCAGGTAAAAGAGATGATTCCTGGTGTAAATCTAACCACGGACCTGATTGTTGGATTCTGTGGTGAGACTGACACCCAGTTCGAAAACTCGATGGAGATTCTCAGGCGAGTTGAGTTCGACAAAGTCCACGTTGCTGCCTACTCGAACCGTGACGGAACATTCGCTTCGAGGAAGATGCCGGATGACGTTGCCCGAGATGTGAAGAAAGCACGATTGGCGGCAGTTGACGAACTGCAGCGACAGATTCAGAGCTGCAAGAACGCAACGCTAGAAGGCAAAATCTACGACGTTTTGGTCGAAGGTGACAAGCGTGGAAGGCTACATGGGCGTAATCGAGGCGATAAACTAATCTATTTAACGAACGTAAACGTTTCTGAGGCACCAAAAGCCGGAGAAACGGTAAACGTGCAAATCACTGCAAGTTCACCCTGGTCACTGGAAGGTGAGCTTGTTGAACAAGGCGTAAGCCAAACTGAATCAGAGAAGGTCCCGGTCGCATGACCACTGCATTTACCAAGCAGACGACAATTCCGATTACCGAACTTGAGCAGTCCGCTTTCTGTCAGACCGATGGAAATCTTCGGACCAAAACCCTTGAAGAAGAGTTCAAGGCCGGCGTTCGCTGGCAAAAAGTCCCGACTAGGTACTTAAAGCTTACCCCGGATGAAATTTCCGCCGGTATTGAATATGCGCGTAACGAACTCGGTGAGAAAGTCGTTCTCCTGGGGCACCACTATCAGCGTGATGATGTGATTCAGTACGCCGATTTCACTGGCGACTCTTACAAGCTATCCAAAATGGCTGCCGAGACAAAAGACGCTAAGTGGATTGTCTTCTGCGGTGTTCACTTCATGGCGGAAACAGCCGACATTCTCACTGCACCGGACCAAAACGTCATTCTCCCGAACATGGCAGCCGGATGCTCGATGGCTGACATGGCAAAATCACGAGACGTTCAAGACTGCTGGGACGATATCGGATCAGTGTTGGGATCTACTGATCAGGTTATCCCGATCACATATATGAATTCCGCTGCGGCTATCAAAGCCCACTGCGGCAAAAACAATGGCCTTGTGTGTACGTCGTCTAACGCTGACAAGGCGTTTGATTGGGCACTCGAACGAGGCGAAAAAATCCTGTTCTTACCCGATCAACATCTTGGGCGTAATACTGCTCTCGCTAAGGGAATTTCCGAAGACGAAATGGTGCTGTGGAATCCGTTCCTGCCGTTTGGCGGATTGACCGAGGACGAGATCAAAGCGGCGAAGGTAATTCTCTGGCAGGGGCATTGCTCAGTTCACACTCGTTTCTCGGTTCAGCAAATCGAGGACGCCCGGGCAAAGAACAGTGACACGACCATCATTGTTCACCCCGAATGCTCGCAGGACGTTGTGGCGGCCGCAGATATGTACGGTTCCACCGAATTCATTCTTGAAACCGTAGCTAATGCTCCCGCCGGTACATCATGGGGAATTGGCACCGAAATCAGTATGGTCCGAAGATTGGCAGCCGAGAATCCCGACAAGGAAATATTCTGTCTCGATCCGGTAGTTTGCCCTTGCGCGACTATGTACCGAATACACCCGGCGTATGTGCTGTGGGTTCTTGAAGGCATCATGGCAGGTCTCGCGATCAACAGAATCGAAGTTGAGCCTGAGACTCGAAAGAACGCCACACTAGCTTTAGAGAGAATGCTCGAAATCGCAGGCTAGAAGCACACGGTATGTTTCCAACTCCTGCAGAACTCGACAAGCTGATAGACCTTGCCCTGGCAGAAGACGCGGCCAGCGCTGATGTAACGACCAACTCGATAATTCCACCACATTTGCTTGCCACAGCATCAGTTGTCGTCAAGGAAGATGGGATCGTGTCAGGAATTGCGGTTGCCGAAGCCGCGTTCAAACGAGTCGACCCCAATTTGAAGTTTTCCAGGAAACTCCTCGATGGAGACTCAGTGGAAGCTGGAACCGCTGTTGCGACAGTTTCAGGTTCAATGGGTTCAATACTGACTGCTGAGCGAACTGCATTGAATTTCATGCAGCGCATGAGCGGAATAGCTTCTCTTACTCGTCAGTATGTGGATGCAGTAGAAGGCACCACCGCATCGATCACAGATACTCGTAAGACCGTCCCGGGTCTTCGTCTTCTCGATAAGTACGCGGTGACAACCGGTGGCGGCAGAAATCATCGACTAAATCTTGCTGACGGAGTGCTAATAAAAGATAACCACCTCGCCGCGTTGCAAGAAGAAGGCTTCACGCTCGCACAGGTCATCAAACAGGCGAGAGCCAAGGCGCCTCATACGGTCAAAATTGAGGTCGAAGTCGAGTCGGAAGACGCAGCGCTGGCTGCCGCTGATGCAGGTGCGGATATCGTGATGCTCGACAACATGGACGCTGAGACAATGCGGCGAATCGTTGACAAGATAGCGATGAAGTGCACGGTGGAAGCCTCTGGCGGAATCAACCTCGAGTCCGTTCGAGATGCTGCACGAGCAGGTGTCGACATTATCTCTATCGGCGCGCTCACGCATTCACCACCAGCCCTGGACATCTCGCTGGATTATTCGCGGTAAGAGAGCTTTGAGAGGTTAGCCGCGACGGGGCGTGAGTCGATCCGCTGAATCTAGTGTGATAGTCACCGGACCTGCGTTCTCAATCAGCACGTTCATTGACGCGCCGAAAACTCCGATCTCGACCTTCAATCCATGTTGCTTGAACGCCGTGACGACCTCGTCGAATATCGGTTCAGCCTGCTCTGGTCGGGCGGCATCGGTAAATCCCGGCCTTCTTCCTTTTCGCGTCGATGCATAGAGCGTGAACTGGCTGATGAGCAGTAGTTCACCACCAATGTCGAGTAGAGACTGATCGAAGCCTGAGTCACCGTCTTCTGCCGGGAAGATGCGCATGTTTGTCGTTTTGTCGATGATGTACTTCAAATCTTCAGAGGTGTCGTCGTGAGTGATCCCGACGAGAAGGCAAAGTCCACGACCAATCGAACCAACAATTGATCCATTGACTGAGACACTGGCTGAATTTACCCGTTGAATAACGGTGCGCATTTATCTGAGAAGATTAGTGAGTGTGGCTGCCAGCACCATGAGAGTGCGAATGCCCACCGCCGTGCGAATGCGAGTGCCCGCTGGAAGAACCGGAATCACTTGACGACGAACTGTCGCTACCGCTGTCTGAAGATGACTCGGAATTCGAAGATGAGCTCTTGGATGGAGTCGATGTCGAACTCGATCCCGATCCGTAGTCGGTTGTATAGAAACCTGATCCCTTGTAGATGACAGTCGGGGCGGTAATCTGGCGAGAAGAAGCGCTACCGCATCTCGGACAATCCGCTCCAGGTTCGTCTTTGAATCCCTGGATCAACTCGAACACGTGTCCGTTCTCATCACACTTGTATACGTAGGTAGGCATTCTTCACCGCAAACAAAAGCGAGTGCTGTGCGCACTCGCGTGTTTCTTTAGTTCAACTTAACCAATTTTATACGAGAGACTCGATCAAGTAATCAGGAGTCATCTCGTTATCGACATCTTTGAACTGATCTGGCAGGGTCCTTCGGTTGATTCCGGTGGTAACAACCGCACTTTTCAAATACATTTTGTTGGCACCGAGGACATCCGTTTCGAGTTGGTCACCGACCATCAAGAGATTGCTTGACCCTGCACGATCAATCGCTTCTTCAAATATCGTTGGAAATGGTTTTCCGAGCTTCGCTGCTTTGAGAACGGGGTGATCTCCGTGCAGGCGAAATAGTGCCTGTTCCAAAACATCGATAAACGCCGCTGCACCGAAACCGTACTCGCCGGGTCCGTTCGGGTATATGAAATCGGGATTCGGAACTACGAGATTGATGGGGCTGCTTTGCTGGTATCTCCGGCTAATTAGTCCAAGTAGATCACCGAGGGTCGATTCCCAGTCATGAGGCCCGCTGTGACCGAGTACAACTACGTCAGGCTCATACCCACTTGATTGGTCGATTAATTCCCCGCCAGCCTGCCGCACATAATCCGCCGAATCTTCGGTCCCGAGGACGAGTGTTGGTTTACCATCTAATTTGTGTTCGGCGAAATAGCGGACGAGTAAACCACCTGAATTGATGATCTTTTCAGCGGGAATCTTGAAGCCCTGCTCACGAAACGTGTCCACCCGCGCCTTGATCGATTTCGAGGCATCGTTTGTGACTACGAAATAACTCTTGCCAATCGAGTCAAGGTGATTCAGCAACTTGGGAGCACCAGGAAGCGCATCAACCCCGTCTACGAGCACTCCGAATGAATCGAAGAGAAGCGCGTCGAATTCAGGCGCAAGATCCTGTAACGATGCTGTCGAAGGGATCAACGGTTAGTCAGACACAGCTTTTGTGAAGCCGTTTTTCCAGGCGTCATCAATCTCAGCCAGTGGTAGTTGGACTACGTCATCAATGGACAGCTCACCACCACCAACGGTTCCCAGTACCTTCATTGGCACGCTCTTCGACTCAGCCATTTGGCTGAGTTCGCCGAGGTTGGCTTCCGGTAGGCTGACAACGATTCGCGACTGAGATTCACCGAACAATGCAGCGTCCCAGCGATCACCTACGGTGAGGGAGATACTTGCGCCCTTCCCGCCGATGATCGCGCACTCAGCAATTGCAATCGCCAGTCCACCATCCGACACGTCATGAGCAGACGAAAGCAGTTCACTCGAAATTGCATCTCGGCAGACAGACTGCACATTGAGTTCTAGATCGATATCTATCGTCGGCTGACCAGCAATAGTGTCATGCTTGAAATCCAGGTACTCGCTACCGGCAAGGCCCTCCACGTTGTCCCAATCGTCAGCTCCGAGCAAAACAATCATGTCACTTTCGTTCTTGAAGCCGACGGTTGAGTGTTTCTCAACGTCTTCGAGGATGCCAAGTGAACCAATGATAGGTGTGGGGAATATCGCTGTGCCAGCTGACTCGTTGTAAAGGCTGGCGTTTCCACTAACAATCGGGATGCCAAATGCGTCTGCTGCTTCTCGCATACCCGCAATCGACTCGTTGAGCTGGAACTGAACATCCGGCGTTTCTGGGTTACCAAAGTTGAGACCGTCCGTAAGTGCAACCGGTTCTGCACCTGTCACCGCGATGTTTCGGCAAGCCTCAGCCACAGCGATGATTGTTCCGATCTTAGGGTCTAAGTAACAGATGCGACCGTTACAGTCTGTCGAGACAGCGATTCCACGTTTCAAACCCTTGAGTCGCAAAACCGCTGCGTCACCACCGGGCTCAACCACTGTGTTAATTTGAACGTGGTAGTCGTACTGTCGGTAGATCGGGAATCGCGATGCGATATTGGGCGCTGATAGCAGTTGAAGAAGGACCTCTCCTGCCGACTCTGAAGGCACGGGGACTTCAGAAAGGTCCTTGTCCTGTAATGCTGTAAGCCAATCGGGTTTTGGAGCGGAGAATGTGTACTCAGGAGCGTCAGTGAGAGTAACTACTGGCGTTGAGCTTACCTGTGATCCTTCATGGAAAATCCTGACGTTCTCGCCAAGTTCGAAGGTGCCGATTACGGACGCATCGAGGTCCCATCGGTCGAATAATTCGAACACCTTGTCTTCGTGTCCTGGAGTGACCGCAAGCAGCATTCTTTCCTGAGATTCTGAGAGCATCACTTCATACGGAGTCATCCCTTCTTCGCGGCGAGGGACTGCATCAATGTCGATCTTGAGTCCCATTCCAGAACGCTCAGCCATTTCTATGGCTGCCGACGTAATTCCGGCGGCACCGCAGTCCTGCAAGCCCACGACTCCGGGAATATCCAGTGCTTCGATACAAGCTTCGATCAGCACTTTTTCCAGGAACGGGTTGCCGACTTGGACCGCAGATCGCATTTCTGCCTGCTCTTCAAATGTACGAGAGGCAAGACCAGACGCACCGTGAATTCCATCACGTCCAGTGTCTGCACCAACGAGCATTAGGAGATCGCCAGGCTCTTTGGCAGATGCACTTGCCATCTTGCCGTCTTCGATGAGGCCAACGCACATTGCATTAACCAACGGATTGCCCTTGTAGCTGTCGGAGAAAAATATCTCTCCACCGACATCGGGGATACCAATGCAGTTGCCGTACGATGAAATCCCGCCGATCACCCCGTTGATAAGGTAACGCGTTCGAGCGTCTTGTGGCTGACCGAATCGCAGTGAGTTGAGCAGGGCAATAGGTCGAGCGCCCATGGCAAATATGTCTCGAATGATCCCGCCGACACCGGTGGCCGCTCCCTCAAAAGGTTCGACAGCGGATGGGTGGTTATGTGACTCAATTTTCATCGCTACTGCCAAACCGTCACCTAGATCGATCACACCAGCATTTTCCGCTCCAGGCGCAACCAACAACCGGTCCGATGCTGAAGGCAAAGTCCGAAGTAGTGCTTTCGTGTGCTTGTAGCCGCAGTGTTCAGACCACAGTGCCCCGAAAAGCCCAAGCTCCAACGGTTCTGGATCGCGACCTAGTCGATCGACAATAGCCTCGTACTCAGATCTGCTAAGGGCGATTTCGTCGAGGGTTTCCTGGGTTACTGGCATGTGGAGTGATCTCGTGGAACGGAATAACTAAACGGGTGTTTATGCAGTAGCTGTCGCAAGTGAATCGATCATCGAGCTGAAAATGACGTTCCCGTCATCACCGCCGATCAACGCCTCGCACGCTTTTTCAGGGTGAGGCATCATCCCGAGAACATTTCCACGTTCATTGATGATGCCGGCAATATTGTTGATCGATCCGTTGGGATTGACTTCTTCTGTGACATTGCCAGAGGCATCGGCATAACGGAACACAACCTGTCCGTTACCCTCAAGTCGTTCGATCGTAGCTGCGTCGGTCTGATAGTTGCCTTCGCCGTGCGACATTGGAATGTGCAGAGTATCTCCAACTTTTGCGCGGGAAGTGAAGTTGGTGGAGTCGTTTTCAACTCTGAGATCGGTCCAGATGCACCTGAACTCCAAGTGGTCGTTTCGCATCAGCACACCGGGTAGAAGTCCGGATTCACAGAGGACCTGGAAGCCGTTGCAAATGCCGATGACTGGGCCACCTGCGTCCGCATAGTCCTTCACCGCGTCCATGACCGGTGAAAACTGGGCGATGGCGCCTGAGCGCAGATAATCACCGTAAGAAAATCCTCCGGGCAGAACTATTGCGTCGAAGCCGCTTAATTCTGTTTCGCCGTGCCATACATACTCGGCGTCTTGCCCCAGTACGGATGACAGCGCATGAAACGTGTCTTTTTCGCTCCATGTTCCGGGAAATACAACGATTCCAAATTTCAAGGTGCGTCTCCGGCAGACAGCTTGTGAAAACCAACCCGACCATTGTCGCCTGCCCCACGTAGAAAATCACTGAAATTTTGAAGAAATATTTCCGACCATTTTTGCCGAAGAATTCTGAAGTTGGGTTAAACAAAAACACCTCGGCGAATCCGAGGTATTTTCAGGTTAGGTGACCAGCAAAGCGGTCAAGAACTACGTGTTCTTGAGGGTTGACTTGACGCTCTTTCGGCGCTTTGCAGCCGCAGTCTTCTTGCGAATGATGCTGGGCGACTCGAAGTGCTGTCTTCGTCGTGCTTCGGAGATGATCGACTCCTGCTGTACCCGCTTTGTGAAGCGGCGGAGGAACCCTTCGAAACTCTCACCTTCGTTGATTCTTAGTTCTACCAACGGTAATCCTGATGCGTGCTAATCCGCTGAACAAACAGCGGGAATGTGTCGTAACGCAAATGCGCTACCTTCCAGTATATGAACTTACCTTGGCTCCGGTCAATTTATATTGAACTGACTAGAGCCGAGTTGCTCTAACTCGATACAGCCGCCTTCATGAGATCGAGTGCGTGCTCCAGCCGAGTAATGCACCGCTCCTGACCGATTGCCGACATCGTGTCGAACAACGGAGGGGCGAATTTCTTCCCGGTTATTGCCACCCGAATTGGAGAGAACACCTGACCCGGTTTCATCTCTAATCTCTCGGCTAGGGCGCGGTAATCTTCTTCAAGACTCTCTGGTTCGAATGACACCACTGATTTGCAAAGTTCGAGTGACGCTTCGAGAGCCGTCACGGTCATTTGCTCGTCCATCTTTCGACCGGGCAACTCCTCAACATTTGGCTCAATCTCATTGCTGAAGAAGAAATCAAGTGTTTCTGTGCCTTCAGTCAAGAGCTTCAAACGTTCGTGAATCAGCGGGATAAGCTGTTTCAAGTAAGCGCGATCTATCGGTCGTTCAACGGAATCGGGGAGCCCACCTTCTGACGCAGGTCTTTCCATGAATGGAAGTATCTTCTCGGCGAGAGCATCCTCACCGAGATTACGGATGTAGACACCGTTCATCCATTCAAGCTTTTCGCTATCAAAAATAGCCGGCGAGGCACTAACCCGATCCACACTGAATCGCTCAATTATTTCGGCTCGGTTCATCAGTTCGGTGTCATCACCGGGTGACCAACCCAGTAGCGAAATGAAATTGAACACAGCCTCATCTAAGAATCCCTGGTCTCGGTACTCCAAGGCTGATGTTGCACCATGCCGTTTGCTTAGCTTGGAACGGTCTTTACCGAGGATTAGTGGAGCGTGTATATATTCAGGTGGCTCGATCCCGAGTGCCTCGTGAATCAACAGGTGTCGCGGGGTGCTTGAAATCCACTCTTCAGCCCGAACGACGTGTGTAATACCCATCGCATGGTCGTCGACGATGTGGGCAAGGTGGTAGGTTGGCATTTCGTCCGACTTGAGGATTACGAAATCATCGATCTCCTTCAGATCGAATGAGACCTTTCCGCGGACGGCGTCGGTAAACGAAACAGAGCCGTGATCCGGGACTTTCAGTCTGACCGTGATTGGCAAGCCAGCCTTGCGTGACTCTTCGATTTCTTCTGGAGATCGGTGTCGACCTCGACCGTCGTACCGGGGCGGCTGCTTTGCTGCTCGCTGACGTTCTCGAAGTGCGTGCAATTGATCCGGTGTCGTGTCGTCGTAGTAAGCGTGGCCACTTTCAATTAGCTTTTTCGCTGCATCGATGTAGGTTTGCTTTCGCTCCGACTGTGTGTAAGGAGCGTGAGGTCCGCCTTTGTCTGGTCCTTCATCCCAGTCGAGGCCCAGCCAGTTAAGAGATTCAAATATCGCTTTTTTAGCGTCAGCGTCGTAGCGGGTGCGATCGGTGTCTTCAATTCGAACGATGAATTGCCCGCCGGTCTGGCGCGCCATGATCCAGCAAAAGAGTGCGGTTCTGATGTTTCCGATGTGCGGGATGCCAGTTGGGCTCGGTGCGTAACGCACCCTGACTGGGGAAGTTGGATTACTCATACAAAAACTTTAGCAGCGGAACGATTCTGATTCTTACGATCGACCAGTAATTTCAGTGACGATTTTTAGGAGTGAGCTTTTTCAAGTGCGTTTGAAAGATCGGGCGGTAACGGGCTGGTGAAATGCATGGGCTGTTCAGTCACGGGATGTGCGAATTCCAATTCCGACGCGTGGAGAAATTGTCGGTCTAGATCGAGGTTGTCTGAAGATTTGCCGTATGTTTGATCTCCCACGACAGGTGTCCCGAGAGCTTCCATATGAACTCGGATTTGGTGCATGCGACCTGTTTCGAGTTTTATTTTTAGCAAGGCGTATGTCGATATTTCTTCAACCACTTCGTATTGGGTTCTGGCTTCACGACCGGTCGAAACAATGGCCTGCTTGAGCCGGTTATTTGGATCTCGACCAATAGGGGCGTCAACAACACCTTTTGGTGGTTCGGGAATTCCTCGGACCAGTGCGGTATAGGTCCTGGCCATTTCCCGGTTTTTGATCTGTTGTCCCAGGGTCGAGTACGCGATATCAGTGCGTGCGACGACCATTAGTCCGCTGGTATCCATATCGAGACGATGAACTATTCCTGGTCTTTCTGGTTCGCCGACGTTCGAAATTTCTGGCCATCGATGGATTAACCCGTTGACCAAGGTTCCGTCTTTATGTCCGGCACCAGGGTGGACCGGTAGTCCGATGGGCTTATCGATCACAAGTATGCTTTCATCCTCGTAAGCCACACCGAATTCGATTAGTTGAGGAACGAGGTGATCCGATGAAGATTCCGGCGATTTTTGTTCGGTGATTTCAACGGAGCTACCTGTCGAGATTCGAGTACTTGGTTTCTTCGCAGCCGCACCGTCTACGCTAACAAGACCTGATTTGATCATCGTCTGGGCGTCATTGCGCGATGCACCTTCACCGAGATGACGATGAACGAAAACGTCCAGGCGAACTCCCGAGTCATTGTCGTCAACGACGATGATCATGACTGATTAGCTCGGTGAAGTGTTTGGATCTTCGTCGGATGCGACCGCCGCTGGTTGCAGATCTTGCGATTCGTCAGTCGCATTGGAATCGGATTTACCGTCGATGAACCAGAAGTAGAAAATCATCAGACCGATTCCCACGACAATCGATGAATCGGCGATGTTGAAGATTGGCCAGGGTCCTACGTCGATAAAGTCGGTGACGTGACCGAGTCTGAATCGGTCAACGATGTTGCCAATCGCACCACCGAACTGCATGCCGAAGGCAACGCGTAGGATCCATGGTGGGTTATCAATTGACCGGTAAATCCATGCCAGTACGGCGATTGCAAAGAGCGAAACCCAGGTGAGGATGTCGCTCTGACCCTGAAACAAAGAAAAAGCTGTGCCGGTGTTCCAGGCGTGAGTGAATCTGAAAAATCCCGTTGCCGGCCACGATTCACCAACTTCGAGTGTTTCGATGGTTATCCACTTTGTGAGTTGATCCAGCAGGAGCGCGGTCGCCATCACAATCCAAGGGATGGGATCGAGGAGTTTCGCTTTACTTGCCTGGGTGGTGTCGCTGGTCATCAATTACTCAGAGCGAATCGCTCGCTCCACTCAAAAGTTCTATTCGAGTATACGTTCGCGGTGTCCAAAGGGACGCAGCACACAGGTAGAATCGGCGCGCATTAGTTTTCACAGGCGTTTTGAGACGCAGTTGGAGTTTTCCCTCAAATGATCCGAGTTGATCTTAGAAGCGATACGGTCACCCATCCAAGCCCAGAGATGCGGCAAGCGATGTATGACGCCGAACTTGGTGACGACGTATACGGCGATGATCCAACTGTGAATCGGCTGCAAGACAAAGCAGCGGAAATGCTTGGTAAGGAAGCTGGATTATTCGTCTCGTCCGGCACACAGGGAAATCTCGTATCAGTCCTCGCTCAAGCCCAACGTGGTGATGAAGTGCTGGTCGGTGACCAGTGTCACATCATGAATTCTGAAGCTGGCGGAACGATGGTTCTGGGCAGCGTTGTTTTGTACCCAATAAAGACCGACGACTTCGGATTTCTTGAACCCGGTCTGATCCAGGCTGCAGTGAAGCCTCGGGACTACCACAAGCCGCCAACCCGATTGCTGACTATTGAGAATACGCACAACGCTTCATCGGGAAGGGCGCTAACACCTGACCAAATGAAGGCCATGGCTGACGCAGGTCACGAAAAAGGCCTAAACGTTCACCTTGATGGCGCACGACTGTTCAATGCTGCTGTAGCTCTAGGTGTTCCGGCAGCGAAGCTCACCGAAAACGTGGATACCGCAACTTTCTGTCTGTCCAAGGGACTTTCGTGCCCGATCGGTTCGGTTGTAGTCGGATCCAAAGACTTCATTGAGGAAGCCGACCGGTGGCGGAAGATGCTCGGCTCAGGGATGCGGCAAGTAGGAATCGTTGCTGCTGCAGGGATTGTTGCCCTCGACTCGATGATCGATCGCATGCACGAAGACCACGACGCTGCACGACATTTTGCTTCAAGGTTGGCAGAGATGAACGGCATACAGGTCGACCCTGAACACATTCAGACCAACATCATTCGGTTCGGTGTTCCCGATCACAAGGGTGATGAAATTGCCGCCCGGCTGAGAGAAGAAGGTGTCTACATCAACGGTGGCGATTCTGACTTGAGAGTCGTAACCCACTACGGCGTTTCGAAACAGGACTACGAATTCGCGATTTCGGCGTTCGATCGTGTCATGAAGTCGATCGCCTAATCCCAACTTCAAGCCTGACGCAGGAGAGATTTTCGTACTGGGAGACAGCGTCTCATCAGCCCACCTTGACCGCGTAGGCTACCTCCCTGAAGGACGTGGACTTCTTCGCAAGGAGAAGGTTATATCTGTTCTTCGTTACCTTGGTCGATTGCGAGGGATGACTAAGACAGACGCGGTGGATCGAGGCCTGGAACTGTTGCATCGAGTTGGACTGTTTGAGCACCGGGAGAAAAAAGTCGAAGGACTTTCGCGTGGTATGACGCAGCTGGTTCAGTTCGTCGCGTCTCTAATGCACGAACCAGAACTGATTATTCTCGATGAGCCATTCTCTGGACTTGATCCGCTTAACGTACAGTTAATGAAAGAAATGCTGGCTGCGGAACGCAATCGTGGCGCAACGGTCATCTTCTCTACCCACGTTCTGTCAGACGTCGAAGAAACGTGCGACAACGTTGCGCTTATCGCCGATAGCCGACTTTTGCTATTTGGCGATTTGGCGAGCATCAAACGATCTCGCGGCGCAAACGCTGTCCTGGTTGATGCACCGTCGCACCCTGATTCTTTTTAAAGAACATCAGATCTTTTTCGGCCAGGCAGGTCGAGTCGAATATCGACTGTCCGATTCGTTGACACCTGAGTCGATCCTCAATGCTTACTCGAATGAAGGAATAGTTCTGAATCGATTTGAGCAGGTTCAACCTTCGCTGAACGAGATTTTTATCGAAGAGGTGAGCAGTGCGCGATCGCCGACGAATCATTGAACGATCAAGAGCTGGCTCGCCTCGCTGATCCC
>JAYQWG010000020.1:21542-42131 GCA_038150225.1 Chloroflexota bacterium
AGTCAGCCGGTTTCGAGTACTTACCGTCCCACCATTCGTGCAGGCGGTCTCGAATAGCTTTTTCTGAACCGAGATCTCCCGGCTCATAAAACCTGGTTCCTCTTAATTCTTCAGGTAAGTTCTCTGAGGGCGCAAAGTGCCCGGGTTTGTCGTGCGTGTACTCGTAACCTTCTCCGTACCCAAGATCCTTCATCAGCCTCGTGGGGGCGTTTCGCAGGTGCATAGGGACTGCAGCATCTCGCGAACTCCGGACGAGTCCGAGAGCTTTGTCGATCGCTTTGTACGCCGAGTTGGATTTAGGTGCAGAGGCAAGGTAGATTGTGGCTTCTGCCAATGGAATCCTTCCTTCAGGCATCCCGACAAAACTCACTGCCTGTTGAGCCGCCATTGCTACCGCCAGGCCGTTTGGATTCGCAAGTCCGATATCCTCAGCTGCAGAAATCACCAGCCTGCGTGCAATGAAAACTGGATCTTCACCCGCGTCAATCATTCTTGCGAGGTAGTACAAAGCAGCGTCCGGATCGGAAGCACGAATGGATTTAATAAAGGCTGAAATCGTGTCGTAGTGCATGTCGCCGAGACGGTCGTACCTCGACTGGCGTTGCACCGACTCTTCCATGGTTTCGATTGTCACATCAATCGAACCGTCTTCGTTTCTTGCGGTAGATTCGACAGCGAGTTCAAGCGTATTAAGTGCTGATCGTGCGTCTCCGTTGGCAACCTTCAGGAGGAACGACATGGCATCTTCCGAAAGCGTTACCTTGTCTTTGCCAAGTCCATGGTCATCGTCGGAAATCGCCCGGTTGACGATTTCAGCGATGTCCTCGTCGGTGAGTGGTTCGAGCGTGTACACCCTTGTACGAGAAAGTAGGGGAGAGATCACTTCAAAAGATGGGTTTTCCGTTGTAGCGCCAATGAGTTTGACCGTTCCGTCTTCAACATGGGGAAGAAGTGCATCCTGTTGCGACTTGGAAAATCGGTGTATTTCATCTAGAAAGAGAATTGTCCGACGACCTGTCTGACCAAGTCGATCTCTGGCAGCCGCCATGACTTCCCGAACGTCTTTCACTCCTGAAGTAACGGCTGAGAGTTGTTCGAAGTGTGAGTTGGTTTCACCAGCAACGAGCCTTGCCAGCGTGGTTTTACCCGATCCGGGTGGTCCCCAGAGGATCATCGATGGCAAGCGATCTTCATCGATAGCGCGTCGTAGCACTTTGTCCGGACTCAGGATGTGCATTTGACCGACATACTCGTCCAGTACGCGCGGGCGCATGCGCGCTGCCAGGGGTGCAACCCGATCCTGGAGTTCCTGTCTGCGGTGATCGAATAGAGTCATGAATGAACTTACCGACAGGTTACGCTCAAGTGACGCATAAGACCAAACCAGCGATCACTTGCGGGGTAGTGCCTTTGGAACGATCGAATTATTGGCACGTCGGTTGTAAGCCCTGTGCCCACCGTAGTCGAGTTCGGCAATCGTGACCCCATCTCCGCCATCGCCATATGACGCGGGGTAATGACGAGCCACCAGTTTATGTGCTGCTAATGTCTCTCTCGTGACCTGTTTCAGCACACCTGTCCCATGACCATGGTTGATTCGAGCGATATGAAGCCGGGCATCGTGACACTTCTGGATATGCTCTTCGATCGTCGGGATCGCGTCGTGCACTCGCATCCCATGCAGATCCACTTCCATTTCAACTGGTGTGAAACTGCCCGAGACAGTTGTGCTCCATCCCTTTTCCGAATTCGGCCTTGGTCTTCGTCTGCGTCGGGGACTCACTCTGAGATCAACTCCTTTTGAGCGATCAGAGCTTGGGCCACTAAATCGTCCATATCTGGTAATACTGTCCTGGGATCAAGAATAACTCGGTCATCTTCGATTCGAGCGATTACATGCTCGGGTGCGTTGCGTAACGCCGATGCGAGTTCGTCTGCGGAATTTTTGGGTGTCAAAATCAGCGAGGTTGATGGGATCGTCTGACCTGGCAAAGATCCTCCACCAATGGCTGATCTCGTTCTTTGGATTTCACCTTTTCCTATTTCATCGCTCCACCGTTGTGCTCGGTATGCAATTGAGGATTCCGAAGCAGAAATCATTCCCCAAATTGGGATGTTGGATTCGTGATCTCCACGCATATACGTGATCAGTGTTTCTGCAATCGCAGCAAGAGTCAGCTTGTCGATTCGGACCGCTCTGGCCAGAGGGTGTTTTGAAATCTTCACCACCAGGTCTTCATCACCTGCGATGAGACCTGACTGTGGTCCCCCGAGCAGTTTGTCTCCCGAAAACAGGGTAACGTTCGCACCGCTCGAAACCGACTCTTGCACGGTGGGTTCGTGTTCGAGCCCGTACCTGCGGGTATCAACTAAACACCCCGAGCCAAGATCATTTATTAAAGCAACGCTGTTGCGTCTTGCAACATCAGCAAGCTCATTCAATTCCGCGGTGTGGGTAAACCCTTCGACTGTGAAGTTGCTTGGATGAACTTTGAGAATTGCGGCTGTTCGAGGAGTTATAGCATCCTCGTAATCTCGTGCGTAAGTTCGATTCGTCGTTCCGACCTCAACTAACACCGCACCTGATTGGCGCATCACATCTGGAATCCGGAATCCTCCGCCGATCTCAACAGCTTCGCCGCGGGAGATCACAACTTCGTTGCGTTCGGGATTCGCTCCGGCCAATGCCGCCAAAGTCAACAACACACCTGAGGCGTTGTTGTTTACCGCTATACCTGCTTCAGCTCCTGAAGTTTGGGCGATCAAACGGGAGATATGCGCGTTTCTGGATCCACGTTTACCGCTCTGAATATCAAACTCGAGATCCGAATAGTTAGATGATGATCTGAGTGCGGCGGTGAGTAGCGCATCGCTCATAGGTGCCCGACCGAGGTTTGTGTGGATCACAACCCCTGTTGCGTTGATAACAGGCGTCGGCCAACCGCTCCATGTGGTATTCACCCTGTCAACCACCTGGCGGGCAATATCTTCCGATCGTGGGGCAGAACCTGAATTGGCGATCGACAGCCGGGCTTCGTTTATTACTTCACGTGCGACATCAGCTACGTGCTCACGAGAGAACTCTTCAATTAGTGCATTGACATCTGAATCGTTCAACAAAGCGTCGACCGATGGGAGAGCTCTGTACGGGGAATCAGTCATTTAGCTGGGAAAAGCGTGCGAAAAATATCGTTGGTT
The DNA here is from genome assembly GCA_038150225.1 of Chloroflexota bacterium. Taxonomy (GTDB): domain Bacteria; phylum Chloroflexota; class Dehalococcoidia; order Lucifugimonadales; family Lucifugimonadaceae; genus Lucifugimonas. Next base: position 24,741 of record JAYQWG010000020.1, read on the forward strand.
GGACGAATTACGAATCCAATTACAAAAGTTTACTATCGGCCTCTCCGAATTACGTTCAAAAAACTCAGCGGGCGCGCCCGCGCGAGCGTAATATTGTCCGGTTGGTCTCAATTGCGTTAGGAGCGCACGTGTTTGTCATCGGTCTGACCGGCGGAATCGGTGCCGGAAAATCCGAAGCTGGAAACATTCTCCGCGAACTTGGTGCAGTTGTGATTGATGCCGACAAGGTCGCCCATTTGTCGTATTTGCCGGGTACTGAGGCATACGAGCAGCTGGTGGCGTTGTTCGGGACAGGAATTTTGGACGATTCCGGGGTGGTGGATCGCACCAAACTCGGCAGCAGAATCTTCGACGACGATGTTGCACGAGAGGCGCTCGAAAGCATCGTTTGGCCGGCGACTCGACTCTGGATTGAAAATCGACTGAAGAATGAGGAGGATCGCGACACCAACATAGTTGTGCTCGAAGTCCCGAAACTATTTGAATCTGGTTGGGACGATATCGCTGACGTTGTATGGACCATCGAGGTAAGTACGATCAACGCAATAACTCGAGTACAAAAACGCACTGGACTTTCTCCCTGGGAAGTCGAATCCCGGATTGAGGCGCAAATGTCGAATGAACAGCGTTCGGAACTGGCTGGTCTGACGATCAATAACGACGGTGACATCGGTGCGTTGCGATCAAGAATCAATGAAGCGTGGAAATCGCTTCCGGTAAATCGAGAATGAATTTCAGAGAGATTCGTTCTCAAAAATAATCAAATGCCCTTGGGGCGCGAGAAGTAATGACAACACAGGAATACAACCAGCGAGATATCGAAGAGTTCTACATTGGTGAGGAGCCGTTTTACGTTCCTACTTCCGACGAAATTGAGATATTTGAATCTGCGTATCGGCAGCGCGTCCCAGTCCTGCTAAAAGGTCCCACCGGAACAGGTAAAACTCGATTCGTTGAGCACATGGCATGGCGTCTCAGTGAAGGCGTTGCTGCGAGGAACCCTGATCAGGTATCGCAAAACGGCACTGATGAAAAACTTCCTCTCATCACCGTGGCTTGTCACGAAGACCTGACCGCTAGCGACCTCGTTGGTCGATACTTGCTCGATGCGAACGGCACTCGCTGGATTGATGGTCCGCTCACCCGGGCAGTGAAGTCCGGTGGTATTTGCTACCTCGATGAAGTTGTCGAAGCCCGAAAAGACACAACTGTCATCATTCACCCACTCACTGACCACCGTCGCACACTCACTATCGACAAGCTTGGAACAGTCATCAATGCTGCTGAAGGGTTCCTGCTGGTTGTTTCATACAACCCTGGTTACCAGAACGCCATGAAGGACTTGAAGCACAGCACACGTCAGCGTTTTGTGGCAATCGAGTTCGACTTCCCGGAAGAAGAACGCGAGGCCCAGATTATCCAACACGAGTCAGGCTGTGACGCCAATACAGCTGAGCGACTCGCACGCCTTGGACTCAAAATCAGAAACCTGCGAGAGCACGGTCTCGAAGAAGGTGCCAGCACTCGAATGTTGATCTACGCCGGACGCTTGATCAAGGAAGGTGTATCGGATCGACGAGCATGCCAGGTATCAGTTACCTGGGGTATTACCGACGATCCACAGGTCCAGCGAAGCATTGACGAGGTCGTTACTTCGATATTTGCGTAATGTCTCACGACCTCTCACTTGAACACCTGGAGTTAGCGCTCAGGGCTCATTCTGGGGTAAGTCACTCGTCGGAGAGTGGAAGTTCTCCGGCGGCGGTGACGATGCTGTTCAGAGAGGTTGCTGGTGAATCTTGCGTGGTGATGATCAAACGAGCAAGCCACCTGAAGAAGCATGCCGGTGAATGGGCTTTTCCGGGAGGCATAATCGAGGAATTCGATAAATCTCCGCTGGATGCTGCTCTCAGGGAAACTCACGAGGAACTTGGGATGCGTCCGGAGAACTTCGATTTCTGGTGCGGTCTTCAACCGGTCGACACAAGTACAGGTTTTGAAGTCTGGCCATTTGCGGGCCGTATTGGAAATGATGTGAGATTTGTGCCGGACGCAGCTGAAGTCGAAGAAGTCGTCAACGTTCCGGTAAAGATATTTGCAAACGAATCCACGAAGCGCTCGATCACCGTCATCAGTAACGAGGACGAGAGAAAAATTAACGCCTACGCCCACGAGGACAGAATTATCTGGGGAGCATCGGCCCGGATAATCACGAACACAATGAACGTCGTTATGGATGCGTCATAACGGTGACTGAAAAGGACACAAAGTGACAGGCTCTGAGAGTTCTGGAATCCCGGTTACTGAGCAGGCACGCGAAGAGTTGAAAGAGTTTCCCGCTCCAGTACTCGAGAAATACGAAGCGGCGTTGGAGAAACTTGCTGGAAGGCTCGCTGACGAAACTTGTGATCAGTGGGCGCTTGAAGGCTTAGAGATTGCCCGTAAGACGGTTCGGTCGTGGGAGGCCGCTGCCGAGTTTTTCGATGCATCTGTCGCAGTCCAGCGTCAACTTCCTTCAGGTCAGTTCCTGAAATGGGCAAAGACCGGTACATCTCTTTGTGCAGATTCTCCGTCGCTTGCGGTCGCATTCTTCAAATCATCCCCGAAAGCGATGCTCCGACTTCGCCCGCGTTATATTGATGATTGGGCGAACGTATGCCGGTCTCTATACCGCGGTACATGGAAATCTTCGGCGCTGTCCTGCCGTCTATTCGAAGCCACGCCTTCGCTCCTTGAGCACCTGTCGTTTGAGGAATTTTGCCAGTTTGGTGAGTTCCTGGAAGTTCTGTCCCGTCGGTCCTACGACCAGGCCGGCGACGCACTTACAGCTGCTACCGATCTGTTTCCTAAAATTTCTGGGGATATTGATCGATTTATCGGTCTTGCACAGGTCGTCGCAGAAAAATCCTGGCGGGAAACGACGTCGTTATTCGATGCTGCAACGGCCTCGCTGGTTGAACTGGGGAATTCACACCGTGCACCGCTAATCTCACTTGCCCGAAGGTTGGTGATAACCGGTGTTAGTGACGCCTCTGGTGTGCTCAAAGACGGGGCGAACACGGTCAACCGTGTACCTGCTGAGTCGCGTGATCGTTTGCTCGAAATGACCGATGGGATCGCCGCTGTCAGCGCACCAGCTGCGCCGGAATTTCTGAAGATAGTTCCTGACGTTCTCGAACGTGTCACTTTCGAACAGCTTGGTCAGTGGCAGGGCGAAGGTGTGCGAACCGCGCGAGAGAGCGATGAAGCAGCAATTTCTTATTTCCGACTGGAATCAATCGGTTCACAAGAAATGCTTGATTCTCTCTCGTCCTCGATCGAACTTGCCCGTGTAAAAGACGTACTGCTGATGTACAGCCTCGCGCTGACGGGCCACACGATCGAAGTCCAGGCAGCACAACAACTGGCTGACAAAAACATCGGTTGGTTCCAGGGGGAACTTCCTACGACGGAAGGAACCACGATCTACATGCCGTCGGTGATAAACCGGTACACCTCAAAGGACGAGAACTTCGGTTTTTTCAAGGTGATCGCGACTCACCAGGTCGGTCATATCGAGTTCGGGTCGTTCAGGTTCGACTTCAACACCCCATCTAATCTCTTTGAAGATCTGCGCCCAAGACTCCCTGGAGCCACTGAACTGAAACAGGCAAAAGAGGCTGAGGAAGCAGCACGAAAGGCAGCTCAGCAGAAACCACAAGTGGTGATATTCGGCCACGAGGCTCCACCAGAGGCAGAACCTGCCGCTCCGGCCCAGATAGAGGAACCTGACAAACCGGAGTTCCTTACCGACATGAGCCGATTCTTTGATTTGTTCCAGGACCGTAGACTCGCCTTGGACGCTTTCACCGTGATCGAAAGTTCCCGTATTGACGGATACGTAGAAGAGCTTTATCCCGGCGTTGTGAAGATGTATGAGCTTGTAAAAGCTGGTGCACTCGAGACGCGCCCTGACGTGACAGATCTTCCAGCACGTGAAGCGATGGTCGAGTTCATGATTCGCGTCAGCCTGGGACAGATTGACGAGATGCTTGTTCCTTCCGATTACAAAGAGGAAGCCCGCAAACTGCGTCGCCTTATTCGAACAGTCACAACCACTGAAGCCATGGTTGAAGACGCTGCAGAAGCGACCATCAGGGCGTACTCGATTCTTTCCGACATCAAGAACGAAGAGCTCGACGACGAAGACTTCGAGCAACTCGAACCCGAGGAAGAAGAGCAAAACTCATCCGATGAGGAAGACGATGTTGTCGACCCTGAAGAAGTGATTCAACAAATGATTGGCCAGGCATCGCCAGATGGCGATGAGACTGGCGATCAAGAGGAAGGCGCTGACGACCAGGAGTCAGAGTTCGAGGGTGAAGAGGATTACTCATCACCTCAAGACGTTGACTACCGTGGCGAGTTCAAGCCTGAGCTGTCTCAACTCCTATCCCAGATGCAAATGATGGAAGACGGGGAATTCACCGAATCAGGTGAAATGGAACCGATCACTCAGGAACAGCTCGAGGAGATGATGAAGAACGCTCCAGAAATGGAGATCGAACAGGCCGAGGGTGAAGAAGCTGCCGATGATCAGGTTTCGGAAATGATCGAAAACCTGATGAAGGAACTGCAAAAGCGGGACCCAGAGAACAATCAGTTCGAGCCGGGTCCATCACAGCATGTTGATGAAGACGGTGGTCCGCTGGTTGCGACCGAACCGGACACCTATACTTACCCGGAGTGGGACTTCCGAGCAAACGAATACAAACCGAACTGGTGCATGATCCACGAAAAAGTCATGGCCGATGGTGAACCTAATTTCTACCGTGACACTCTCTCTGACAACGCTTCGCTGGTCGCGCAGATAAAGAGGCAATTCGAGTTGGTGATCCCTGAGATGTACCGGAAGCAGAAGCGTCTGGAAGATGGTGAAGAACACGATCTCGACGCTACTCTCGAAGCTGTGATCGACCTGAAGGTCGGCGTTTCACCAGACGAGAAGCTTTACTGGCGTAGAAACAAAGACGAACGTTCGGTTGCGGTTGCTTTCCTGCTTGATCTGTCTGCGTCGACCGCCGAGGCAATTGACGAAGCTAAAAAACCTTCCGACGACTGGGGCGCTCCGGATGACCCTGTGGAGTACATGGTCTGGCTCCGCTCTCGCCGTTCTGAAGGCCTGCGACGTACTTACAAGCGCATCGTGGACGTTGAGAAAGAGGGAATAACCCTTCTCGTCAACTCCCTCGAAACACTTGGTGACATGTATGGCATTTACGGTTTCTCGGGATATGGTCGGGAAAACGTCGAGTTCTACACCATCAAAGATATTGATGAACGATTCAGCGATATGGTCCCTCGACGTATCGACAGGATTGCCCCTCTACACGCAACACGTATGGGGCCGGCGATACGACACACCGCCCAGAAACTGGCGGAGTCTGATGCCCGTTCTCGATTCTTGTTCTTGATCTCCGACGGTCGACCACAAGACCGCGGTTACTCCAGGGAAGGCGTTGAGAAGGAGTATGCGGTTCACGACACGCGACAGTCACTTATTGAGGCCAAGAACCTTGGTATCACACCGTTCTGTCTAACTGTGGATAAAGCAGGCCATGACTATATGAAGACGATGATGGATGAGTTCTCATATGAGGTTCTTCCGGATATTAGTCTTTTGCCAAAACGATTGCCGCAGCTCTACCGGAACCTCACAACGTAGGAATAATCCGCGCAATAAAAAAGCCCAGGAGCAATCCTGGGCTTTTTCTTTTTGACTGTTGCTGTTAGCCGTTGTCGATGAGTACCTCACCGTAGAACAGATCAAGGACTCGGTCGGCCCACTCTGCATCAATGCTGATCACGTCTGAGGTCTCATTCGCTACTGCGTAACGAGCGTCGCCCTCACGAGTTAGATCGCCGAATGTCATCGTTAGACGGGTAACCTCGGTTACCCCAGCTTGTGATCCAGGATTCTCGATACGCACCGCAATGTATGGCGAATCAACCGTAGTGCCGTAGGGAACAAATGCCTCATCATCAGTGAGATTCAAAGCAATTGCACCGTTAATTGCTGGCTGACCAAAGTGGTCGATTTCAGCTTGAAGTGCCTCACCATCCGCTGCGACAGATCCAGTACAAGGGTCAGTTTCGAGCGGAATGTCACATACGGTCCACTTGTCAGTCTGACGATCATACCCGTAAGCGCGGAGTACTTCGTTATTATCGAACAGAATGATTTCACGAACGGTTCCTTCGAGCTGGTAGTACCACTCTGGAACAGGTGGTTCTGTGACCAAACGTTGAAGAACACCACCCCACGTGGAGTCGACTAGCACCAATTGCGGAAATCCGTCGACCCGTGCGTAGTTGTTTTCGCCGTCTGGGGTTAGACCACCAAGGATTAGCTTTACCTGGGACTCGTCACGCAAAGTCACGGTAATCACAGTGGATGGATCATCCAACCCGTACAGAGATTCGTCGTCGATTTCCTGCGAAAGCACACGCTGAGTTCGCGGACCACCAAGAAGTTGAGTTATACCACCCCATCGGAACAGGTCTGCCGGTATGTCGTCCATGTCGTCGAAGTACCAGCGTCGGGTGTCTTCTCTCAAGTTCCAGCCGGTCTTGTCATCACCAATGTCGATCTCGATATGACGGAGATCATCCGGTGCAAGCGTGTAAAAGAAAGGTGGTTCTATCTCTTGTTGTTCGCTCGCAGGGTTCGTCAGGAACCACGTAACGCCAATTGCGATGTACGAGAGGGCAGTGATCAGGAGGAGAGTAAAGCGAAGATTCATCTCTTAGCGTCTCCTCCACCAGGTCCATACGCCGTAAAGACCAATGAGACTTGGCATGAGCAGCCAACCCGACCATCGAACGAAGTCACGTTCGTTTTGAGTCAGGAACAGTTGCCTGTTCGCCTCAGTTTTCGCTCGGATTGAAATTAGCTCAACGTCCTTCGCGAGGTAGTTGACCGCGTTTACAAACAGGTCAGCATTGTTCGCCGAAGCGAAGTAGTTGTTTGACGCAAAATCGGTGTCACCGATCAGCACCATGTTCGAGGTCACCAGATTCTCACCATCGCTGTAAACACCTCCGGAGAGTTCTCCGCGTGCTTCAACAACAACGGCAATCGGAAGCGGTCCAGCGACCTCTTCTTCGATGTTGAATTCGAGTGTTTCGGGATCTGTTTCAGACCAACTGCTGATGGTCGTTGATGCCAGGATTCGCTGAGAAACAAGCGGGGTATTCTCGGCTGCCAAAGGAACCGACAGCGGGTCAATTGCCCAGCCAAAGTGAGAAGTGCCAGGCATGTAGAGAACTTCAAACCCTTCGGTGATTGGGTGAGGCGGCAACTGGCTGTTGCTCTTCTTCACCTGCACGAATGTTGGGTTTGGAGCAACGAAGCTAGCAATGTCTGCAGCCTCTCCGTCACCGATCGATACGGCGTAACGGGAAAGGAACTGCTTGAAGCTGTCCGGGGTTTCGTCGGGCTCGAATAAGAACAAGATACTTCCACCGCTTCGAGCGTAGTTCAGCAACGCTTGTTGGTCGACTCCAAGCAATTCCTGAGTCGGGCCGGCGAACACAATCACTGCGGGTAGGTTTGCTGTTTCGCTGATAGCGAGACGAGTGCCCAGTTCCTGGAGTGTTTCCACCAATACGGTGTAGTTCTCACGGTTCAGCGCTCGCGCTGCCAACCCGTAAGAGGTGATTTCTTCAACATCAATCGCGTTTCGCTCGGAGTGACCGGTTACGAAAACGATTTCTTTCTGGACGATCTGGTTGATGACCAATAGCGCTGTTACAACTTCCTGCTCGCTGAACACATCAGGTCCGTCAGCAGGGTCATCTCCGTAAACAACCTCGGTTCGTCGGGATTCCTGTCCTTCAACTGCCAGGGCAGGGAAGGACGTCACGCCGAATCCGGTCGCCACATTCGGGTTGAGTTCCGGGTCGACCAGTTCGTAGTCAACTTCGAACTCACCTGATCGACGTCGGAACTCACTCAACATGTCCTCGGTGTCACGCCACGCAGCTGCGTCAGCCGCTGTGTCGGTCGGGAAGAACGCGGTAATTTTTACCGGTTCCTTGAGGTTTTCGAGCGTGTTCACTACCTGTTCTTCAAGCAGGAACTGCTTGTTCGCGGTTGTGTCGACTCGCAGCCAGCCAACCGGGTTTGGTCGGTTTACAGCAACATGCAACACGACGTTCACAACGATGGCGATCGCCACGAACAATATGAAAATTATCGCGGTGTTAAGACCATATCTCCCACGTCTGCCGAAAACAGCCTCTCTCACAGTGGCGAGCGAGATGATCGCATCGACTACGAGGAGAGCGAATCCGACACCAGCGAGTATGAACGCTGGTCCTTCAAGTCCTCGAAGGAAAATCCATATGAGCAAACCGAAAACAATCGCCCCAACACCTGCAATGGCAAGTGCCTGTCGGATCGACTGCGTGTTTGCTCTCAGCGCTTGAAGAATAGGAGTCTTCTGACGCACTGAATCTGGTGATGGCCTCTGTTCAGGCCGATTGTTGTTCTCTGTAGACATTTATTGACCTAGCGCCATCGACGAGCTTCAAGAACAAGAACTGTCAGAAGCAAGAAAACTGCTGTTATTGAGAAGTAGTAAGCGACGTCGGTCAGAGAAATGATTCCCCTCGCGAAGTCAGCAAAGTGACCTCCCTCGGCAACGCCGAAGCTGTCGAGGTCGAAAACTGAGAACGATGCACCGAGCTGGATGGCATCGAGAACTTCAGAGGCAGTACCGCTCACACGGTCGCTCACAAAGTCGATGATCGTTAGTGCGGTGAGAATTCCGGAACCGACAACCAGACCAACAATCTGGTTGGAGCTAAGAGCTGAAGCGAACAGTCCAACTGCCAGGGTTGCCATTGCGTACAACGCAAGACCGAGCAATCCGCTCAAAAGCGGCCCGACATCTGGGTCACCGTAAACGAAAAGAACGATTACGAAGTACAACGACAACACAAGCATGATCAATGTCATGGCGTACGCCGCAAGGAACTTGCCAACCACAATCTCAAACTCTCTCAACGGAGACGTAAGAAGCAGTTCAAGAGTTCCTAGTTTTTGCTCTTCAGCCAGCAGCCTCATTGTGAGAGCCGGTGACATGAAAATCATGAAAAACACGGCTCCTGCCAGATAGCCACGGATGCTCGCTTCAGCGAACGCATCAGATACCGAAGCTACGAAAAAGAAACCTGTAATCGCCAGGAATGCCGCCGATACGACATACGCCATTGGCGAGGCGAAATACGTGCGGAGCTCTTTCCCCGCAATAATCGTGATGTATCTCAATTTCTACTCGCCCAAATCTTCTTCTGTGGTTAGTTCGAGGAATATTTCTTCGAGCGTCATCGGCAAAGGAGTCAAGTTCGACAGTCCCCAGCCGTTCTCTACGACTGTACGTGCGATAGTTTCCGCAGCTTGGAGGTTCGGTCGGGCATCGACAATGAACGGAACAAATCCCTCGCGTGCCGCTCGTTGTTGAATCGCTGCTCTCTGGTCGGTTCGAGCATCGATTACAGCAGGAATGTCTCGCATGGAGTTAATGAACGCTGAGGATTCAACCTCACGGACACTAACTTCGATTCGTTCGGCGTGTTGTAGTTTTGTCGAAAGCTCGTCAGGTTTATCGTCTGCGACGATTCTGCCGTCGTTGATTACTAGAACTCGCTGACAAATTGCGCTGACCTCAGGAAGGATGTGTGAACTCAAGAGCATGGTGTGCTCCTGTCCCAATTCACTGATCAGCTCGCGAGTCTCAACAACCTGAATCGGGTCGATACCAATTGTTGGCTCATCCATGATCAAGACATCGGGTTCGTGGAGAATCGCTTGGGCAATACCAGTTCGCTGCCGGTAACCCTTCGAAAGGCGACCAACCAGAGTGTTGCGATAGTCACCTAATCGAACCATGTCGATCACCTTCGGCAATCGTTCCTTGACCCACTTTTTGTTCATTCCTCGAATCGAGCCCATGTAGGACAGGTACTCGGAAACGGTCATGTCGAGGTAGAGGGGCACTGTTTCTGGCAAATAGCCAATGTGCCGTCGGGCGTCGAGGGAGTGGGAAACGACGTTGTATCCGCCAACGGTTACATCACCTGTGGTCGGTGGTGTGAACCCTGTCACAACTCTCATTGTGGTGGTTTTTCCGGCACCGTTTGGTCCCAGGAAGCCAACAATTTCACCCTTGAGCACCTCGAAAGAGACATCGATTACTGCGGGGTACGGCCCGTAGCTTTTCGACATATGCTCAATCTTGATCAAATATTTACTCCAGTATCGGCTGGGTCACAGAGGAACTATTCTGCCAAAATTAATAAACCGTGTGTTCCACGGCTGTTCAATACGACCCTAAGTTTCACTTGGATTCCAAACTCAACCATCTTATCCAAGCTAAGTTCGCCCGGCTACACGTTTTCGAGTCCGGAACAACCTTATTACAGCTCACGCAAATGACAGTGTCTGACGATCGAATAAATTACCTGGACCACGCTGCGACCACACCGGTTAGACCCGAGGTATTACAAGCGATGCTGCCGTACTTCTCAGAGAAGTTTGGAAATCCGTCCAGCTTGTACTCACTTTCGGGGGAAGCCAGATACGGTGTAGATGAAGCGAGAGAAAAAGTCGCGTCTGTTCTTGGAGCACGGGAGTCGGAGATTGTATTCACAGGTGGTGGTTCGGAGTCGAACAACACCGCACTAAAGGGCACTGCTGCTCTCAATGGACCAGGGCACATCATCACGACTGCGATCGAACACCACGCTGTGATTCATCCGCTGGAGCAGCTTGAGAAGCTGGGATATCGGATCAGTTACGTTGGGGTTGACGAACACGCCCGGGTCGATCCTCTGGAGATCGTGAGCCTGATCGACGATGAAACATTCCTGGTGAGTGTGATGCTCGTTAATAACGAAGTTGGCACGATTCAGGATGTGGCTAAGATATCCAAACTCGTCAAAGAGCGTTCGAACGAGTTTGGCAAACGAATCTTTATGCACTCTGACGCGGTCCAAGCGGCCGGCAAGCTGTCATTAAATGTCGATCAACTGGGCGTCGACATGATGAGTCTTTCAGGGCACAAGATTTACGGACCAAAAGGTGTCGGGGTTCTATATGTCAGGCGTGGTGTAGACATTGATCCGTTGATTGCTGGTGGTGGCCAGGAGCGTCAGCGCAGATCTGGAACAGAAAACGTTCCTGGCATCGTTGGACTCGGTGAGGCGATCCTCCTTTCCGAACAAGAGCGGGAAAACACGAGAGGACCAATGGCAGCAATGTCGGTCCGGCTCAAAAAGGGACTTGAAGAGATCCCAGGTGCTCGATTTAACGGGAGCGAAACCAACAAGGTTCCGGAAATTACGAATTTTTCGTTCCCCTGTGTTGAGGGTGAACCGATTATTCTTGGTCTCGATTTTCAAGGTATTGCCGCATCGAGTGGAAGCGCATGCAGTTCGGCTTCACTAGAACCTTCCCACGTACTGCTTGCAATGGGGGTACCTGAAGATCTTGCCGTTGGGAGTGTTCGAATCTCGCTCGGCAAGGACACAACCGAAGCGGATTTAGATGACGTATTAGACGTATTGCCAAGAGTGCTTGAGCAGTTAGCGACGTACCCGTCCGCTGACTCTTGAGCCGAAACCGTGTCGACCAAACGGCACATCAGTGGCAATAATAGATAGGTTGGTCTGCATGCCCTACACAACCCGCATTCAGAACATGTAATCTCGCTTGTCGACCGTTTTTGATGGTCCTGGAGCAATGAATGACCGAAGAGAAGAACGACGAAATACAGCAGGACGCCGATTCGCGAGATGAATCGACCGCTGACAGCATCGATGCCAATGCTCAGCCCAACGACGTAATCGTCACGGGCGACGAAGCGCGCAAGTACTACAGCGCGCAAATTGATGCAGCAATCAAGTACGCAGGCAACAACCGGTACGAGTACGGTCCTCGTATGCGGGAAACCGAGCTCAAATGGGATGTCAGCACCGTCGAACGCATGGCAAATGACATTGTCCGTGTAAGCCTCGAATACAGCCCAACCGAAGGATTCCGCGGCGATCCTGGCACCGAATATCTGGATGTCGACGCCAACGGTGAAATTTTGGCACGTCGCCAAACTCGTGTGCCGAAGGAAAACAAACCCGTCGTTCTTATGGGGATTACAGCCTTTTCCGTGGTTCTCGCAGTCGTTCTCATCAGCATGATGACAATATTCGAGCAAGATGGCGGCGACCCGCTGTACGTTGCAGGTCGAACTTTGTGGATTCGGGCAGAAATTCCGAAAACACAGCAGTTCATTATTTACAAAGGCGCCGACACTCAAGGCACGCTATACAACTGGGCGTTGGTTCCAGACGATGAATCTGAGAATGAGTTGGCATTTGTCCATGTAACGATTCACAACCAGACATCAGGTTCGGTCCGCATGGTTATAGATGAAGAGGCGGCGACCCTTCTCGATACAAATAACCGGGCTTACACACCAATAAACACAATTGATCGTGCCTACACCGCTGAGTTCAGTGAGAAATACAACGTCCCTGGATTCCAGCCGATGTGGGGATCAATCGAGCTCAATGAAAAACAACAGGTTGTCGGGATGTTGGTTTTTGAAGTTCCGAAGAACTCGGGATTCAAAGAGTTGCGCTGGTCTGCGTCAGACACGGCTTCGATTAAGTACCAATAATCTGCCGCCAAAGCACGAACTTTTGCCTCAGGGAGCTAGAATCTAGCTCCCATGGTCGACTCTCAGCACAAAGTAGGAACGGACAGTAACAAAGCTGTAGCGCCCGTCGAAAAGGCGTCCAAAAAGGTGCGTCGTCCTAAAAAGAAAGCTGAGAAGAAACTTTCTCCCGGTCGTAGGCAGTTCCTGGAGTTCAAGGCTGCCTATCCCGACGCGTTGCTCCTCATCAGAATGGGGGACTTCTATGAGTGCTTCGATGACGACGCTCATGTGTTGTCGCGGGTATTAGGCATAGCGCTCACCACCCGAGAATCTGGTGGTGGTGCGAAAGCTCCACTCGCCGGAATCCCACATCACGCCCTTGAAAACCATCTTGGCACCTTGATCGCTGCGGGTTTGAAAATTGCGATCGCAGAGCAGACCAGTGATCCCGCAAAATCGAGGGGGCTTGTTGAACGGAAGGTGGTTCGGGTAGTAACCCCTGGAACCGTGATCGAGCCGGAGCTACTGGACCGCACGACCAACAACTATCTTGCCGCAGCAGTCAGTGAAGGCGACACAGTCGGTTTGTCGTACGTGGATATTTCGACCAGCGAGTTTGTTACTTCGGAAATCAATTTTTCCGAATTTCACGATGAACTAGCCCGTCTGACTCCTGCCGAACTGCTCGTTGATTCGAGTGCAGCACGATTACTAGATGAGCGGCCAAGTACGAACGTCGTAACTCGACCATTGGATGAAACCAGACTGGATTCAGACCTTGCACGAGCCCGTTTACTTGACCACTTCAAATCGAAGTCTTTGGAAGCCTACGGTTGCGATGATTTGCCTATGGCAATTACCGCAGCATCGGCGGTATTGGATTTCGTAGCTGAGAACCAATTCGGCGCCATCCCTCAACTAACTTCACTCAGTACAGAGTCTTCCTCATCGTTTATGAAGTTGGATCAAAAGGCGATCAAAGATCTGGAGTTGTTCTCATCGTCACACTCTGGATCGACTGGACCAACTCTGTACTCGACACTCAACCGGACGAAGACAGCTATGGGTGCGAGAGCTTTGCGGTCGTGGCTAACCCGTCCCCTTATGAATGTGACCCACATACGCAGCAGGCAATTGGCAGTCGAGGCCTTTTGTAACGACGCCGGTATGCGTTCACATGTGCAGGAATTACTGGCTCAGATATCTGACCTAGAACGCCTGACTAATCGAGTTAGAACTTCAACTGCGAATCCGAGAGACCTTGCTTCGCTAAGGAGTGGATTGCAGACAATCCCTGCATTGTTGGAACAATTGCCTGAGTCGGTACGACCTGGCGGAGCGTTGGTCGACAAGCTGCACGCTTCCGTTGAAACGGTCGAGCTTTTGCAATCCGCCATAGCTGACGAACCATCGGTGAATGTCGGTGAAGGTGGTGCGATCCGAGAAGGGTTTAACCCTGAACTGGATGAAGTGAGGTCTTTGTCCGGGGATGCAAGGACGAGCATTGCTTCGCTCGAATCTGGTTACAAAGAATCGACCGGAATCAAAAGCCTGAAGATTGGTTACAACCGCGTCTTCGGCTACTACATGGAAGTTTCGAAATCGAATGTCGATCTTGTTCCAGAGTCTTTCGAACGTCGTCAAACGCTTGTGAACGGTGAGCGATTCGTTACTCCTGAACTCAAGGAGCTTGAATCCAAAATACTCACTGCCCGCGACAGGATTAGCGAAATCGAGCGTGATCTTTTCAGAAGGGTTTGCGCCGAAGTTTCAGTCCATAGCGAACGCATCATGGAAACCGCGACTGCTCTGGGAATCATCGACTGCGTCGCATCCATTGGACAAACTGCCAGCGAAAACGGATGGATCAAACCTGACATTGATGAATCAGGAGACGTGGCAATCAGCGGTGGACGTCATCCTGTAGTGGAAGCATCACTCGGTCCCGGTCGCTTCGTTCCGAACGATCTGGATTTATCGACCGACACAAAACAGGTCATGATCATCACCGGGCCGAATATGTCCGGTAAATCAACCTACATCAGGCAGGCTGCAGTTCTCGTGTTGATGGCACAAATTGGTAGTTTTTTGCCTGCGAATTCGGCCCGAATTGGAATCGTTGATCGAATATTCACTCGTGCAGGATTGTCTGACGACATTACCGGCGGTCAGTCGACATTCATGGTCGAAATGGTCGAGACGGCTTCGATTCTCAATCAGGCGACTTCTCGGTCACTTGCCGTGCTTGATGAGATTGGTCGAGGCACATCGACGTATGACGGACTGGCGATCGCAAGATCGGTTGCCGAACATATTCACAACTCCCCCCGCCTTGGGTGCAAAACCCTTTTCGCCACCCACTATCACGAGATGACTGAACTGGGCGAAACCCTGGAACGTGCGCATAATCTTCGCGTCGCAGTCGCCGAGGATGACGGCGAAGTCGTTTTCCTTCACCAGATAGTCGAAGGCGGAGCAGATAAATCGTACGGCGTGCATGTAGCCAGGCTCGCAGGCATGCCCGGAGACGTAGTCAATCGCGCATGGGAGTTGCTAGATCAACTCGAAAACATGCCCGGTCGAAAAAACGACGAGTATCAGCTGCCTATGTCTTTCGGCGAGGTTCCATCGCAGGACAATGAGGCTCTCGAAGCCTTGCGGTCACTTGATCTTTCTAACATGACACCGATCGAAGCCCTCAACGCACTGTTTGAGCTACAGGCAAAGGCGTTGGACGAATAACCTTCGTCTAAATCCACCGCTCCCGCGGTAAGATTCGGCGAAATTATTCGCAGCTTTGCTTATTCAAAGGGATTCACGATGGACCTGGGCTTCTTCATGATGCCGTTGCACCCACCCGGCTCGAACATCGCCGACACACTTGAAGCGGACTTGGAACAGCTCGTCTATCTCGACAAACTCGGTTATTCGGAAGCTTGGATCGGAGAACACTACACGGCTGAATGGGAAAACATTCCTGCCCCCGATTTGCTTATCGCCCAGGCGTTAGGACTTACCTCACAAATCCGTTTAGGAACGGGCGTCACTTGCATGACGAACCACAACCCGTTTTCCATCGCCCATCGAATTGCTCAACTAGATCAAATGTCCAAAGGGCGCCTCATGTGGGGAGTTGGTTCGGGTGGATTCCCGGGCGATCTCAACGTCTTCGGCTTCGATCCAAAGACTGGTGACAACCGAGAAATGACTCTACAGGCTGTCGAACTCGTGCTGAAGTTGTGGGACGCCCCCGTACCTGGCAGGTATCAAAGTAAATGGTGGGATTTCACCATCCCAGAACCGGAAGAGGATATTGCACTTCGGGTCCACCTAAAGCCGTACCAGGATCCTCATCCTACGATTGGAGTAGCCGGAGTCTCCCCAAAATCTGAAACTCTCACGATGGCCGGTGAACGAGGGTGGTTGCCGATGAGCATTAACTTTGTCCCTGTTCAAATGCTGGAATCACATTGGACTGCCGTCAGTGATGGAGCTGAGAAAGCTGGAAAGACCGCAGATCGGAATAACTGGAGAGTTGCTCGAGAGGTTGTGGTTGCAGAAACCACTGCTGAGGCTCGGAAACAAGCACTTGAAGGCACTCTTGCACGCGACATGGAAGGATATTTTCTGAAGTTGCTGCCGAGATCAAAAATGCTGGGTCTGCTGAAGACTGATCCTGATATGCCCGACTCAGATGTAACAGTGGAGTACCTCGTAGACAACATCTTCATTGTCGGCACACCTGATGAAGTCACGGAAAAACTTGCTGAGTTGAACGAAAAGACTGGCGGATTCGGAACTTTGATGGCTATGGGGCACGAGTGGGAACCGAAAGGCTTCTGGGAAAACTCGATGGGATTGTTGAAGAATGAGGTGATGCCTAACCTCTCCTGACGACGGTAATCGCAAGGACAGGATGGGATTCGGCAAACCGATTTATGGCAAAAACTCCCAAAGACGCGTTAGCTCAAATTACGGCACAATCTTAGCTATGGAACCTGGATTACTCGCGCTGCTCGGACTATTCGTTGGCGCAATCGTCAATGTCCTGATTGATCGATTACAGCCTTACGACTATGTAGATGGAGTCCCATCTGGTGCGAGACCTAGAAGTCTTGCTGGCTGGGAGTATCTTCCTTTCGCCAGTTTGGTTGGAGCGCGTCGCTCACAGCGTGTCCCGCACAGAGCGTTCAGTGTTCGGTATCCGTTAGTTGAACTCGGCACCGCGTTCTTGTTCGGATTCGCCTGGTATCGGATTGAAGAACCAACTTGGTTGCTGATCCTCACTCTTGTCGTAGTCCCGATTCTTCTCGCACTCACGTTCATCGATTTCGAGACGACGTTTCTCCCTGACAAACTCGTTTTTCCGCTCGCCGGGATATTCCTGGTGACTAGTTTTTTTATACCCGAACGCGAATGGTGGGAAGGATTGACCGGCGGGCTGGTTGGGTACGCAATATTTTTTCTGCTTGCCTGGCTTGGAGACCGCCTAAATCGTCCGTTGATGGGAATGGGTGACGTGAAACTATCTTGTGCATTGGGATTGTGGTTAGGGCTCGCTCCGTTATTGATGGCTTTATACCTTGGCGTGTTACTCGGCGGCGCAGTTACGTTGGTTGTTTACGAGGCAAGATTCTTTGGATTTGATCGCGTGCTGATACCGTATGGACCATATCTGGTAGCTGGTGCGTTA
>JAYQWG010000021.1:0-40573 GCA_038150225.1 Chloroflexota bacterium
GCCGATCCAAGGCGCGATGGAGTAGCGCTGGGTTATTAGTGCGTAAAGCTCCGGGTGGACATGCGTCCTTGGTAGCAAGCAGCGCAATAATCCCCCTCTCCAACTCTCCCCATTCCGCGGGGAGAGGACAGCACAAGCCCGGCATGACAACAAAAAAGCCCCGGAATGACTCCGGGGCTTTTCTTAATATCTACTTTTTTCGTTGGCTCCGTGCGGACATGCGTCCTTGGTCGCGAACGTCGCAGTCTCCCACCCTCTAACTCCCTCCCAGTCCGGGAGGGAGAACCAGTCGCCAGTAGCCGCTAGCGACCTAGCGTTGGACTCGGCCTGAGGTGTCTCCACCTGCTACT
This sequence comes from Chloroflexota bacterium, assembly GCA_038150225.1. Classification (GTDB taxonomy): domain Bacteria; phylum Chloroflexota; class Dehalococcoidia; order Lucifugimonadales; family Lucifugimonadaceae; genus Lucifugimonas. The sequence continues at coordinate 351 of JAYQWG010000021.1, forward strand.
GCCATTACTTCCTTCACGCTAACCAGGTTAAAGTCACCGTGGAAGGTGTGTGACATTGCCGAGGCTGCAACTGCGAAATCGAGGATCTGCCTTGAATTCCAGCCATCCTGGTTCAGACCGTAGATCATTGCCGCACAGAATGAGTCTCCACCACCTACGCGATCAACGATTCGAACCGGGTACTTCTTGCCGACAAGAATTTCGTCTCCGTCGAAGTATATTGCACTCCAATCGTTGTCATCGGCTGACTGGCTTTCACGTAATGTGATTCCCACCTTCTTGAAGCCGAATTTGTCGACGAGTTCCTGAACAACTGGTCTGTAGGCGTTAGGGTCGATTTCACCTGTAGTTACGTCAACGCCTTCAGCTGCAACACCAAGACACTTCTCAGCGTCTTCTTCGTTTCCGATCGAAACATCTACGTGCTTCATCATCGGAATCATCGTTGCCTGCGCTTCTTCAGGGGACCAGAGGTTCTTTCGGTAGTTCATGTCAGCACTAACCGTTAGACCCATCTGCTTAGCTGCTGCGGCCGCTTCTTCACACGCGGCGGCTGCGCTCTTCGAAATTGCAGGAGTGATTCCGGTGAAGTGGAACCAGTCTTTACCCTGGAACACCTTCTCCCAATCAACTTCGCCAGGCTTGATTTCAGCGATAGATGAAGCTGATCGGTCGTAAACAACCTTCGAAGCTCGCATTGCTGCACCAGACTCTAGGTAGTAGGTACCGAGTCGTTGACCCTGTCGAAGGATTTCTGAGGTGTCTACACCGAACTGGCGGATGTAGTTGATACAGGCTTGACCAATGTCGTTGTCTGGAATTGCGGTTACAAACGTTGCGTCGACACCGAACTGCGCCAGCGAAACTGCAACGTTACATTCACCACCACCATAAGTGACTTCAAATTCTCGAGCTTGGGTGAACCGCTCGCGTCGCATAGTTGCGAGTCGAAGCATCACCTCTCCGAAAGTTACTACCTTGGTCATTTCTGTCTCCGAATACTAGGAAGCTCCCGTCTCCAAGGACGGAAGCGAAAAGTGAAAATGCTTATCGACCTCTGATCGACTTGATCAGAGCAACAGTGTCTTTACTTCGTTGCTCGAGAGTGTCCCAGTCGTCGTTTGCAACTACATCACTGGAAACGAGCTTCGAGCCCATTCCAACTGCGACAACACCTGCATCGAACCATGGCCGAAGCGACTCTTCGGTGATGTCTACACCGCCGGTTGGCATGATCGAGGACCACGGCATAGGAGCGAGAACATCCTTCACAAATCCAGGGCCACCAACAGCAGAACCAGGGAATACCTTGACGATATCGACGCCAAGTTCTTCGGCTGCGCTAATCTCAGACGCAGTACCGCAACCAGGGACGTATCCGACCTTGCGACGGTTGCAAACCTTTGCAACGTCAGGGTTGGTAACTGGACCAACGATGAAGCTGGCACCTGATGAGATGTACATAGAGGCTGTACCAGCATCGAGGACTGATCCTGCACCGAGAATGGCGTCAGGGAGTTCGGCGGCACAGTACTTGTCGAGAGCAGTGAATACTTCCCAGGCGTGGTCACCCCGGTTTGTGAATTCGAGAACCTTAATACCACCGTTTACGCAGGCCTTGGCGATATTCTTCGCCTTCTCGATATCACCGTTGTAGAAAACAGGTACAACACCAATCTCGTGAACGGCGTTCAGCGCCTGGAGCCTTGTGTGTCTTGCCAACTCTTACTCTCCCTTACCGACAGTTCTTTGAAATAACCCAGATAGTTTATCCACGTTCGACTCGTTAGCCGAGCCAAATTCGTGAGTTCTGTGCGAATGAGGTTCGAATTAGTCGACTTCAAGTAGTAATCTCTTGGCTCGACTATCAAACGAACATAGGCCTGCGGCCAGTTCCAAATAGAACAAGAGACTCAAATGGACACCAATCCAGTCAAAGAAAAACTCAAGCGTGGTGAAGCATCAATTGGCACGTGGTCGACCACCGGTGACCCGGCTGTTGTTGAAGTGCTTGCGCGTCAAACTGACCTAGATTGGATCAATATCGACTTCGAGCACAACGCTATCGATGTGAGCACTGCCATCAACTGTCTTCGAGCCGCCGAAGGCTCAGGAAAGCCACTGTTTGCTCGAATTCCTTGGAACGACAAGGTTTGGATCAAACGCATTCTAGATATTGGGTTTATGGGAATTGTCGTTCCTGACGTAAAAAACGCCGAAGAAGCGGAAGCGGCAGTTCAAGCAGCTAAATACCGACCTCGTGGCTTCCGAGGAATTGGATCTTCACGTGGTCAGTTGGTATTCGGATCTGACTACTACGCCAAAGCGAATGATCTCACGATGGTGATCATCATGATCGAAGACCCTGCGGCAGTGGATCAGATCGACGAGATCATGCAGGTCGACGGCGTGGATGTTTGCTTCATTGGTCCAAACGACCTCGCGAACATGCTCGATATTCCAACTCGAATGGACAACCAGCACCCTGCACACATTGAGCAGGTTCAAAAGGTTGTCGACGCTGGTAAGAGACACGGAGTTGCGACAGGAGTTCATACCGGATCCGGTGAAGAGGCAGCTCGGCGCATCCAACAGGGCATGCAGTGGTTCCCGATCGGCTCAGACGCTCGTTTGTTGAAGACTGGAACCGACGGTCAGATTGCAGCAATGAATGCGGCGTTGGCAGGTGAGACTGTTGATGACGGCACCGAGGGCGGCGGGACTTTTTACTAGGTCTCGAATTTTCTGTGAAACGAAAAAGCTCCGGTTGTTGCCGGAGCTTTTTTGTTTAGACGATTCTTAGTCAGGTTCAGGGTGACATTCGGGAACCAGGATTGACCCCGATTTTCATCGGGGTGACATCGATCTAGCTGACTTTAAACCAAAGCTATCTTCAAGGGTTCAAAAGAACCTACAACATCGCACGGGCGTTTGAAACGCGTCTTAGGTGTCACCCCGATGAAAATCGGGGTCAAAACACTAAAGCGCTTCTATCTCAGTCAGAAGTTCACCGGATGCCGGAATTGAGTCGGTGAACAGCTTTGACCAGCGAATCACGCCTTCTTCGTCGATGATGAAGACTGATCGTTTCGCCTTACCGGATTCCTCGTTGAACACACCATAAGCTTGAGTCACTTCACCGTGCGGCCAAAAGTCAGATGCGACATGGAACGGCACACCAATCATGCCCTCGTGCTCGCCCATGCTCTCTACCCATGCCTTTTGAACGGGAAGCGCGTCGGTGCTGATTTCCACGATCTCGGTGTCGAGTTCCTGGAATTTGTCGTAATGTGCACGGAACCCGCGCACCTGGTTCAGTCAGCCGCCTGTGAAGCTTGCAGGGTGGAAAGCTACTACGACTTTCTTACCTCGCAGCTTCGAGAGCGTCACCCGTCCAATATGGCTATCGAGCACAAATTCCGGTGCGGTTGTTCCGGCCTCAAGCAAAGCTAATCCCTTTCAGTAACCTAGTAGCAATATCTGGGAATACTAACCCCAGTTCCAGACTTTCATCGCGTTTTCACCGAGATATTTGTCGCGTTCTTCAGGTGTAAGCCAGTCGAAGCCTTCACGTACTAGACGAAGCTCGTCTGCAAGTGACAACCATCCGTGCTCTACTCGGTGGTAACCGGGGTAACCAGTGCCCCACATACACCTGTCGATCCCGAATGCGTCGATAGCCCGCTTGATCACGTCATGCATGTCATTGAACGGGAATTCTTCGACCGATCGATTGTGAATGTCGGAAATTTTCATCATAGCGTTCGGATGTTTCGCTAATCCAAGGACCGGCTGATATTCCTCGTACCCAGGACCCATTGAGGGTTCCGGGTACATCATGTGGTCAATAAGCCACGTGATTCCCTCATACTTGCCCGCTACATAGTCGAATTGGTGCGCGTGTTCGGGTCGGTTGTGGATCTGAACGATTCCCGATCGTTTTTCGATCTCCTCGAACATTTTTTGGTTCTCAGGTTTCAAAAGAATGTCCACCTCGCTGTAGTACTGAGGGTGGAACCTGAACCCTTGCATTCCTCGCTCGTCCATCCAACGGACCGCGATTTCTGCATTGTCGTCATCCATGGGATCAACAAGGCCCATGGAAACGAATCTGTCCGGGTATTTCAATGCTGAGGCGGCGACATACTCGTTGTCCCATGTACTAAACGAGGTTTGAACCAGGACAGTCTTATCGACGCCGTTCGCATCCATGTCTTCTAGTAAAAGTTCAGCGTTGCCGTGAGCAGAGGGTTTTGAAGTGAAGTTCGGGGCTGACGGACCGATTGGAGCAATCGGTGGCATCTCCCAAATATGCACGTGCGTATCTACGATCAATTGGACTTAGATATTTCCACTTCGGTGAGGACGCGTCGTCAAGCAGTCACTATCGAAGTTGGTTCAGAAACTCGGATTCGGAATTGTAGAGAATCAGCACGCGCGAATTCAGTGTTCTCGACCGAAAACAGTTTTCATACGACGAGCTAATAAGTCCGACTTACTTCTCAGGTTGTCGGTCGTACATCAGCCGTGTGAAGAACGTTGCCATTCCAGCAGCACCGAGTATGAGTAAGCCCAGCCCAAACCATTGCTTCACCCATGACCCGGTGGTCGTGTAGGCATGTACGTTTTCTTCGGCAGCAGCAAACGCTGAGTTCGATGCCCCGATGTAAAGTACAACTACAACTGCGGCGATGATGATTTGTTTCAGTGCATGCTTTGACATGCCGACATTATGCCCGACGTTGTCAAGAGCGGTCGTGAGGACCAGATGTCTAGATAAAACGGGATCTAGGAATCAGCCTGATTTGCGTCCGCCCAGTTGAGGACTGGCTTTCGCGCCGCTGTTGCCTCATCGAGTCGAGTCACCGGCAAGTGATGTGGCGCTTCCAACACCTGCTCTGGGGAGTCATCGATTTCGTCGTCGATTTGGCGCATTACCGCAATGAAGTGATCCAACGTCTCTTTTGACTCTGACTCGGTCGGCTCAACCATGAGCGCTTCTTGGATGATCAGCGGGAAGTACATCGTTGGAGCATGAATTCCGAAGTCGAGCAGACGCTTGGCAATGTCCAGACCTGAAACACCGCGTTTCTTCTGCCTGGTCGCCGACAGTACAGTCTCGTGCATGCAATATCGATCAGCTGCAAGCTCGTACTTGTCTCGCAGCTTCGCCTGTATGTAGTTGGCACCAATAATTGCGTTCTCGGAAACGGATTTCAGTCCTTCGAGTCCGAGCGCCCTAATATACGCGTAAGCACGCGCTGCAATCGAGAATGATCCGTGGAACCCATTGATAACTCCAATCGAGTTCTCAGGTGTCGATAGCTCAAATCCATTGTCGATCTCAATAGCGACTGGTTTTGGAAGGAATTTTGCGAGCTCCGCTGAAACCATCACAGGACCAGATCCCGGTCCGCCACCGCCGTGTGGCGTTGAGAATGTCTTGTGCAGGTTCGAGTGACATATATCGACACCCAGATCGCCCAGTTTCACCAAACCAAGCAATGCGTTCAGGTTCGCACCGTCCGCATATACAAGACCACCGGCATCGTGGATGATTTTGGTGATCTCAAGAATGTTCGGCTCAAACAATCCCAAAGTGCTCGGGATTGTCAGCATGAATACAGATGTTCGCTCGTCTGCGAGTTCGCGTAGGTTGTCTACATCGACATTGCCCTGCTCGTCAGATCGAACGGTAACGACTTCTAGTCCTGCCATCGCAGCAGAAGCTGGGTTCGTGCCGTGCGCAGAGTCAGGAATGATGGCGACAGTACGCCCGCTGTCGTTATTTAGCTCATGGTAAGCCCGGGCAACCAGCAGCCCAGCGTATTCGCCTTGTGCGCCGGCAAGAGGGGCCAAGGAGACGCCGGGTAGCCCTGTTATCTCTCCGAGTTCATCCTGAAGCGACTTGAGCATCCGGATGGCACCTTGAGCGGTTTCGTCAGGTTGCAATGGATGAATGTTCGCCAAACCCGGCAAGTTCGCAAGCTCGTCGTTGATCTTTGGGTTGTACTTCATCGTGCACGAACCCAACGGGTAGAAATTCGTGTCGATCGAGAAGTTGAGCGGGCTCAGATTAGAGAAATATCGAATAACTTCGAGCTGTGAAACCTCTGGAAGTTCAACATCATCTCGAAGCAAGGAGTTGTCCGGCAGATCCTGTGCTGGAACATCAGATTCTGGAACCGTAAATGCCTTACGCCCGGGAACCGAACGATCCATCAACAACCTGCGATCAATCTGATTAGATTGGATTTCCTGCACGGTCATACCGCTCCTCCAATCGCACTCAGAGCAGACACCAATTTATCAATGTCGTCCTTCGAACTGGTCTCGGTAACACAGATCAACATGCCATTTTCAGAGCGATCGGATATGTCCAATCCACCGATGATTTTCTGTTTGAGAAGTTCAGCATTAATCGCGCTTGGATTTTTTGGACATGCAACGACAAATTCATGAAAGAACGTGCCTTCACTCGATACGGAAAATCCGTCGAGTTTGTCTATCTCAGAAGCTGCGTAGTGCGCCTTCTGGTAACAGAGATTCGCTGTGTCCTTTATGCCTTGCTTACCAAGGGTCGCAACGTAAGCCGTGACCATAAGTCCGATCAATTGGGTGCTTGTGCAAATGTTTGAAGTAGCTCGCTCTCGTCGAATGTGCTGCTCTCTCGTTTGCAGGGTGAGCGCGTAGCCGATCCGCCCTTCGGTGTCGGTTGTTCTACCGATGATTCGACCCGGCATTTGACGGATGTGTGACTTCTTGCAAGCAAATAGTCCGACATACGGGCCACCGAAAGCCATTGGAACACCGAGCGGCTGACCTTCAGCGGTCACGATGTCGACACCGAACTCTCCAGGTGTTCGAAACATACCTAGCGCGGTTGGGTTCACGTGAACGACAGAAAGCGCACCGGAATCATGAGCAAGATTCGTCAGGCGTTCAACGTCTTCGATGACGCCAAAGAAATTGGGACTCTGAATTCCCACACATGCCAGGTCGTCTGGAATGGAACTAGCGTCGTATTCGATCTCAACAATCTCGATGCCCTGGTACCGGGAGTAAGCGGCGAGAGTGTCAGGTAATCGAGAATCGGTCGTGTTCAGCACACCCACTTTGGTGCGACGGGTAATTCGAGCTGCCATAAGGCAAGCTTCAGCAAACGCTGTAGGGCCGTCGTACATACCAGCGTTGGCAACTTCCATTCCGGTTAACTGACAAATTGCGGTCTGGAACTCGAACCCAACCTGCAGTGTGCCTTGAGCCGCTTCCGGTTGGTAGGGAGTGTATGCGGTGACAAATTCACCGCGCTGGAGAATCGATTTAACCGTGGACGGAATGTAGTGATCGTAAGCCCCGGCTCCAAGGAACGAAATGTAACCGTTACTTGAGGATGCATTCTCCGAAGCAATCCGATTGAATACGTCGGACAGTTCTTGCTCAGAAAGACCGCGCTCCAGGTTCAAACTTGGATGTCGATGTTCGACCGGGATGTCACCAATGAGGTCATCCAAAGAATCGACGCCGATGGCTGCCAGCATTTCGGCACGTTCAGATTCGGTTGCGGGTATGTAAGGGTGGTTTGCTTGAGTTTCGACCATACTTGCCATCAGGTGTTAACTGGTCTCCGAATTATTGAAATTAGTCGAGGGTGGACTGGTACGTTTCCGAGTCCATCAACTCATCGAGCTGCCCCATGTCGGACAACGCGACCTTGATCAACCAGCCTGATCCGTACGGTTCTTCGTTCACAACTTCGGGAGAATCTGCCATAGATTCGTTTACTTCGACGATTTTTCCACCAACGGGTGAGAATAGATCGCTCACAGCCTTCACAGACTCGATTTCACCGAATTTCTCGAACTGGGTTACTTCGCTTCCAGCGGCAGGAAGCTCAACGAACACGACATCACCAAGTGATTCCTGTGCGAAAACGGTGATACCCACTTCAGCGATATTGCCATCGACGCGAACCCATTCATGTTCTTTCGAATACTTGAGGTCATCCGGGTACATATTTGTCGCGATCCTTGTGAATTTCTCGGTTAATTACTGGCGTCGATAGAACGGTAGCTCAACGATTTCGGCTTCAACCTGTCGACCACGAACGTCGATCAGGATTCGGGTGCCTATTTCAGCTGAGTTTTGACCAACGTAGCCCAAGCCAATTGCAGCGTCAACAGTTGGTGAGTGAGTACCTGATGTCACCTCCCCGATCTTCTTATCTGGATCAGTAACCGAGAGTATGTTGAGGCCCGCTCTAGGTATCCCGCGACCGACCATTTTGAAGCCGACTAATCGACGTGTTGATTCTGATTCTGAAAAGTGCTTCAGCGCGTTAGCTGCGACGTAGTTTTCGCCTTGGAAATAGGCAAAGCGACCGAACCCTGCTTCGAACGGATTTGTGTCTGTGGACAGGTCGTTGCCGTGAAGCGGTAGTCCAGCTTCGAGGCGAAGAACATCACGAGAACCCAGCCCACACTCGTTCACACCAGAAGTCTTGAGAGTATTCCAAAGTTCTTGTGCCTTACCAGCGGGCACAATTACCTCGAATCCCTCCTCACCTGTGTAACCGGTCCGGCACAGTGTCGCGTTTACATCGAGCATTTCCGCTTGCCCAACTCTAAATCTGCGGATTCCTGACGCCTGCCCATCCGTCATCTCGTCGAGTGTTTCGACTGCTTTTGGACCCTGAACGGCGATCATGGCAGTTTCAACGGTAACGTCACTCATCATGACATCCATGGCTGATTCAAATCTCGGAGTGATCCACTCAAGATCGACATCGTAATTTCCGGCGTTCACAACAAGCAGGTACTTCTCATCACTCACCCGATAGACCATCGCGTCATCGATGACGCCGCCTTCGGAGTTGCAAATGAAGTTGTACTTACCTCGTCCGATTTTTAGCGCGGGAATGTTGGCGGAAAGAATGGTCCCCAGGAAATATGCTGCTCCTGAACCTTCGAAGTACACACGCCCCATGTGAGATACGTCGAACATTCCGGCTGAATTGCGTACGGACTTGACCTCAGCAATGATTCCGTCTGAGTATTGAACAGGCATGTCCCAACCGCCAAATGGAACCATTCGTGCCCCGGAATCGACATGAACCTGGTGCAGTGGAGTTCGTTTCAGGTTTTCGTTGGACTCGCTCAATTCTCACTCCGGTTTCACGTTCCCCGTGAACATGTCGGATAGGATTTGGTCAGCTAGTCCAAATGTACCGGTTTCCTGGTGGTTTTTTATCGCTGATGAAGGCAAATTCACACTCAGTTCAACAACACCTCTCCCTGCAGGCGCTCCAGCGGCAGTGAGGGTTGGAGATCGTATTTTTACTTCTGGAATTGTTTCCGATCGAACCGGTGGTCTTGAATCCGAGTCGCACCGCGTGTTTCAGTTGATCGCTGAGCTGGCTCGTGCCAACGGGTTCCCCTGAGGGACGTTGTACGAACTCGTATATGGCACACATCACCTGACGGTGCCGAAGCCGAATCACTACTGAAATAATTGCATGGCGTTATTTTTCCGCATCCAGGCCCCGCGCTGAGCGTCATCCATATCGACTGTTTACCGGGCGACGCTGCGGTCTCCGTGGAACTTGAGGTGATCGTAGATAGCGGTAACTCGGCGACAAGATTCGGTTCAAATTTCGAATCTTCTAGTTCCGCCGGTGTATTGGTTGACGAAGAATTTTGGCTCTCCGGTCAGCGAGGTGCCCCATCAGAATCCCGTTACTCACAAGTAGTTCGATCGATTGAAAAGGCTTCTACGATGCTCTCAGAGGCTGGAATCGGTAGCGGCGACATTGTTTCCACCCGCCATTTCATGCGTCACGACACCCAGTTCGAAACGGATCCTTCAGAGTGGCTAGATTTCAAGAAAGATTCGACACCGACATCGGCCGGCATAGCTGTAAGCGGCGTCGGCGACCCTGATCATCACTTCGTTTTTGAGCTTGAGGCAGTAAAAGCTGCTGGCAGCAACAGGACAAACTTGCGAACCGGAAGATCGTTCGAGGTGGAGCACAACTACTGCCGAGCAGTCCGAGTTGTTGAAGGTGAAGTCGTTTATGTAGCCGGGACGACTTCGATTATTCCGGGCGAAACTGTTCAGCACCCATACGAAGTAGGCCCTCAGGTCGCCGACACGTTAGAAATTATTCGATGGGCAATAGAGGCACTCGGGCTCGAGTGGGATGACCTCGTTCAAGCGCGAAATTATGTAGTCGGCGGACCAGAAAAGCTCGCGGAAGCAATAGGGTCGCTTGAATCCACACTCGATACCGGTTCAATTGCTTGCTCGGTCATCGGGGTCCCGGTCTTGGGCTGACCAGAAGTGGTGGTCGAAATCGAGGCAAGAGCTGCTAGGGTTGGTCGCTAAATAGCTGTTCCCAGGTTGGCATTTGCTGAACCAGCTGACCACTGAACGGCCCACTGGCTCTGAGCAGTCTGGAGTGTGGTACTGAAGAGGTGTTTAGTAGTGGCGTTGTATGACCTTCGGAAAGAGGATCACCACCATGGACACCAGTCAATTCAATCGGGGCACCAGTGGAGTGCACGGCTACTTGAAATCCACCGAAACCCTCAGATGAAATTAGCGATCCGAAGCCGGCGAACTCCTCTTCGAGTTCAGACTTTCGTTGTCCTAGAAGATCTGGATCATCGAAAAACTTGTTGATACCGATATTTTCGAGAAATTCTGCCTGCGACACTCGACTAACTTTCGACAGACCGTCCACGTGCAGGGCATGATCGACAGCTGTGAAATCAACGTGCGACGTAATGTCTTGTCTTCCTACCCGTCCGAGTGGGTTCTGACTAAGCGTGTGCTGGTAGTAGCACCGTAGCGATCCTTCGACTCGCTCTGGCTTGTACAACTCCTGACGATCAAATCCGTAATCGATTGTCAGCACGAAACCTTTGTCGAGAACATCAGAAACAACGTCTGCCCAGTAACCGATACGGAGGTTAACTTCCCCTCGATATCCGTCTGCAAGCTTGGGAGCAAAGGCAGCTACCCTCGCTTCAAGCTCAGGATCAGATGGGTAGCGCAACACTTCGACGAACCTGGTTCCATCCCAATCGACGAATATCTCCATCACCTCGCCACGAACGATCTGGAATCGGCTTACAGGGAAGGCGTCTATTAGTTCGTTGCTCAGAACGCAGCCAGTGATGCCTCTTGGTAACTCGGAACTGGACTGAACAATCGTTGAGTTTTCCTCGGGAGCCAGATCGGAAGCAACATAAGTCATTGCCTCTGCAAAATCTGGAAGCTCGTTAGTCGTGTACTCGATTATGTCCGCGGCGAGTGTTCCGTCACCAGCACCCATTTCCAACACTGTGAATTCGTGTGGTTGTTCCAGTTTTCTCCACATCTCTTCCAGCTGGAGGGCAATCAAGGCTCCAAAAGCCGGGTGGCTGACTGGACTGGTGAAGTAATCACCCACAACTCCAACAGGGGTTGCTCCAGGTGCTCTACGGCGAGTCGGGTAATAGCCGTGCTCTGGATCGTAAAGTGCAGACTCCATAAACGAGTCAAATGTGATCGGACCAAACTGCGAAATGTGGTCGATCAACTTCTGTTCGAGCGGTGATTTTGTGGAGTTGCCGTTCATACGGAGCACATTGTGCATTAATCAAAAAGGGTGCCGAAAGGCACCCGGTTATCGATTATTTTTTCGTGTTGTTACTCTCGCTCTGCGATTGGAACGTACTCGACTGCGTGATCACCTGTGTACTGGAGAAGCGGTCGAATCAGGATATTGTGCTCGAACTGCTCAACAACCTGGATAGTCCAGCCAGGAATTCTTCCAACCGCGAAGATCGGCACGAACAGGTCCTGCGGAACACCGTTGAGGTAGTAAATAACTCCGGCGAAGAAGTCGACGTTCACGTGGATACCACGTCGTGCGTACGGCTTCATTGCGTCGACGACTGCCTCGAGAATCTGGTACCACTCGGGCTGTCCCATTTCTTCACTGAGTCGCTTTACACCTTCTCGCAAGTGGCCAGCTCGCGGGTCTTCCGCCTTGTACACCCGGTGACCGAAGCCCATTACTCGCTGGCGGTTCGACAGGAGGTTCTGAACGTAGTCAGCTGCGTTCTCGGGCTTGCCGATTTCACGCGCCATTTGCATGACGTTCTCAGCAGCACCACCGTGTGAAGGTCCGGATAGAGCAGCAATACCTGCCGTCACTGCACCGTGAAGGTCTGCGCTTGTTCCAGCAACTACTCGTGCTGTGAATGCAGAGGCGTTGGAGCCATGGTCTGCGTGAAGGACAAAGTCTTTGTCCATCAGATCTATCGCCTCTTGGCTTGGCTCATCACCGTTCAACATGTACAGGAAGTTTCCTGCGTGGTTGAGTGTGCTGCTTGGCGCTATCGGTTCTTTGCCCTGACGAATATTGTGGTGCGCCATCACGATGGAGGGGACTTGAGATGTGAGACGAACGCCTTTACGAATAGTCGCCTCGGTAGAGTTATCTTCTCGATCTTCGTCGAACGATGCGAGAGCAGAAACCGCAGTTCGCAACGCGTCCATTGGGTGCGAGTCTTTGACGATGTCGATCACATCAAAGACCTGCTCTGGAAGTTCACGAGCAGCCTTCAGCTCGGCATCGAATTCGTCGAGTTCGGACTGGTTCGGCAACTTGCCGTGAATCAGAAGATATGCTGTCTCTTCGAACGTTGATTGTTCGGCGAGATCGTTGATGTTGTAACCCCGGTACTCGAGGATTCCCTGCTTACCGTCGATGTAGGTCGTTGCGCTACGGTCGAAGTAAACGCCTTGAAGGCCGCGATGTAGCGTTATTTCTTCATTCGTCATGTGGGGTTACTGATCCATTCGTTCGTGCTGAAGGCACGAAGTGTAAATCTCCGTTGATACGAGTATCGCGAACTTCGGCGCGTGTTGAAGACTCTAAAGGTAGTTTTTGAGTTGTTTCTAGCGAGTCAAGGCTACGCCCGGCGCAATAGACCGTCAAATAGAATTGCCTATTGCACCGGGTACTCAGAAATGAAGCTTTTGCGAGTTACAGCGGTTCTATGCTCGTTCTGCGATTTCTTGCTCGAGCTTTGCCACTACATCCGCAACAGCGATCGCACCGAGGTCATCACCGGTGCGTGTTCGAACTGCTACAGCCCCACCTTCGATTTCGCGGTCACCAGCGACGAGCATGTACGGCACCTTCTGGAGTTGTGCTTGTCTGATCTTCGCGTTCATTCGATCGTTGGAATCATCAACGCGAGCCCTGATTCCGACTTTCCTCAGTTCAGTGAGAACCTGGTAGCAAAAGTCGATGTGACGGTCCGCGATTGGGACCAGCACTGCTTGAACAGGTGACATCCATAGCGGCAATGCTCCGGCATAGTGCTCGATAAGCACACCGAGGAACCGTTCAAGTGAACCATACATAGCGCGGTGAACGACAACAGGTCGCTGGCGAGAGCCATCTTCAGCCGTATATTCCAAATCAAATCGCTCTGGTAGCGAGAAGTCGAGCTGAACCGTGCCCAGCTGCCAATCACGTCCAAGTGCATCAGGAATAAAGATATCGATCTTTGGACCGTAGAACGCACCTTCACCTGATTCCGCTGTGTATTCGTGTCCAGACGCGTCCAACAGTTCAGTGAGGACAGACTCCGCCTTGTCCCACATTTCTTCGGAGCCAACGCGTTTTTCTGGTCGTAGCGACAACTCAAATCGATAGTTCTCAAATCCGAGCGTGTTGTACGCCTCTTGCAACATATCGAGGAACGAATTGATCTCCTGCCCGATCTGATCGACTGTGCAGAAGATGTGAGCGTCATCCTGAACAAATGATCGAACCCGAGTAAGACCGTGTGTGACACCGGAACGTTCGTTGCGGTGCAGTCTTCCGAAGTCTGCCATCCGCATTGGAAGATCTCGGTAACTGTGCGAATCTGCCTGGTACAAAATTGCTGCTGCGGGACAGTTCATCGGCTTTACGCCGAACTCGCGCTCGTCGACATCCACGAAGTACATGTTTTCGGAATAGGCTTCGAGGTGACCAGACTTCCTCCACAAATCTGTGTTGAAGATTTGAGGAGTCATCACCTCGTCGTATCCGTACTTTCCGTAGAGCTCCTTCACGTAGTCGATCAGGCTATTCATTACCACCGCGCCCTTCGGCAGGAAGAACGGGCTGGCGGGAGCAATCGGATCGAAGAAGAAGAGTCCAAGCTGTCGACCAAGTTTCCGGTGATCTCGCTTCTCAGCTTCTTCTCTTCGCCTCAGGTAATCCTTCTGGGCGTCTCTCGATTCCCATGCAGTGCCGTAAATACGTTGCAGCATGGGATTGTTCTCATCACCACGCCAGTAGGCACCGGCAGTTGAGAGAAGCTTGAACGCACGAATGTCGCCAGTGCGCTCCATATGACCACCGCGACACAGGTCTTCAAACTCGCCATTCGAGTGACTACAGAAAGTCACTTTTTCATCAGCTGGGATTCCCTGGAGAATCTCAACCTTGTACTGGTTGTCCTTAACGAGCTCAAGTGCCTCATCCCGCGTCACTTCTCTCTCGACAAAGTCGGTATTCGATTTGATCGACTGTTGCATCTGTTTTTCGATCTTCTTTAGATCGTCGGGAGTGAACGGGTTTTCGACTGAGAAGTCGTAGTAGAAACCGTCTTCGATCGGAGGTCCAATCGTTAGTTGTGCATCTGGAAATAGCGTCAGCACGGCTTCAGCAAGTACGTGCGCCGCTGAGTGGCGCATGTTGTCGCGGTACTGGCTTTGCTCAGCAGGAGATAGGTCTTTAAATTTTGCCATTTGAACTGGCTCCGTCGGTTCGACACGTCAGGTCGAAATCAAAAGGTCGAGACGCGCTGATAGGGCGTCTAAGTCGCTAGTGATTCGGCACGTCGCCAGGAAACAGGCGGCGTGCCTACGTAGTCAACGTGTCGCGCCCGTCAGACGGGCTGCACTCCGCAATGTCGCGCTCAACCAATTCGAAGGTTGGGAGCAAAGATATGTGCGACTTTGATTGCATATTCACCGACTCGTCTAAATTGGTGGGCGGTACAGGACTTGAACCTGTGACCTCGTCGATGTCAACGACGCGCTCTAGCCAGCTGAGCTAACCGCCCGAGACGGAAATTTAATTTTATACAAAGGATGTTAGTTAGCCCTATAGCGAAAAACATCCATTTCTTCATTTATAAAAGATCGCACAATCGAAGACCGTCGAGCTTATGCGACTCGTCTAGTCGTGTTAAGCCACTTGCCCCCGGTACGGTCGACCGGGGGCAAGAAAGATTTCTTTTTCGGAAAACCTCAGGTTTTACTCCTGAGATTCACCTTCTTCCGCTTCGTCGACGAACTGCGGTGCAGGCTCTGGGCTTTCTTCAGCAGTTGACGTTGAAGCCCTGAGAGCTTCAGCAGCACGAGCTGCGTCATCGTCCGAATCACCGCTTGAGTCACCTTCGCCGGTCGCAGCATCAGCCAGAGCAGTCACAGCAGCAAGCAAGCCACCGTCATCGCTGGTTGGGTCTGATGTTGCCGCAGCCGCAGCAGCAGCCGCTGCTGCATCGGCACCAAGATCGGAACTGTTCTCGGCACCGACGCCGACAAGCTCTCCACCGCCAATAGCAGCGAGTGCTTCCTCGAACGTGGCAGGTGCCTGGGTAAACCCGGTAAGACTACCAAGCTCGTTAGCACCTTCCTCAATACCGAGTCGCTCTCGACCTTCATC
Source organism: Chloroflexota bacterium (assembly GCA_038150225.1). Classification (GTDB taxonomy): domain Bacteria; phylum Chloroflexota; class Dehalococcoidia; order Lucifugimonadales; family Lucifugimonadaceae; genus Lucifugimonas. The sequence continues at coordinate 16,072 of JAYQWG010000021.1, forward strand.
AGTCTGGTCAAGTCGAGCCGGGATGAGTCGTCCGATGATGACGTTTTCTTTCAAACCGTTGAGTCGGTCAACCGAGCCGTTTACGGCGGCCTCGGTCAGCACTCGTGCGGTTTCCTGGAACGAAGCTGCCGCCAGGAAGCTCTGAGTGTTCAAGGATGCACGGGTCACACCAAGCAGAACTGGACTTGCCGTGGCAGGTTCACCACCCTCAGCAAGGATTCGGTTGTTGGCATTCTCGTAGTCGTGCCTGTCGACCAACTCACCTGGGAGCAGATCACTGTCACCAGGGTTATCAACACGTAATTTGCGCATCATCTGTCGAACGATCACTTCGATGTGCTTGTCGTGCAAGGTCACACCCTGTGAACGGTAAACAGCCTGCACTTCGTCAACGAGGTATCGCTGAACTGCGTGCTGACCTTCGATTCGGAGAATGTCCTGAGGGTTCTTAGGTCCATCAGTAAGAGCAGCACCCGGCTGGATCATCTCGCCATCTGCGACGAGAATCTCTGATGCAGCCGGAATCACGTACTCACGTTCATCCGTCTCTGTCCAAGAGATGCTGACCAGTTCCTTGGTTACTTGAACGGTACCAGCAACTGGTGCGAAGATCTCTTCTTCAATTTCTGATTCGGTACCGGCTTTCACAGCGGCAGCCATGGCGGTCTTCTTGACCGACAGAACAGCCTCACCTGCGTCAACCCAGTCACCGGTCTTTACGGTCTGGCGGTGAGTCTCAGGAATATCGAGTTCCTCTGAGAATTCCTCAGTTGAGATCACTCGTACAACTCGACCTTCTGGGAGCTGTGCGATTTCGACCTTTCCGCCAATTTCGGAAAGAACAGACATACCCTTCGGCTGTCGAGCTTCGAAGAGCTCAACAACTCGTGGCAGACCAGACGTGATGTCCTTACCAGCGATACCACCGGTGTGGAACGTTCTCATCGTCAACTGCGTACCAGGCTCACCAATCGACTGGGCAGCGATAATTCCAACCGCCTCACCCATAAGGGCAGGTTGACCAGTCGCAAGCGATGCGCCGTAGCACTTCTGCGAAATTCCACGCTGGGTTGTGCTGGAAAGCGGTGAGTAAACCCATGCTTCCTGAACACCAGCCTTAGAAATCTCGTCAGCAATTGCTCGAGTTACCAACTGTTCACGGTCGCCAATGATCTCGCCCGTCTCAGGGTGTACCACTGGCTCAGCGAGGTAACGAGTAACGATTCGCTCAGCAAGCGGAGCCTGCATTCCGTCGGCACCACCGTCTCGAATAAGGATTCCCTGCGCACCAGGGTCGTCATCAGTGGTGATGATTACGTCCTGAGCAACGTCAGCCAGTCGCCTGGTCAGGTAACCGGAGTCAGCCGTTCGCAAAGCGGTGTCAGCAAGACCCTTTCGAGCTCCGTGAGTGGAAATGAAGTACTCAAGAACCGAGAGACCCTCAGCGAAGCTGGAGCGAATAGGCATTTCGATAATGCGACCCTTCGGATCCGACATCAAACCACGCATACCAGCCATCTGCTTGATCTGAGCGATGTTACCTTTCGCACCCGAGTTCGCCATCGTGAAGATTCCACCGTAGTTAGGAAGCGTGTCTTCAACGGCCTTGGTCATCTTGTCTGAAACATCAGTCCAGATTTCAACGGCAGCCTTGTAACGTTCAGGCTCAGTTATGAGACCTTCCATGTACTGCTCGTCGAGTCGTGAGATCTTCTGATCAGCAGCAGAAAGCAGAGACTGCTTCTGAGGCGGAGTCAGAATGTCCTTCATAGCGATCGTCGTACCCGACTGAGTCGCGTACTTGAATCCGAGGTTCTTGAGCTGGTCAAGCATCTCGGACGTAACGTCGTTTCCGTAGTTGTTTACTGCTTCAGAAACAAGATCTTCGATGTCACCACGCTTGAACTGGTGATTTCGGAAGCCCATTTCTTCCGGCAATGCCCGGTTGAAGATGATTCGACCAATGGTCGTCTCAATCCACTCACCAGCCTCGTCTCGGACTTTGATTGTTTCACGCAGCTTTACACGTTCGATTTCGAATGCGAATCGGGCGTCTTCGAAGTTGGCGAATGTCTTGTACTTGGCATTACCGTCTTCGTCCTTCGCAACCGGAGTCAGCTCTTCGCCATCTACACCAGTGAGGTAGTACACGCCAAGAACCATATCCAGAGTTGGCGAAACGATTGGGAAGCCTGAGCTAGGTGCCAACATGTTGTTGGTCGACAGCATCAGGCGCTGTGCTTCCATTACGGCCTCTCGTGAGAGAGGTACGTGTACAGCCATCTGGTCACCGTCGAAGTCAGCGTTGAACGCGGTACATACGAGAGGGTGGATCTGAATAGCAGATCCTTCTACCAGTACTGGCTGGAATGCCTGAATACCGAGCCTGTGCAACGTTGGCGCACGGTTGAGCATCACCGGGTGGTTCTGGATAACTTCTTCAAGAAGGTCCCAAATTTCCGGGCGTGCTCGCTCAGTCAGTCGCTTTGCGCTCTTGATGTTGTGGGCGTACCCCTTGACAACAAGTGCATTCATAACGAATGGCTTGAACAACTCAAGTGCCATCTTCTTCGGTAGGCCACACTCATACATCTTGAGCTGTGGGCCCGAAATAATCACTGAACGTCCGCTGTAGTCGACACGCTTACCAAGAAGGTTCTGGCGGAATCGACCCTGCTTACCACGCAGCAGGTCAGTGAGTGACTTGAGCTTGTGGTTGTGCGAGCCCTGGATAGCTCGACCGCGTCGACCGTTGTCGATCAGAGCGTCCACAGCTTCCTGGAGCATTCGTTTTTCGTTTCGAATTATGATGTCTGGAGCCTGGAGATCAATCAGATGCTTCAGACGGTTGTTTCGGTTGATTACACGACGGTAAAGATCGTTAAGGTCACTCGTTGCGAATCGACCACCGTCGAGCTGAACCATAGGGTGCAGTTCTGGTGGGAGAACCGGCAACATCGTCAGGACCATCCACTCTGGCTTGTTACCAGACTTCCTGAATGCTTCGATCACTCGGAGTCGCTTGATTGCCTTCTTACGTCGCTGACCTGAAGTGCTTCGAACCTGTTCTTGCAGATCGGCGCGAATTGCATCGAGATCTGTGTTTTGGAGAATTTCGAGAACAGACTCGGCACCCATCGAAGCCTTGAACACCTGACCAAATCGGTCACGGAGTTCTCGGTATCGAGCTTCAGTCAAGAGATCCATGACTCGAATTGCTTCGAGGTCGTCGATCTTCTGTTGAACGTCTGCTTCAACAGAAGCCTTCTGCTCTTCAACCAGTTCGGTGAGTTTGCCTGGTGCAGCTTCGCCCTTGAAAGAAGCGATTTCCTGAGCTTCAGCTTCTGCACGCTCAGCAGCTTCTTTCTCAGCCTTGGCAAGCTGAGCCTTGGTTGGCTTTTTCTTAGGCTTGTCGAGTTCTGCCAGTTCACGTTCGCGCTCTTCAGCTTCTCGCTGAGCGTCAAACATTGCCCGCATGGTTGTCTCGAGTGCACTTTCGACGTTTGAGCCGCCGAGATTCTCTTTAAGATCCTCGTCGAGTCGGTTCAATTCTGCGTCGCGGTACGCTTCCAACTGCTCAATGGCATTTTGGCGTGCGTCCTCGTCAACCGAAGTCACAACGTACTGAGCGAAGTAGAGAACTCTCTCAAGGTTTCGAGGTGAAAGGTCGAGAAGCAATCCGAGCCTGGAAGGTGTGCCCTTCGAGAACCATATGTGCGCTACCGGAGCTGCAAGCTTTACGTGACCCATTCGCTCGCGGCGAACCTTGGATCGGGCGACTTCAACACCGCATCGATCACAAATCACGCCCTTGTAGCGAATTTTCTTGTACTTACCGCAGTAGCACTCCCAGTCCTTCGTCGGACCAAAGATTCGCTCACAGAACAATCCGTCCTTCTCAGGGCGGAGGGTCCTGTAGTTGATCGTCTCAGGTTTTGTGACTTCACCGTACGACCATGCACGAACCTGCTCTGGCGATGCCAGGGAGATTCTAATTGCGTTGAAATCGGCGCCAGACTGTGTCATTCGTAGCCGTTTCCTTCGCCTTTCGGGGTAAAACCCCTGTGGGCGGCTAGCCCATAGTGGATGCCAGATGCCCCGGGTGTATCTCACCCGGGGTGATTTTTACTTAATTTTCTTCGTCTTCGACACCGACGATTCCGTCTTCGTCAGAGTCCGATTCCTCAGAAGCGAGTGCTTGGAGTGAATCCTCCGAAGGCTCTCCGTCTCCTGAATCATCTCCATCTGAGTCAGAATCGTCATCTTCGTCGTCTTCTTCAACAACCTCGGCTGATAAACCGTCATCGAGCGAAAGCTCTTCTACGTCGAGCACCTCAAGAGGCTCATCACTGAGATCGTTCCAGTCGAGTGAAGCGCCAAGGGAAGCTGCAAGTTCGTTCGACTGCTCCATTTCCTGCTCTGGAGTGAATCGCTCAATATCTTCGTTGAGCAATTCAACTGAGAGTCCAAGTCCCTGCAATTCCTTGAGCAGTACGTGGAACGATTCAGGTACACCAGGCTGGATTACTTCCTCACCCTTGACAATCGCTTCGTATGTCTTCACACGGCCGACAACGTCGTCAGATTTGATGGTGAGCATTTCCTGGAGGGTGTAAGCCGCCGAGTATGCTTCAAGCGCCCACACTTCCATTTCACCGAATCGCTGTCCACCGAACTGTGCCTTACCACCGAGCGGCTGCTGGGTGATTAGCGAATAAGGTCCAGTCGACCTTGCGTGGATCTTGTCCTCAACAAGGTGAATGAGCTTCAGCATGTATACGTTTCCGACGGTTACCGGAGCGTCGTATGGCAGTCCGGTTCGTCCGTCGTGTACAAGCTGCTTACCGAAAATTGGTGCAGAAAGGTTTCGCTCTCGAGAAACTCGCAGAGCTTCCTGCATCAACTCGGTCGGCCTCATGCCTTCCGGATCGACTCCAGCGATCTCGTTCAGCCAGATTCGTAGACATGCCTCTCGGGCAACTCCACGGTTTGACTGAGCATCGCTCCAAAGTCGGTCTCGGTCGAAACCACGCTCTGAAAGGTAAGCATCAACTTTGTCCCAGTTGATGTCACCTGAGTCGAGGTCTCGGTGATCTTTTGCGTTTGACTGTCGTACGAACCATGCGCGGGCAAGTTGGTCTTCAATGACAGATTCCTGCGCACCATCGAAGACAGGTGTTCGGGCATGGAATCCAAGAGTGTTCGCTGCCCAACCAAGGTGAGTTTCAAGCAACTGACCAAGGTTCATTCGGGAAGGAACACCAATTGGGTTCAACATAATGTCGAGTGGTGTTCCATCAGGAAGGAACGGCATGTCTTCACGGGGAAGAATCTTTGCAACAACACCCTTGTTTCCGTGTCGACCAGCCATCTTGTCGCCCTGGTTGATCTTTCGGGTGTGAGCTACCCAGACTCGAACAGTCTTGGTAACACCGGGCTGCATGTCGTCGCCGTTCTCCTTAGTGAGAACACGAACGTCGATCACTTTTCCGTGCTGGCCGTGTGGTACACGCAAACTCGTGTCTTTTACATCACGAGCTTTCTCACCGAAGATCGCTCGGAGGAGCTTCTCTTCGGCTGTTAGCTCAGTCTCACCCTTTGGAGTGATCTTTCCTACGAGGATGTCACCAGGCGTTACATGAGCACCAATTCGAATGATTCCCTCGTCATCCAGATCCCGCAGGCTTTCTTCACCAACGTTCGGGATGTCTCGGGTGATTTCTTCTGGTCCAAGCTTCGTCTCTCGGGCTTCGACCTCGTGCTTCTCGATGTGTATTGATGTGTATCGGTCGTACTTGACGAGATCCTCGTTCAAGATGATTGCGTCTTCGTAGTTGAAACCGTCGAAACTCATGAATCCGACCAGCAGGTTCTGACCAAGTGCAAGTTCACCGTTGTCCGTCGATGAACTGTCGGCAAGAGGAGAACCAGGAATAACCATGTCGCCCTTGTGGACGATTGGGTGCTGGTTGACCGAAGTGCCCTGATTTGATCGGACGAACTTGGTCAACGGGTATTCAGTTTCAGAACCGTCAGCGCCAACAACGGTGACTGCGTCACTCGTTGCGCTTGAAACGATTCCATCAGTCTCCGACATGACAACCTGACCGGAGTCAGTTGCAACTCGCCATTCCATGCCAGTACCAACAAGTGGTGCTTGTGGCTGAATCAACGGAACAGCCTGACGTTGCATGTTCGATCCCATCAGGGCTCGGTTTGCGTCGTCGTGTTCCAGGAATGGAATCAGCGCAGTTGAGACGCTAACGATCTGCATTGGCGAGATGTCGAGGTAATTCACTTCGTCAGGGTGAACGTATGTGTACGCTTCACTACCACCCTGTCGAACCTCGACAAGATCGGTTGTGATCTGGCCCTTGGCATCCATCGGAGTAGTTGCCTGACCAATCGTGTTCCTTTCCTCATCGTCTGCGGAAAGGTAAGCGTGATCATCTTGATCTATCGTGACGTAGGCCTGAACCTTTACGTCCTTCGCTGGTAAAGCATTTACAATTTCAGCAACCGGGATCGTAATTGGTTTTCCAGCTTCAGCGATAACTTTCCCGTTCTCATCCTCAATGTCTTCGAGCGGTGTTCGTCCCTGGATATCCGGGTTGTCTGAAGACATCGAACGCAGGATTTTGCGGTACGGAGTCTCAATGAATCCGTAGTCGTTGAGTCGTGCATATGTGGAAAGAGAACCGAGCAGTCCAATGTTTGGACCTTCAGGAGTCTCGATCGGGCAGATTCGACCGTAGTGAGATGCGTGAACGTCACGAACATCGAATCCGGCTCGTTCACGAGAAAGACCACCAGGGCCGAGTGCCGAAAGGCGTCGCTTGTGGGTCAGTTCAGCCAGTGGGTTCGTCTGGTCCATGAACTGAGACAGCTGTGATCCACCGAAGAACTCACGAACAGCTGCAACCACTGGTCGAATGTTAATCAACGCTGCGGGAGTCGTAGCTGTTGGATCCATCTGCGTGGTCATGCGCTCTTTTACAACGCGCTCCATACGGAGAAGACCTACGCGCAACTGGTTCTGAATCAACTCACCAACCGCACGAACACGGCGGTTCCCAAGGTGGTCAATGTCGTCATCCGACGCTCGACCGTTGTTGATCGAAATCATTCGGCGAATGAGTTCAACAATGTCGCGCTTGGTGAGGGTTCGAGTTTCTTCCTCGATCCCGAGTCTACGGTTGAGTTTGTAACGACCGACTCGTCCTAGGTCGTACTTTCGCTCGTTGAAGAAAAGGCTCTCGATGAGCTCCCGAGCATTGTCCACACTCGGCGGCTCTCCAGGTCGGAGCCTTCGGTAAAACTCTAGAAGTGCTTCGTCTTCAGTTGTTGCTGAAGTATCTTTTGCGACGGTCGCTTCCATGTAGCGGTGAACAGGATCGTCGTCTACATCTGCAACCAGACCCTTGATTTCTTCGTCAGTTTCCCAACCAAGAGCTCGCAGCAGGGTAGAGATTGGAGCCTTGCGCTTCCTGTCGACCTTTACTGAAAGGAGATCCTTGTTGCTGGTTTCTAGTTCAACCCAGGCTCCTCGGTAAGGAATGAGCTTGGCGCTGCACAACTCTCGACCAGTAGTCGGGTCAGTTCGAGTCGTGAAGTAGGCGCCAGGTGATCGAACGAGCTGTGAAACCACGACACGCTCGGCACCGTTGATGACGAACGTACCGTTCCGGGTCATCATTGGGATGTCACCAAAGAACAGCACCTGTTCCTTCACCTCACCTGTTTCCTTGATCACAAGTTGAACAGTGACGTAAAGAGGCGCTGAGTACGTGATTTCACGCTGGCGGCACTCTCGCTCGGAGAACTTCGAATCACGAATCTCGTGACTGAGGAATCTCAGATCGAACCTTCCACCCGAGAAATCCTCGATTGGTGAAATCTCTTCAAAGAGCTCCTTCAGACCATCAGTCTTGAGCCATTCGAATGAATTGACCTGAACTTGAACCAGGTTTGGAACATCGACATTGTTGCCGATGCTGTTGAACGCTTTGTAATCGGGCTGCTCGGATGGGGCTAGCCTACGATCAGCGATGACCATGCACACACTCCTAGAGTGCTGAAGGTTGAATCACACGCGCACGGGAACAGAAACCGAACGCGAAAAGACCGAAGAACGCGCGACCATTACGAAGCACGTGCTTTCGGTTAGTTGGGTATTAGATGTTAGATACCAGGGCGAGTCGTTAAGAGATGGACAATTTCTCTGACAGCCTCGAAGTTTATTCCTAGCCCAACAGGAATGTCAATACAAATTAGTTCAACTTAAAAACGACTTGCGGAGGCCGTAGGACCTACTCCTATTTCCAGTTCAAATCGTGTAAAAGAATCTAATTCCCAATACTCATTTTCACAGTACTCGCATCTCAATAACTTGACTTACTAAGCTGAAATGCAAAAAATGTCGGATTAACCAGTAGGTGCCTAGTTCAGGGTTGTGCACTTGCGGGAGACAAATAGTTGGCCCGAGTAATCGTCAAAGAGTTAGCAATTGTGGGGGCGTGCTACCTCATTTTTGCGCTTGCAAAAAATTTGACTGATCCGTCTCCGGTTCTCAAAGCAGTATCGAACGGATGGGATGTCCTTCAACTTGAGTCAGCTCTGTCAATCGACATTGAAGCCTTCATTCAGCAAGTAATAAGCAAGCAATCCCACGCCCTCATCGTCGCAATTACCTATTTTTACTCCGTTGGAATGTGGGTTGGCTTGATCGCCATCGGGGCGATCCTGTTCCTTCTAAAGCGCAAGTCTTATTACGAACTACGCAGGACATTCATGGTCACAATGGTTCTTGCTGCGTTCGTATTTGCGGCTTACCCGTTGGCGCCTCCGAGGTTCCTACCAGGATTCGGCATGACGGACACAGTCTCACTCTTGGGGCTTGATCCTTCACCAAACTCAGATTCTGCAATTAGCTACAACCGATTCGCGGCTATGCCTAGTCTTCACTACGCTTGGGCACTGCTCCTCATGATCGGAACATTCCGCCTCAGAGCCGGATGGATAAAAGTCTTTGGGGTTGCATTCCAGGCAATGATGTTCATCGCCATCATTGCTACCGCCAACCATTACGTTCTTGATGCTGTAGCTGGAGCACTACTGTTGGCGATCTCCATCTACGTAACTCGCAAGTGGAGTCAGCACGACGAAGTCATCAACAGCCGTATCGTCGAATACGTCCAGATAGTCAGAACAAAAGAGCGATCGGTACGAACGCGAGTGGTAGAAACTCAAATGGCTGATCTGAGAGAGAACTTCATTGCCGGGTTCTTGATCCGAGGCGGCCATGCCATTCAGCCCACCGGAGTTGCTTCGACGATTCGAAAGCCAACAGCTGACAGTTTCGACTCAGTTCTCCCCGAGTTCAGCGACCTGAGCCTCGTATTGCGCTGAACCTTCCAGCTGGTTCTCCAGGATGTCACTTCGCCAGTGAGTCTTAATGTACGCGAGCACATTGAGTACTTGCGCTTCTGAGAGCTTCCCTTTAAACGCTGGCATGCTCGTGGCCAGGGGTGGACGGTCCATTACCCAGTCGAACAACAGTCTGTCTGGGTGATGCCAGGTGTGCCCTGCGTCTCCGTGTATTGGTGCCGAATCTAATGTCGTTGGTCCGTTCACCGGACCATGGCAGCTCGCACAACTGCTTTCGTAAACCGATCTGCCGGAATCAATAGAACGACCCTCGATTCGAATCGGAAATCTGGCGTCATTTTCCTCTTCGCCACCAGTACAACCCACGATTGCAATTGCGATTACCGACAGCGCAAGTATCGATATTTTGATTCTCAACAAATCTCCTTTTCTACCCAGACCCCCTGGGTGGGGGTATACTGGATGTTATCGCACTCTCAAATTTTGTAAACGGTGAAACGTGGAACACTCACACGATCATGGACACAGCGAGCTGAAATCATCCACTCGCGACACTGCAATTCGTAGACTCAATTACATCGAAGGACACCTGAACGGTGTGAAAAAGATGGTCGAGGAAGACAGGTACTGCGTAGACATACTGCGTCAAACCTACGCCGTACGACGTGCTCTTCAGAAGTTGGAGTCTCTCCTAATAGACGGTCACTTGCGAACTTGTGTGGTCGATGGAGTTAGACAGGGTCAGGACGAGCAAGTCCTGAGTGAGCTCGTGGAGTTGTACGAGATTGCAGACAGATAACTCAAAAAGCCTCGACCAGATTCGCGAGCAAAATCCTGAACTCTCCACACTGACATTCAGCGTAGGTGGAATGACGTGTGCAGCGTGCGTGCATCACGTACGAAACGCGCTAGAAGAAATTCCGGCGGTCTCGAACGCTCAAGTTAGCCTCGGAACAGAAACCGCGTATGTCGAATTCTCCGAATCGGAAGTATCGAAGGTTGATTTACGAGATGCCGTCGCGGACGCCGGGTATTCCATTCGCGGGTTCGCTGACGAAGATGAGTCTGTATTCGGGGATCGAGACCAGGAAGCTCGTGTCAGGGAGATCCGTGAAACCCGAGACCGTATGATCATCAGCGTGGCAGTGTCCGCATTCATCATGTTTGCGATGAACTACCAGTCGGTTGATTCGCTGAAGAGTCTTTCGCCAACACTGGTGAACGTATTGTTCCTCGTTCTTGCCACTCCAGTTCAATTTTGGGCAGGCAAAAGGTTCTACAAATCTGCCTGGAGTGCTGCTCGATTACGTACGTCGAACATGAACACTCTCGTCGCGATTGGAACATCGACGGCCTACTTTTACAGTGTTGCCGTCACGGCTCTTCGTCCCGCTTTCTCCGATTCGCTTCTGTTCTCGGGTGCCGACGTTGGCGGTGCGCATGCAACAGGAACATATTTCGACGTCTCCACGGCAATAATCGGATTGATCTTGCTTGGAAGGTGGCTTGAGGCAAGGGCGCGCAGTCGAACATCAGACGCGATCAAGAAACTCATATCACTACAACCCGCGACAGCAATGGTTGTAAGAGATGGAACACCGGTTGAACTCGAGCTCGATGAAGTATTAGTTGGCGACGAAGTCCTGCTGAGACCCGGCGAGCGTGTACCTGTCGATGGTGAGATTTCAGACGGATCAACCACCATCGATGAGTCGATGCTCACCGGAGAACCACTTCCTGCGTCCAAATCTGTCGGAGATTCCGTCTACACGGGAACGGTGAACGGTACTGGATCGGTCAAATTCACAGCAGTAGCTGTTGGCAGGTCAACCGTTCTCGCTTCAATCGTCCGTTCAGTTCAACAGGCACAGGCGTCAAGAGCACCGATCGAACAATTTGTGGACAAAGTTACTGCCCGCTTCGTTCCTGCGGTGCTGATTGCAGCTGTGCTCACGTTCTCAATCTGGTCATTTCTGGCCCCTGAGCCTGCGGTGATCAACGCACTTCTCATGACCGTCGCTGTACTTGTCATCGCCTGCCCATGTGCTCTCGGACTCGCAACTCCAACAGCAATCATGGTTGGGATGGGGCGAGGTGCTGCCTCAGGGATTCTGATTCGCAACGCAGAAGCTCTGGAACGATCACACAGGGTTGACACAGTTGTATTCGACAAGACAGGGACCCTGACTCAGGGCACTCCAGGTGTAACGGATATTGAAGCTTCTGAAGGTGTCGATCCAAACGAATTAGTCGCGTTAGCTGCGTCTCTCGAAGTAAGGTCTGAACACCCGCTTGGAGTGGCGATTGTCGACAACGCACGTACCTCTGGTCTTGAGATCAGTGGCGCAGAAAATCTTGAAGTTGTACCTGGGAAGGGTCTTTCAGGAATCGTTCACGGCGAAACAGTTAGAGTCGGAAATCCGAAGTGGGTATTTGGCGAAGAATCAACATTTGCCGAGGAAATAAAGCGTCTTTCTGATCTTGGTCGGACAGTGATCGCTGTGAGCAAAAACGAATCACCAATCGGAATCATTGCTCTCTCAGATCCAATCAAACCCGAATCGTTGAGCGCCATACGCGGACTGAACGATATGGGCATCGAAACAGTCATGCTCACTGGTGACAACCGTAGGACCGCTGGAGCTGTCGCTGATGAACTTGGAATTTCTTTGGTTGTCGCAGAAGTTCTTCCGGATCAGAAAGCATCGGAAATCACAAAACTTCAATCAAACAATCGAACTGTCGCAATGGTCGGGGATGGAATTAACGATGCCCCGGCACTAGCGTCGGCCGATGTCGGCATCGCTATTGGTACTGGAACCGACATTGCGATAGAAGCTGCTGATGTCACAATTTCAGCCGGTGACCCGGGATCAGTTCGTGAATTACTCCAACTCAGCAAAAGCACGATGAGAACAGTCAAGCAGAACTTGTTCTGGGCGTTTTTCTACAACGTGATGCTAATCCCGATCGCTGCCGGTATTTTGTACCCGGTGTTCAGCGATGGCTCGGCGCCTGCAGTCCTCAGTCCTCTATTTGGCGACTACGGATTTCTGAATCCAGTGGTCGCAGCAGGTGCAATGGCAATTAGCTCCGTGACCGTGGTTACTAACTCACTGCGTCTAGGAAAATCATTCAGCCTTCCCGGTAGCAACAATCCAAATCCGCCAGGTAAACATCAAATTAGGCAACAAGTTAAAGCAAACTAGTCGCTAACTGGAGATCAGAATGAAAATTCCGTTTTTGAGCAATAAATCTGAGTCGGCAATCGACCCCGTTTGCGGTATGACGGTCGACACTGGCAATCCTCCCGGTGGTGTCGCAACACACGAAGGTGAGCCTTACTACTTCTGTGGTCCAGGATGCCGAGTCGCATTCGAAACGGATCCTGAAGGATATCTATCGGGTGAAAAATCGATTGAGATGTAGGTTTTGAGAGTGCAATTGGAAACTCTGTTTCCGAACCTGCATTACAAGCCTTACGATAGAAAAAGCCAAACTACCTGAACGACCCGAGAGACTGAATGCCGACTACTGAACCTGCGCCAGCAGATGGAATCGCAATTGTTTACACGCACCCCACTTGCGGATATTGCGACCTGTTGAAAGAGGATCTCGTCTCCGACAACATCGAATTCCGCGAGATTGACGTCTCGAAAGAACCCGAAAAATGGTCAGAGGTTGAGCGTCTATCCGGCGGAGACAAAATCACTCCGGTGATGGTGACTGCCAGTGGTGAAGTAGAAATCGGCTACAAAGGCATTGGCTGTAACTACGGCTAACGATTTCCGGTTGAGACCCCGTTTCTGATGTTGACGATTACGGGTACTCAGACCTATCCTCAATAGATACGGTCCCGTGGTGTAGCGGCCTAACACGCCTCCCTGTCAAGGAGGAGATCGGCAGTTCGAATCTGCTCGGGATCGCCAGCAAACTCAAATAAAAACCCCAGGCGTGTTGCCTGGGGTTTTTCTGTTGTCTGTAACTAGGACAGGTCGCTCTCCGCCGTATTCGGCGTAGCCTGTTACGAGTTGGTTCCCGTGCAAATGACTACCGTTTCGATGGGTTGGGGAAGCCAGGATAGTAAGTACTTCCACCTTCGTCTGGTGGCTGTCAGAAATCACCTCGGTCTCTTCTTAGCAGCTCGTGGCACCGCAAGAACCCGTCCAGTAGGACGCTCTTCTATTTGTATCGCTCAAACGTAGGGTTGTCATGGAACCAATCCTCCCAGTTATCTATGACACGTTACCATATTAAAGTAAGTAAACGTTTACAAACTTAGGTGGCACACCCGCGTTCAGGTGCGCAAAAAGCCCTCAACCTGGGACCGTGGGCAACCTCCCGATCGGGTATGCACCCTAGTCCGTCGTATGTACAATCCCGCCGAGCTAACTACAAGCACTCGGAGATTGCATACCCGTGGCCACGATCAAACAGCGACTAAAAGCCGGTGAAGTTCTAGTTGGAACCGGCGGAAACATCTGGACCGACAACACCGTCCTCGCAGATGGTGGCTACGACTTCATATTTCTCGACACCCAGCACACCCCAGTCGAAATAAAACAGCTAAAGCCTGCCTTCGACCAGATCAACCCAACTGACGCAACTCCGATCGTTCGTGTAGCAGGAAACGACTATCACCAGATCATTTCAGCCCTGGATATGGGGGCACGAGGCATCATCGTTCCAATGGTCAGCTCTCGTGAAGAGGCTGAAAATATGGTCAATGCCTGCTTGTACTCACCACTCGGCGACCGCAGCAACTCAGGTGTTCGAGGTGTTTGGGGCAAAGAATTTCCAAACTACCGGGACTACCTCGACTATGTGAACGAAGAGTTGCTCATCATCCCAATGATCGAGACCAAACGTGCGATCGAAAACATTGATGACATTCTCAGCGTCGACGGAATCGACGTTTATCTGATCGGTCCAAGTGACCTTTCGATTGAGCTCGGCGTTCCACTCGACTGGATGTCCGACGAGTACCAGCGCGGTCTTGATCAAATTGTCGAGGGCTGCGTTCGAAACGGTGTTGTTCCAGGCATGTACTTCATCCCACCAGAACTCGACCCGAACTTCTTTATCGATAAGGGATTCAAATTCTTCACGTGGGCATGGCAACCACACGCAGCCGAAGGAATTAAATCGGGATTGTCGACGCTCAAGCGCGGCTAGAGAGTTCAAGCCGGCGTCTGGCACTGTTTCCTAATACAACCATTCGGTTAACTTTCGCTGGACCATCGACGTAGTCAATCACCAGAGACCAGGCTTCGTCTGGAATCGATTCCCGGTCGAACTCGGGCAAAACCAATTCTGATGCGTATTGCTGTGTGAGCCTGTGGTTCGCATTTACCACTGCGATTAGTGATCCATCGCTTTGTCCAACCTCGAATGATTCGGTGATCGCTTTCAGTAACTCTGGCCAGTGAGCAAGATGCCGCCAGAGAGTGGCAATCGCAGAATCAGAACTGTCCGAACCCAAATGCTTGATTTGTTCGAGGAGTTTCCATGTCGAAGGTTCAATCTCACACTGCTCTAGAAGCCTAGGCAACTCTCCCCATTCGATCGGTTCAAAATCACGGTTCGGACTCTCGTACTGCGTACGTTCACCATTCACTAGAGCCGAAAGAGCGATGAAGTTGAGTTCGTTCGACCGGTTGTATGCCGCGAAAATCGAATCGACAGCCGAAATCTGATCATCGGACAAACCGGCAGCAAGCTCTGAGAGCTTTGGTGGTATCGGTGGCAGATGTAGTCGTTCATCACTTTCTGACAGTCGTGTTAGCAACTCATCAGGTTGGGCACTGAGATAAAGATGCTTGACTGCCGCCCAAGTCGACTCAAGACCGCCATCAACCGACGCCAGAATTCGCCAGATCGAAGTGATCAACGGCAGTCGCATCACATCGCGGATTTCAGCAAAAATTTCGGCGATGCGACCGGTTGCGTCTGACTCAGAAAGTGCAGTTACTGGATCATGTGCCACGACATTGGTCTAGACAGACTGTTCCCTACCCGTTCTCTTTCTTCCACTCTTCGTACTCAGCTCGCGCTTCGTCAGTTAACGGATAGTACTTTCGAAGGTCTCCGCCTTCTGCCAACTTCATTCGAGTGAACACTTCCCACTCAGCGTGTTCTCCACCATGCTCAGCAAGCTGCTCTGCATAGTCGATCGGAACAACTACTGCACCATCGTCATCGGCAATGATGATGTCGCCCGGTAATACGAGAGTTCCCGCACAGTCAATAGGGTCGTTATAGGCATACGGAAATTGAACGGTCTGGGTGTGGCTGTATGGGGTGACTCCCTTGAGGCACATACCAAGCCCAAGATCCTTGGCATCACCAAAATCTCGAATTGCACCGTCGATCACGATGCCGAGGCCACCTTTGCCTTTGAGATAGGTCAACATCATCTCGCCAAACACACCCGAAGAGATTTCTCCACGACCATCGACTACGATCACATCACCTGCCTGTACGTGATACTGCGCATGGCGATGAACCTGTGATTCAGGATCTTTGTACTCACCCTCAGTGTACTGATCTTCCCGTTTCGGCAGGTACTGCAACGTGATCGCCGGGCCAACGATGCTTTGACCCGGAATGAATGACCTCAAACCGTCAATAACTGATGCTTTGATCTCGAGCTTGCGCAATTCTCCTTCTCAATAAGTTCGGGAGCAGGACGTTTGATATCGATTTTTGGGATTGGTGTTTCGATGATCATTTCGGAAACAGTGGGCTCGTGAGATCGACCAAGCGGTCGAGCACAAACACCCTATCTGCTCCCCACCCCTCCAAATTCGCTAATGAGCGTGAGCAGGTTCTCCAAGTATGTGGACAGCCTCACCGGTCGTGAGTGCTCGATTGATGCTCTCGACGAGTCGCTTGGCGGATTCAGCATCAATCTCAACCGCTACTCGGCCGTCTGGACGATCCGGGTCTTTCACGAAGTCAATGATCAGGGCGTGGTCCATCGCAGCTTTGAAGGGATGGTCAAAGTAGACATTCGCCTGTTTTAGATCGAACCATCCTTCTGACCCTTTACCAACGCCTTTCATTTCGGCTTTTTCAACGATCCATGAGCACATTTATTGGTTCCTCTAACGTGGTAATTGATATTGCTGGACGATTAAGTGAGGTGTTTCTTGTAGAAACGGAACACTTCGCCCCAGGCTTCAGTTGCTTGAACGGGTCTGTACCCGGGTCGATCCACAGCGAAAAATCCGTGGCCAGCTTCGTCGTATCGGAAGAATTCATACTCCTTGCCAGCCTTTTTCAGGATTTCTTCGGTTTTATCGACATCTTCTGGCGTAGGAGAAGAATCTTCATTCCCGAAAATTCCTAGTAGCGGAACATCCATCTCAGATGTGTAGTCGATTGGAGCAACAGGTTGTTGATCTGTTAGCTGGTCTTCGGAAGCAATCACACGCCCACCCCAGCAATCGACAGCTGCGTTTAGTTCAGGGATCTTGCAAGCTGCGAGGTAAGACTGGCGCCCGCCAGAGCAGAAACCAATAATTCCTACCTTGCCATTCGAAGTCGGTAGAGCTCTCAAATACCCCAACGCGCCACGAGCATCACCGAGAAATTCTTCATCGGCTTTTCCGCCGGCAGCCCTGGCAACTGCCGCAACGTCGTCAGCAGAACCTTCACCGAATCGATGAAACAGATTTGGACATATAGCGTTGTAACCGTAGAACGCGAACTTCAAAGCAATTTGCTTAGTAGCGTCGTCCCACCCAGGCATGTGATGTACGACTATCACTCCAGGAAATCGACCATCCCCGACTGGACGGGCTGCATACGCACTTATTTGGTTGCCGTTGTCACCTGTGAAAGTAACGTGCTCGGCAATCACACCATTCTCTGTCACTTTTCGCACCCCTTTTGCAAATCGACCCTATGAGATCGTGAGGTGCGCAGACTAACCCACTGGGTCAAGTAATGTTTCAGTCTTCGGTCAGCAGATTGATCGGAGCGCCAGCGATCCACGCGTTCAAGTTCTCAATTGATTTCTCGAAGAAATCCTTAAGGGTGTCCATGGTGGCGTAGCCCAAATGAGGTGACAAAACCACGTTATCGAGTCGAGTAAGGAGGTGGTCTTTAGGAAGTGGTTCAACGTCATAAACATCGAGCGCAGCACCTGCAATATGGTTTTCGCTAAGAGCATTGATCAGTGCTTCTTCCTGAACGATCGGACCTCTTGAGGTATTGACGAGATATGCACTTGGTTTCATCAGACCAAACTCGTGATTCCCGATCCATCCCCGGCTCAAGTCCGTTAGGGGAACGTGAATCGAAAGGATGTCAGATCGCCGGAACAGCTCATCTCGTTTTACGTACTCGACGTTATGAGATGCAGCTCGTTCCGCGTCCAGGGTCGGACCCCATGCAATCACGTCCATATCGAACGCGTTGCCGTAACCGGCAACTTTCGTCCCGAGGCGCCCCATACCGAGTATGCCGAGGGTTTTACCACCCAGGCTTTCGGCAGTACGGGTTTGCCAGTTTCCTTCTCACATTTGCCGATATTCCCAGGGAACATTCCGAGTGACGGCGAGAACCAGAGCCCATGCCAACTCTGCAGTCGAATTACCTCGCCCACGAGATCCTGTCGTGATGCAAACCAACACGTCATTTTTTGCAGCGGCTTCGAGATTAACGTTCGCCTGCCGCGCTCCTGTGCCGGCAATCAGTTCAAGGTTTGGAAGTCTAGACAGTACTGACGAAGGAAATCTGGTCCTCTCTCTGGTCGTCACGACCGCGTGATAAGGCTTGAGTCGATCGATCAACGCATCCTCATCGAGGATCGTGTCATAGTAAATATCGATCTCAGCATCATTTACTTGAGACCAATCGACTAGCTCGTCAGCTACATGCCAGTAATCGTCGAGAACAGCAATTCGTTTCATCAGGTGTTCACCTCGCCGAAAAGAATAGACGAAAACCCTAAGATTGACCGATACCAGGTGCCAAAGAACAAGAGTGAATTCGGCACTGAACCCGGTCAATTCAGCACCCCGACCAACTTCAACTTCGACCCCGGTGGAAACTTCATCGTTTCCTAGTTCCTAGGACACCGATTACAAGCTTTGACCTGGGACGGGCAGTTGATCAGAGAGCATGGGTCTGGCATTTTCCAGGAACCGCGCAGCCTGGCATTCGATTCAGGTGAGTTTTCAACGCCTCTTCGAGCTCAGTCCAGCTGCCAACCACCTCCGAATCCTCGCTATCCACCTTGCACTCAATACCCTCACGGTGTAGAACTCGCACAGCTTTCTCGAACTAGTTATATGACTAACTCAAACCGGCGACAAAACAACACTCTTACCGTTGGTGATGTCCACATCACAGGACTAACCGATGGCAGCGTTACTTTCGATCCCCGACAGTTGTTCCCGGAAACTCCTCTTGAAGCATGGGAGCCGTTTTACGATCGGTTCCCTGAGTACTTTTCAGGGCAGCATTTCAAGAACAATCTCGGTTCGTTTGTTTTCACGTCTGGTGACCAGCGAGTTATCGCGGATACGGGATTCGGACCTCACGGCGAAATGTTGGGACACCCGGCTCCCGGCGAGTTAATGAATGATCTCGCGAAGAACGGCATAGACCCAGACTCGATCAATACCGTTTTTCTGACCCACCTGCACGGAGATCACGTCGGCTGGAACCTTAGGGAAGACCGACGGGATCGTCCCGTCACTTTTCCAAACGCAAAATACCGAGTCCATGAAGCTGACTGGAATCATTTCACGTCACCTGAGTTGCTAGATCATCCTTTGCGTGGAAAACCCACGAGACGAAGCGTCATTCCACTCGATGAAATGGGCTTGCTGGAACTCATGGACGGTGAAACAGAGCTGGCACCTGGCGTAACCGCATTTCCAACACCGGGTCACACACCTGGTCACATGAGCCTGCTCATCGCTTCACAGAACGAGCGTGCAATCTTGGTGGGTGACATCTTGGGATCACCAATGCAGGCAACTGCGACCGACTATCTCTACACTCCCGATTGGGACACACAAATGGGTGTTAACGCGAGGAACTCGATTCTCGACAAAGCAGAAAACGAGAAGGCTGTTGTCATTGGTAGCCATCTGAGCTATCCGGGTTGGGGCACGATGATTCGCTGGGAAGGCAAGCGCTACTGGAAAGCCCTTTAGCGACCCTTGGCGGCCCAAACTATAAGGATCGAGAATGACCGAAGAGTTCTACACAAAAGACACAACATCAACCGAGTGGGAAGCCAGTCACAATCCGAAACTCGGTGTCGACCTGGGCCGCCTGATGCTCCGCAAAGACCCGAAAAACGGAGCCGAAATTCGGATGATCCGTTATCCGAAAGGGGTGCTCAATCCTGAACATACTCATCCGTGCGGTCACGGTATTTTTGTTCTCGAAGGGACCCTACGTACGCACAAAAGAGAGTTTGGACCCAGGACCTGGGTATGGTTTCCACAAGGTGAGGTCATGGAGCATGGTGCAACGGAAGATGGCGATGTCGTAGATATATTTATCACCGATGGCGCTTTCGAAATCTGGTACGAAGACGATAAATAGTCGCGAGCAAATCGGAGAAGTCACGAACTAATGCCTGAACGAGTAATCATCAAAGCAAACCGAATAGCCAATGAACACACGAACGGTTGGCTGAACGATCATGCCATCGTGGTCGAAGGCAACAAAATCGAATCAGTAACTCCGGTGGCATCGCTGGGCTCCACAGACAGTGCCAAGGTCCTCGATCTCGGTGATGTGTCAGTTCTTCCCGGTTTGGTAGATGCACACTGTCACATGCATTGCAGCGCTACTCACGACGCGCAGGCACTCGCCCTTACTGAAAACGACCAACAGCTAACGATCCGCGCCACTAACAACATGCGGAAGGCAGTACTGGCTGGAACGACGACCATTCGTGACCTTGGATCACGAAACCAGGTTGCATTTGCTGTCAGGCAAATGATTGAAGACGGGCACACTCCCGGTCCTCGGCTGCTCCTAGCAGGTACACCAATTACGATTACGGCGGGGCACTGCTGGTTCTTCGGGACGGAAGCCGACTCGATCGATCAAATCCGAACTGCGGTACGAACCCAGGTCAAACTGGGTGCCAACGTCATCAAAATGATGGCGACGGGCGGAATGTTCACGCCAACAGCCAACCCACGCCGACCGCAATACACGGTGGATCAACTAAAAGCCGCCGTTGACGAAGCTAACCGCATGAACGTCCCAATCGTCACTCACACGTTGTCAGCTCAAGGAGTTCGAAACGTCGTCGAGGCGGGTGTTGACCAACTAATCCACTCTCGCTGGTATGACGTTGACCCTACGAAGGGACTTGACTACGACGCTGACACTGTCAAAAAGATGGCTGATCAAGGACAGTGGGTGGACCCCACGATTGGTCACTACCTATTAGGTCAGGAAGCAAAGGCAAGAGGTGAAATTGGACCAATGGATCCTCACTGGGCAGTTTCGTTCAAGGTTGTCCCACACGAGGGACACGTGGAAACGTTGATGAAAATGTACGATGCTGGAGTCAGGTTCACGACAGGTCTCGACATGGGCATGGCGTACGGCACACACGATCGTTCAGCAGCCAACGCCTGGGCATTTGTGGATTACCTCGGATGGGATAACTGGAAGGCTGTCCACGCCTCCACAGCTGGAACTGCGGAGGCTTTGCAACTTAGCGATCAGATCGGAAGCCTGAAACCAGGATTGCAGGCCGACATCGCTGTGTTCGATGGGGACCCTTCCCAGAACATTCGAGAGATGGATCGAGCTTCTACTGTTCTACAAGGTGGAAAGATTCTTAAGTTGCAAGATGAGGTACTCGTTTAGCGAGTAGCCGAACTGAATATGACCTTCTACGATCACTTGCGGTAAACGCTGGAAAAGTCATGACCCAACGTCAGCTTCTGCAGGCTATGTGGGGCCCCGAGTACGGTGAAGAAACCGAGTACCTCAGGACTTTCGTCAAGCAGCTTCGTCGGAAGCTCGAAGAGGATCCTTCACGACCGAAACCAATCCTGACCGAGCCTGGTGTTGGCTACCGTATGTTCTTAGAGCAGTAGCCAACCTTCACCAAATCAGGCTCTAGCGCCCTAGAGCCTTCTTACCGGCTTCCAGCGTTTCGATAATCGAATCGACATCGAACACGCAACCACCCCAGGTACCACCACTGGCGGACTGAAGAGCTGCCCATAGTCTCGAATCCTGCGGGAGTTGTGGATGCGGCGCTAAGTCATCTGGTTCACCCCGGCGTTCAAGCTCCTCGGTGCCCCAGTCTGCTCCCTTGTTCTCACCGTTCTCGCCAACGAGATTGAGAGACCCAGCAAGGTTGTTACGGTCGACGATGATTTCGACCAGATCACCGTCTTTCACTCGGCCAATCGGTCCGCCTGCGAGGGCTTCGGGACCGACGTGACCAATGCATGCTCCAGTTGAAACACCAGAGAACCTCGCATCGGTAATTAACGCGACATATTTGCCATATGAAAGGTGTTTCAACGCTGCGGTGAGTTGATAAACCTCTTCCATTCCGGTTCCGAGTGGACCACCACAGGTGACGATCATGATATCGCCTGCCTTGATCTTCTCTTCCTCATCACGGGACTTGATCGCCCGAATTGCGTCGCGTTCCGATCGGAATACACGAGCTGTACCGGTGTTGCGGTAGACGCCATCATCGTCAACAACCGTTGGATCAATCGCCGTGCTCTTGATCACCGAGCCTTCGGGAGCAATGTTGCCCATGGGGAACGCAACAGTGCTTGTCAGACCTGCTGACTTCGCACGATCCGGCGACATGATTACGTTATCTGGGTCTACGCCATCGACCTCTTTGAGGTACTTGCGTGTGTCGTAACGTCGCTCCGAGTCTTCCCACCAGTTCAGGTTCTCGTCGAGCGTCTGACCGGTCGCGGTGTAAACGCTTGTGTCGATTAGTCCAAGCTTCCTTAGGTGCAACATGACTTCTGGCACACCACCGGCAGCGTAAAGCTGAGTCGTTGGATGTCCAACTGGACCGTTCGGAAGAACGTCAACCAGTCTAGGGACCTCAAGGTTTACTCGGTTCCAGTCATCCACACCCATGCGCTTCCGCCCAGCTGCGTGTGCGATGGCTGGCAAATGAAGCAGGAGGTTGGTCGATCCACCGCAAGCTGCATGAACCGCCATAGCGTTTTCGAAAGATGCTTCCTGGAGAATGTCCTGTGAGGTTACTCCTCGACGTTCCATCGCCACCAACGCCCGTGCTGATCGACGTGCGATATCGTGCCATGCAGGCGTTCCACTGGGAGAAAGCGCTGCGTGAGTAATAGCAAGACCAAGAGCTTCTGAGACCACCTGTGAGGTACCCGCAGTACCCAGAAACTGACAACCACCACCTGGAGACGCACACGAACGACACCCGACGTCCTGCGCGTATTCGAGCGTGACTTCACCTTGAGCAAATCGAGCGCCAATTGATTGGATCTGACCGGTATCTTCTCCAATGTGCGGCTTCAACGTGGTTCCACCTGGCACGACCACTGTCGGCTGCTGATGCAATCCGGCAAGTGCCATCATCATTGCCGGGAGTCCTTTGTCGCATGAAGCGACTCCGAGAACTCCTCGAGCCGTCGGGAGCGATCGAGCAATTCGCCTGAAAACTTGAGCGGCATCATTTCGATAAGGCAACGAATCGAGCATGCCAGTAGTGCCCTGAGTTCGACCATCGCATGGGTCCGAGCAGAATGCAGCGAATGGAACTGATTTCAGTTCCTTCAACTCGTAAGCGGCCGAAGTCACCATGTCACGAAGTTCGAAGTGACCTGTGTGAAGTCCTAGGGCAATAGGAGAGCCGTCTTCTTCTTTCACACCACCAACAGTCGAAAGAATGATGAACTGCTTGCGCAGCAACTCTGAAGGGTTCCAACCCATCCCTGCGTTCTGAGACATACCAAAGTGGTTTCCACTTGGCTCTTCAATCAAAAATTCGGGAGTGAAAGGAACTTTGCCCTTTGGACCATCTGCGTGAGTTTTGATCTCCCGAGTAGCGGGATCGGCTCCAACTCCAAGAACGCTCTCGATTGAGACGTCGACGGTGTCGTGGTCTGAGTAGACGCGAGTTGTCATCTATTCGTCCTGTCTTTCAAGGTCAATTTCGTTTTTCTAAAAGTGCGTCGTGAATAGTACCGCTAGTTGCGATGGTTTAGCGCCGTTCCATGATCGAGCGCACGGTCCAATATGAACGCCGAACTAATTGAAGTAATTAACTCGAGTGTGTGAATGCCTGAGGAAACTCTCCAAGTATTTCACCCGTTGGCCCCGTTTCTTCCCTGGCCTACCCAAAGTTCCTCAAATGGCTCAAAGCGTAAGGGACAACAACTTTCCCCTCCCAACCAGCTACCGGTTAGGTGTAGAGTTGCGCACTGCATCACACCCAGTCAGTCAGATCCGGAGTACAACCGCTTGGCATACACGCACACATTCGCAGGTAACCCTTTCGATCGCGGCGATCACGCTCGACGAGACGAAGATGAACTGAAGAAGATGATGCGGCAATCAAACGCCAGGCACCTTCCGTTCCACAAACTGAAACCACTTGTCTCGAGAAACAGCTCTGCTGAACTCGGCTGGATCGGTCACGAATTCCTCGACGATCTCCCCCCTGAAGCCGGTGGTCCGAAATTTCTAGGTTTCGATGAAGAGCGAAATCCGCACTTTGCTGTCGATATTTCTGTCGTAGAAGACCCATCACCAATTGCTGCACGCCTCCCCGGAGCTTTTTTTGAAGACGGTCGAGCCGCCGCGACGGATGTTCCTGCCCAGCAATCGGGAATCATCGCTCAGGCTCGCTCAAATCTGAACTGGCACGCATCTCACCGTTTTTGCTCAACCTGCGGATACGAATCACAGAGCCACCGGGGTGGCCTCATGCGTAAATGTGAGAGATGCGGTGCAGAGCACTTTCCTCGCACCGATCCCGTCGCAATCATGCTTGTGTACAAGGGCGATAAGTGCGTAATGGGGCAAACGCTGGCACGGCAGGGTTCTACGTTTTACTCGTGTCTGGCTGGATTCATGGATCAGGGTGAATCAATCGAGGAAGCCGTTA